>JAZQUU010000042.1:0-9527 GCA_045631485.1 Clostridia bacterium | reverse complement strand
TTGTAGCACAACACTATGCCGTTGTCACGGAAAAACGCTTCTTTTTATCTCACTCCGCCGCACTTTTTGTACTTGACAGCCGTGGCATAAAAAGGTATAATATATAGCGTTGTTTCGAGGCGTAGCTCAGTTTGGTAGAGTGCTTGGTTTGGGACCAAGATGCCGCAGGTTCAAGTCCTGTCACCTCGACCAAAAAAAGAGTCATCCACAAGCGTGGGTGGCTCTTTTTTTCGTATGCAGGACTTGAACCTTAAAAAACATACCCTAAAAAAACTGTCGTAGCCGGCTAAGACATTTTTTTTCATTATTTTTCATTTCCCTGATAACGGGTTTTTCTTAATTTTTGTTGTTCGTGCTTTTCGTATGCCAAAATGATTTTCTGAACCAACGGATGACGGACAACGTCTTTATGAGAAAGCATGGTAATGGAAATGCCCTCGATATTTTTTAAGATGGAAACCGCTTCCTTTAAGCCCGATTTTTTGCCGAAGGGTAAGTCGGTCTGGGTGATGTCTCCCGTGATAACCGCTTTGGTGTTAAAACCGATACGGGTCAAAAACATTTTCATCTGCTCGGGAGTGGTATTCTGTGCTTCGTCCAAAATCACAAAGCAATCATCTAAAGTTCTACCTCTCATATAGGCAAGGGGTGCCACCTCAATTAAACCTTTTTCGGAATACTTGCTAAAGGTATCGGAGCCTAAGCAATCAAAGAGTGCATCGTAGAGCGGTCTTAAATACGGGTCGATTTTGGACTGCAAATCCCCGGGCAAGAATCCAAGCTTTTCCCCTGCTTCAATGGCAGGACGGGTTAAAATGATACGGGAAACCTCTTTGTTTTTAAACGCCGTAACCGCACAAGCAACCGCAAGATAGGTTTTCCCCGTTCCTGCAGGGCCGATGCCAAGATTGATAATATTTTTCTCGATATTTTCGATATATGCTTTCTGCCCCAATGTTTTGGGCTTGATGGGTTTTCCCTTAGCCGTCACACAGACACAGTTTCCGCCGATTTCGGCAACCGATTTCACGTTGCCCTCTCTTGCCATACTGATTAAATACCGAACGGTCTGTTCATCTAAGGATTCTTCAAATTTCAAGCGTTGAATGAGACCTTCCAGCACCTCGGTTGCCATAGTAACCGCAACTTCTTCTCCGCTTGTTTTCACAATCCCGTTTCTGTGAAAAATTTTTACACCGAGCTCTTTTTCAATGAGCAGAATATTTTCATCGAAATTGCCAAAGAGACGAATGGCTTCGTCCACGGAACTGAGCAAAATTTCTTTCTCCATACATACCTCTTTTATTCTTCGTCAGTCGGTTTTGGGATGGAACGGGATACCCCGAGCTCCTCCTCGCATTCGGCAAACACCGTCACCAGAATGCAATCCCCGGATAAGGGTTCCGACTGCGTTTTTAGTGAAATCAAATCTTCGATTCCCTGCTCGGAAAGTTCTTTTAAGAATCGGTCGGTTGCCTCTTTTATGGCATCCTCTTCGGTTCGTTCCTGCTTTTTCAGAGTATATTCCAAAAAAACAGTTTTCCGATAGGTCACAAACAGGAAATGCTTTTCTTTTATTATACTATCATAATTATAAAAGTCAATACTTTGCCCGAAATCCAATGGGATTTTTAAGAAAGAAAGTTCCGCCTCCCGATGAATTTTCTCATTCCCCGTGGGAACTTTCACATATTCATACAGTTTCATTTCGTACGACTTTTCTTCCCAGGTCACCGCACGGACACTTCCTTGGGAATGAATATACCGTGTTCCCACGGTGGGACTTGGAATCAAGCCCGAAATCAACACCTGATCTTTTACCACCGTATCTCCCACTCTGACCAGAGCGTCACCGTTTTCGGCGGTAATTTCCTTGATGTAGCCATTCTTTTTTGCCACAATATTGGCAGGCACATCCTTGGGAACGATTGGCGGCGCATCCGTTCGGGGAACAAGGGTTACCGTGAGATTGGTGTCCGAAAGCTCCACATTTGCCCACAACACCTGGGGAAAACGATTGATAATTTGGTTGGAGACATAAGTGGTGTCCACCGTTTTTCTGATGCTCCCCACTCCCAACCCGTTTTCTTTTAAAAACGAACGGATTTCTCCCGTGTCAATCCCGTCGGGAGCATCAAAGCTCACCGTCCAGATAAAGGAAGACGCTGCAAAAATCCCCACGAAACAACAAATTGCAGACACCAAAAATATTCTTCTTTTTTTCACAGTTTTCATAAGAACGGGAAGCCCTCTCCCCTCCTCCGATAGAAGAGATGTCCCCGTTTTTTCGGCAAATTCACAAATTAGCGCCGCACCGCGGTTGCTCACGCAAAAAAACATGGTATTTACATCGGGACGGCAGATATTCCAAAGATACAGTTTATGCGAAAGGCAAAGATTCAAAAATTTTTCCAGATGGATTCCCGTGGCACGATAGCATCGGTACCCTCTTAAAAACCGATAAGCACGAATCAAAAAAATCCCTCCTACTGTTTTTCAATGGTCTGCACATTTCCCGAAATCGTCAGTTCTTCATCGGTTAACGAGGTAATCATTAAAGAGTTGCCGCAGATTTTATAAATGTATTTACGGGTGTTTATCTCGATTTGTTCTTCAGATAAACTGATAATCCCCTTGTGGTTGACAATCTCCACCAAAAAATCACCCGTCACGGTGATTTTAGGTTCCCCGAGCAGAATTTCGGGAGAAATCCCAAGCCGTTCCGACAAAGTTTTGGGGGCAGACGGTATGGGTGCAGATTCTGCCGTGATTGGATTTTTTCTGTTTGAAGTTTCCTTTTTCGGTTTTTTATTGCTGTTTCGTTTCATATTTCACCTTTCTCTCACGGCATAATCCCGTGAGCTTTTCCATATAATGTGCTAACATTATATGAAACGGGGTGAAAATTATGTCAAAATGGACAGGATGGGGACTTCTGATTTGGTTTTTGCTCTGTCCCGATGCCTTAAAAAACGGAATCCAAAAAGGGGTGGAGCTTGGTGGAGGTGTGTTGGTTCCGAGTATTTTTCCATATCTTGTGATATCAGGAATTTTGGTAAAAACGGGTGCACTGCAAGGAATTTCCAAACACATCAGAATCGGCAATTTATCCCAACCTGCAAGAGAAATGTTGATTCCGTCTCTGTTTTGCGGATACCCCACGGGAGCAAGACTTGCCTCTATGGCATATCAAAATAACAGTATTTCAAAAGGGGAATTTCGTCTCTTATTTGTGTTTTCCAACATTCCCGGTTTTGGCTTTTCGGTGGCATATTTAGGGAGTTTGTTTGGAAATTCTTTTGACGGGGTTCTTTCATACCTGAGCTTTTTATTTGCTTCCGTTACCCTGCTTTGGTTCTTCGGAAGAAAGCTTCCCCAAACAATTTTACGAAAAGAAATAAAAGAAACAAAAGAAAGAAACGAAAGAAACGAAAGAAAAGAAATAAAAAATATGAAACTGTCGGAGGCGTTGGTGGAATCGGTGAGTGAAAGTGCCCAAACCATGGTTTCCCTACTATTTTTTGTCTGCTTTTTTTCGTCCCTGATTGATTTGCTCGGCGGTCTTTCGTTGCCGGAAGCATGTTTCCCTATCGGAGCGGCTTTTTTGGAAATCACCACGGGCACCGTTTTGTTAAAAGAGTGGTATCCTATGGAAGTTATCGTGTTTTTCTGCGGATTTTCAGGATTATCGGTACTGTTTCAATCTCTGTATTTTGATAAAAAATATGCCGTAAACTTCCCTGCTCTCTTTTTGGGAAGAGTCGTTTACGGCATCGTTTCGGTATGTTATTTTATGCTGCTTCGGTTATTGTTCGGGTTAGTTTAAAAGAAGAACACCCAGGTTCAGATAAAAGGCAAACAGTTGCCACAAAAGATAAGGCAGATACAGATAAAACGCCAATTTCTCGCTCTTTAATTTGCCCAAAAGAAACAGATTCACCGCAATCATTGCCACTAAAATGAAAAGTGCCGCGCCCACATTTTGGAGGGTAAAGAAAAAAAGCGGCCAGGCGGCATTCAAAAAAAGATTTGCCGCATAAAGCCAAAATGCCTTGGCATCATCGGCGTTTTTATTCAGATACAATACCAACGAAACCGCCATCGCCACATATAAAATTCCCCACACAATGGGAAATACCGCAGACGGCGGTGCCAGAGGCGGACGGACTAATGTGTCATAAAATTCAGAAGAATTCATAGAAAACAGTCCGCCGATAATTGCGGTTGCCAACGTGATTAGACCAATAAGCCAACCCGTTTTTTTCATTTTTTTTGGGGATTCTGCCATAACATCACCTGTTTCGGAAGTCACCTTCCGCCTTTCATTTATTTTTTGATTTTAATTGTTTTTAAGAATTCAATCGGCCTTCCCGATTTCCGGGAAAGGTAGGTTTTAGGAAGCAAAACTCGGAGGTGTCAACGGAATCAAATATTTTTCTGACGGTTGCATTCGCAACCTACACTTCATCAGTCACTATCGTGACAGCTTCTCCTCAAGGAGAAGCCATAATTTTATATTAAGTATTGGATATTTTCTATATATGTATGCATATCATAAGGTAATTTATGCACACAATGTGTGCCACCAAAATGGTTCATAGTTCTGCAGGTTGCAATCTCAGGCTCTCTCTGACGAGGGCACCCGTTATGTGTATCAGAATGCAAGATTTGATGCCACCGAAATTATTCATTATTCATTATTCACTATTCATTATTCACTATTCATTGAATCTTATCCCCCCTGAAATCCTGAAGGATTTCTGTCCCCCCCTTTAGGCAAGGGGGGCAAGATGGGTGCACAAAATAAAAAGGCTCTCCTTTTAGGAGAGCTGTCAGCTTTAGCTGACTGAGAGGTCTTTGTAGGGGCAGTGGCTCTGTCCCCGCCCGATGGGGTTTATCGGTAATCCAACACGGGAGGAGCAAGCCCCTCCCCTACGATGTTGTGTAAAAGTTTGTTATTCTGAACGGAGTGAGGAATCTTTTTTCCCTCTCCGTCACCTTCGGTGCCACCTCTCCCAAAGGGCGAGGCATTTGACGGCATCTGACAATAAGGGGAAAACAAAAAGGGTTGTTCCCGAAGGAACAACCCTTTTATTAGGTTTTGTCAGAGACAAACTATTGATTAGTTGTCGCTAGCAACGTCAACGATCAGAACCAGAGAGGTTTCGCCATCGAAGTTGTAAACGTATACTAAGTCATCGTTATCGATCTGATTATCATGCTGAGCATCCATGGTGGAGTAATCAGTTTCAGCATCTAACAGAGTGGTAACGGTGTATTTGTTGGTAGCACAGTCGTATAAGTAAGCAACTGCGTTAGCGTTTACAGTGTAATCCTGGATTCTGTCTTCATCGGTAACGTTGGTGTAATCTCTAACGCTACCGTCTGCAGTACCATCAAAGGTAGCAGCGTAGTCAGCAGCTTTTACTAATCTCAGTAAGTTACCCTGTACTTTGTAAGCTTTACCAGCAGCACCGAAGCCTTTTAAGGTTTCAGCAGCGCCAACGCTCATACAACCAGTAGCAGTGGTGTTGGTGGTGCTTAAGGTTACTAAGTTACCTGCAGCATCAGTATCAGCATCATCTGCAGCATAGTTAGCTTTAACTACGAAACCAGCAGTGGTTTTGTCAGCTAAGGTGTAAGCTTTAACCATTTCGCCAGCAGCGTTTAAGGAGTACAGAGCGATATCGCCAACGGTTAAACCGGTAACGGTAGCGTCTGCGTTTTCAGCAACGATGATTTCGGTTTCTTCGCCGTTTACATAACCGAACAGTTTAGTTCTGGTTTCGCCTTCAACGGTAACGGTAGCGGTTTTGGTAATAGCCATGGGGTAGGTGGTGTAATCGATCTGGTTAGATACAGCGATTAATACAACAGCTACAGCTTCTTTGTCAGAATTGTAAACTACGGAATAGTTGTAGTTGGTGTCTTCTGCAAAGATGTCTTTGGAAGCCATACCGATGTTTTCTTTGGTGATAGAAGCTTTAGCAGTTTCAGTTGCAAAGAATACAGTGTTATCGGTGATGTAGTAAGAACCTAATTTTTCAGAAGATTCTTTGTACTGAGAAGTAACGTTGGAAGCAATTTTATCGGTGGTATCTAATACGTTTGCAGAAGCTGCAACATAACCGGTTTCAACGTCGATAGCTTTGATTTCGCCATCTTTGTTCAGTTCGTAAGCGATGATATCGCCAACAGGGAATGCAGTTGCTAATGCAGCGGTAGAAGAATGAGTAGTAGAGGTCCAAGTAGTACCGTTAACTTTTTCAGCAAAGTTAAAGGTAGCGATTTCACCCTTCTGAGTTAATACCTGTAACTGATAGGTTACGCCGAAGTCTTCAGCTCTGTTAGCTGCGATTACCATACCGAAGTTGGTAACGCCTTCAGCAACAGTGTAAGAAACAACTTTGTCGCCGTAAACTTTTGCAGTGATGGAATCACCGGGAGTCATGGTACCGTTGTTCAACAGAGTGTAATCAGCATCGCCGATTTTGAATTTGTTTAAGGTAGCGCCACCAACTTTAGCGATTTCGGTGTAGGTTTCAGTAATAACACCTTCAACAACAGCGTTGGAAACGGTGATATCGTAGTAAGTGTCAGAACCTACGATAGAGGTTTTAACAGCTACGATGTCGCCAGCTTTGATATCAGCTAATTCGATAGCATTACCTTCAGCATCTTTGATAGACCAAGCTAAGTTGTCGTTTTCAGGATCTAAGGTGATGGAAGCACCAGTAAAGGTGGTCAGAGCGTTAGAATCAGTAGATCTGAAAATCTTGTTGGAGTTGGTGTTAACATTACCAACAACGAATACTAATTCTCTATCAGTGAATACAGTGTCGTATGCACCGTTGTTATCGGTATCAACGAATCTGAATGCAACGTTAGCAGCGTTAGCAGTAGTTGCAGCAGCGTAAGTAGACTGTTCTAAGTTAATGTAACCTTTTAAGGTAGTGTCTAATTTTAATTTAGAAGCTCTGTCGTCATCGTTGGTTTTGTAGTATTCTACATAACCACTGTTGTTAGCATTTACTAACATAGCGGGGTCAACGGTAACTTCAACGTTTTTACCGGTTTTAGTAACAACGGTAATCAGTTTCCATTCGTCAGCTTCAGTTTTGTCGATAATAGCAGTAGCGGTTAAGCCCTGTAAACCGGTTAAATCAACGCCGTTGATTTTAACAGGTTGAGTGATGTAGTTGTATACAACGCCAGAAACAGTAGTGCTGAAGTTGTAGTTAGCCTGAGAAACTTTGTCCATTTTGGATTCATAAATGGTAACGTTAGCGTTAGTTTCGGTTTTGTTTAAAGGAACAGTGTCGAAAGTAACTTCAGCTTTGATTGCGTTCAGTTTGGTGAACAGTAAAGACTGAGTAGCGATGGGTTTGAATTCTTCATCAGAACCCCAGGATACCTGGTCCATCATGGGAACAGTCAGAGCGTTGTAAGTTAATCTTGCAACGGTAGATCTAGCTGCGCCGCCAGCGGTGTTAGAGGTACCAACGGTGATGGATTCCTGATTAGCAATCATCATGTAACCGGTGGGGTAACCGCCCATGGACTGAGCTTTTCTTTCGTAACCTAAAGCACGAACTAACATAGCAACAGCCTGTTCGTAGGTAACTTCTGCGGAAGGAGCGAAAGTACCATCGCCCATACCGTTAACGATACCTAACTGAGAAGCGGTAGCGATGTAACCGGATGCCCAGTGATCAGCTTCAACGTCGGTGAAGTAGCCGCCAACCTGGTTAGCGCCTGCATCGCCCATGTCCAGAATTCTGCAAACGATTGCAGAGTATTCTGCTCTAGTGATTTTGCCTTCAGGTTTGAAAGTGCCGTCTTCATAACCATTGATGATGTTAAGAGCGGACAGAACCTGAACAGCTTCTGCGTAGTTAGCAGTAGCTGCAACGTCGGTAAATGCGAAAGTCTGCATACCGAACAGCATTACAACTGCTAATACTAAGGATAAAACTTTAGACAGTTTCATTTGGATGTCCTCCTAAAAATAATATATAAATTTTTTTTTTACAATTTCGGGCGGAGCTCTTAAAAACCCCGTTGATAGAATTATCCCTTCTGAGGGGTATCCTATGGTGACATTTTAGCAGATAAAAAAGTGTTTGTCAATAATATCAATTTATATGTAACAAAGTTGTAAAATTTATGCCGAACAGTAATATTTCGGTAACAATCCTGCAACGGTTTGGTCAAATAAGTTGATTTTTTCACCGTTCTGCTGCTTTTTTGACGAAAAATCGTCAATTTTGTTCCATAAAAATACAAGGGCGAAATATCAACCAACTGATTATACTCTGTTTTTTTAAATTTGTCAAGATGTTTTTTAATTTTTTTCCAAAAATATGATGTTGGTGCATTCGCCTTATATAATATATAATGTAATAGGAATTTTTCAGTTTTTTTGTTCCATCTGTTCGGCATAGCGATGATATTCTTCCTCAAGTTTCCACCAGCTTGTCTGCCAGTTGCAAAAAGCGGTATCCTCTTTGGAGGCTCTTGAAAAGAGACGCTGCACCGCCACGGAGGGGTTTAATTCCTTTAAAAAGAGGTATAAGCGGTGAAAATATTCCTCTTTGGAAATAACGGTAATCTCCCCCGCCTGATATAAATCATATAATTTGGTGCCGTAGGGAATATGCAGGGAATGAAGCTTCACCGAATCGGTGCCTGCCTCGTTCATCAGTTTGGCGGCGGTAACAATATCTGCCTCGCTGTCCCAGGGAAGGTTTAAAATCAGATGGGTATCCAGATAAAAGCCACGCTCTTTCACCAGCTTGGCTCCCCGAATATAATCGGCAACGGTATGTCCCCGATTGATTTTTGCAAGAGTGGCATCGTTTGCGGATTGAAGACCAAGTTCGACAAATACGTCCAAGCCTTTTTGTTTTACCTCGCTAAGCAAGTCCAGGTGACCCCCGTCCAGACAGTCGGGACGGGTGGAAATCACCACGCCCACAACATGTTCCGTCTGCACGGCTTTTAGAAGATATTGCCGAAAATTTTCCAAGGGCAGATAGGTGGCGGTGAAATTCTGAAAATAGATGAGGAAGCGGTGAGCATTGTATTTTTTGCGGATATACGCCATATTGGTTTTGATTTGCTCCGAAATGTCCACCGAGGAATCCAAAAGTTCGAAGCCTGCACCCACCTCGGAACAGAAAATGCAACCGCCCACCCCTTTGGTACCGTCCCGATTGGGGCAGGTGCCACCGGTATTGATGGGGATTTTATATACCTTTTCTCCATAAATGTTGCGTAGGAATTCGGAATATTTCAGCATGGGATTCTCCTTTTTATGTGGTGAGATTTGATAGGTTGAGGAATGCGGGAGGGGTGGAAGCAATGAATAATGAATCATTCAAAGCTTGCAGAATGAATGTGGCGATTGCGGTTGGTCGGAAACCGCCCAACCCTACAAGATAGGCTTGCGGGGATGATGTGGGAGGGGATGGAACCCCTCCCCTACGAAATGACAATGCGGGATAGGAATACAACGGGACGTCGAG
>JAZQUU010000041.1:0-9499 GCA_045631485.1 Clostridia bacterium | reverse complement strand
ATGAAAATTCATAGGAGATTTTTTATAATATTTGATTGATTGAGTAAATCCTAATGCGAAATCAAAAGAGATTCACACAACGGGAACAATTCTTCGTCCCATACAAATACCTTGGTATTGGAAGTGTTCTGAACCGGAATTTCTTTTTCTTCGTTTGCAGAAATGAAGAACTGATTTACACCGATGAAATTCCAAAGCTCATCATAAGATGTGACGAAAATTGTTGCATCTGCCGAGGAGGTGATGTAAACAATGTTGTCGGCATATTGGATGGTGGCATTTTTTTCCACATGGGGAAGATTGTTATCAATACCGTTTAGCGTACCTTCTGCCTGACGCTTTAACACACCGCTTTCCACAGATGCTGCGGCACCGAAGCACCAACACAATCCAAAACCACCTTGGTCTTTGGATTTGGTTACTTGTGCTAATTCTCTGAGGTCATATTTTGCGGGCAACTCAATATCGCTCACAAAATTGTTTTTGATAGTGTCCACATTATCGGGATATAAAAAGCCGAAATGATAGGGAGTCAGCTTATAAGAAGTGTCGGCATTTGTGAGTGTAACTTCGGTGAGATTGGTATCAATCACCTCGTTTTGCTTATATACCGATGTTTTTGCTTTGGAGAGATTGTCAAAATCGGTAAAGGCTTTGATGCAGATATTGGTATCACTGAAAATTTCAGACCAATCACTGCCGTTTGCACTGAAAAATCCAACGTTATCAAAATGCACCATATTGGCATTTTCGCTCCAGAGCTTTTCAACCAACATATTTGCCATCTCACCGTCTTTTGCAATCAAACGAACGATTACGGCAAAACGGTTTCCTGCCTTGATGGTGATATATTCATCCAACTCAACGGTATGGTAGCCCATTTCGTGAAGGGAGCCGCTCTTAACCGGAGATGTGGTGTTAAGAGACGATTCATCAATATAGTTGTCCACCACATAAATTTCGTAGCGCATATCCTGTGCAACGGTGTGGAAGGATACAGCTCGCAGTAATTCATCATTGGCAAGCGCTTTTCCGTCTTGCGGGAATACATTGGCAGCGTATGTGGAGTTTTTGTAGCCCATTTTGTAGGAAGGACCGGTATAGTCATATTGCCAGATGTTGTTATAGTTGGCGTTGGTTTCCAGTTCGGGATACACATAGGAGTTGGTGTAACGAGCTAAAATGGAATCGTAATAGGAAATATAGAAAAATCCATCGTCACCATAGGATTCGCCCCAACTGTTTTTCACGATGAATGCTCCGTTGCCTTCCGGTTTTTTGGGGAAGTTGGATGCAGGGTAGTTGTCATCCCAACCAACCAGGGTAATCAAATGGTTTCCAACACTCCAGTTCCAATCCACATCATAGTAGTAGCTGGAGCTTCCGTATCCATATTGATATTCGGGTGCTGCATACATAATTGCTGCAACTGCACCGTATTTTTTGATTGCCCGTTTTAACTCATCGTTATCGTGAGAGTCTTCTCGGATGGGAAGGACATATGCATTCTGGATATGAAAATCGGCATCGGCTTCCAGGTAATAGGTTTCCAGCTTGTAGCCGAGTGCACTACTTGCTGAGGGACTTAAGTTTTTGTCCTTTGCTTCGGTCACCGCACCGTCCCAACGGATGAAGTATGCCAACGCCTGAGCGTTGTTGCCGCCTTCCATTTCGTTTGGATAAGTAACGCCATACTCTGCATAATATTGTGTGTTTGTGGCAATGTTCAGCTCTGAAATATCCACCGATTCGGTCACATATTTGTTGTAAACCGAAATTTTACAAGAGGCAGAGGCTCCGCCTTCTTGTGCAGTTGCGGTGATGATGGCATCGCCGATTCCAACCGCCTTCACCACACCGTTTTCGTTGACGGTGGCAATTTTATAGTTGGAGCTTCTCCAGGATACCTGCTGATGCAATGCACTCTGCGGCGATATGGTGGCAGAAAGCTGATATTCTCTGCCGTTTTGCAGACGGATTCCCTCGTGATTTAATGTAACCTGTAAGGGAATTTCATAAGTTTTGGTGCAAAATTCCGAGATATCACTTTGGGAAATCTTATCTCCGTTTGTTACTTGGAAATAATAGCAATAAAGGGTGTCTTCACTAAGGTTTTCCAATTGGAAGGAAAGATTTTCCGCTGCTGCTATTGTGATTGCTTCTTCGGGATTGTTTTTGGGGTAATAAACAAACTCTGCAAGGAAGAAGCTTAAATCCTGCGGGTTATGAATTTCACCGTGCAATAATGCGGAGTGCTTGGAAACCAGAGAAGCTTCTTTGATACTGATTTCGGGAACCGCATATTCATTCAAATAGTGATACAAAACAGGTTCGCTGTTTGCCCATCCTTCTTTGGAAGCGATGGCACAAAGTCGAACAAACCCGTTGATTTCAATCGGTTCGGAATAGACCAGACTGTTGTTGTTTGGCATAGAACCATCCAAGGTGTAGAAGATGGTTGCTCCTTCAAGGCTGCAAGAGAGAGAAATCAAGGTTCCCGGCTCTGTTAATCCGCTTTCGGCAGAAGCTATGGGCATTTCTGCTTTCGGAATAATAATTGTTTCGCTCACAGGATAGCTTTCATCGTAACCACGTTGGATTGCAATGGCACGGATTTCATAGTCTCCTGCCTCGGTAAGAGCAATCTCACCCTCATATTGATTGCTGTGATAGGTAGGCTCTGAGCCATCCGTGGTGTAATAAACGGTTGCTTTGCTATCGGCTTCGATGGCGATTGTTTTACCACCCATAACATCGCGAACCGTTATTGCGGGTTCAGCTGTGCTATTGTCCACACCTGTGATATTGATGTTGATGGTGTTATGGTCACCGATTGCAACTCGTTCCCAAGCTTTTTGAGTTCCGGGATAGGTGATTTTGGATGCAGAATTATAAAAAGCGTAGGGAGAAATATGGGTAATTCCCGCCGGAAGAACAATTTCCTGGAAGGTGCAATTATAGAAAGCTCCATAGGCGATGAACGGTTCGTCGGTAATGGTAACCTTTTTGATGGATGTCGGGATAAATGCACCAATATAGGTATTCTTATCCATACTTTCTGTAAATCTTTGAACGATCGCACCGGATAAGGAGGCACTTCCGCCAACACCTAAAAATCCAAAAACACTTCCGAAGACTGCATTTTCTTGTCCTTCGCCGCCTCTTCGACGACCGATAAAGGGAAGTGTTAATTCCTCTAAGGAAGAACAACCATTTAATGAATAATCCATGATAGATTCCACGCTGTTGGGAATTACCAAGGTTTTTAAGGCACTACAACCGGAAAGAGACCAAGCGCCGATGTTTTTAATTCCTTCCGGAATTTCCACGGCAACAATGTTCTTTTTATAGGAATACCAGGGAGTATCCTCGGTTCTTGACCAATCCGACATATAGCCGCTTCCCATAAAAATCAAGCGGTTATCAAGGGTATACATCCATTGCACGGTTTCGGATGCAAAGCCGAAATCAAGCATAGTAATATAAGTAATTTCGTTGGCAGATGCGTAGGCTTCCAAAGCATCGGAGCCATATCCGCATAAGGTTAATTCATCGCTTGCCGCGAAAGCGTTCTGAGAAACGGAGGCAATGTTTCCGAACACAATGATATGTTTTTTACCGAGATAATCGGAAAAACTGTTGCTTCCGATGGCGGTGATACCATCCTCTATGATGATTCTCTCAATCCAAGCCATATGCTTGTGCCAGGGAGCATCTGTGGGAGAATTGTAGTCGGGCATCTCGCCATTTCCTGTGATGTATAAAATATGTTCTCCCGAGATTCGCCAGAGCAGACCGTTGCCGAATGTACCGTAGTCAAGCGTATTTTGAGACACACCCAGGCTTACAAAGGTTAATCCGTTTTGTTGTGCGTACTGATGTGCTTTGGAATCGTCGTAACCGTAGATTACGGGCTTAATTCCCAATGAGGCAAGCTCCTGCACGCTTTCGGGGATGGTGATGGATTCAATCGCAGTATAGGCGAAGGCATTTTCTCCGATGCTCAGTAACCCTTCGGGAAGAGAAATTTTCTGTAAATTTTTGCAAGATTGGAAGGCTGTCTTTTCAATGGTCTGAACGGTTTTCGGCACAACAATTTCTGTTAAAAATTGATTGCCGCTAACAGCACTTTGTCTGATGGTTGTCACGCCGTATGGAATTGTAAAGATGATATCCTCTTTAACCTTCGGATAGGCAATCAGCTTTGTTTTTTCTTTGTTATAGATCACATTTTCCACAGAGCATAAGTACGGGTTATCCGGGTGGATTTCAACCTCTGCGGTATAGGGGCCGTATCCTGCAAATGTTTGTATCGTTGATGATAAGGTGAATTTTTTTGCATAAAGATTTGAGGTTGTGTACATGGAGGTAACGCCCTCGGCATAGGTGATGCTCTCCACAAAGGTGGCGTAGTTGTAGACGCGAACAGACTGGTTTTCCAAAATGACGGGGTGGGATACCGGCTCTTGGTTATGGTAGAGAACGCCGCCGTGATTGTAAAAAAAGTAGCCATCTGAAATTTGTTGGAATTTATTGATATCCGAAACCTCAATGCGTTTTAATGAGGTGCAACCGGAAAAGCACATATCCGTCGATGTGATGGAGGAGGGGAGGGATATTGATTCCAATGCGGTACAATTTTTAAATGCACCGGAAGAAAGCCTTTCCACGCCGTTTCCAAGCCGAACATCAGCCAAGGCAGAGCAATCCCTAAAGCAGTCTGTGCCGATGGTGGTTACGCTGTCTGCAATGACCACTTTTTCCAAGCCTGTATATCCGTTAAACAGTTTGGAGCTGAGCGAGGTGATTCCATCTTCAATCACGATTGTTTTGATTTTGCTTGAAATCGAATACCAGGGTTTGGAATCGTTTTTTTCATAATAGGGAATTGCACCGGTTCCGGAAATGGTCAGGCAATCGTTTGAAAGCTCCCAGGAAACCGTATTATTCAGATACCCGCCGTAGCGCACATCAAATCCGCACGCAATTGCGGATTTCTCTGTTGTTGTGCCGGGATTAACATACACAATCAGGCTTTCCGGCATATTGGAAAAGGCAGCTTGATACACGCTGTCGTATGGGATATAGAGTATCTGAAGATTTTGCACGCTTGTAAATGCTCCGTTTGCAACAGATGCACCGGAGGGAACCTTGTAAACCGTGTGTTCGCTAGCCTGAGGATATAGCCTTAAGGTATTCATACTTTGATTATACAAAACGCCATATTTATCGGCGGCGTAGGTTGTGTTCCCGGGATCAACGCTGAAGTGTTTCATTCCTTGGAATGAACCGCTGTCATAGGTGGTTAAGGTTGCGGGAAACACATAGGTGTCTGCTCTTTTTTTGTAGGCGAAGGAAATTAATCTGCTTTTATCTATGGTATATAAGCCGTAATCTTCACCAACAACAAAGGCGGTGTTTCCTTCCTCTATCTGAATTTCACTAAGGTTCACACAACCTTCAAACGGATTGGTTCCGATGGTTGTAACCTTGGCGGGGATGTTGATGGAGGTTAAGCTTTCGCATCCGAAAAATGCACTGTTATTGATTTTTTTGATGGTGGCAGGGATGGTGAATTCCTGCAGATTTTTGCAATTTTCAAATGCATAGGGATAGATGGTGTGAACCTTCGATGCAGAAGAAATATGTACCTTTTTCAGGTTGGTGCATCCGGAAAAAACTCTGTTATCAATGACGGGAACATTATCCGGTAGGGTAAATTCCGTCAATCCGGTGCAATTGGAAAATGCATAGTCTTCGATGGTTTGAACGTTTTTTGGCAAATTGATTTCCGTAAGACTTCTGCAAGAGAGAAAAGCACATTGTCCGATATACCAGATACTCTCACGAATTACCACCTCTTCCAAATTGATACAGCCGGCAAGAAAATAATTGGGTATCACGGAGCCGTTGGTGAAGGTTACCTTTTTTAAGCTGGTGCAGCCCTTTAGCGGAAAATAGTATTCCAAACTTTCTTTTGAGACAACTGCTTCGGTTAAAAGTTCACCATTTACATATAAATTTGCTCCGCCTGACAGGGGGCTTCCGCTACTCGGCATCCACACATTGAACCAGGCATTTAAATCTGAGATATAAACATCATCCAGCTTGGAGCAATAGGAAAAGGCATCAGCATAAATGTAGGAAAGAGAAGGCGGTATCACAACCTTTTCCAGGCTGCTGCAACCATAAAAGGCGTTTACACCGATTTCTCTTAAATTTTGGGGGAGATGAAGCTCTTTTAATGAAGTGCAATTTTTAAATGCATAATTGTTAATTTTGATAAGTGTTGAAGGGAAGCTTACCTTTTCTAAATTCACGCAATCCTGAAAAGCATGATTGTAGAGGTCGGTTATTCCCTCGGAAATGATGATTTCCTTGATATCAGCCTTATATTTTCCCCAGGGAGCAGAGGTTACTGTGCCGCTGCCGGATAGGGTAAGTGTGCCCGTAGATTCCTGAAAGGTCCAGGTGATTTTGCTGCCTGCACTTCCCGAGTCATCTGCAAAAGCAGGGGTTGCAAAAATCAGCATAACAAAGAGGATTAAAAAGAAGGTGCTGCTAATCAGTTTTTTCATTGTTTTTCTTCCTTTTTTAATGATAGTTTGTCACCAATAAATTGCGAAACAGGTATGGAGAATGCTCCATACCTGTTTTGTGTTGATGCTTATTATTCCGCGAATTCTTTGGAAGTGGCTTTTTCGTAGATTGCCAGAACTTCGGAAGAAGGTTTCTTATCCAGTAAGGAAACCACAACTGCCACGATTGCACAAGCGATAAAGCCGGGCAGGATTTCGTAAATACCGGTGGATTTGGACAGGTAGAATAACCAGCCAAGGTCCACAACAGAGCCTGCGATAATACCTGCAACCGCACCATTGTAGGTGAAGCGTTTCCAGAACAGAGATAAGAGGATTACGGGACCGAATGCGGCACCGAATAAGCCCCAAGCGTTTTCAACCATGTTCATAATCGCCTGCGCACCTGCGCCGCCGTCGTTAGCGATAAAGAATGCAACCACAGAAACGATGATAACCACAATTCTTCCCACCCACAACAGTTCTTTTTCGGAAGCACTTTTGCGGATTAAGGGTTTGTAGATATCGGAGGTGAAGGAAGAGGATGCAACCAACAACTGAGAGTCTGCGGTGGACATGGAAGCTGCAATAATTGCTGCCAACAACAGTCCTGCCAAAAAGCCGGGGAAGAGCCATCTTGCCAATTCGATAAATACCAGTTTCTGATTGCCCATAGGCAATAATTTATCAGCCAGTAACATTCTGCCGAAGTATGCAATCAGGATTGCCGCCAATAAGGTAACTACAACCCAGATGATTGCAACGATTGCGGATTTTTTCACCATAGAGGGTTTTTTGATGGACATAAATCTTACGATAATATGAGGCATACCGAAGTATCCTAAGCCCCAAGCCAGACCGGAAACGATTTCTTTCCAGCTTGCAGAGAATAAGTTGGGGGTAAAGGTGCACACGGTGGTGTTTCCGCCTTCGGTATATTCATACACTTTTGCTAAGCTTGCGGCATCCAAATCCTGAGTGCAAACGATGATAATCGGCACTGCAAGCAATGCCACCAGCATTAAAATACCCTGGAAAAAGTCGGTCCAGCAAACCGCTTTAAAACCGCCTAAGAAAGTGTAAACCAAGATAATTGCGGCGAAAATAATCATCGCCACAGTGGGATCCAGGTTGGGGAATAAGGTAACAAATACGGTGGTACCTGCAGAGAATGCAGATGCAACGTAAATGGTGAAGCTTACTAAAAATACAATCGCACAAACGATTTTTAAAGCAGAGCTTTTTGCCATAAAACGGTTGGTTAAGTACTGAGGCACGGTAATGGCATCGCCGGAAGCTTCGGAGAATTTACGAAGTCTCTTTGCCACGATAATCCAGTTTAATGCGGTACCGATGGCAAGACCGATACCAATCCAAGCCTGACCTAAGCCAAATGCCAAAATGCTGCCGGGAAGACCCATTAAGAGCCACGCACTCATATCGGATGCCTGAGCGCTCATTGCGGTAACCCAGGGACCCATCTGACGGCCGCCTAAAAAATAATCTTTTTCACTGTTGCTTTTGCTTTTAATAAAGAACCAAACGCCGATTCCGAGCATAGCAACGAAGTACAGAACAAATGCTATTACTTCTCCTGACATAATAAATCTCTCCTTTTTGGTTTTGCGAAAAAATCCGCAAAACGAAAATTTCCTTTCTATTATAATATAAATGGAAGAATAAGTCAAGGGAAAGTCTCCCATTTTGCCTGATTTATTTTATTCCAACCGAAAAATGACAAGAAAATCTTGTAATTTTTAAGAAAATAAGCTATACTATTTTATAAGAAGATACATTTTTGTGAAAGGAAGACTGATTTTTCGATGAAATGTTGTATCATTGCCGTTGGAAACGAAGTGGTTTCCGGCGATATTGTCAATACCAATGCACCCACTCTTGCCAACATCCTAAAGCCGTACGGAATTAAAACCGTGATGCAGATGGCGGTGGAGGATTGCACAAAAGATATCAAAAAAGCAATCAAGAGAGGCTTAAAAAAAGCGGAACTTGTGATTACCACCGGCGGTCTTGGCCCCACCTATGATGATATCACCAAAAAAGCGGTGGCGGAAGCTTTGGGGCGGGAACTTGTGCGGGATAATTATTCGGTGGAAGTGCTGCACCGTTATTTTTCTCGCACGGGAAGGGAAATGCCCTTATCCAATCTAAGCCAATGCGATTTTCCCAAAGGCTCTCAGGTGATTCAAAACCCCAACGGAACTGCTCCTGCCTGCATCACCAAAACCAAAGAGGGCACCGTTGTGATGTTGCCGGGCCCCCCGATTGAAGTGAAGGCCTTGATGGAAACCGAAGATATGCTTGCGTTTTTGGACGGTTTAAAAGAGGGCGAACTTGTGGAAACCACCCTGCGGTTTTTTGGCATCGGAGAATCCCGTCTGGCGGAAATCCTTGCAGACGAAATGAAAGCAGAAGAAAATTTAATTCTTGCTCCCTATGCCAAAACAGGGGAAGTGCACTTAAAAATTACCGCAAAAGGACAAACGAAAGAAGAAGCCCAAATCCTAACCGAAGCTTTAAAACAAACCATTTATGATAAGGTGGGCGAATATATTTATGCAGAGGGAAATCACCCGTTGGAAGAAGTTGTGGTGCAGACCTTGATTCAAAACGGTCATACACTGGTGACTGCGGAATCCTGTACCGGAGGTATGATTGGTCAGACCGTGACTTCTGTGCCCGGTTCCTCCAAGCCTTATTTAGGCGGTGTGGTAACCTATTCCAACGAATTGAAGATGGCACTTTGCGGTGTCAGCGAGGAAACGCTTGGTGAATACGGCGCCGTTTCCAAGGGAACTGCCTGCGAAATGGCAGAGGGAATCCGTGAGCGGATGAATGCGGATATTGCCGTTTCCGTAACGGGGATTGCAGGTCCCGGAGGCGGAAGTGAAGAAAAACCGGTA
>JAZQUU010000040.1:0-57026 GCA_045631485.1 Clostridia bacterium | reverse complement strand
CTTCACTTTCTGCCTGTAAGTACAGTCCATCCACCTGAGGCATTCTTTTGGACATATATGCGGAAACCTCGGTCTGAGGAGTGATGGGATAACCGAAGAACAGTTTACATCCGCTGCGGATTGCAGCTTCTGCGATAGCTTCGTTCCCTTTCATTAAAACTTTTTCACTCATTTTATTCAATCCTTTCCTACTTATTTCTCAACGGTAATTACCACGTCGGGACACATGGTTGCACAGAATGCACAACCGATACACTGGTCCATATCTAGCACTTCAACGGGGTTAAAGCCCTTCACGTTCAAACGGTCGGTAGCTTTTTTGATAATCTTTTTGGGACAAACGTCCATGCAAAGATAACAGCCTTTACAAGCGTTTTCATTAAATGTTACTTTTGCCATAATCACTTTTTCCTTTCCCTCTCACATTCCGTGAGGTTTCGCAATATATTGAAATTTTATAAACAAGATGATAAAAATGCTATAACTCCCATGGCTTTTTATGAAACAGCTGCACCCCGATTGCCTTTTTTGCTATCTCATCGGGCAAGCTCTCATAAAGCTCATCCCACACAAAGGTGTATCGGTTGGGAATTTCGCATTCCTTGGCAACCTCATCGGTAATTTTTTCACCCTCCAAAATATCGGCAAGGGTGGTTTCATAAGAAATATTAGTGGCGTTTACCAAAGCAGTAAATTTCAGTCTGGAGGCACACTCGATATCCTCTTTATACATTATAATACTTTCTTTGTCTCTCGTCAATGGTCTTTTTGAATTAATCACCAAAAAGAAATCATATTCCTCTTGTGAAAACTCCATAAAATAACGGCTTAAGACCACCGCACCGTCATCATCCCCTGCCGCATCGAACACCACATAGGTATCTTTTTGACTGAATGCCGCCATCACGCCTGCCGGAAGAGACGGGGTTTCGATATTGGTGTTGGCATAGGTGGGAGAAACAACGGTAATTCCCAGAGCATCCAATTCTTCCTGGGCGTCTTTGGTGCGATAGTAGGGATTGATTAAATCAATATCCACAATCATCACTTTTTCGTGTTGTTCTCTTAATTTTTTTGCATAGGCAACTGCCGCGGTGGTTTTTCCGCTGCCGTAATGCCCCGAAAATATGGTAATACGCTTCATATTATTCCTCTTTCTTAGTTGCTTTGGGTTTTTCTAATCTTCGAAACCATAACGAAATCCCTACGAAAAACAGAACGCCTGCCGCAAAAGAAATCAAAGCAGAGCTTGCTTCGGATAAATAGCGGTGACAGAACCAAAATGCCAGAAGTATCACGATAAGCGGTACAGAAAACACTGCAAAGGAAATGGAGAAATACCGCTTGTTTGGAATGGTAATCAAAACCGCATCCCCCTCCTGCACAAAATCACTGCATTCGGCAAGAATATCCGCTTCTCCGCCGCGACACATTCCGCAGGTATGGCAATCGCCTCCGCAAGCAGAAGAACGAACTACTTTGACAAGGATATTCTTTTCATCGACTCGTCGGGTAACGGTTCCCAAAACTTTCATATTAACACTCCGTTTTTAACTGTTTTGCTAAGCTCAGCATTTCTTCGGCACTCTGACGGGTAATTTCGGTTACCGCAACACCGCCAATCATACGGGAAATTTCACTAATCCGTTCATCCCCCGCAATGTTTGAGACAGTCGTTACGGTTTCCCCGTTTACATCTTCTTTGTTGACCAAAAAATGTTGGTCTGCCATTGCGGCAATCTGAGGAAGATGGGTCACACAAAGCACCTGTGAGCTTTTTTCATCCCTTGCAATGGCACACATTTTTTCACCCGTTTTCTGTGCGGCACGACCGCTGATCCCCGTGTCAATTTCATCAAACACAAAGGCGCAAGCAGGGTCAATGCCCCGAAGGACGGATTTTAATGCCAAATTCACACGGGAAATTTCACCGCCGGATGCAATTTTGGATAGGGGTGCAGGCGGCAAGCCAAGGTTTGCGGAAAATAAAAATTCCACCTTTTCTTTGCCGTGAGCGGTATAATCGTCTTCCTCTTTTAACGCCACCGAGAATACGGCGTTTGGCATCATTAAATCCTGCAGTTCTGCTTCCAGTTTTTCAGATAACTGTTTGGCAAAACGGCTTCGAATCTGAGATAATTCCAAAGATTTTTCCCCGAGTTTTGAAAGGTACTCTTCTTTTTTCTTGCTAAGCTCTTCCAGATGATGCTCCCGATGCTCGATTTCATATAGCTCACGGGAAGCTTTTTCATAGGTATCAAAGATAGCTTGGAAGGTTCCGCCGTACTTCATTTTGAGCTGATAAATCAGTCCCAAACGGTCTTCCAAATCGTCTATATTGGTATATTCCAACTCTGCCTTCACATCCGAGGTGCGGATTTTTTCAGACAGTTCTGCAATTTCATATCGAAGCTCATCCAATCGTTCTGCGATTTCAGAGAATCCTTCTGCATTCTTTAATGCTTTTGCCGCCACAGAAACGAAATGGTAAGCACTTTCTTCTTGTTCATATAAGGCATAGGTTGCCGTTTTGATATTTTCTTTATTTTTCTCCTGATTTTTTAAGAGAAGCTTGATGTCTTTTAAATGCTCTTCTTCATCGGGTTGCAGATTGGCACTCTCAATTTCACGAATCACAAATTTTAAGTAATCAATCCGACTGTTATCCTGCTCTTTTTTGGTGTCCACCGCCAGGATTTCCTCGCAGATTTCACGATAACGACGATAGCAGTTTTCATATTCCGAAAACAAATCGGTTGCTCCCGCAAAATGGTCTAAAAAACGAAAATGCTCTTCAGAACGGAACAAAATCTGATTATCATTCTGCGAATGAATACTGATAAGATAGGGAGCAAGCGCCCGAAGTTCTGCGGTATTAGACAAAGAACCGTTAATTTTCACAATATTTCTGCCATCACGAAAAATTTCACGGGATAACACAAGCATATCATCCGAAAGATAGGGCTTTAACGCTTCGGGAGCCGATTCTTCCGAAAAGAAGAACCCAACCTCCACCAAAGCAGATTTTTCGTCGGCACGGATTAAATCCTTGGACACACGGGCACCCAAAATAGCCTGCAAGGCGTCCATCAAAATGGACTTCCCTGCACCGGTTTCCCCTGTCAATACCGTCAGACCGCTATCAAACTGCAGCGTAATCTCACGGATAACAGCCAAGTTTTTAATATGCATGGTTGAAAGCATAATCCGTTGTTCCTCTCTTAGAGATGGGTTTTTAAGTAAGCAGCCACCGCACCTGTTTCTTCGGGAGTACGGCAAACCACCATAATGGTGTCATCCCCTGCAATGGTGCCTAAAATATCGGCTCTGCCCATACGGTCAATGGTAGCGGCAATGCCTTGCGCCATCCCTGCGGCAGTGTGAATCACAATGATATTCACGCTGAAGGTGACCGAATGAATCAGGTTTTTAAAAAATCCAAGGCCTGTTCCCGCAACATGGTGCATCGAATCTTTCTGAGGTGCCAGATAACAGATTTCCCCGTTTTCATCGGTGGTTTTAATAATCTTTAATTCTTTGATATCACGAGATACTGTTGCCTGAGTTACCCGATACCCCATTTCGGATAAACGCTCCGTCAGTTCCTCCTGGGTTCTGATTTTTTCCTGACGGATTAAGTGGAGTAAATCGTCTTGCCGTCTTTTTTTCATGGTTCTCCCCTCTTTCTTAGAGTTTATCTTTTAACACGGAATAGAAGTTTCTGTTCACAATCCGAACCAGCTTGGTGGTGTAATCGGATAAGCGAACACTAATCTCCATCCCCGGACTCACGGTTACTGCTTCATTTCCGTCGTAGGACAGGAAAGAAATGTTCTCAGTTCCCACTTTTTGCTTAATGGTGATGGTTCTGTTTTTGCAAAGAATCATCGGACGAATGGTCAAGGTGTGCGGGCAAATGGGAGTTACCGCAAAGGCTTCTGCCAGAGGGTCAATCACCGCACCGCCTGCCGATAAAGAATACGCCGTGGAGCCTGTGGGAGTGGAAACAATCAGACCGTCTGCACGAATGGGAGTGCAGATTGCACCATCAATATATAAATCCATTTCCAACATTTTTGCAAAATTCCCACGGGATAATGCAATTTCGTTTAATGCATCAAAGCGATACTTTTCTTCGCCGTTCTCGGTTACGGTGGCGGTTAACATCATTCGTTCGTCAATCACATAATCTTCTGTGAAAATTCGACTGACCAACTCCAACTCATTCTGCTCCAAATCCGCAAGAAGTCCAACCCGACCAAAATTGATTCCCAACACGGGAATTCCATATCGGGAGGCAGATTGGGAAACTCGAAGCAAGGTTCCGTCACCACCCAACACAATCACAAGCTCCGCAGTCTGATAAAATTCTTCCTGCGAAAGCATAGTTCCAAACGAACCCATCCCACTCTCACACGGGAAATAAACACGGGCATTATGTTTCTCAAGTAAAGAAACAAGCCGTGTAATCACAGAAACATCTATATTCGTTTTTCCGATGACAATTCCAATGTTCATAATATCCCTCGGTTTAATCCAATGTGGTATGAGAAGCTTCCGAAATTTCTTTTGCCTTGGCAAGATAATCCATTCCCGCTTCCTGCCGTTTAGTCATATACAATAAGTATTCAATGTTGCCTTCGGGACCCTTAATGGGAGAAAAATCCAAATCCAATAAGGTTAACCCTTTGGCAATCATCTGTTCACAAACTTTTACAATCACATCGTGATGAACCTTTTTATCTTTCACCACGCCTTTTTTACCAACAAATTCTCTGCCTGCTTCAAACTGAGGTTTGATTAAAACCATCAGTTCCGCAGTATCACTCAGTAAATCCACCGCCGTGGAAAGGGCGGTATTTAACGAAATAAACGCCACATCGGCAGATAAAAAGTCGGGTCGTTCGGGGATTTCTTTTTCGGTCAGGTAGCGGGCGTTGGTTCGCTCCAGCACCACCACACGCTCGTCGCTTCTTAATTTCCAGTCCAACTGACCGTATCCCACATCCACCGCATACACACGCTTTGCACCGTTTTGCAGCATACAGTCGGTAAAACCGCCTGTGGATGCCCCGATATCCACACAAATTTTGTCTTGCAGGTTGATGCCGAACACTTTAATCCCCTTATCCAGTTTGTATCCGCCGCGGGACACAAAGGGAAGCTCCTCTTTTACGGTGAGCTTTTGGGTATCCTCTATCATTTCACCTGCTTTATATGCTTTTTGCCCATCCACATACACCTGCCCCGCCATAATGAGTGCTTTCGCTTTTTCACGGGAGGGAGCAAGTCCCTGTTCGGTTAAGGCAACATCTAATCTGATTTTCAACGGAAAAATTCCTCCATAATTCGTTTTGCGACGCTCTCGCCGTCCATCTGAAACATTTTGAACAATTCATCCACTTTGCCGTGAGGAACATAACAATCGGGAACCGATACCGACAATAGCGGCACGGTGGTTGCACCGGTGAGCATCGAGTATATACCACCGCTTTGGCAAGCATTTTCCATCACAACGCCCCGTTTTGTTTTCATCAAGGAGTTACCGATGGTTTCCCAGTCTAATGGCTTAATGTAACGCAAATTGATAAGTTCTGCACAGACGCCCCATTCGGCAAGCAAACGGGTTGCTTTTAATCCCTCTGCCACCATGGAACCGTCACACAAAATGGAAACATGTTTCCCTTCCGCCAAAACTTGCGCTTTCCCTTTTTCGTAAGGTTGCTCCAATTCGCAAACCTCCAAAGATTCGCTTCCTCTGGGATAACGGATGGCGCAAGGAGAATCATATTCTTCACACGCTTCTTTTAGCATCCACTGCAAATCCTTGTAGGTGGCAGGAGAAAATATAGTCATATTGGGCATTGCAGCAAGATAGGAAATATCAAAAACACCCTGATGGGTTTCTCCGTCTTCTCCCACAATACCGGAACGATCTACCGCAAATACACAATGCAGATTCATACCGCAAACATCGGTGATAAGCTGGTCATAAGCACGCTGCAAGAACGAGGAATACACCGCAAACACCGGCACCATTCCCGAAATGGCAAGACCTACCGACAAGCCTGCACCGTGAGCCTCTGCGATGGCAACATCGTAATAACGCTCGGGATATTTTTTTGCAAAACCGCTAAGCCCCGTGCCATCAGGCATTGCTGCCGTAATGGCAACAATCTTTTTATTGTCTTCTGCCAATTTGGTGATTGCATCTCCGAAAGCAGAAGAAAAGTTTTCTCCGGACGAAGCAACTTTCCCGGTTGCCACATCAAACCCTTTTACACCGTGGAATAAATCGGGACGCTCCTCTGCAGGAAGATATCCCTTCCCTTTTTTGGTCATCACGTGAATCACGATGGGTTTTTCAATATCTTTTAAATTCTCAAACACTTTGCAAAGGCCTTTTAAGTTATGTCCGTCAAAAGGACCTGCATAATAAAAGCCTAATTCTTCAAAAATATTATCTCCGATAATCATATTGCGGAATGCCGCTTTAAAGGCGGAGATAAATTTGTATATTCCCTTCCCGATTCCGGGGATTCTGGAAAAGAAGGTGGAGACGCCACCCTTGGTGCGCAGATAAATGGGACTTGTCCGCATTTTGGCAAGATGACGGGCAATACTTCCCACATTCTCCGAAATGCTCATTTCATTGTCGTTTAGCACCACAATGATGTTGTTTTTCTCTCTGCCGGCATCATTCATCGCCTCAATTGCCATACCGCCCGTTAAGGCACCATCACCAATCATGGCAATCACGTGAGAATTATCTCCCTGCTGCTCCAGACCTCGTTTTAACCCAAGTGCCACCGAAATGGAATTGGAACTGTGTCCGGAATGAAAGGTATCAAATTCGCTTTCGTTCACCTTCGGGAACCCTGAGATTCCGCCTAGTTTCCGCAGATTCGAAAATGCTTCTGCGCGGCCTGTTAACATTTTATGGACATAGCTCTGATGCCCCACATCGAATATCAGTTTATCTTTGGGAAACGAAAAGACTCTGTGCAACGCAACAGTGAGCTCCACGGCACCTAAATTGGATGCCAGATGACCGCCCGTTTCGGCAACCGAATCAATCAAAAAACTGCGGATTTCGTCGCAAAGAGTTTCCAACTCGGAAATCGGCATTTCTTTGATGTTCTGATAACGATTCAGTTTTTCAAATAAGTCCTGATGTGTCACGTTCGTTTCCTCGTATTCTCAAATTTTTATGGATTAACGTTCCTTACGGAACCAATTTTTCACATTGGTTAGGCGTCTCACGGTGTGAGAAATTTTTCCCACCAGATACACAATTTTTTCGGCATTTTTAATCGCATATTTCTTTCCGGCGGCTTTTCCTCCTACCGTTAAAGATGCAATCACGGCAGATAACATACTAAGCGTAATTAACTTACCGATTTGCGCATTCCCCGAAGCGAGAATATCACCAAGCATTCCAATCACATACACACCGATAGTAGCACCGGTGGCACCGCTGATAATGCCTGCAATATCCCCGATAACATCATTAAAAATGCTGGTGGCTTTTTCTGCGTTTTTTAATAAGGAAAGAGCCTCTTTTGCGCCTTTCATCTTGCGGGCAGCCATAGCGTTTAATGTTTTTTCATCTGCCGTTGCAATGGCAATCCCTGCCATATCGGCAATAATTCCCACCATAATGATGAAAACAAGCACCAAAAGCGCGGGAACAAAATTTAAATTTTTGGACAAAACATCCGCAAAAACACCTAAGAAAAAAGAAAGAATAAATGTGATGATTGTGGCTTTTACCGCCCAGTTCATCGGTTTTTTCTTCGTTTTTTGGATATCGTCTTTTTTATTTGATTCCATATTGTTCGGCAATCCTCTGTGAAATATTTAAAAATTACAAAATGGTATTTGGATTCTTTTTGTTTTCTATCACGGTTCGTCGAAAATCGCCGAACCCTACAAATTGCTGTTGCTCTGCTAAAAAGAAATCTGAAATACTAAAATGGAGTTGGACATTCCCGTTTCTCCAGTTTAGATATTTTCAAAATTGTAAAATAGATTCGGTCATTCACACCTCTTATCAAAAGAAGTCTCAGAATACTAAAATGGAGTTGGACATTTCCGTTTCTCCAATTCAGATTTTTTCAAAATTGTAAAATAGATTCGGACATTTGATGATTGTGGAGTAAATTTTCTTGATAGAATGGGGAAAAAACGCAGTGAATACTTTGTGTATTCACGAGTATTTTTGCACATTATAGCTGAAAATTTACCCACAAAAAACAGATGGACGGGTCTATTTTACAATTTATTATGTGGCAGAACCGGAGTAAATTCTGCGGCTTAGGTCGAGTTGGATTTCCCAAAGTGCTACTCCTTGTCGCCAATGGAGCGATTTCTCTTGAAAGCACTTTCAGTAACGTCGCCGTGTTACTGCACTCGATCGCCACTGAGTCCGCACTGCAATCCTCCGATTCTATTCTGTCTAGTGGTTTTCCCATACAACATTTGCATTATCTAATCCTTTTTGGCAAACAGAGTTTCAATTGGCAATAACCCTTTCAAAATGGCCGTTTTGAAAAAGTCTGATCCAAATCTCCCCTGCTGTTCGCTTCAAGGCAAGCTACTCTGCACACAGCACTTTACCAAGATATCGCACCGCAATTGCAGGTTTAATCCTGAGCCGTAGCGGGCAACCTGCAACGAAACCGTTGCATCTATTGCAGACCACGAGAACAGGTCTCCACGGAAATAGGGTTTCTGCCACTATGCCATTAGCAGCTGCCCCATAACCTTAACTCCCAGCATCCACCCCGGACTGGGCGTCCGAAGCAAACACAAGGAACTTCATCGATATGCTCTTTAACGGATTTTTAGGCCCGCCCTCAATAGTGCATAGTTGACTAGAATACAGCGCCACAATATAAACAATTTACAAACAAAATAAAATGCCGATGACCACACCCAACGCTGCGCCTGCCCACACTTCGGGCTTGGTGTGACCAATCAACTCTTTTAATTCGTTATCGATCTGAAATTCCTGTTTTTCGAATTTTTTAATGATTCGGTTTAAAATCTTAGCTTGTTCCCCTGCGGCTTTTCTCACGCCGGATGCATCATACATCACGATTAAGGAAAACACCACAACAATGGCAAACATAGGAGACGAAAAACCTTCCGTCATACCGATGCAGGTTGCTAAGGTACAAACCGAAGAGGAATGAGAACTTGGCATTCCGCCGGAGCCGATGCATCGGGTCGCATTCCATTCTTTATGAATCAACCGATGAAATGGTATTTTCAGAAGTTGTGCCGCAAGGCAGGATACTAAAGACGCGATTAAGATAGGATTGGAAAAGATATTTCCAATATGATTCATAACGGATCTCTCCTCGTGTGATTAGTTCGTTCTGGCCGCCATATAAACGGTAAGCTGTTTTAAAAATTCACAAGCGTCCTTACGATTGATAAAATCCTCCACCTGCGATAGGCAGGATAAGGCTTTTTCTTCGTATTCTGCCATCAACTGACGGCAACGCTCCAAACCGTACTCGGAAACAAATGTGATTTTCTCATTTCTTTGGTCACTGAAGACAGGTTTTCCCAAGGTGATTTCGTCTGATTCCACATCCAGCACATCGTCTTTTAACTGGAATATGAGACCGATAAAATCTGCATATTGTTCCAAAAGCGTAATGATTTTTTCGTCGGCACCACCTAAGATACCGCCTGCAACCACCGAAGCTTTTAACAGTGCACCCGTTTTGCCACGATACATTTCCATCAGTGATTCAAAATCGTGAACCGACTGCTCCATATCAGACATCTGCCCTGCACACATTCCCTTTGCTCCGGAGGCTTTGGCAATATATGCCATTGCCCGCAACGCCGTTTCGGGAGAAAAATTCCCTGCATAACGAAGCATAGTTTCAAAGCTTAAGTTCAAAAGTGCATCTCCTGCCAGAATTGCTCCGAATTCGGAAAACTGTTTGTGGCAGGTGGGTTTTCCCCGTCTTAAATCATCATTATCCATACTGGGCAAATCATCGTGCACCAGAGAATAGGAATGAATCATTTCCAACGAAGCCGCATAAGGCAATGCTTTTTTTACATCGTTATCAAACAATTCGTAAGTTGCAAGTAATAAAACGGGACGCAACCGTTTTCCGCCGTTGGTGACCGCATATTCCATAATCGTGCGAAGATTTTCCTGACAGGATGCATCCGAAAGCTCCTGCTTTAAGAACTCTTCCACCAAACCGGCAATTTTCTGAATTTTTGTTTTCATAAATTATTCCGCCGTTTCTTTGGTTTCAAAATCAACGGCAGTTACCTGCCCGTTCTGCTCGGTAATCATCTTGATTTTGGATTCTGCACAGTCTAAAATCATCTGCAGGTCTTTGGAAAGTTTGGTGCCTTCGGTAAAAAGCTCCATGGCATCTTCCAGGCTCACGGAACCTCTTTCCAGGCCTACCACGATTTCTTCCAACCGTTTCATACCTTCTTCGAAGGTGAGTTTCTTTTCTTCCATATTGTTTAAACCTCATTGGATTTTTCTTTTTTTGTAATTTCGGTAATATCGCAACCAAGCTTACCGTCCGACATGGTCACATACACACGGCTGCCCACATCAAAAGCCGAAACTGACGATACGGGATTACCCTGCTCGTCTTCTGCCACGGAGTAGCCCCGCTTTAAAATCTTTAACGGGCTTAAGGCATCCAGTTTGGCAACGTGCTTGACAAACGCTTCTCTCGCCCCGTGAATCTTCTTGGTATAACAATTTTCCAACCGGGTGGAAAATGCATCAATCTGCATTCGTTTGATGTTATACACGGCAAGAGGATTTCGCAGCACCTCTTTTTCCCGTAACACCTGCAGATTTTTTCGGGAGCGTTCCAGTTGATTCAGTAAAGCGGCATACAAACGCCCGTCCACAATTTTTAAAAACTTTTGAAGCTCTGCTCCCGAAGGAACCGAAATTTCTGCCGCCGCCGAAGGAGTGGGAACACGCCTGTCGGCAACAAAATCGGCAATGGTGAAATCGGTTTCGTGCCCCACTGCGGAAATAACGGGTGTTTTCATGGCGAAAATCTGGCGGGCAACCGCCTCTTCGTTAAACGCCCATAAATCCTCAATGGAACCGCCGCCGCGTCCCGTGATAACGGTATCCACTTTTCCGTCGAAAAATTTAAGACCGCGGACAATGGATTCCTTTGCACCTTCCCCTTGCACCAGAGCAGGATACAAATACACTTTCGTATAGGGGAAACGCCGTTTTAAGATATTTAAAATATCACGGATGGCTGCTCCTGTGGGAGAGGTGACAATCCCGATGGTTTCGGGATATTTCGGGATAGGCTTTTTGTACTGCGGAGAAAATAGGCCTTCTTCTTCCAACTGCGCTTTCAACTGCTCGTAAGCAACATACAAAGCACCCACTCCATCAGGCATCATTTCGTCAATATACATCTGATACTGACCGTCCCGTTCATACACGGAAACTTTGCCGGATACCACTACCTGCATTCCGTTTTCGGGACGGAAACGAAGCTTCCCGGCGGCAAAACGAAACATCACCGCACGGATGACTCCGCCGTCATCCTTTAAAGACAGATACAAATGCCCCGAAGAATGATGCTTGAAGTTGGAGATTTCTCCTTTTACGGTGATTTTCTGCAACACGCTATCCCGCTCAATCAAGCCCTTAATGTATAAATTCAGTTCTGTAATGGTAAGAACATCCATAATAAAGTCCTTATTCTTTCCCTCTGGACACGGCACCTAACACGCCGTTGACAAAGGTTTTTGATTTTTCATCTTCAAAGGTTTCTGCAATCGCCATTGCTTCCGACACGGCAACCCCGTCGGGCACCGTATCATCAAAGAGCATTTCTGCAACGCCCAGACGAAGCACCGCCAAAGAAACTTTGGAAATTCGATCGAATGCATAGCCTTTTACGTTGGCTGCAATCACTTCATCCACTTTTTCCAGGTTGTTAAACACCAGATTCACCTTGTCGGTTAACTCTTTGGCGTCTTTCCCTTTGATTTCGTTATCGGTAAGATAAAATGCAATTCCTTCTTCACTAAGCACTCCGCCGTGACCGGAGAAAATCAGTTTGAAGGCATGTTCTCTTAATTCTCTTCTTTTCATTGTTTTGTTCCTTTATTATTCAGCTTCGGAAAAATCCACACCTGCTACTACAACATTTACGGTTTTCACAGCGAAGCCCAGCATATTTTCCATTGCATCTTTTACCTTCAGCTGCACTTCTCTTGCAACATCGGCAATCACATAACCGTTTTTCACGATAATGTTTAAGTTTACGGACAAGCCATCCGGTTTCTGATCCACGCTGATACCGCGGCTCAGCATTTTTTTGGAATAAACATTGCTATCGGGATCTTCAATCAAAGAAGCAACTCCTTCAATGTCATTCACTGCCATTCCGGAAATAACGGAAAGCACTTCCGCACTCACTTTAATGGTGCCCTGTTTATCATTGGTTAAGATGTTTTCTTCCATGGTAATAAAATCCTTTCTGTTTCTTATATTTTGATTTTTCATTCGTTTGATTTTTCTGAGTAATTTTTTTAAGATAAAACTATCTCAGTTTATTTATATATTATAACATACTACTCTGTATAATTCAAATATTTTTTGAATATTTTTTGAATTTTTCTGCATTTTTTTAAGAAAAAACAAGACTTTTTGCCACATTTTTTTAAATTGCATAAATTTTCGGACGTTTTTTTCAAAAAGTCAATCGGAAAGAGGATATTTTTTACGATTGCCCGAGTAAAGTTTTTTTCGAAAAAAGGTTATAATAATCAAAAATCGGTCAAACATAAAAGGAGAAATCAAAGTCACGCTTTGTGTTTATTTTGAAAAAGAGGCAGGTAATTATATGGCAACAGAACAACCGATTCTGACAATGGAGAATATCACCAAAGAATTTGTCGGCGTAAAAGCGTTAAAGAATGCCAATCTGGATTTATATCCGGGTGAAGTTCACGCTCTGGTGGGAGAAAACGGTGCGGGCAAGTCCACTTTAATGAAAATTCTCACGGGGATTCATCAAAAGGATAGCGGAAAAATCACATTTATGGGAAAAGAAATCCACTTTAAAAGCCCGAAAGAAGCCCAGGAAAACGGCGTTATCATTGTGCATCAGGAACTGAATATGATGAATCACTTAAGCGTGGCAGAAAATATTTTTATCGGCCGTGAAACAAAAAAATTCGGCTTCTGGCTGGACGATAAATCCCTGGAAAAAGAAACCAAACTTCTGTTTTCAAAGCTTGGAATATTTATGAATCCCAAAGAGCTTATCGAAAATCTGACCGTGGGAAAACAACAGATGGTGGAAATTGCAAAAGCCATTTCCTATCACGCCAAAATCATTGTGTTTGACGAACCCACCGCCGCTTTGACACAACACGAAATCAAGGAACTGTTTCGGTTGATTTCAGAGCTTCGCCATAAAGGTGTGGGCATGATTTACATTTCTCACAGAATGGATGAAATCGAAGCAATCACAGACCGTGTCACCGTGATGAGAGACGGAGAGTATATCGGAACCATCCGTACCAAAGATACCACAAAAGATGAAATTATCAGTATGATGGTGGGACGCACCATTTATGAAAATCCCAAGGAAGAAAGCACGGTTCCAAAGGATGCTCCCGTGGTGTTAAAAGCCGAGGGAATCACCTTATCTCCTCAGGTCAAAAATGTCAGTTTTTCATTGAAAAAGGGAGAAATTTTAGGGTTTGCAGGTCTGATGGGAGCAGGAAGAACAGAGCTTGCGAGACTGATTTTCGGTGCAGACAAACCCGAAAGCGGAACCATCTTCCTAAAGGGCGAACGAGTGGAAATCAACTCTCCCATAGATGCCGTAAAGCATGGAATCGGATATCTTTCGGAAGACAGAAAGCGTTATGGTCTGGCGCTCAATTTAGATGTGGCGGATAACTCTGTTTTGGCGGATTTAAAGCAATTTTCCAAGTTTGGATTCGTAAAAGAAGGAGCCATCAGCCAAACGGCAACAGAATATAAAGAAAAACTGAAAACAAAAACACCCTCCATCCGTCAGGCGGTGAGGAATTTATCGGGCGGGAATCAACAAAAAGTGGTCATTGCCAAATGGCTCATCAAAAATTGCGATATCCTGATTTTTGATGAACCCACCCGAGGAATTGACGTGGGTGCCAAAAGCGAAATTTATGCTTTGATGAATGAACTTTCCAAGCAGGGAAAATCCATTATTATGATTTCCTCGGAACTGACGGAAATTCTTCGTATGAGCGATCGGATTATTGTAATGTGCGAAGGAAAAATCACAGGAGAGTTAGATATCAAAGATGCCGACCAGGAGAAAATCATGCAGTTGGCAACCAAACGCGAAGATGCATAAATCCGCGTGATTTCATAAAATCGGAAAGGAGTTCTTTATGAACCAGTTGATCGAAAACATTAAAACAAAAGGGATGCAGAAATTCATTGCATTGGGCGCCCTCATTGTTTTATACGCCTTTTTCTCCGTATTCGGAACCAACTTTTTTACCACAGATACCTTAGTCAGTATTTTTGATGCATCCTACTACATCGGTTTTTTGGCAATCGGAGTAACCTTTGTTATTATCACGGGCGGCATCGACCTGTCTATCGGCACAGTGATGATGTGTTCTGCCATTGTGGGCGGAACACTCCACAACAATCTGGCGCTTCCCCTCTGGCTCTGCCTGATTATCACGGTTTTGGTGGGTGGATTGTTTGGTCTGGCAAACGGGATTATGGTGTCCCGTCTGAAGCTGCCGCCTTTTATCGCAACCTTGGGCACTATGATGGTCTCCTCTGGGGTTGGCTCCATCGTGTCCAATGTGCAATCCACCACCTTCCCTATGCGTTCATCCCCCGAAGGATGGTACAAAGACATTTTCCGCACGGCAGACAACTTCCCCACAGGCTTTTTGGTGTTGGTAGCTTTTACAGTGGTAGCGGTCATTCTTCTGAATAAAACCGTTATCGGACGATACACCTTTGCCATCGGAAGCAACAAAGAAGCGGCTCGTCTCTCGGGGGTGAATGTGCAAAAATGGGAAACGGTGGTGTATGTGATTTCCGGCCTTTTCGCAGGTTTTGCAGGAATTGCGTATGCCGCCACCTACACCACCATTTTGCCCGGTGCCGGGCAAGGCTTTGAATTGCAGGCAATCGCAGGGGTTGTGGTAGGAGGAACCTCTTTATCCGGCGGGGTGGGTTCCATTATCGGCACCTTTATCGGGGTATTTATTATGAGTGTGTTAAAAATCGGATTGCCCTATGTGGATCTGCAACCCCACTACCAGACCCTGATTACCGGGATTGTCGTCATCGGAGCGGTGCTTCTGGATATTTACCGCAGTAACCGAGAAAAACGAATTTCTATAAAATCATAAGAAAGGTTGTTACCAATATGAACAAGAAAAAACTGCTTGCCGTGTTAACGGCACTATTTCTCATAAGCGCTCTGCTCACGGGATGTATGGGCGGAAATTCTTCTCAGAAAACCGTAGAAGTTATCGCAAAAGGCTTCCAGCACGACTTTTGGAAAGCGGTAAAACAAGGTGCCGACAAAGCAGGAAAAGAGCTTGGTGTAAAAGTGAACTTTGTGGGACCTGAAGGAGAAGGTGCCATTGCGGCTCAGGTGGAAATGATGAATAATGCCATCAACAAAAAACCTGCCGCCATCTGTATCGCAGCGTTGGATACCACCGCATCGTTGGATGCGGTAAACAAGGCAAAAGCCAATAATATTCCCGTGATTGGATTCGACTCCGGGGTTCCCGGAGCACCGGAGGGAACCATTTTTGCCAACGCCTCCACCGATAACTACAAAGCAGGTGAACTTGCGGCACAAAAAATGTATGACGCTATCAAAGAAAAGTTAACTGCAGACAATGTCCGCATCGGCGTGGTTTCTCAGGAAGCAAATTCTCAGTCCATCAGTATGAGAACCCAAGGTTTTTTAGATAAAATGGTCAATCTGATTGAATCTGCCGAGGGATTCCAAAAAGGCTCCGTAGCAATCATCGGCCACACCAAATTTGCAAACGGTGTCACCAATGCAAAAGTAACCATAGATGTGGCAATTCCTGCAGAAATCAACGATACCCAAGGGCAAACTTCCGCTCAGACCTTACTCAATAAAAACGACCTGATTGCCATTTACGGCTCCAATGAATTTGCCGCAAAAGCCATCATCAATGCCGATGCCGCAATTTCAGGCGGCAGAATCGGTCCCGATAAAGTGATAGCCGTGGGATTTGACTCAGGGGCATTGCAGATTGATGCCATCCGCAACAAAAAGTTTTTAGGTTCGGTGACACAGGACCCTGTTTCCATCGGATACCGTGCAGTGGAATTGGCTGTTCGTGCCATGAACGGAGAAACCGACGTGGAAGATATCGACACCGGCTCCAAATGGTATGACGCCCAAAACATTGATTCCGAGCAAATTAAACCTTTGTTATATCAATAAAGAAAAAAGCATCGGCATAAAATTATGCCGATGCTTTTTTTACAGCGTTTTTGCTTTTTGCTTACATTCTTCGCAATAGATAAAATAAGCTTCAAATTCTTCGGGTTTTACCTCTCTCTGTCTCTGAATAGCCAATTCTTCATCTAAGGAATACTTTTCCCGGATAAGACCAACCACCTTTTCGTTGTATGTCTGCTCAACTTCGGGGATTTCGGGAAAATCCGCTTCATCCTGTACGATATACGTTCCGTTTTCCAACACGAGCATCTTATTTCACCTCCGATACACGAATCACCGAACCGTTTCGGATAAATCCGCGATTTGTAACTGCCGCAACCTGAATATTGATTTTTTTAAGATAGGTGTCTCCCTGCTGAATTTCGCCGTGACCGAATGTAATTCCCGACATGACCCTCGGATTATTATCCGAAAAATTAAAGCATCGCAGTGATACCGTTCTTTGTGTTTGATAACAAGTATCCGATATTCTTGTGATGGTCATTTCATTATAGAATTTATTTGCCTTATAAACTGCTGCTTTCTTATCAGAATAGGTATTCAGATTGACATAAAGCCCCAAATTTTTATAATCGGAATCTGTTTGGTAGGATGTTGCTTCCTCGGAATGATAATGGGAAACATTTTTATCTGTCTGAAATTGGGAAACAAAATAAGCAGAAGAAGTTCTCTGGATAAATTCTCCGTCACACACAAATTTCAAACTTCCGTGATTGCCGTTTAATTTCCATTCCGATGGGTTATATTTTACTTCCCACACCCCTGCATCTCGCAGCTTGGCGGTTGCTCCGATTTGGGTAAATTCCACGGGATAATTTTCAATCAAGGTACCATCACCGGTCTTCCTGCCGTCGAGCGTAAATACTGTGGAATACACCGTTGCACCGTCTGTGTAAAATTCTTTCAGCATAAACTGATTTTCAGGAAGTGTATTCCCATCTGCATCCTTTAATGTAATGTAATAGAAATCATCCGTGGTAAATGCAGAATCCAATGTACCCTCATAGGTGGGTTGATTTTCCCATTCGGAAGTTGTGACCACCTCTTCATAAAGAATGACTTCCTCCATTTTTTTTGATACAGAAGTTTGCATATCACCAACTGCACGGTTTAGCATTTCCGAGGTTGCAAATTTTGCCTGTTCTTCAATAAAATCTCCTTTGGACAGATATCGGTTGTCGATTTCCCCTTTGGTATAGGCATCTGTGATACCGTAACCGGACAATGTAGTTGATTTTTCTGCTCTGGAATCCAGTTTTTCATCTAATTCTTCACAAAGCTCTGTAAGTTGCTTCTCGGTTGCAATTCCCTCAAATTTCTCCTTCACATCTGCACCGAGTTTTTCATAAGAAACTGCGCCGTTCTGCAGATTCTTCTCGGAAATACCGCCTTGCTCGGAACCGTCTAAAAAGGTAGCCTCGGGGTCAAACATATTAAAAAGATTGTCTAAATCATCTGCGATGGCACGAGGACCGTAAAGTCCGGTTGCCACCTTGGATTCATCTGCAATAAAACGCCTTATGGGAAGGTGTTTTTCTTTGGAAAAAGAGTCTGTTCTCATCGTTACTCCTTTACTCCCTTTCCCCAACAAACTGTTACAATCCGATTCTATCAGACATTCTCCCAAAGTCAAGAAAAGTGTCTGATTTCAAATAAAATCAGACACTTTCTTGAATATTTTTTGAATACTATGTTCCTTGCTTCATTTGAAAGAGCAAAACTCCTCCAATCATTAGAATCAGTCCCACATATTTATTCCACAAAAACGGAACTTGTTCACTTGCGAACCAACCAAACGCATCAATCAACGCCGCCACCAGAAGCTGAGAAATCAAAATCACCGAAATGGCATAGGTGGGGCTTAAATCTTTGATGGATAGCATCACCGTTACCGTAATTACAATTCCCAACACACCACCCAACCAATACAGTTTCGGAGTGTTGGATAATTCTCTCCAATTCCCTTTTCCAAAGAAAAACATCACCAGAAGTCCCAACACAAAGGCAGTTCCCTGCACCATCACATTGGATTCAAACAGTCCGATTTTTTCGGATAAACGGGTATTCCAAACTCCTTGTATGCTCATTGCGGCACCTGCGATTACACTCATCAAAAGTCCGAACATTTTTGTCACCTCGGATAGATTATGCCCGTTTTTGAAAAAAAGATACCAAAAGAATACTAAAAAACACAAAAAAAGGAGTGTTTCCACTCCTTTTTTATCATTTTAAGATACGCCGAAAATTTCTTTCGCCATTGCCATTTCTTCCTCGGTGGGAACAGGCACATCGTAAAGCTGATATGGCACACCCAGTTCTTCCCACTTGTATTCTCCAAGCTTATGGAATGGGAGTAATTCGATTTTTTCGATGCATTTGAACTGCTTTAAATAAGCTGCCAGTTTTTCCATCCGTTCTTTTACCAGGGTATAACCGGGAACCAACACGTGACGAATCCACACGGGTTTTCCGATTTCTTCGCAAAATTCCAGCGTGGCAAGGTTATTATCGATAGTATGCCCTGTCAGTTTGGGATACAAGTCTGCATCAAAGGTTTTGATATCCAGAAGAAGCATGTCCGCTTCTGCAATGATAGAACGGGACTGCTCAATGCTGATAACACCCGAAGTATCAATGGCGGTATGCAGCCCGTGTTTTTTGCACTTTCGAATCAACGACAGCAAAAACGACGGCTGCGCCAACGGTTCGCCGCCCGAAAAGGTAACGCCGCCTCGTTTGATGAAGCTTTTGTATTCCAGAATATCGGCAATCAGCTCGGTATCACTCTTTTTTTCGCCCTCTCCCATCTTCCAGGAATCAGGATTATGGCAGAACAGGCATCGTAGCGGACAGCCCTGGAAAAACACCACATAACGTAGCCCCGGACCGTCCACAGCGCCAAAAGTTTCTACCGAATGAATATATCCATCCATGTAATATTCCTTTCAGTATCGATTAGAAACGGGTATGGAAAGTTCTGTTGATAACGTCTAACTGCTGTTCTCTGGTCAGCTTAATGAAGTTTACAGCGTAACCGGATACACGGATCGTCAACTGAGGATATTTTTCAGGATGATCCATTGCATCTAAGAGAACTTCTTTGTTGATAACATTAACGTTGATGTGGTGACCGGTATCACCAAAGTAACCATCCATCAAGGATACTAAGTTTTCCACTTTTTCTTCATCAGATTTACCTAATGCTGCAGGAATGATGGAGAAGGTGTAGGAAATACCGTCTTCAGAGTAATCATAGGGCAGTTTTGCAACAGATTTCATAGATGCAATACAACCTTTGGAATCTCTGCCGTGCATGGGGTTCGCACCGGGAGCAAAAGGTTCGCCGCCTTTTCTACCGTCGGGAGTGGAACCGGTTTTCTTACCATATACAACGTTGGAGGTAATGGTTAAGATAGACATGGTAGGTTTGGAACCACGGTAAGTGGTGTGACCTGCCAGTTTTTTCATGAAGTTTTCTACCAGCATAACAGCGATTTCGTCCGCTCTGGGATCGTTGTTACCGTATTTGGGGTAGTCGCCTTCGATTTCAAAGTCGTGAGCGATGCCGTTTTCATCACGGATTGCTTTTACTTTTGCGTAACGGATTGCAGATAAGCTGTCTGCTACTACGGAAAGACCTGCCATACCGCAAGCGGAAGTTCTTACGATGTTTTCATCGTGAAGAGCCATTTCCAGTTTTTCGTAGCAGTATTTATCGTGCATATAGTGAATGATATTTAAGGTGTTGATATACAGCTCAGCCAACCAGTCGGAAATTTTGTCGAATTTTTCCATAACTTCGTCGTAGTTTAAGTATTCGCCGGTTAATGCGCCAACCTGAGGACCAACCTGTTCGGAATATCTTTCGTCTTTACCGTCGTTGATTGCATAAAGCAGAGCTTTTGCCAGGTTTGCTCTTGCACCGAAGAACTGCATCTGTTTACCGATTTTCATTGCGGATACACAGCAAGCAATACCGTAGTCATCACCGAATTTTTCTCTCATCAGCTCGTCATTTTCATACTGGATGGAAGAAGTTTCGATAGAGATTTTTGCACAGTATTTTTTGAATGCTTCGGGCAGGTTTTCGCTCCACAGAACGGTCATGTTCGGTTCGGGAGCAGGGCCTAAGTTGGTTAAGGTGTGCAAGAAACGGTAAGACATTTTGGAAACTAAGCTTTTGCCGTTTTCTGCCATACCGCCGATTGCTTCGGTAACCCAGGTGGGGTCACCGGAGAATAATTCATCATAAGCAGGAGTACGTAAGAAACGAACGATTCTCAATTTCATGATGAAATGGTCAACAAATTCCTGAATTTCTTCTTCAGTGAAGGTGCCTTCCGCCAAGTCTTTTTCTGCATAGCAGTCTAAGAAGGTGGAAACTCTACCTAAAGACATTGCAGCACCGTTCTGTTCTTTAACTGCGCCTAAGTAACCGAAGTATAACCACTGGATAGCTTCTTTTACGTTGGTTGCAGGTTTGGAAATATCAAAGCCGTAGCTTTCAGCCATTACTTTGAGTTCTTTTAAAGAACGAATCTGTTCGGAGATTTCTTCTCTCAAACGGATGTGGGGGCTGTCCATAATTACGGGGTTGATTTTCTTTTTCGCAATTTCTTTTTGCTCGATTAAGTAATCCACACCGTACAGAGCCACTCTACGATAGTCACCAATGATTCTGCCACGGCCGTATGCATCGGGCAGACCGGTGATGATACCGGTGTGACGTGCTTTTTTCATTTCATCGGTATAAGCATCGAATACACCGTCGTTATGAGTTTTACGATATTTGAAAATGTTTGCAACTTCAGGATCCAGTTTTTTGCCGTATGCGTCTAAAGAAGTGTGTACCAGACGGATACCGCCGAAGGGCATAATTGCTCTTTTTAAGGGTTCATCGGTCTGCACACCAACGATCTGCTCCAATTCCTGGTCAATATAACCGGGTTTGTGAGAAGATACGGTGGAAATGGTCTGTTCGTCGATATCATAAACACCGCCGCGTTCTCTTTCCACTTTCAGACGTTCGCAAAGCTCGTCCCATAATTTGGTAGTACGTTCGGTGGGTTTTGCTAAAAAGCTTTCGTCGCCGGTGTACTCGGTGTAGTTGTTTAAAATGAAGTCTCTGACATTGATTTCTGATTCCCAGATACCACTTTTAAATGCCATGTTAATCATCCTCTTTTCTGTTTTACTATTGTGTGAAGCAAATGCATTTTTGCCCCTTTGGGAGCAGAATGCTTTGCATGGATTGTAAAGTGTTCACAGGTGGTTTTACACCTATGCCATTTTTTCTATTACATTATACAACACATTTTTTGTTTTGTCAACCTAAGAATTACACAAGTTTGTTTATTTTTTTTCAACTTTTTTTGCCGTTTTGAACAGTTTTTTCAAGTTATCTTGTTTGGGTAATTTTTTTTGGAAAAAAGTGGCACCGTTTTTATCCGCATACAAAGCAAGAACTTCCCTTGCGGATGAGACGTTTCGGGAGCGAAGATACGCATCCACCCATTCTTTGTTTTTCCCCACTCGCTTTAAGTTATCTTCAAAAATTTTCCCGTCAATAATCACGGCAAAATCCTGGGGAGATTCCTTCACACACACCCCCAAATCACTTCTGGTCACCCCCGACGCCGCATTGGTGGGAATAATGCTTAATTGGCCGTTGTTTTCAATAATGGCAAGATACACATCCGAAATATTGACATTTTTAAGCCTCAGTTCTTCATTCAGCTCCGCAATCGACAAACGGTTTTTTAAAAGTGATTTTTCCAAAATGGTTCCGTTTTCAATAATCACGGTGGGTCTGCCCTGAGTTATCGTCCGAAAAAAGGGCCATTTGATGCCAAGATAAGAATAGAGAATTTCCATCAGTACCAACACAAAAATCACAACAATATTCATCCAAACGGAAACATCGGGGTTACTAAGGGGTGCCGATGCCACCTCCGATATTAAAAACGCCACTATCACCTCCGAGGTGGACAACTCCCCCACCTGCCGTTTCCCCATACACCGCATTGCGATATTGACCACCACATACATCAATGCGGTTTTGCCGATGAATACCCACATGTTTTTGCTCCTTTTTTAATAAACTTAATTTCAATTTCTCTCACTTTATTATTGACAAAAACTCCGTTTTTCAGTTATAATCAATTATCATCATTTGAATTTTTAAAAAGCGGAACATTTTTCCACCTGCATCCGTCCAAAATTCCGAAAAACACTCAGAAAGGAATATATTCTATGAAAATATTGAAACACTTGTTAGCCTACATACTGATTGCCTCCATGGTAAGTATTCCCGTGTTTGCGTTTCCCGATGTAACAGAAGATTATGACTGGGCAAAATCCGCAATCACAACCTTATCCGAAAAAGGCTATATCAACGGATATCCCGACGGCACTTTTGCTCCCGAAAAAAGCATTACCCGTGCGGAATTCACCAAATTGATCATAGGGATGTTCGGCAATAAAACAACCATGTCCTATGAGGATGTTTCGGAAGATGACTGGTTCTATCCTTATGTTGTAAAAAGCGGCGGTTATTTCATCGAATCGGAACATTTTTTCCCCAACCGGAACATCACCCGTCAGGAAGTTGCATACGCTATCTACGCAGGATTGAAACTGACCAATTCTCCCATGGATAAATCCCTCTCCTTCCGTGATCAGGATGCCGTTGGAACTAACTACCTCGCTGCCGTAAAAGCTTTAAACCGTGAAGAAATTTTAAACGGATATCCCGACGGAACCTTTGGTCCTCATAAAGAAATCACCCGTGCAGAAATCGCAACCGTTCTGGAACGGGCACTAAATTACAAAGCTCCCGAAACAGACGATGAAACCGAAAAAGAAGACCTCAAAACCAACAACTACTTTTTCGTGGTATCCCGTGTATCCGTCGTGACAAACGAACATAACGAACTTATCACAAAAGTGGAAGGCTGGCAGGACGGAAAGGAGACCACACTTCTGCTTGATGAAGATGTTACCATCGTAAAAAGCGATTACGCTGCCGACAACCTCATTGACCCCGGTGATGTGTTGTCCTATTCCCGTAATTTTTGGGATGAAGTCATCCATGTAAGCATTGGTTTAAATGCAAAAAATCTTCCCCAGGAAAACCGTATAGAACTCTTAACCATCGGCAATACTACCAAAAGACACATTGCCGTGGGTACAGTAAAGGAAACCTACAAGCAAAAAGCCGTTGATTTGGTTTCTCTGGCAGGAGATACCGAAAAGCTTTATGACGTGAGCGAAGATGTTTCTGTGTATGAAATGAAGCCCAACGGAAAGATTGCGCTTTCCGATTTTATGGAAATCACCGACAGTCGGTTTGAAGACGGTGATACCGTGATTGCTTTCAGCTACGATGATGTGTTGCATGAAATCTTAGTAATAAAGGAGTAATGGACACAATATGGGAAAATTGTTTGGTACCGATGGCATCAGAGGAATTGCAAACGAGGAGTTGACCTGTCCTTTGGCATACGATGTGGGACGGGCAATCACCCACCACTTAAACCAAGAGAACAACCAACCGACAATCGCCATCGGAAAGGACCCCAGAAATTCCTCCGATATGTTGGAAGCTGCCTTGGTAAGCGGAATTTTATCCGTCGGCGGAAATGTAATTCTCTTAGGCGTTTTGCCGACTCCCGCCGTCAGTCTTCTGACCAAACAATACCACTGCAACGGCGGAATGATGGTGTCCGCATCCCATAATCCCAGAGAATATAACGGCATTAAATTATTTGATAAAAACGGCACAAAATTTCCGGACGAAATTGAAAATATCCTTGAAAAACTTGTAAAAAACGGCTCCGAAATTGCATCTCCCACGGGAAACGGCATCGGAGCCGTTCTTTCCTCTCCCAACGCCAAAGAGGATTATATCAATTGGCTTATTTCCAAGGTTTCTTCTGATTTTGCGGGCATGAAAATTGCATTGGATTGCGCCAACGGAGCCACCGCAGGAATTGCAGAAACAGTCTTCCAAAAGTTGGGTGCCGAAGTTTTTACAACAGCCAACAAACCCAACGGCATCAACATTAACCAAAACTGCGGTTCCACCGTTTTGGAAAACATCTGCCGTTTCACCAAAGAAACAGGTGCCGATTTCGGAATTGCTTTTGACGGTGACGGCGACCGTGCCTTATTCTGCGATGAATTCGGCAACGAGGTGGACGGAGACCAGGCACTTGCTATCTTCTCACTCGATATGAAGCAACACAACAAACTAAAGCAAAACACCCTGGTAGCAACCGTTATGAGCAACTTAGGGCTAAGCTTATTTGCCAAAGAACAAGGTATCTCGGTTGTATCCGCCAAAGTGGGCGACCGTTATGTGTGGGAAGAACTAAAAAACGGCGGATATTCCCTGGGCGGAGAGCAATCAGGACACATTATTTTTTCCGAAGATACGGTCACGGGAGACGGGATTTTAACAGCTCTTAAAATGGCAGAAATTCTTGCAAGACAGAAAGAGCCTCTCTCCCGACTTTCCTCAGTTATGAAGAAGCTTCCTCAGGTTTTGTATAATGTGAAAATTGCAGACGATGCCAAAGCGAAAATTCCAACGGATGCCAATCTTCTCGCAATTTTGGAAGACATTAAGAAGAGGCTCGGAGAACGAGGCAGAGTGTTACTTCGTCCCTCCGGAACAGAGCCATTGTATCGGGTCATGCTGGAAGGGGAAAATGAGGCTTTGCTTGTTGAATCAGGCAAACAAATTGTTGCTTATTTACAAAAAAATTATCCAAAATCTTAAAAAATCGGGCACAGATTTTCTGTGCCCGATTGATTTTTGTAAAAGTCTGTGTTATAATGATTTTAATTATACAAAAAAAGGAGTGCTTTTTTATGGAAAAGATTATTTATATAGAAGGTATGAGCTGTGCTCATTGTTCCCGTCGGGTAGAAAATGCCTTAAACGAGCTTGACGGCGTTAGCGCAACCGTGAATTTAGAAGAAAAATCCGCAACCTTAACCTGCACCAAGGAAGTATCTATGGATACCATCCAAGAAGCGATTGAAGATGCAGGATTCACTTTGGTAAAATAAGTATGGAACTGATTATCACAACCTTATTCGGAATGGAAGCATTGGTTTCCAAAGAAGTGAAAAAATTAGGCTATGAGGTCACCGAAGTTGCCGACGGCAGAGTGACTTTTTTAGGAGACGAAGCCGCCATTGCACGATGCAATCTCTGGGTTCGTTGCGGTGAAAGAATCTTAATCAAAATGGGTGAAAAAAAGGTTACCACCTTCGATGAACTCTTTGATTTTACCAAAAGTCTTCCCTGGAAAAACTGGATTGGCAAAAACGATTCCTTCCCCGTAAAAGGTTATTCCCTAAAATCCAAACTGTTTAGCGTACCCGGTTGCCAATCGGTGATTAAAAAAGCCATTGTCCGTTCGTTGGAAGGTGCATATCATCAGAGCTATTTCCCCGAATCGGGAGTGCTCTATCAGGTGGAATTTTCTCTTATGAAAGATGTTTTAACCTTAATGATAGACACTTCGGGACAACCCTTACATAAACGAGGATACCGCAGAAATTCCAATCAGGCACCGCTCAAAGAAACCATCGCTGCAGCCATTGTCACCTTAAGCCGTTTCCGCTATGACGGTGTGTTTGCAGACCCGTTCTGCGGGTCGGGAACCATCCCCATTGAAGCAGGATTGATTGCAAAAAACATTGCCCCCGGCTTAACCCGTGATTTTTCGGCAATGTATTTTCCGCAAATTCCCCAAAAAGTGTGGAGAGATGCCAAAACCGAGGCAAAAAGCCTTATCCGAATCGATTCCAAACTGAAAATCTTAGCCTCGGATATTGACCCCAATGCGGTGGCACTGACTACTCATAATGCCAAACTGTCCGGCACCTTTGATTTGATGGAAATTTCCCAAAAAGATGTGGCAGATTTCAAGCCGCCTTATGAGGAAGGAACCATCGTCTGCAACCCTCCCTACGGAGAGCGATTACTGGACGAAGAAGCCTGCAGATTGCTTTATAAACAGATGGGGCAAGTCTTCCGCAAAAAGCTGCCCGGATGGTCTGCATTTGTGTTGACCCCCGAAGAAAAATTTGAGGATTATTACGGCAAATTCTCCGATAAAAAACGAAAACTTTATAATGGTATGATTAAATGCAATTTATTCCAATATTTCCCCAATAAATAAGGCGTAAAAATACACAGAATCCAATGATTCTGTGTATTTTTTTATTCGTAGCGCATTTCTTCCAGTTCAAAAAAGCAAAATCTTGCCACCGCCACAATGGGAACTCCTGCAATCATTCCCAAAACTCCCCACAGTTCTCCGAACACAAGAACCGAAACAATCACCCAAAACGGACTGATTCCCACAGAATGGCCGATGATTTTCGGTTGAATCAAATTAGAATCTATCTGCCCCAAAATAATCTGTATCGCCAAAATCCAAAGAGCTTTTGCAAGCCCCACAGATAAGAAGCTTAATAAAAAAATCACTCCCGCCGCCACAACGGGACCAAAAAAAGGAATCAGATTACAAAGCCCCGCAAACACACCGAATAAAAAAGCATACGGAACCTTAAATACCCAAAACAAAATCACCGAGCACACACCCACAATCAAGGCATCAAGCCCCAACCCCGTAAAGTAGGAATAAAACAGATTCCCCAATTTTTTCAACTTGGAAAAAACCGTGTATCTGTCTGTTCGTCTGACTGCAAGTGCCACAATCCGTTTCCCGAGGCACAATAGCGGTTTTCTCTCCAAAAGCATATAAACAGACACCACAAGACCGCTAAGCACCGCAAATAACGAATTTGCCATATCCGAAAGATATCCCACATAACGACTGATGGAATTCGCCGAGAACAGTTGTTCCAAAAAAGTTGTCAGTTTCTCGGAAAAAGCAAAGGATGAAAGCACTCCGTTTTCTTCCAAAAACCGAAGTCCCTTTTTATAATAATCGGGAAAATTTCTGATAAGTCCCTCCAGATTAACACTTACCGCAGGCCAAACCACCTGCAAGGTCAACCACAATGCAATTACCGCGATAGCGTAAACCGCACCCACTCCGAGCCCCGTGGCGTGATGTCTGATAAAACGGTTAGAATGGGTGTGAAACCGTTCTTCAAAAAACAGACATGGCTTATAAAACAGTGCCGCAATCACGCCCCCGATAACAAAAGGACGAAACACGCGGAAAATCCGTTTGAAAAACAAGGTGATAAAATTGCCGTCATTTAATATTTTATGAAATAAAATCAATAAAATCCCAACCAAAACCAATTGGAACCATAAGCTTTTGAACCGTTTTTTCAATAAAATCCACTCCCATATCTTCTCATTTGATTATATGGATATAAAAAGCCGTTTATACAATAAAAAAAGTGAGCTGTTGCAATCTTGCAAGCTCACTTTTTCAGTTTATTTAAAAAAGGGTTGAAACGCCTTTGGGATAGCATAGGTTTCCGCCAGTTCCTCACGGGTCACCCATTGATAATCCCCCATTGGCTCGGGCAACACAACCAAATATCCCACCATATCCCATTCTATATGAGTAAAAATATGCCGATGAGTGCCGACTTTTTGAATCTCTGTTGCCTCGGGAAAAAGTTTTTTTACGTCTCTTTCGGAAGAATGTCCGCAAACATTTATCGGCTCCCACATTCCGTGAAGAAGACCTTTTTGGGTTCGTTTGCGAATGGCAATTTTCTCTTCGGCTTGCAGGATAAACACGGTTTTCTGTTCAATTTTACGGGCACTTTTCTTGGATTTTACGGGAATTACATCGGTAGCATCCATCGCTTTGGTTCTGCAAATTTTCAAAAGAGGACATTCCTCACATTTTGGTTCTCCGTTGGGAACACAAACCATTGCACCAAGTTCCATCAAACTTTGAGTTACCTCGGAACAAAATTCATTGGGATACACTTGTCTTAAAAGCTCCGTCATACGATTTTTTGTTTTTGAGTCCAGAATATCCGATTCATCATAAAACACACGGCTCAACACCCGAAGCACATTACCATCCACGGCAGGAACGGGTTGTCCGAATGCAATGGATAAAACGGCACCTGCGGTGTAATCCCCGATGCCGGGCAATTTCCGAACCGAATCCCAATCAGAGGGAAACACACCGCCGTGTTGTTCCATAATATGGCAAGCAGCTTTCTTTAGGTTTCTTGCACGACTGTAATAGCCAAGTCCTTCCCAGAGCTTTAACACCTGCTCTTCCTCCGCCTCCGCCAAAGCCTGCACAGTTGGCAACGCCTCCAGAAAGCGACGGTAATACTCTTTCACAGCTTCCACACGGGTTTGCTGCAACATAATTTCGGAAATCCAGATGCAATAGGGGTCACGGGTTTTGCGCCAGGGTAAATCCCGATGACTTTTTTGGTACCACAAAAGCAGTTTTTCCAAGGTATCCTTTGCCAATAAAATCTCTTCCCCGGTAAAAGAAAAAGGTTGTTCTTTTTTCTTTGTTTCTTGTTTTTTCATAAAACCGTCACCTCCTTTTTTTCTAATTGAAAGAAAAAATACTGTCGGATTGCTCCCACAGTATTTTTTCGTATCCATTTTGTAATTACGGTCGTTTGTTATCTCACTCTTCTTGCGGTATAATATCTGTCATTATAATAACCGCTGTCAAGAGTTTCGATTCTGACAGTTTTTCCGGGAGTGGGCGCATGAATGAAATTCCCGTCGGAAACATAAATACCAACGTGATGAACATTTCCTGCACTTCCGAAAAATACCAAATCTCCGGGCATAAGCTCGGATCTGGGCACATAAGTACCTTCATGAACCTGACTGTAACTGGTTCTTGTTAATTCTACACCGAAATGGCTGTAAACATATCTTACGAAACCTGAGCAATCAAAGCCGCTCGGGCTGCTTCCGCCATAAACATAGGGGACACCGATAAACTGCTTTGCATATTCCACAACAGAAGGTTCGCCAACAGGTCTTTTTCCGCTGCGGGAACCTAAACGAACCGCATCACGGGAAACCGCAAGATAAGCTCTTGCAACATAGCCCTGACGCTCTTCACCAAGCGCAACCTTTACCCAATTATCATTAACGATTTCCAACATCCAGAGTTCATCACCGGCAACAACCTTGCCGATTACTTCACTTTCTGTGGTGGGGGCGCTTCTGATGTTTAACACGCTGGCAGTAACATAACGGGATTCTGCAAAAACAGAAGTCGAACAAATCAATAACAGTACAAGGACCCCTACGAATGCTACGAAACTTTTACGCAATCCAGCATTCCCTCCTTTCATAGTATTGCACGGCATACCAACCAAACTGACAGAAAAACGGATTTTTACGGGTATTAAAAATCCCACAAACAAATCGCTTTTTTTATAAAAACTGATTTGCTCAAAACAGGTTCGGCATCCGTACGCAAACATACGACCATAGTTATTGTAACACATTTGTAACAATTTGTCAACCCCATTTTCAAAACTTCCTCAACACTTTTGTTAATTCCGTAAAATACTGTATAGTTCCATATTGAATCCCAAATTGCAATCCTTTACAAGTTGCTTAATAGTAACAGTATTGACAATCAAAAAAAAACATGCTATAGTTACCATATCTGGAAAACAAAGCATAAGAATTATTTTTTGGGAGGTTACAAAATGAAAAAAAGACTATTGTCAATCTTTATGATGTCTGTTATAATAGCACTCTTCGTTGTTACTCCAGCATCAGCCTATTTAGTTCTGTGGAACGGTTATTACTGCTCCGTTTCGAGCGACGGAGTATCTATTGCAAGCTGCCCAAATCAGGATCATATCACCATACCTAATGAAATAACGGGTTATCCAGTGAAAGCTATATCCAGCGGAGCATTTGAAGATTGCGATCGCTTAACAAGCATTGATATTCCTGATAGTATAACATATATAGGAAAAGATGCTTTCCTTAACAGTGGTTATTATAACAACGAGGATAATTGGGAAAACGGCGTTCTGTATATTGGAGATTATCTAATAAAAGCAAAAAGCAATTTAACTGGAACATATGAGGTTAAGGAAAGCACACGCTGCATAGCTGCAGCCGCATTTGCTGATTGCAACAATCTAACAAGTATCACGATACCCAGTGGTGTGACTAACATATCTGAAAACACATTTTCAAATTGTACTCGATTAACTTCAATCACTATGTCAGATCGTATAAACCATATTGAAGAAAGTGCTTTTCTTAACAGTGGTTATTACAACAACGAAGACAACTGGGAAAACGGTGTTCTGTATATTGGAGATTATCTAATAGAAGCAAAAAACAATTTAACCGGAACATACAAAATTAAAGAAAACACACGTTGCATAGCTGCAGCTGCATTTGCTGATTGTGACAATTTAACAAGTGTCACAATTCCAGACAGCATCGAAACAATACCAACCCGTGCATTCGACGATTGCAGCTCATTATCAAAAATATTGATTCCAAGCAATGTAGAATGCATTGAAGCTTATGCGTTCTGTGATTGTAGCATGCTATCCGATGTCACAATCTCCAATGGTGTAACAAAAATCGGTGAACATGCATTTTTTTACTGCACAAGTTTAAGAGATATCACTATTCCAAAAAGTGTAACCAGCATAGAGCCCTATGCATTTTCCGCTTGCAAAAATCTAACCAATATCGTAACTTCAGACAATGTAACAAGTATAGGTATCGACGCATTCTATGGAACTTCATATTATGACAATCAACAAAATTGGGAAAACGATGTTCTATATATTGGAAATCATTTGATAAAAGCCAAAAGCAATTTAAACGGTGCTTATGAAATCAAACAAAATACCAAAAATATTGCGTGTGATGCCTTTGTTAATTGCGGTAGTTTAACAAGCATTACAATTCCAAACACAGTCGTAGATATAACAACTTCCGGTTTAGATGGTTGTGCAAACTTAACCGATGTCTATTATACAGGAACTCAAGAACAGTGGAATCAAATAACTTCAAACAAAATTTTTGTTTTCACCTTGCCCTATGCAACAACCCATATGAATCATATACCTACTTATGAATGCATTGAAAACATTACAGAGGTTGATAACACAAAAAATGGTACATTAGTTTTTGCTGCTCGCATAAAAGCGAACTACATAGGAAAAGATTATGGCGTCGTAGTAAATAATAAAAAATTCTACGGAGCAAAACCAGGAGATATTGTTGGAGATTACAATGGTTCTTCAAAATTCACATTTGATAGCTGGACAGGTGAATTTTCAATTGTTGTAAAAGGACTTCCAAATGGTTTAAAAACGTACCGATACTTCATTGATGACAAAGTCACAAATGAAGCAACAACTGTATTTCCCAAATAACCACAACTTTGTCTAAGAAGTCCGTCTTTTCGAGAAGAATAAAAACTCGAACTGAAAAGCAGATATAAGAACAATTTTATTGTTCTTATATCTGCTTTCTCTTTTAGCACGACCTTATCCTGTTTTATTTCCAAAGATTTAAAGGATAAATGCCTCCATCCACCATATTGCGGATTGCTTGCATAACGGGTTCTTTATCCTCTTTGTAGGTAACACCGTACCATTTTTCGTTGCAGGGCAACACCTTAACATCTGCCTTGTTTTCACGGATTAATTCATCCACAACGGAGGGCAGGAAGTATTCTGCTTTTAAGATATTATCCTTGCTGTCTTCTAAGAATTTGGGAAGTCTTTTTTCCAGTTCATCAAAAATACTGGGAGTAAAGCCCCAGGTATTCATAGAAACATAGCTTCCTTCGGGAATGGTGGTCCATTCACCGTCTTCTTCATATTTGGTTTCGTTACCGAATTTCTGAATTTTGGTGCGTTCGGTGATTTTTTCCAACAAACCGTCTTTGGAAACTTCGCAGATACCTCTTGCAACAGAACCGTTATCGGTTAAGGTGTTTTCTAAGATAAAGCCCATCATCGCATACTGGTAACGGTCATTATCGGAAACAGTTTCCAAAAATTTCTGCAGACCGCTAAAGGTGGTGCTGCCGTAGAAATCGTCTGCATTGATTACTGCAAAGGGAGTATCCACATAGGGTTTTGCAGCCAATACCGCATGGCCGGTACCCCAGGGTTTTTCTCTGCCGTATGTATTGCCGCCGGGAATATCATCCACATCCTGGAATGCATAAGCCACTTCAATGGCGCCTTCCAGTTTGTTGCCGATTACTTCTTTAAAAATTTCTTCATTTTCTTTTTTAATGATAAATACCACTTTGGAAAAACCTGCTTTTACCGCATCAAATACGGAATAATCAATGATGATTTCTCCGCTGGGACCGATGGGGTCAATCTGTTTTAATCCACCGTAACGGCTGCCTAAACCTGCCGCCATTACTACTAAAGTTGTCGGGTTCATGGGAATACCTCCAAAATTCAAATAATTTTTCATTACCTTCAGTATAGCTCATTCTGTTTCTTTTGTATTTGCAAATTCGGACAAACTGTTTGTTTTTTTAGTCGATTTTTGTTGTCTTGTTTTACACCATACAATCGGAAGTTAATATTGATACTGTTTTCGGTATGCCGCCAAAAACAAAATGGTCACAACAAGCGCCAGGATTTCCGTGCCGATTACCGCGCCGAACAGGCCGTCCAAATCAAATAATAAGGGCATAATCCACACCGTAAGCACAGGAAATACAAGACTTCTTAAAAAGGATAAAACCGCCGAGACGGCACCGTTGTTTAAAGCCGTAAAAAACGCCGATGCGAAGATGTTGAATCCCGAAAGCAAAAAGGACACGGAATAAATTCTGAATCCGCGGCAGGTCATCTGATAAAGATTTTCATCAAAACCGACAAACATAGCGGAAAGGGGTGCGCTTAAAAGCTCTGCCGATAAACACATCATCACCGAGCAAACAGACAACACCAAAAGACTCTTTCGGAATAAATTATGCAATTCGTCTGTATTTTTGGCACCAAAATGATAACTGATCACGGGAGCAACGCCCATAGAGTATCCCAAAAAAGCAGACACAAACACAAAATTGATATACATCATTACCCCGTAGGCAGAAAGTCCGTCTTCTCCTGCAATGGCAAGAAACTGAAAGTTATATAAAATATTCACCAAAGACAGGGAAATATTGGAAAGCATTTCCGAAGAACCGTTGGCGCAGGATTTTAAGAGTTCACGAGGGCACCAACCGGGTTTTCCCAACTTTAATACCCCTTTTTTATTCCACAGGAAATATCCCATGGGAATCAAAAATCCAACCACCTGAGAAAGAGCGGTTGCCAAAGCTGCTCCCAAAAGTCCCCAACCGAGAATTCTGATTAAAATATAATCCAGAAGAATGTTGGTGCATCCTGCCGCCACAGTGACCCAAAGCCCCATTTTCGGCTTTTCCGCCACCACCAAAAAGGACTGAAACTCATTTTGCAAAATAAAGGTGAACACCGCAGAAAACAACACACTTCCATACAAAACGCCGTCTTTTGCAAGTTGCCCCTCCCCGCCAAGCATCGCCACAATAGGACGGATAAACAAAAGTCCAAGTACACTGAGCAGAATCCCCAGTCCCAGGGACGTATATACGATGGCAGAAAACACACGGTTTGCATATTGTTTGTTTTGTTCTCCCAATATTTTTGCTACCAAGGCGCTGCCGCCCGTTCCGAACATAAAGCCGAGCGACCCTAAAATCATCACCACGGGCCACACCAGATTGATAGCTGCAAAGGCGGTTTTTCCTGCATAATTGGACACAAAAATGCCGTCCACCACACCGTAGAGAGAGGTGAAAACCATCATCACCACAGACGGAAAGGTAAACCGCAATAATCTTTTATATGTAAAATGATCCGATAACTGAATTTTTTGTTTGCGCTCCATAACTTGATTCTCCTTATCATAACCTATACATTATAATATAATTGTTCCGATTTTGCAACCCCCGAATATTTTTTTTCAAAATTTTAAAAAATGCGGGAACTTTTTTGATAAATCCTTCGTCTTAGAAAACGTAAAACGCAAGATGCAATACATACACAGCATCAATACAGTATAAAAAAATAAAATAGATGGAGGAACCCCCATGAAAAAAACTTTCAAAACCTTAACCGCAGGACTGTTAGTGACTGCAACCTTAGCTACCGGCGCAGCGTTCGCTGAATACAATCACGACGGCACCGAAACCATTCAGGGTGACATTATGACCATTTCCGCACCCTTTGAAGCCTACACCCCCAAAACCAAACCCGTTTACAAAATGATTGTAAATGAAGCGGTATTAAATGCAGACACCTATGTGGATGGCGAAAACGTAATGCTTCCCTTAAGAGCATTGTGTGAAGCATTGGGCTACGAAGTTGGCTACGATGCAAAAACCACTATGATTACTTTAACCAAAGGTGTTCACTATATCACCATGTATCCCACCAAAGATGAATACACCTTCTCCAAAATGGCTCCTATGAGCTTAGGAATTGCTCCTCAGCTGGTAGATGACAGAACCTATGTGCCCGTAAGCTTTGTGGAAAACATTCTGCAAGGTACCGGTTGTGAAATTGACTTAAACGGCGAAATCAGAATTACCGACCCCAAAAAAGTGGAAAATAACTACAAATTTGTAACCGCTATCGAAGATGTGAAAGAAAACACACTGCTGGTAATGGATGAAACCTTAGGCGAAGTGGAAGTAACCTTTACTGAAGAAACCATCTTCCAGGGCATCGGCTTGGCAGACATCAAAAACGGTTCCGAATTTATGGTAGAATACGTTGATAACGCAGTATCCATGAGCTTACCTGCTCAGGCAGTTGCAAAAAATGTGATGAGCGTTGAACTGTATGAAGAAGTATTCCCCGTTGAAATCGCAAGCGTTGCATTCGCAGGCACCGTGAAAGAAGTTGGCGAAGATTTCGTGCTGGTTGAAACCGAAAATGGTGACCTTCGCTTAAATGTTTCCGAAGAAACCAACATTCATCACGCTATGAACAGAAGATTATACAGACTGAGTGACTTGGAAACAGGCATGAAAATCTCCGGCTCTCATGCAGAAGCTGCCACCTTCAGCCTGCCTCCCCAGAGCGCAGCAATTGAAATCGTAATCGAAGGCTAATCATAATCTTAAATAAAAAACCGAGAGCAAATTGCTCTCGGTTTTTTTCTTATAGTAAATGGTAAATTGAAAAGATGCGAAAAGGATGCAGAATTTTGGAAATCGAACCCGAAGCTTTTGAAATCTGTTTTGCAGAGACTCATTCCTCAGGTGCAGAAAAACCGATGCATCATCAAGAAACCGAACCCGCAGGAGTTACCAGAAGGCGTAGTACTGCGTACAGCATAACGGTACGCCGAGCGGTGAGGTTTGTGGATAGCAAAAGGCATTTCCAATCAAAATTTGTGCCAACAAATTTTCACCTTACAAAACAAAAAGCATAGGAAAAACCTATGCCTTTTGCGCTCTATGTCTTTTTATCGAGCCGTCTTATTTCGCGAAATCAACTACGCGGGTTTCACGAATCAGATTTACCTTAATCTGACCGGGATATTCCATTTCGCTTTCAATCTTCTTAGCGATTTCTCTACCAACTAAAATCATTGCTTCGTCGTTGATATCGTCGGGTTTCACCATAACACGCACTTCACGGCCTGCGGAAATTGCAAAGGCACGTTCTACGCCGTTGAAGGAAGTTGCAAGCTCTTCCAGTTTCTGCAGACGTTTGATATAGTTTTCAATATTTTCACGTCTTGCGCCGGGTCTTGCAGCGGAAATCGCATCCGCAGCCGCAACGATACAAGCGATAGTGCTTTCGGGTTCCACGTCACCGTGGTGAGCCATAATCGCATTTAAGATGACAGCATCTTCTTTGTATTTTTTAGCCACATCTGCACCAATCTGAATGTGAGAACCTTCCACTTCGTGGTCGATGGATTTACCGATATCGTGAAGCAGACCTGCACGTTTTTCCAGAGTTACATCAATACCGAGTTCTCCTGCAATTAAGCCTGCAATCTGAGCAACTTCAATGGAGTGCTGAAGCACATTCTGACCATAACTGGTTCTGTATTTTAAGCGTCCCAACAGACGAACCAGTTCGGGATGAATGTTATGCACACCAACATCGAAGGTTGCGCCTTCCCCTGCTTTTTTGATGGTCTGTTCCACTTCTTTTTGAGATTTATGGAACATTTCTTCAATTCTTGCAGGATGAATACGGCCGTCCTGAATCAGTTTTTCTAAGGTTAAGCGGGCAACCTCACGGCGAACCGGGTCAAATCCGCTTAAGATAACTGCTTCGGGGGTATCATCAATGATGAAATCAATACCGGTCATCTGTTCTAAGGAACGGATGTTTCTGCCTTCACGGCCGATGATTCTGCCCTTCATATCTTCGCTGGGCAATGCCACAACAGACACGGTAACATCACAAACATGGTCGGATGCACATCTCTGAATGGCACCGGTGATGATTTCTCTTGCTTTTTCATCACAGGTTTCTTTGGTGGTCTCTTCGATTTCTTTAATCTTGAGAGCCGCTTCCACACGAACCTCATCTTCAATGTTTTTAATGAGGTATTCTTTTGCTTCTTCTTTGGTTAAACCGGAAATTTTTTCTAAGATTTCCAACTGACGTTTCTGAATTTCGTTGGTAGATTCAATTTTTTCTTCCAGCTGTTTTTCTCTTAATTTCAGGTTTTCTTCTTTTTTCTCGATGGTTTCCAGCTTTTTATCCAGATGTTCTTCTTTCTGCATATTACGCTTTTCCATCTTTTGAACCTCATTCCGACGTTCTTTGATTTCTTTGTCGGCTTCGGCTCTGGTTTTCAAAATTTCTTCCTTAGCTTCAATGAGTGCTTCTTTTTTCTTTGCTTCCGAGGTTTTGATTGCGTCGTTTAAAATCTTCTTTGCCTGTTCTTCTGCGCTGCCGATTTCTGCTTCTGCAATCTTTTTACGGTATATGATACCTAACCGAAATGCAATAATAAATGCAACAAGTGCTGAACCTAAGGAAATTGCTGTTACAACATAAGGATTCATTTGCAATCTCCGTTTCTATATAGAACCCCTGCAAAAAGGAACGAAAACATCTGTTCCAAGACAGTCCTTCCCCGCAAAAACATGTTGAAAAACAGCTCAGTTTCTTCCTTTTTTGCAATCTGTTTCGCACTAAGAATCAAAGCCACCGCTTCCTGCTTTCACTTCTCGCACCAAACATACTGCTTTACCCAAGAAATCTCTGCTGTTTTCGGGGAAATGTTTATGATAAAATATGTCAACAAACTGAATTTGGTTTTTTCTGTTTTTTTGGAATCCTTTTTTGAAAGGTTTCTATATCTATTTAAAAATTTGGTTATATGTAACCGCTTATATTTTATACTGTTTTTTCCCGTCTGTCAAGTGGTTTTTTGATATTTTTATGCAATTTTACCCGTCAAAAAAAGAGAAATGTGTATTTTTCGGGAAATCTCTTTACAAAATCCTGCCAAAATGCTATAATATTTTATATTTTCAATGAAAAGGGAGGCGATTCGGGTTTGGAACAATCGGCAAAACGGTTTTATCAATATCTGAAAAAAACCAAACAGATGAAAGAAAACACTCTGATTTCCTACCAAAGAGACCTGAACGCTTTTCTCACATTCTGCAGGGAACGGGGATATTCGGATGTTTCAGAAATCGGCAACGAATTTCAAAACTACCTTACCTATCTGAAAGATTTGGGACGTTCCCCTTCCACCTGCTCCAGATGCATTGCTTCACTTCGGAGCTTTTTTCGGTATCTGGTTACCAAAAAAATCATTGCGGAAGACCCCACCAAGGGGCAGAAATACGAAAAGAACAAACCCGTGGCACAAAAGCACGAAGAACTGTTGACCCCGGAAGAGGTTGACCGTTTGATATCCTCATCCAAAACCGAAGATATCAAAGGATATCGGGACTGTGCCATGCTGGAAACTTTGTATGCCACAGGATTAAAAGCAGGTGAATTTTTAAATCTTCGCATTGATGATGTGCACTTAAAAGAAGGCTATCTCACCGTGGAAGAAGACGGAAATATCCGCTATGTTCCATTGTATCGGGGTGCATTGTCTGCCATTCGTATGTATCTGAAACAATCCAGAAAGTATCTGGAATTATCCCGTACCAACGATTATTTGTTTGTGAATTTAAAAGGGGAACCCCTTTCCCGTCAGGGACTCTGGAAGTTTTTAAAAGAATCCGGCAAAAAAGCCAATATTCAAAAGGATATCACCCCTCACATTATTCGAAAAAGCATGGCGCTTCACTTGATGGAAAACGGTGCAACCTTAGAAATTGTGCAGGAGCTTTTGGGGCATAAAAATATTGCATTGACCAAAAGCTATGTGAAAGATTTCAAACCAAGAATCGTTTCAGATTACCGCAAATTCCACCCGAAAGCCATGGATTGATTTCTTCTAATCCAAGAACTTTTTGCATATACTGAAACTATGAAACTATTCCCCCTCGGGACGAAAGGAATCCGATATTATGAACCATTCCAAAAAAAATTCTAAAAAAATACTTTGTTTTCTGCTTTGTTGTTTCTTTATCATGCCCACAATCGCAGCTGCACAAGTACCTCTGACGGAGCCGGAAGCTTCTGCCTATATTTTGATTGAAAAAGAAACAGGCACCGTTCTGGCAAGTAAAAACGAAACCGAACGCCGTCCTATGGCAAGTATCACCAAACTGATGACCATTTGGCTCATTTTGGAGGAAATTGATAAGGGAAACCTGAGTTTGACCGACCAAATCACAGCCAGTGCCGCCGCTTCCGAAATGGGTGGTTCTCAGATTTATCTGAAAGAGAACGAAGTGATGGATGTTGGCACCATGCTAAAATCCATTTTCGTGGCATCTGCCAATGATGCCTGCGTGGCAATGGCAGAACATCTGTGCGGCTCCGAAGCAGCCTTTGTGGAACGGATGAACGAAAAAGCAAGTGAAATCGGCTTAACCGACACCGCCTACAAAAATGCCCACGGTCTTGACGAAGACGGGCACTACTCCTCCGCAAAGGATATTGCCACCATGTCCCAACTGGTTTTAAGCCACGATTTAACCAAAAACTATACCGGCATCTGGCAGGATACCATCCGAAACGGCACCTTTGAGCTGACCAACACCAACAAACTGATTCGTTACTACGATGGTGCCACCGGCTTAAAAACAGGCTCCACCACAAATGCAGGCTCCTGCCTCAGTGCATCTGCCAAACGAAACGGTATGGAACTGATTGCCGTGGTATTAAACTCCCCCACAAGCGAAATGCGTTTTACCGATGCCAAACGGTTGTTGGATTACGGCTTTGCCAACTATAAAACCACAGCCTTAACTAATCCCGAGGAAGCGTTCTCTGAGGAAAGTGTGGCATACGGGAAACCGAATTCCGTTCAACTGTATCCCAAGGATGCACTCACCTTCCTGCAGGAAAAAACAGATGACAAAGACCCTGTGAGACGTGCGGAATTCTACAAACTGAAAGTTCCCCTCACCTCCGGTGCGGTTGCAGGAAAACTGATTTTTGAAGTGGATGGCGAAATCGTGGGCGAAACCGATTTAATCATCAAAGAGAATGTTCCCAAGCAGTCCTTTTGGGAAACATTATGGCAATTTTTCAAGGTGATGTAATGTGAAGAAAAAACTATCGGGCTATATTTTCCGAAAAACCACCACAATTGCGGTGTTGATTCTGTTGCAATTTGGATTTTTAGTGATTTCTCTTTGGAGAATGGCAAATTTCTTCCCCTATATTTACGGGATTTTACTGTTTTTGAGTCTGGTGATGCTGATCGCCGTGATTAACTCGGAAAAAAATCCCGCATACAAGCTTGCCTGGGTGATTCCCATTCTGATTCTGCCGGTGTTCGGCGGTATCTTTTATCTGTTCTTCGGAACCTCACGGGTAAGCTCCCGTTTAAAAAAGAACAGAGAAATTCAACAGAAATTCAAGCAAGAATATTTATCGCAAAACGAAACCCTCTGGGAAGAGGCAAAATCATACGATTCTGCCTCTCTTCCTTTGATGCACTATGTCAAACAGGCAGGATACCCTTTGTATGCCAACGGGGGATGTGAATATTTCCCCTTGGGAGAAGACAAATTCAAAAAAATGAAGGAAGAACTGCTTTCGGCAAAGGAATACATCTTTTTGGAATATTTCATCATCGCAGACGGAAAAATGTGGGATGAAATTGTAGCAATTTTAAAACAAAAGGTAGCAGAAGGTGTGGAAGTCCGTGTTATTTTTGATGATTGCGGTTCCTGGGGGTTGCTTCCGAAGCATTACGAAAAAACTTTGCGGGAAGCAGGAATTTCGGCAAGAATCTTTAATCCCGTCCGCCCCAGTTTAACCATCACCATGAATAACCGTGACCACCGAAAAATCCTGATTATTGACGGAACTGTGGCATTCACCGGCGGTATCAACATCGGGGATGAATATATCAACGAAAAAGAGGTTCACGGTCATTGGAAAGACACGGCGGTGATGATCAGGGGACAAGCCGTTGACGCCTTTATCAGTCTGTTTTTTGAAATGTGGAATCTGATTGACCCGGGTGACGAGGATGTTTCCCGCTATTACAAGCATCACAATTTGCCAACCGAATCCGACGGCTATCTGCAACCATACGGAGCAGATCCATTCAGTTATGACCCCATCGGAGAGCACATTTATCTGGATATCATCAGTAAAGCACAAAAAGAATTGCTGATTGTGACTCCTTATCTTATTATAGACAATGAGATGACCACTGCCCTCTGCCTTGCTGCCAAAAGCGGTATTTCGGTGACAATTCTGACGCCCCATATTGCAGACAAATGGTATGTGCATCTGATGACGGTGTCTTCCTATCCCCAACTGATGAAAGCAGGTGTGAATATTTATGAGTACACACCGGGATTTGTGCACGCCAAAATGTTTGTGGCAGACGGAAAAATTGCCACAGTGGGCACCATCAATCTGGACTACCGCAGTTTGTATCTTCATTTTGAATGCGGTGTGATTTTATACGGTTGCAAAACCGTGGCAACCATTCAAGAAGACATCCGAAAAACCTTAGCGGTCTCCAAAAAGATTCTCCCCGACGATTTAAAACAAATCCGTTGGTATCACAGAATATTTCAAAAGCTGGTGCAGGCATTGTCTCCCTTGATGTAAGAAACGAGGTGTTGTTATGAAAATATGTCTGATGCTCCATCAAAACACGGCAGAGCGGTTTTCCTATCTTTCGGCAACACTTCGTGAGCAGGCAGATATTTTGATTTGTTTTCCCGAAGAAGATTTCTCCAAAATGAATGCAGATATATTCCTTTTGGAAGAAGAAATGCCTTTGGTGGCGGAAAATCTGTTATCTTTGGAGCATCCTCCTCTGATTGTGTATCCAAAAGACGGTGTTTCCACCAGGCAAATCCGTTATCTTCCCGATTTTGCCGTGCAGTTCCCAAAATTGTTGAAAGAATTTCCCGTGCAATCAGACACTGTTTGTTTTCAATATAAAAATCATCGGTACCATTACAAACAAGAGGACATTTTATACCTGCAGGAGGCACGAAGCCTTACCGTTCGCTTCCGCCAAGGAAACGAAATCAAATTCCGCCAAAAGCTTCACAAAATCGCCAAACAACTGTCACCACGGTTATTTTTCCCCGTGGGAGAGCAGATAATGGTCAATGCAGAATATGTGCGAGAAGTCTCAAAAGATGCTATTCTTCTGCAAAACGGGCAGAAAATTCCCGTTGATTTGTCTATGGCAGAGCAGGTGCAAAACGCATATTTTAGAACCAAATACTTAAAAAATTGCAACCATAACTGAACCTGCCCGACAAAGGCAGGTTTTTCTTTTCGGCAAAAATTCAAAAAAATTTCCGATTTTCCTTGCATTCCCAATGAAAATATGATATACTTTATCTGTTGTGCAAATCTATGAAAGAAAGCGGTTTGTAAGAATGAACATCCTTGCCAGAATCAAAGAGCAATCTGCCACCTTTACCAAGAGTCAGCGTCGGATTGCGGATTATCTCGTAAATCACTACGCTCAGGCTGCGAATATGACGGCATCCAAATTGGCAGAAACCGTTTCGGTATCCGAATCCACGGTGGTTCGGTTTGCTACCGAACTTGGTTATCTGGGATATCCCGAGCTCAATGCCGCTTTGTCGGAATATTTGCGCAGTGAATCTTCCATGCTTCACAGAATGGAATCGGTTTCTTTGGCTCTGGAAAATCAGGACGTGGTTTCCAAAGTAATCCATTCGGATATTGAAAACTTAAAAACCACTCTGCAAACAATGAACAGAGACGGGTTTGATAAGGCAACCGAAGCCATGTTAAACGCCAAAAATATATACATTATCGGTTTCAGAAGTTCCGCTTGTCTGGCAAGTTTTTTAAGTTTTTACTGTAATCTTCTGTTTTCCAATGTCCGTCTGATTCAAACCAATTCCGTGTCCGAAATGTTTGAGCAGATTTTAAGAGTGGAAGAAGGAGACGTGGTGTTTGGCATCAGTTTCCCCCGCTATTCCAGAAGAACCGTGAAAGCAATGGAATTTGCAAAATCCCGCGGTGCCACGGTGATTGCTTTAACCGACAGCGAAAAATCACCCATCGCTCCCTTTTCCGATTGTTTGATGACGGCGAGAAGCGAAATGGTGTCCTGCGTGGATTCTCTGGTGGCACCTTTTTCCGTATTGAATGCTTTTATCGTCAGTCTGGCTTTAAAAAAGCAAAACGAAGTGGCAAGTGCCTTCGAAGAACTGGAAGCCATCTGGGATGAATACGAAGTGTATGACAAATTGGAGCTTCCCTGCGACGATGCTCCTCATTTATAACATCTAAAATTCTTGTAAAAAGGAATCGGGTTTTTATGAAGCAAAAAGTAGCAGTGATCGGCGGCGGGCCCGCAGGCGTTCTGGCAGCAGCCTTCAGCGCCAAACGCGGTAACGACACCGTTCTTCTGGAAAAAAATGAAAAGCTCTTAAAAAAACTGTTTATCACGGGAAAAGGCAGATGCAACATCACCAACCGTTGTGATATTTCAGACTTTTTTATGAACATTCCCAAAAATCCCGATTTTTTATACAGTGCCCTGTATTCCTTTACCAATGAAGATATAATTGCTCTGTTGGAATCGGTTGGTGTGGCGGTGAAAACCGAGCGCGGAAACCGTGTGTTCCCCATCACCGACAAGGCAGGCACCGTGTGTGACGGACTTCGCTTGTTTTTAAAGCAGTCCGGCGCAAAAGTAAAGCTTTCCACCACCGTTACTGCCGTGAAAAAGCAGGACGATTTATTTGATATCAAAACCAAAGACGGCACGCTTTCCGGATTTCATAAGGTGATTCTGGCAACGGGCGGAAAATCCTATCCCGTGACCGGCTCCACCGGAGACGGTTACCGTTTCTCGGAAAACTTAGGCCATCACATCACTCCCCTTTACGGAAATTTAGTGCCCCTAGAAACGGTCGAAACCTACGGACAAGAGTTATCGGGGCTTTCTCTTCGGAATGTTTCCTTAAAAATGAAAAATCAAAAAGGGAAAGTGATTTTTGAAGATTTCGGTGAAATGATGTTTACTCATTTCGGCGTGACCGGTCCTTTGATTATTTCCGCAAGCTCTCATCTTCCCGATGAACCTTGCACCTTACACATTGATTTAAAACCTGCTTTAAACGAAAAGCAACTGGACGAACGCCTTTTAAAAGACTTTGGAAAGTTTGCCAACAAAGCATTTCATAATTCTTTGGGAGAATTGCTCCCGAAAAGTTTCATTCCCGTAATGGTATCCCTTTCGGGAATTGACCCGCAGAAGCAATGCAATTCCATTACCCGTGAAGAACGAAAGAAGCTTTTGGATTTACTGAAAAATTTCACCCTGCATATTAAGGGGAAACGCCCTATCGAAGAGGCAATCATCACCTCAGGCGGTGTGGATGTGAAGGAAATTAACCCCTCCACCATGGAATCCAAGCTGGTAAAAGGACTTTATTTCTGCGGAGAATTGATTGATACCGATGCCTACACGGGCGGTTTCAATCTGCAGATTGCATATTCCACCGGCTACCTTGCCGGAAATAATGTATAGAAAGGAGTTTCATCCATGAAACCCTATGTTGTGGCAATAGACGGACCTGCCGCTGCAGGAAAGTCCACCATGGCAAAACGACTTGCCAAAGAACTCGATATTGCCTATATTGATACCGGTGCCATGTACCGTGCCTGTGCACTGTATGCCATTGAATCGGGCATCAATCCCAAAGTGGATTCTCCCCAACTTCGTTCCCTTTTGGAAACTGCGGAAATTGATTTTCGCACCGTGAAAGGGGAACAGAAGATTTTCTTAAACGATATTGATGTTTCCCGGGAAATCAGAGAACCTCATATTTCCACTGGTGCGTCGGATATTTCCACCCTCCCCTTTGTGAGAGATATGCTGGTTGCTATGCAGCGAGCTCTTGCCGAAGGAAAACCTGTCCTGATGGATGGACGAGACATCGGAACCAATGTGTTCCCCAATGCGGATGTGAAAGTGTTTTTAACGGCGGATGTTGCCGAACGGGCAAACCGCAGATTCTTAGAGCTTCAGGCAAAAGGGGATTCCTCCACCTATGAACAGGTGCTTTCCGATATGATTTCCCGAGACGAACAAGATAAAAACAGAGAATACGCTCCCCTTCGCCAGGCAGAAGACGCCTATTTGCTGGACACAACAAAATTGAATCCGGAAGAGTCTTTCCAAGCGTTGTATCAGCATACCAAAGAAAAACTCCAATCTCTTATTTGAGGTGACTTATGTTATATCAAATCGAACGTGCTCTGATTCGTTTTGCATATCGCTTTATTTTTCGGGTAAAAGCAATCGGCACAGAGAACATTCCCGAAAACGGCGGTATGATTTTCTGTGGAAACCATCGCAGTAATCACGATGCTCCCCTTGTTTTTATCTCTCAGAACCGTCAGCTTAGTTTTATGGCAAAGGATTCTTTGTTTTCTTTTAAGCCCTTTGGATGGCTTTTAAAAAAATTGGGAGCTTTCCCCGTAAAACGAGGTGCCGGTGATATCGGTGCCGTGAAAAAAGCCATCGAAATTGTGGAAGCAAACAATGCCCTGGTTATGTTCCCCGAGGGAACCCGTAACCGTACCGAAGAACCCGTTCTGGAATTTAAAAATGGTGCAGCCCTGATTGCCAAAAAAGGAAACGCTCTGTTGGTTCCCTTTGCAATTTCGGGCAATTACCGTTGGTTTTCCAAAATGACGGTGCAATTCGGGAAACCCGTTGATTTAAAAGAATACGGTGAAAAGCCCGACTTAAAGCAGGCAATGGCAGATCTTCAGGATATTGTGACCAAAATGCTGACACAGGGAGATGAACGGTAATCCCATCATTGCCGTTCCCGAAAAACTATGGAAATCAAACTTGCAAAATCCGCAGGCTTCTGCTTCGGCGTGAAGCGTGCCTGCGATACAGTATATGAAGCTTTAAACGAGCAACAGAATTTATATCTTTTGGGAGAGCTCATCCACAATAGCCGTGTAATGAAAGACATTGAAGAAAAAGGCGGCAAAACCGTGGAAGAAGTTTCCCAAGTTCCCAAGGATGCCACCGTGGTAATCCGTGCCCACGGCGTCCCGCAAACCGTTACCAATCGGTTGGAAGAGCAAAAAATCTCCTATATTGACCTGACCTGCCCCTTTGTGAAGAAAATTCATAAAATTGTGGCAGAGGAATCCCAAAAAGGTCAGAAAATTATTATTTACGGAAAAAAAGAGCATCCCGAAGTGGTTGGCATCTCAGGATACTGCGAAAACGCACTGATTACAATGGATTTTGAAGAAATAAAAGAGGAAATTCATCCCGATGACCATATCAGTGTGGTGTCCCAGACCACTATGGAAAAAGAGAAATTTTACAATTTCATTAAATTTTTAAAAAAAGGTTGTAATTTTGTATCAATATTTGATACAATATGTAGTGCGACGCGGCAAAGACAAGCCGAAGCGGAAGAGTTGGCAAAAGAGTCTGACCTGATGCTTATTATCGGCGGCAAAAAAAGTTCCAATACCATGGAGCTTTACCAAAAATCCAAAGCCGTTTGTCCCCATACTTATCTCATTGAATCGGCAGAGGATTTAAAAACGCTGATTCGCAATAATTTCAGTTTAAAAAATATATTATATACAAATTTCAAAGTTGTAGGTGTTACGGCAGGCGCATCAACCCCAAGCTGTAGCATCGAGGAGGTAATTTCAGTCATGGCAGAAGAAAAAATCGTAACAAGTGAATTCGAGGAACAGCTGGAGAAGTACTTGGTAAGCCCCGTGCATATCAATAAAAGAGTTACTTGCACAGTTGAACAGATCACTGAAACCGAAGTTCGCGTTAGCATCCCCGGTTACAAAGGCTTAGGCTTTATCCCGGCAGATGAATTAACCGACGACAACAGCATGAAACCCGCTGACCTGGTTAAAATCGGTGATGAAATCAACGCAATCGTTATTAAACCCAACGATGTGGAAGGTACTTGTCTGTTATCCAAGAAAAAAGTTGATTCCGAATTAAACATGACAGCTATCAAAGAAGCATTTGAAAGCGGCGCAATCTTAGAAGGGAAAGTTGTATCTGTCATTAAAGGCGGTTTATTGGTTTCTGTCAACAGTGTAAGAGTATTCGTTCCTGCTTCTCAGGCATCTTTAAGATTCGTTTCTGACTTATCCACCATGCAGGGTGAAACCGTTTCTTTAAAAATCATTGATTTTGATGACAGAAGAAACAGAGCTACCGGTTCTATCAAAGTAGTTTTAGCTGCAGAACAGAAAGAAAAAGAAGCTGCATTCTGGGCAGCTGCTGAAGAAGGCAAAACCTATCAGGGTACCGTTAAATCCTTAACCACCTTTGGTGCGTTTGTTGATATCGGCGGTGTTGACGGTCTGGTTCATATCACCGAACTGTCCTGGTCCAGAATCAAACATCCTTCCGAAGTTGTAAAAGTTGGTCAGGAAATCGAAGTTTACATCAAATCCTTAGATACCGAAAAGAAAAAGATTTCTTTAGGTTTCAAAAAAGAAGTTGACAATCCCTGGACCAAATTTACAAGCACCGTAAACTTAAACGATGTAATCACCGTTAAAATCGTTCGTATTGTACCCTTTGGTGCATTTGCAGAAATTCTGCCCGGCGTTGACGGTTTAATCCATATTTCTCAGATTGCAAACAAACATATTGCAAAACCCGAAGACGAACTGTCCTTAGGTATGGAAGTGGAAGCAAAAGTTATCGAAATCGATGCAGAAAAGAAAAAAGTAAGCTTAAGCATCAGAGAACTGTTAGCTCCCTCCGAACATAAAGATGCAGAAAAAGCAGAAGAAGCAGTTGAAGAAGCTGCCGAAGCTACCGAAGAAACTGCAGAATAATTTAAAATTCCAATTACAGTAATGAAAATATTTCCGCAGAACTCTCTGCGGAAATATTCTCATTATAGGATAGAAGGTTCGATTACTATGTCATACTTAGAAAAGTTAAAATTTAATGAAGATGGATTAATTCCCGCCGTTGTGCAGGATTATGATACCGGTGCTGTTTTAATGGTTGCTTATATGACCAAAGAAACCCTGGAAAAATCCATCGCTACCGGAAAAACCGTATTCTTTTCCAGAAGCCGCCAAAAAGAATGGTTAAAGGGAGAAGAAAGCGGAAACTTCCAGAATATCGTGGAAATTTCTGCAGACTGTGATTATGACACTCTGCTTATCAAAGTGACCCTGGAAGGTGACAAGGTAAGTTGTCATACCGGAGAATATTCCTGTTTCTTCAATCGCATTGAAGATGGTGAATATGTGCATAAATCCAACGAAAAAATGATTCTTCAAAGAGTTTACGACACCGTTGTGGACAGAAGCAAAAATCCCGTGGAAGGTGCATACACCAATTATCTTCTGGAAAAAGGGATTGATAAAATCTTAAAAAAAGTCGGCGAAGAATCCGCCGAAGTAATTATTGCATCCAAAAACAATGCTCCTGATGAGGTTATTTACGAAACTGCAGACTTAATGTATCACCTTTCCGTGATGCTGTTTGACAGAGGCGTTACCTGGCAGGAAATTTTTGAGGAATTAAAAAAGAGAGAAAAGTAAATTTTACCTTTTTTGGGTGTTCCCTGATAAATTTCCGAAAAAAGTATTGACCTTTTCGATAAAATATGATATGATTTTACTATGAATGGATATTTTCTCAGGCAGAAGATACCAAACGTAAAATTCTGCATATAATAAACTATGCCATATTGTAAAAGCGTGCTTTGTTTTTCACAATAATGGAGTAAGGATGGTTTTTAACATGTTTGAAAAAGAAGTTGTTGTTCAGAATCCGGTTGGTCTGCATGCAAGACCTGCAACCTTTTTTATTCAGAAAGCAAATGAGTTCAAAAGCAATATCTGGGTTGAAAAAGAAGAACGTAAAGTAAGCGCAAAAAGCTTATTGGGTGTTCTTTCTTTGGGTATCACTCAGGGCACAAGCATTAAAATCGTTGCAGACGGTTCCGATGCTGAAGCTGCTTTGGAAGCTTTAGTTGCTCTCGTTAGCTCTGACTTCAGCGAATAATCAAATTCATCAAGCTCATTAAAAAGAGGTTACCGAATCGGTAACCTCTTTTTTGTTGTGTTTATTCTTTTAATTTTCTGTTTGCTTGGTGTAATAATTGTAATAGGCGCCTTTTTTTGCCAACAATTCCTCATGTGTTCCCTCTTCTACCACATTGGTATCTCCGATGACTAAAATTCTGTCGGACCCAACGATGGTGGACAAACGGTGTGCAATCATCAAAGTGGTTCTGCCTTGCATCAGGCGCTTGATTCCTTCAATGATTAACTGCTCCGTCTCGGTATCAATGTTGGCAGTTGCCTCATCCAACACCAAAATTTTCGGATTTAAAAGCATAGTTCTCGCCAGAGAAATCAACTGACGCTGACCGATAGACAGGCTGCTTCCCTTTTCGGAAACCTCAGTTTTGTAACCATCCTTCATCCGAATAATGAAATCATGGGCACACACCGCCTTAGCTGCGGCAATCACCTCTTCATCGGTAGCATCCAACCGTCCGTAACGGATATTTTCCATAATGGTGCCGGAAAAAATATAGCTTTCCTGCAACATATATCCCACTTGTCTTCTTAAGGAATGCATTGCCACATCACGAATATCGTGACCGTCAATTTTAATACTGCCCGACTGAATTTCATAATAGCGGGACAACAGATTCACAATGGTGGTTTTTCCGGCTCCGGTCTGCCCCACAAAAGCAATTCGCTCTCCGGGATTGATATGAAAATTCAAATCCTTTAATACATAGCCTTTTTCTTCTTCATATAAAAAGTCCACATCGGAGTATTCGATTTCCCCTTTAATATCGGGCAAATCGTAGGCGTCGGGAGAATCCTTAATTTCTTCGGATTCTTCCAGGGTTTCCAGAATTCTCTCCAAGTATCCCATATTGGTAATAAGCTGATTATAGAGATTGGATAAATTGTTAATAGGATTCCACAAACGACGCAAATAATTGATAATGGAAATGGTCACCCCAACAGTAATTGCTTCCCCGGAAATTACCATTACTGCCGCAAAATAAGTCACGCAGGCAGTTAATTCCGAAAGCAAGGAGGTGCTCAGCGGAATCATAAATTCAATTCCCACCGTCTTCATCCACCAACGATACACCTGAACGGACAAGTCGGTAAAAATGCGTTCATTTTTTCGTCTTCTGCCAAACGCCTGAGTGACACGGATTCCGTTGATACTTTCCATTAAGTAGGCGGTTAAATTGCTGTTTTTATCGTTAAAGGTTCTTCGAATTTTCCGTTGCACCTTTTTAATCAGATGCATTACGATTAAAAGTACGGGTATCCCGCAAAGAGCAACCAAAGTGAGCTTCACATTGATGGCAAACATAAAGCTTACCACCGCAACAAGGGATAACACATCCAGCACCGCATTGGCAATAATGTTGGAAAACAAGTCTGCCAAGGAGTTTATGTAGTTGGTCACACGAATTAAAATTTTACCGTGCGGTCGGGTATCAAAAAACACAAACGGAAGCTTCTGAATATGGGCAAATAAGTCCTTTCGGATATCGAAAATAATGGACTGCCCCACTTTAATCAAATGCTTCATTCTGAATCGGGATACCAAAATGTTCACCAATACCATAGCGGCCAAAAATCCACCACAGGTATATAAGAGCTGATAGTTTTTGTTGACGATGGCATCATCAAACACAATTTTCATAATGTAGGGCACCACGGTGGAAGAAAGCACACCGATGGCAATCACAATGATGGTTAAGAAAAGTTCCCACCAATACTTTCTCACATACCCAAAAACAATGCCCCACTCTTTTTTGCCAAACCTGATTTTTAATTCTTCATCCTGATGGAACCGATTGATTTTAGCCATGGATACCACCTCCATACTGGTGCAAATACACCCCATAGTAATATCCGTCTTCTTTTAAAAGAAGCTCCGTGTGAGTTCCTTTTTGAATCAGTTCCCCATCTTTTAATACCAGTATCATATCACAATCTTTCACGGAAGAAATCTTCTGCGAAATGATAAACACCGTTTTATCCTTGCAATTTTTGGAAATTGCCTCCCGAATTTTTTCTTCTGTTTCGGAATCTAAGGCGGATGTGGTATCATCCAACACCAAAATTGCAGGATTTTTTAAGATTGCACGGGCTAACGCAAGACGTTGCTTTTGCCCGCCTGATAAGGTAACTCCCCGTTCACCGATCACGGTTTCATAGCCTTCCGGCAATTTTTCAATAAATTCATCTGCCATGGCAATCTGTGCCGCGCGCCTGATTTCATCATCGGTTGCTTTCGGATTTCCGTAAGCGATGTTTGCACCCACCGTGTCGGAAAACAGGAACACTTCCTGCTGAGAAGCAGACACGGAATTTCTTACGGTATCCAAATTCAACTTAGAAATCGGAGTATCATCAATCAGAACAGAACCCTCATCAGGATCATAAAAACGGGAAATCAACTGAATGAGAGTGGTCTTCCCCGAACCTGTTTGCCCCATAATGCCGATTCTCATCCCTTGTTCTGCCACAAAGCTGATGTTTTTAAGGGCAATGGTTCCTTCATAAGACAAGCTCACATTGCGAAATTCCACTTTTCCCAAAATGGAGGTGTCACTTATTTCTTGTCCGTTGGCAATTTTGGGTTCTTCTTCCAAAAGTGCCATCATTTTTTCATAAGATGCAAAACTGTTGATGGCAGCGTTTGTCAGGGCACCGACCATCGTTAATGGTCCCGTCACCATCCAAATCATACTGTTGAACATAATGAGTTCTCCCAAACTCATCACATCCCTCATTACAAGAAGACCGCCCACAAACACCATATAAAGCTGCACAAAACCGTATATATTCTGCAAAAAAGGAAGATATTTTCGGGAGGTCATGGCAATATCCATCTGAGAATTGTGAAATTCCCGATTGACTGTATCCAATCGTTCATTCTCATAATCTTCTCTCACAAATGCCTTTACCGCTCTTTGTGCCCAAATATTTTCACTGACAACCGTGTTCAAATCCGCCTGCACTTTTCTTAGATGACGATACCTTTTTTTCTGCGCTTTTGCCATATAGGTAGTCAAAATGCTCACCACGGGAATCACCAGAAATAATACCGCAGATAATCTCAAATTGATATAAAATATCAAAATCAGAATCGCACCTAAAAAGGTGGCAATATTTTCAAGCGACATAAACACGGTATGCGCAAAGAACTGACGCACCGTATCCATATCGGATGTCATTTGGGTCATCGTTTCGCCTGTGGAATGTTTATCGTAGTAACCAAAATCCAATTCCATCAATTTGCGAAATCCCCGTCTGCGAAGACCAAGCACCATATTCTGCGTGATGCTTTCAATTTTCATTTGCGCAAAATATCTGAGAAATAATCTTCCTCCCGTTGCTCCCGCAATGCCCAACACAATGGGAATAATCAAGTTTCTGTTTCCACCCAAAAGCACATCATCCACAATGATTTTCGTGAAAAACGGATTCAAAAGCCCTAAAATTGCCGCTACAATAATCAAAAAAAGCATACAAAAATAAGTGCCGTAATGCCCTTTTAAAAGTCCCAACATATTCTTTTTCACAAAAATCACCTCACAATTTCAAAAAAATTTCGGAAAAAGAGTTGATCACATAAAAATGCAATCAACTCTTTTTTTAGTTGTTCCCAAATTTCTCACAAACCTCACGGTAAGACTCGTGAGTTCCGATATCATAACATTCTCCGCTGAATTTATAAGCATATACCGGTTTTTTATCGTGTAACCAGGAAGGGAAAAATCCCGGAGCATCGGGGTTATTTCCTTCTTTTAAATATTGCCCAATCATGGGAATGGTATCTTTTCTGTAAATATAGGATGCAAAGGCAGCACAGTTGGACTTGGGATTTTCAGGCTTTTCTTCCATCGCCAGAACCTGACCTTTCTCATCCATAATCACATTTGCCATTCTCTGCAGTTCTTTTAATTCGTTGATTTCTTTTACCAAAATACTGTCAAACCCGTTTTTGCGGTAAAAATCAACATAATCATTTAAAGGGAAGGTAAAGAAATTATCCCCTGCCACAATTAAAACATCCTCGTTGATTTTTCCGTTTTCAATGGTAAACCAGATATCTCCGATTGCACCCAATTTATTGGAATCATCGGTGGTGTTATCATCCAACACAGTCACTTTCAAACGGGTTTCGCGAGTGTTTGCCCAATCAGAAAAATTCGTAAAAAACTTATGGTTGGAAATGATAAACATCTCATCGATTTCGGGAATGGTTTCAATTTCATCGGTGATAAAATCCAAAATAGATTTCTTACCAATGGGCAACAAACCTTTCGGGGTATCCTTGGTTAAGGGGTAAAGTCTGGTTGCGTAACCTGCTGATAACACAATCGCTTTCATGCTTGTTTCCTCCTTATTGTTTCGTCCTTTTCGCATTTATTCCTTAATTTTTAGGGGCATAAATTCTAAAAAATCTGCGGAAATCAGTTGATAGTTCACGCCATTAAATTCACCCACAAAGGCATTTTCAATTCCCTTGGCGTGCAGATGTCCGTAATAACAGTGCTTAATTTCATACCGCTCCAATACCTCACGAATGGGGTTGTTTGCTTCGGGATTCTGTTTGTAAATGGGCGGATAATGTAAAAACGCTGCAATCGGAAGCTCCGGATATTCTTTTTTTGCCGCCTGAATGGATAATTCCAATCGAATGGCTTCCCGATGGGTCAGTTTTTCATCTTCTTCCCCGTGAGCGGTGATATCCCAACCACGGCTTCCGCAAATTAAGGTATCTTCCACCATAAAAAAGTTGTTATGCAGAATTTTCACGGAAGAAAACCCCTGCTCAAACAAAAACTTCTCCATTTTGGACATGGTGGTAAAAAAGTAATCGTGATTCCCTTTGGCAATAATTTTCTTCCCCGGAAGCGATTGTAAAAACTTAAAATCTGCAACCGACTGCTCCAGATAAGTTGCCCAGGAGAAATCACCGGGCAAAATCACCGTATCGTTATCGGTGACATTGTTATTCCAATTTTCATATAACTTCTCGGTGTAATCTTCCCAGGCCTTGCCGAACACATTCATCGGTTTATTGATACCAAAGGGAAGATGTAAATCCGAAATCGCAAAAATTGCCATAGATTCACTCCGTTTTTGCCAAAGGTTTTCGTTCTAGGATAAAAATTCGGTAACGGTTTTCTTCATATCCGTTTTTTCACAAGCAGACAGGAAGCGCTGTTCTGCCGTCTGAAGTTCCCAAAGCTGTTTGGGAATTTCCAGACCCGAAATTTCTTTTAATAATGCCAAACGCTCAAATTCATCGGCACAGGGTTTGTCCTGCTCCAACGCTTTTAACACGCTTTCATTAAACTTATAGGGACTTGCGGTAGATGCTACCACACAAATGGTTTCATCGCCCGTTTCCTTGCGGTACTGCTTTAACACATTGGATGCCACCGCAGTATGAGTATCCATAAGATAGTCGTCTTCTTGGAATGTTTTCTTGATTTCCAAAATAGTAGCTTCCTCGTCGGAATATCCTGCGTAGAAATCTTTTTTGATGATTTCTTTCATGTCTTTGGTTACTTCATAAGAACCGTTTTCGGAAAGTTGTTTCATTAAATTGCTGATATATTTGTCATCTTTTCCGCTGATATCATACAAATAACGTTCCAGATTGGAAGAAATCAGGATATCCATAGAAGGAGACATGGTCAGATGAAACTCTCTGTTTCTGTCATAAACACCGTTATTGATAAAATCGGTCAGAACGTTATTGCGATTGGATGCACAAATCAGTTTTCCAACGGGTAGTCCCATTTTTTTCGCATAGTATGCTGCTAAAATGTTACCGAAGTTTCCGGTAGGCACACATACGTTAAAGGATTCGCCAAGTGCAATTTTTCCTGCTTTCACCAAATCACAGTAAGCGGAAATATAATATACCACCTGAGGCACCAAGCGTCCCCAGTTCATAGAGTTCGCAGAGGATAAAATAACCCCTTTTTCATTTAATTCTTCCCGATATGCTTCATCGGTAAAAATGGTTTTTACGCCAGTCTGCGCATCGTCAAAGTTACCCACTACGCCGGAAACAAACACGTTGTTCCCTCTTTGGGTTACCATCTGCAGCTTCTGAATTTGGGATACTCCATCTTTGGGGTAAAATACCACCACTTTGGTGCCGTCCACATCGGAAAAACCGTCTAACGCCGCTTTCCCGGTGTCACCGCTGGTTGCAACCAAAATGCAAACGGTGCGGTCATCCCCGGTCTTTTTCGCAGAAGCGGTTAAAAGATGAGGCAACATCTGAAGTGCCATATCTTTAAATGCACAGGTCGGTCCGTGCCATAATTCTAAGTAAGCAGTTTTATCATCGGTATAGTGAATCGGAGTGGGTTCTCCTACTCCGAATTTATCGTTTCCGTACGCTTTTTCGCAGTAATTTCCTAATTCTTCCGAGGAAAAATCTTCTAAAAACAAGCCTAACACGGTAGCCGCACGCTGAATGTAGGTCTGATTCATCAATGTATCATAAATTTCTTTGGTTAAAGCAGGAAACACTTCCGGCACAAATAAACCGCCGTCAGCAGATAACCCCTGCTTCATCGCCATTGCCGAAGATACTTTATATTCATTATTTCTTGTACTGTTGTATTGCATCATGTCCTCCATTGTACAAATAAATTCGGGGGAAACGGCATATGCCGTCATTTTTATTGTATAACATTTTGACATAGATTTCAAGTTTTTTTAGAAAATAATCTGTTTTTTCTGTTATTAAATCAAGACAAAATTTTTATTTTATATTCTTATATCATATAACCTTACGTATAGCGATACACCGAGCGATGTTGGATTTTGTATTTTTTTCGTATAACAAGCATTTGTGCAGAAAAACGGATGCAAAATGGAGAAAGTTTTCAGTAAATCATTTAGAAAGCATATTTGCGCAGAAAAAAAGCCGTCAGATGTGCAAACGGCACCCGCAGGGGTTATCCGAAGGCGTAGTACTGCGTACAGCATAATGGTACGGTGAGTGGTGAAGTTTATCTTGGCTCTGAGATATTTTACATTAGAAAATATTTGCGAAGAAAAATGAGAACAGAATTTGGAAATTGAATCAAGGCAACGCCTTGACGGAGCCCTCGGCTGTACCGAGTGTACGCCGAGGGTGAAATTCACGGATTCTGACTCATTTTTCAAGCAAAACAAAAAAGCCACCTTTAGGGTGGCTTTCTTGTTAAAACCGGCAACTATCTATCTTCCCGGGCAGTCTCCCGCCAAGTATTTTCGATGCATGAGAGCTTAACTTCCGTGTTCGGGATGGGAACGGGTGGGGCCTCTCCGCTGGTCACCGGTATGGTTAAAGGTGTTTCGCTATTGCTTGTACCTTCAAAACCGAATAATACGAATTCTGCTTTAGATAGTAAATTCTGTAACTTTGTTTCCTGTATCACTTACTGCATATCTTCTATGCTCTGGTCAAGTCCTCGAACTATTAGTATCGGTTAGCTCAATACATTACTGCACTTACACCTCCGACCTATCAAACACATAGTCTACGTGCGTTCTTACCAGATTAACTCTGTGGGAAATCTTATCTCGAGGGGGGCTTCACGCTTAGATGCTTTCAGCGTTTATCCCTTCCATACTTAGCTACCCAGCCGTGCCCTTGGCAGAACAACTGGTGCACCAGAGGTATGTCCATCCCGGTCCTCTCGTACTAAGTACAGCTCCTCTCAAATTTCCTGCGCCCACGACAGATAGGGACCGAACTGTCTCACGACGTTCTGAACCCAGCTCGCGTACCGCTTTAATGGGCGAACAGCCCAACCCTTGGAACCTAATTCAGCTCCAGGATGCGATGAGCCGACATCGAGGTGCCAAACCTCCCCGTCGATGTGGACTCTTGGGGGAGAT
>JAZQUU010000039.1:0-252571 GCA_045631485.1 Clostridia bacterium | reverse complement strand
TGCAGGCGATTTCGCTACTATGGTTAAACTGACAAGAACACTTAGTATAATCCCGACAGTTTTGGTGTTTTCTTTTGTAAGTTTGAGGTTAAAACGAAAAGAAATATCTGATGCTTCATATCAGAAAGTTAATATTTTAAGGCTGTTTCCATGGTTTATTTTGGGATTTTTGGCTTTGGCAGCAGTAAACAGTATGGGAATGATACCGGCAAATGTTTCATCAGTTGCTAAAGATATAAGTAAATTTTTGATGGTTACTGCACTTGCGGCAATAGGATTAAACACAAGCTTTAAGGATATGAAAAAGTCCGGAATAAATCCAATGATTCACGGATTTATAATATCAGCACTTGTAGTCATTGTTGCCATTTGTGTTGAGTGGTGTATGGGATTAGTGTAATTTAAGAATGATTTTTTATTCCTAACTTAACACGAACGTGCCTCTAATAACATTGGCATCTAGATTATACAGTCTTTATAAAAAGATTGTCGAACGTTTCCGAAATACCAAACATCCGAATGATAAGGAGCAAAACAATGTCCTACTTAGAAAAGCTGAATCAAATTACTGCAGATATTTCTGTGTATTATAAAGAAATTGACGGAATTAAATTGCCTTTGCAAGTGTTTTTGCCTGATGATTTTAATCAGGATTGTTCCTATCCTGCTGTCATCGCCATTCACGGCGGCGGTTGGAATTCTCAAAAAGAAACACCTGCCTATTGGGATGGCGGTTGGATGGCAAATAATGTGAAATATTACCGTGAAAAAGGCTATGTGGGCATTGTGTTTTCTTATCGTGATTTTACAATCTGTCCTGATGGTGTTGGCGGTATTTTGGAGGATTGCCGTGATGCTATGGCGTATATTGCCAAGGAATTTGCCTTTGTTGACAATGAAAATATTATATTGATGGGGGATTCTGCCGGGGGACATCTTTCGTTATGTTTGGCAATGAACCTGCCCGAGAACACGCCTTGTGCATTAAATCCGAAGAAAATTATCGCATATAATCCCGTGACCGATTGTGTGAGCGGAATCTGGAGCTACTGTGCCAATGAACCAAAGCCATATTCTCCCGTTCATCATCCGAAAAAACTGGACGCAAAAATTTTGGTGATGCACGGACTTTGTGATTCTGTGGTAGCTATTGAAGATAGCCGCATCTTTACCCAAAAGATGAAGGAAGCAGGAAATGATATCACTATGATGGAGATTCCCGATGCAGAGCACGCCTTTGTTTTGTTTGGCTATACCAACACAGAGGAAAATATTTTAAAGGTGCTAAAGCAAACAGACGAGTATTTTGATTTGTAAAGATAATAAAATGAGGACACAAACAATGAATTTTTTCGGACATTTTAAAACCATTACCCGTCATAAACTGATGGTGATGAAATATTGCTTTCGGTTAGGACTTTATCGGCAGGGACTTGCTCACGATATGTCCAAATATCATCCCAAAGAATTTAAGATTGGCGTGAAGTATTATATCGGCACCGAAAGTCCCAATTCCGAGGAGCGAAAGGCAACCGGTGTATCTACTGCCTGGCTTCGTCATAAGGGCAGAAATAAGCATCATTTTGAATACTGGATGGATTACAGCGCCAATCCCGATGAGGGAATTGTGGGGATGAAAATTCCTCTTTGCTATGTTGCGGAAATGTTTTGTGATCGTCTGGCTGCCTCTAAAAATTATCAGGGAGACGCTTATACGCCTGAACACCCGTTAGCTTATTATCTGGGCGGTCGTGACAAAATGATTATTCATCCCGAGGTGGATGCGCTTTTGCTAAAGCTTCTCACTATGCTCAAAGACGAGGGAGAAGACGCCACATTTACTTATTTAAAAGAATTGTTAAGACAAGAAAAACAAAAGAAAAACGGCTCAAAATGAGCCGTTTTTTGATGCTTATTTTTAAAATTATATCAGTTTATCGCATTCTAACAACATTAGCATTGCCATTTCGGTGGCTTCCAGGAATCCTTCGATGGATAACACCTCATCGGGCTGATGGAGATTGCCGTGGCCTTTGGGTAAATCAAAGGGGATATCACGCCGTACCATGGTGCCGATTTCCACCGCACAGGGCAGATGACGGCCATAGGTTCCGCCTGCATTGACCAAAGATTTTGCATCAGTATCACCGGTGTAGTTTTTATATACGTCCAAACAAGCTTTTACGGTGGGTAAATCTGCGGGTAACACGTGGGTAGCCATCACTTGTGAGAAGGAAACATTCCACTCTTTTTCCCCGAATTTTTCGGTTAATTTTTGTTGCAATGCATCGGGGTCGGTGGTAGCACCGTAGCGGATATCAAATACCAAAGAGAGGAAGCCATCTTCCAGACGGACAATGCCGTTAGTGCAGGTTAATTTCCCGAAATCGGGGTCGGTATTTTCAATCTTCAATCCCTCACCATAGGAGCACCCTAACAATTCTTTCACAAAAGAAAGCTGCGTTTTGTCACTATTTGTCAGGAATTTGCAATCCGATAAAAAATCGGCAATTAAAAATCCTGCATTCAAAGAACCTTCGGGGAAAGCACCGTGGGTGGATAAACCTTCTGCATAGATTTTGATTTCGCCATCTTCCATAGACACTTTTACGGAATCGGTTTCTTTTGCTTTTAAGGCATCGTATAAACCATCTTTATTTTTCAGTTTCAAAGTAGCTTTTCCCAAAATGATATTAAAGGAAACACCGCCGTGAAAATAAGTCACGTCATCTAAGGGGATTTTGGACGTTGCAGTTGCCTGAAACATCCCTTTATTTCCTCGGTACAAGGGAAATTCGGAATCGCAAATCAAAGAAAAATCGGGTGCTTTATGAGCCTTGGCATAGTTTTCAATATCCTGCATACCTGTTTCTTCGCTGATGCCCGTAAAGGACACAATTTTGCTTTGGATGGGTAAATTTAAGTCCCGAATCATTTTCATAAGATACAGAGCAGAAACTACCGCACATTTATCGTCTGCCACACCCCGACCGATTAAAAATCCGTCTTTTTCGGTAGCACTAAAAGGGGAGCCTGCCACCCAGTCATCACCTGCCGCCACCACATCGGCGTGGGCAAATAAGCCAAGGCTTTTTTCACTTTCTCCCAGATAGGAAAGCAGATATCCGTCTTTATGAAAAATTTCGGTTGCAAAACCGTTTTCTTCGTATAAGTTTTTCACATAGTCCAAAACTTCGGCACATTCTTTGCCGAAGGGGTATTCTTTACTCACATTCTGTTGTACGGAAGGGAATGACACCAAACGGGATAATTCGGCAATCATTTCTTCTTTGTGAGACCAAATATAGGCATGAATTTGTTGTTTTAAGGGATGGCTCATTTTGATTCTCCTTTTTCATCGTGGGTAGTCAGTGTAACGGCATCCAAACGGAATTTCTGGTATAACGCTTCTTTTTGTGGCTGCAGTAAAATCAATTTTGGCATACCGATATAATTAAGGTTATGCTTTTTTACCATTTCGATTCCTGTTTTCAAAGTTTCTTTATCGTATGCTTCATCTTTTCCGTGCGCATCCATTCCAAAGGTGATGGGGCATCCGATTCGCCCTGCAATTTGAAAGAATCTGTCACCGGGATAATGACGATTGATTCTTGCACCGGCAAAATTATATTCCAACGGAATATTATATGCTAAAGATGTGCGGCAGAGCTTTTCCATTTGCTCGGTATAAAGGTCTTCGTTTGTGCCACGGTAGTTGATTAAATCGGGATGTGCCACATAGGAATACACACCGGTTTTGATACCTTCCATCAGAGAGTTGACGTAATCAATCAAATCCTTTTCATCTTCGGTTTCAATGATGGAGGGAGTATCGTCGGGACGTTCTCTTCTGATATAGTGTTGCCCCAAAATTAAATATTCGGCATCTGCCTCCAATGCGGTTTTTAACATCCCGGGAAAGTAGGGGGCATAATATTCCATTTCATAACCGATTTTTAAGTCGAGCTTATCTCGATATTTTTCCCGTAATCGTTTACATTCGGCTAAATACGCGGGAACACATTCGGTTAAGATGCGGTAGTGGGATTCAAAACCGTCGGGGAAGATAAAGGGGACATGCTCTGAAAAACCCATAAACTTAATTCCGTTTTCAATGGATTTTTGCACATATTCTTCAATTTCGTCAGATGCGTGACGGCAATATTTGGTGTGAGCGTGATAATTGTAGTCCATTTCGCTTGCTTCTTTCTATTGTTGCAAGAATTTTTTTAATAATTCTTCTTTTTGATTCTGCAGCAGAACCAATTTAGGTCTGCCGATATAATTTAAGTTGTGCCGTTTCACCATTTCTTTGCCAAGTTCCAAACTTTTTGCATCAAATGCGGCATCAACGGAGTGGGCGTCCATTCCAAAGGTAACGGGGGAACCGATTCGTCCTGCAATTTTAAAAAATTTATCCGAAGGATAATTTTCATTGCATCTGGCACCGCCAAAGTTTAATTCCAAAGGAATATCCAATTCTTTGGATGCGATACAGATTTTCTCCATTTCGGATTCGTAAAGAGCATCATTTGTGCCTCGGTAGTTCACAAAATCGGGATGCGCCACATAGGAAAACACCCCTGTCTTCATTCCGTCAAGCACACACTCCACATATTCTTTTAAGGTTTCTTCGCTTTCTGTGGGTACGCCGGACGGATATCCGTCGGGGTATTCGTTTTGCAGATAGTGTTGCCCTAAAATTAAATATTCGGCATCATATTCCAATGCCATTTTAAGCATATCGGAAAAGTAGAGGGGATAGTATTCCATTTCGTAACCGATTTTTAAATCCAGATCGTCTTTATAAACTTCTTTTAAACGGTTACACTCTGCCAAATAGGTAGGCACATCTTTAATAAAGATACGGTGATACGCCGTTTCAAACCCGTCGGGAAAACGAAAGGGAGAGTGCTCGGAAAATCCCATAAATTTGATTCCGCCTGCAATTGCCTGCTTCACATAATCTTCCATTTCACCGGTGGCGTGATTACAATATTTGGTATGTGCATGATAATTATAGTCCATAACGGTAGCTCACTTTCCGAAAATATATGATTCATTATATCATAAATCACAAAAACTGTCAACGAAAAAAGAACCTTTTTCCTAAATGGAAAAAGGTTCTTTTGAACTTATTCGTCAAATAAAAAGGTGCCTGAAATTAAAGTAACCAATTCTTTTCCAACGGTCAGAAGACCGCCTTTTGCGGTGGCAGTTTTTTTGGTGTCGTCTGCAAAATAAATGGTAACGGGGGCTTCTGCCAATGCGGTTACAAAGGGGATGTGTCCTGCCATTACGGCAAGTTCACCCTCGGTACCCCGAACACTTAATTTTACCACATCACCTTCAAACAAATTCCCGTCGGGAGAAGAAACAATCAGATGAAAGGTATTCATTATTTTTGCACCTTCTTCGCTTTTTCGATGGCTTCGTCAATGGTACCCACAAATAAAAATGCGGATTCGGGCAGGTCATCGTGTTTGCCCTCGATAATTTCACGAAAACCCCGAACAGTTTCTTTTACGGGAACATAGGTACCTTTAATACCGGTGAATTTTTCAGACACATCAAAAGGCTGAGATAAGAAACGCTGGATTTTTCTTGCACGTCCTACCAGAAGTTTATCTTCGTCGGATAATTCATCCATCCCCATAATAGCAATGATATCCATCAGTTCGTTATATCGTTGCAGAATTCTCTGCACTTCTTTTGCCACTTTGTAATGTTCTTCACCCACAGTTTCCGCCGATAAAATACGGCTGGTAGATTCCAACGGGTCAACTGCGGGATAAATCCCTTGGGAAGCAATGCTTCTTGCCAATACGGTGGTTGCATCCAAGTGGGCAAAGGTGGTTGCGGGAGCAGGGTCGGTTAAGTCATCCGCAGGCACATAAACCGCCTGAATGGAGGTGATAGACCCTTTTTTGGTGGAGGTGATTCTCTCCTGCAGGGCACCCATTTCGGTTGCTAAGGTGGGCTGATAACCAACTGCAGAGGGCATACGTCCCAGTAAGGCAGACACTTCACTTCCTGCCTGAGTGAAACGGAAAATATTATCAATAAACAGCAATACATCCTGACCTTCTTTGTCGCGGAAATATTCTGCCATGGTAAGACCCGAAAGAGCCACTCTCATACGAGCTCCCGGGGGTTCGTTCATTTGTCCGTACACCAATGCAGTATTGGAAAGAACGCCGGATTGCTTCATTTCGTGATATAAATCGTTCCCTTCACGGGTACGTTCTCCAACCCCCGAAAATACGGAAATGCCGCCGTGTTCTTTGGCGATATTGTTGATCAGTTCCATAATTAATACGGTTTTGCCAACCCCGGCACCGCCAAACAGACCGATTTTACCGCCTTTGGAGTAGGGGCAAATTAAGTCAATAACTTTAATCCCCGTTTCAAACATTTCATCACTTGTTGCCAAATCTTCATATTTCGGGGAGGGGCGGTGAATGTTCCATTGTTCCTCGGTTTTGGCATCGGGGAGATTATCCACCGCATCGCCAAGCACATTGAAGATACGTCCTAAGGTTTCTTTTCCCACGGGTACGCTGATAGGAGCGTCGGTATCAATCGCATCCACGCCACGCTGCAAACCGTCGGTGGAAGCCATAGCGATACATCTTGCAGTATTTCCGCCAATGTGCTGAGCAACTTCCACGGTTAAGGTGCGATTTTGCATAGGGATTTTTAATGCGTTATAAATTTCGGGGAGCTCTCCCTCTTTAAAACGGATATCTACCACAGGTCCCATAACCTGCAGCACCTTCCCGATATTTTTTGTATTTTTCGTATTTTTGATATTTTTGCTTTCCTTTTCCAAAAAAATCACCTCTTTATTCATTGCCGCTTCCGGCAACAATTTCCGTGATTTCCTGGGTGATGGCACCCTGTCTTGCACGGTTGTATTCCAGTTTCAAATCTTCAATCATTTGTTTTGCATTCTTGCCTGCACTGTCCATCGCCATTCTGCGTGCCGCCACTTCCGAAGCAAAGCTTTCCCGCAGGGCAGAAATTAAAATTCCTGCCACATATTCTTTTGCCACCTGATTTAACACGGTTAAGGAATCAGGCTCAAAAATCACGGAGCTATCCGCTTTTTCACCTTTTTGGAAGGGGAGAATCCACTTGACTTTTGCTTCGTTTGCCATCACAGAAATATATTCGGTGTATAAAATGCCCAGACGGTCAAATTTACCTTCCGAAAAATCACGGCATAATTCTTCTGCCAAAGGATAGGCATCGGAAAAATAATATTTTTCGGAGGATTTTATTTCCTTTCCGTAGCGCTCGCAGGCACGTTTTCCCAAGGGAATGATTTCGGCATCGGGATAGTTTGCCGCCATTTTAAACACATTGGCGTTATATCCGCCTGCCAATCCTCTGTCACCTGCAATCACAATGAGACGGGTTTTCTCACCGCCATCATTTCGCATAAAGGGACTTTTTTGGCATTCATTGGATGCGGTAAGGGAAGCGATGGTTTTTTCCAAAGAAACGGTGTATTCTCTTGCTTTTAACATTCCTTCGTTGGCACGACGAATTTTAGAAGAGGCAACCAATCCCATGGCTTTGGTTAATTGCAGGGTGGAAGATACGCTTTTGATGCGGATTCGCAGTTCTTTTGTGTTACCTGCCATAACCTACACCTGCACCTTCGAAAGAATTTTTTGCAATTCGTGTTCTAAGCTCTCGTCGTACTCTCCGCCTTCGATTTTAGCTAACCAACTTTGGTATTCGTTTTCCAGTTTTTCAAACAATTTCTGTTCGTATTTTTTCACATCGGAAACTGCAACGGCATCTAAAAATCCTTTGATTACCGCATACACAATAGCTACCTGACAACCAACCCGAACGGGAGCGTTTCTGCCTTGCTTTAACACTTCCACAATTCTTTCCCCCAAAGCCAAGCGTGCTTTGGTGTCGGCATCCAAATCACTTCCAAACTGTGCAAAGGACTGCAGTTCTCTGTATTGTGAATATAAAAGTTTCAGTTCCCCCGAAACTTTTTTCATTCCCTTAAGCTGCGCGGAACCACCCACACGGCTTACGGAAATACCCGGGTTGATTGCAGGCATAATGCCCGAATGGAACAACTCGGTTTCCAAGAAAATCTGACCGTCGGTAATGGAAATAACATTTGTGGGAATATATGCAGACACGTCGCCTGCCTGAGTTTCAATAATGGGCAGGGCGGTGATGGAACCACCGCCGTATTCTTTTGCCACACAAGCGGCTCTTTCTAACAATCTGGAATGCAGATAGAACACGTCCCCGGGATATGCTTCACGACCGGGCGGACGGCGGATTAAAAGAGAAAGGGCACGGTAAGCCACGGCGTGTTTACTTAAATCATCATAAATGATTAAAACATCTTTGCCTTGCTCTCTGAAATGCTCTGCCATGGCACAACCGCTATACGGCGCAATATACTGCAAGGGTGCGCTTTCTGCCGCAGTTGCAGATACGATGATGGTGTATTCCAAAGCACCGTTTCGTTGCAATTCACTTGCCAATTTTGCCACCGAGGTGCTTTTTTGCCCGATGGCAACATAAATACAGAGAACGCCTGTATTTTTCTGATTGATAATGGTATCAATGGCAATTTCGGTTTTCCCGGTCTGACGGTCGCCAATAATCAACTCACGCTGACCACGACCAATGGGAATCATACTGTCAATAGCTTTAATCCCTGTTTGAAGCGGCACATTTACGCTTTCGCGCTCAATAATGCCGGGAGCTTCCGATTCAATGGGACGGGTTGCGTCATATTGGATGGGGCCTTTTCCGTCAATGGGTTCTCCCAAGGCATTCACCACACGACCCAACAGATTTTTTCCAACGGGTACGGATAACACCTTACCGGTACGGGATACATTATCCCCCTCACGGATTGTATTGTTGTTGGATAGCACGGCAACAGAAACAGTTTCTTCTTCTAAGTTCTGTGCCATTCCGAAGCTTCCGTCTTCAAATTCCAGAAGCTCGTTTGCCATACAGTTTTTTAATCCGTAAACACGGGCGATTCCGTCACCCACCAAAATCACTTTGCCCGTTTCTTCCATTTGCACACGGGATTTATAATTTTCAATTTGTGTTTTAATAATCTGACTGATTTCTTTCGGATTCGTCATAATGTTATCACTTCCTTCATCTTTTGCAGACGTTTTTGCACACTGCCGTCTATCAATTGGTCTTCCGCAGTAATTTTAAAACCGCCAAGCAAAGATTCGTCTGTTTCATAAATGGGGCAGATACGCTTGCGATATTTGGCCTCCAGCTTGGATATGAGTTTTTCTTTTTGGTCTTTGGTTAAGGGAATTTTGGAGGTCACCGTTACGGTAATGGTGTTGGAGACCGCCATTTCCAGTTTGAAAAACTCCTTGATAATTTCCAAAAGCTCTGTGATATGATTATTTTCACATAATAACTTTAAAAATGAAACCACATTCTCGGGCATCTCTTTCCCAAACGCTTCTTCAATTGCTGAGATTCTCTCGGATAAGGGCAGGGCAGGCGTGGCAAGATACATAGGATACTCGGGATTTTCGCTCATTACTTCGGTAAGTGCCTCCAGACTTTCGGCATATTCCTGCACACGGTTTTGTTCCATTGCGATGGCAAAGAGAGCTTCTGCATAAGCTTTACTTGTATCCTTCATTATTCTTCACCCATTTCGTCAATCAAGGAGTCAATCAGCTTTTTGTGGTCGTCTTCGTTCAGTTCACGCTCCAACACTTTTTCTGCGAGTAAGGTTCCCACATTTGCGATTTCTTCTTTGATGGTCTGTTCTGCTTTTATGAGTTCCAGTTTTGCATCTGCCTCTGCCTGGCGGCGGATACTGTCTGCCTTTTCTTTGGCTTCTGCCAACAATTCTGCCTCTCTTGCCTCGGCAGTTTGCACGGCAGACTGAATTAAGCTATCCGCTTCCGATTGTGCGTTTGATAGCTTTTCTTCATATAATTCTTTGTGGGAAAGTGCTTGTTCTTTGGCATCTTTAGCATCTTTATATTCCTGATCAATGGTTGCCTGACGTTGTGCGAGCATTTTCTTCACAGGCTTGTATAGGAATTTTTTCACCAAAAGATACAGAATCAGAAGATTCAAAAGTGCAAAGAGCATTTCCCAAAGATTGATGGAAATAATCGGTAATGATTGCATAAGATATGCTCCCTATCTGTTTTATGGGTTTATTTGGGTAACTGAGACATGGTGTTCACTAAAATATCCACCAGAATATTGGGTGCCACAAAGATTAAAATAATCGCAATAACCAACGCGTAAAGACCGGTGGTTTCTGCGATGGCACAACCCATCAGCATGGTGGTGGTAACACTGCCTTTGGATTCGGGTTGACGGCCGATTGCTTCGCAGGCTTTTGCCACGGCGTTACCTTCCCCGATACCGGGGCCGATGCCGGCAATCATAGCCAGACCTGCACCCAATGCACATGCACCTAAAATTAAACCAATTGCGAGTTCCATAAAAGTACCTCCGTTTATAGAAAATAAATTTTTAAGCTTATGAAAATGTTATGCTGCTTTTTTTGTTTCTTTCATTTCTTTTTTCATCATTTTTTTCTGCTTTCTTGCTTGGTGTTCCTCCATGGGATATGCACCTGCCACATTCATCATGGTAAGCATTGCGAAAATAAATGCTTGTAAGCACCCCGAGAACACATCGAAATAAATGGATAAAATTGCGGGAAGCCCCAATCTGAACCAGGGCAATTCTCCGAATAATCCGGGAATCCAACCAAACACCATTCCCGAAAGACCGGTCAGTGCCACCGCCAATAATGTGGAAATCACCGTTCCCGATAAAATATTTCCGTAGTGACGGAAGCTCATGGAAATCGGTGTTGCAAATTCACTTAAAAAGTTAATGGGAGCAAGCAATGCCACAGGTTCGGTAAAGCTCTTTAAATAATAGAGAGGACCGCATTTTAATTTGTAATAGGTAATTAAAATAAATACCAAAATTGCCCAACCGCCCACCACATTGATATCCGATGTGGGAGGGAATAATCCGATTAAAGAGCTTAAGCTAGATAGAGCAGATAATGCCAACATTGCGATAATAAAGGGGGAATATCCCATAAACACTTCGCCCATATTTTCGTTGACAAGCTTATCGACCTGCTCCACCATCCATTCAGCAATCAGCTGACGCTTTAATTTTGCCCGTTCCGTGATGCCGTGCACCATATATAAGCAGAAAAAGAAAATGGTCACGGTCACGAGCAGAGAATTGATTTGGGATTCGGTGACGGGGAAATCCCAGATGGGCATCGGGATGGTAAAAAAGATTCTTGCACCCGACAAGGAAATACCTTCACTTTGAGGCTTGGTCAACACTTGAAGTGTCATCCCTGCCAAAAGGGGCAGAATCATCATCACAATATATATGATATCCACGATTTTAAAACGAAGGCTTGTTTTGGTTTTTGTTTTCAAGGTTTCCAAAAAATCACCTCTTTAGTCTTTGGTTTCTTTTATCACAAGGGGACGAAGCGACACTGCAATTCTTGGGAATAAGAAAGGAATTACCACTGCCACAAGATGAAACATCGGCACAAAATAGCCTACCATAGCAAATGCCAAAAGAAAAAACATCCGTGCCGATTGGGAAAATTTTACCAAGGTTTTTGCATCTTTTTCCTCTTTGGCAAGTGCATTTTGCACGGTGATTCCCATCAAAAGAAAATTACAGATTGCACCGATGGCTCCCCAGACATTGCCGAGCAATACGGAAATATCCCATTTGCCCAAAAGCAAAAATACCGCTTCCATAATAACGCTTAAAAGCAGGGTAATTATCGCAATATATTTGGTTTCACGAAGCACGGTTGCATCTATTTTTTTCATGGTTACACCTCTTTGGTTATCCGTGAAGAACAGATAAAAAATCTATAAATATATTCTATCTTATTTTGGGATAAATTGCAAGAAAAAACACAAAAAATACTTAATTTTTTGTCAAATGTGTCTGCATTGTTGAAAAAAATAAAATATTATGCTAAAATAAATAAGAGGAAAGGAGGCAATATGATGAAAAATTTGCAAAAAACATATCTTTGCATTGATTTAAAATCGTTCTATGCCTCCGTGGAATGTATCGAACGAGGGCTTGACCCCCTAAAAACCAATTTGGTGGTGGCAGACAGCTCCCGTACTGAAAAAACCATTTGCCTTGCGGTAACACCTTCGTTAAAGCAATACGGATTGTCGGGGCGTTCCCGTTTGTTTGAGGTGGTGAAACGAGTGTCCGAGGTGAATGGCGAACGGTTACGCCATGCACCCAATCACACTTTTTCGGGAGAATCTCACCAGGCAGACCTTTTGAAAAAGGATGCTTCTCTCAAACTCACTTATCTGGTAGCACCGCCTCGGATGGCATATTATATGGAATACAGTACCCGTATTTATGATGTGTATTTAAAATATGTTTCTTCCGATGATATTTTAGTTTATTCCATTGACGAAGTTTTTATTGATTTGACCGCATATTTATCTTATTATCAAAAAACGGCAAGAGAGCTTGCCTTAACTATCATCCGTGATGTGCTTGCCACCACGGGGATTACCGCCACTGCAGGGATTGGCACCAATTTGTATCTTGCCAAAATTGCCATGGACGTGAAAGCAAAAAAAATGCCTGCCGATAAAGACGGCGTGCGAATCGCATTTTTAGATGAAGAAAGTTATCGAAAAGAAATGTGGACACATCAACCCCTGACAGATTTTTGGCGGGTGGGAGAAGGGTCTGCCAAACGTCTGGCGGGAAAGCAGATGTACACTATGGGAGATATTGCCAAAGCGTCGGTATCGCCCTTTGGCAGACAGATTCTAAAGAAGCTTTTCGGCATCAATGCCAAACTGTTAATTGACCACGCCTGGGGATATGAGCCTTGCACCATAGCGGAAGCAAAAGCTTATGTTCCCGAAAACAGAAGCTTAAATTCCGGGCAGATATTGTCTGTGCCCTATGACTATGAAAAAACCAAATTGATTGTCAGAGAAATGACCGAGCTTATGGCGCTTGATTTGGTGGAAAAACGGCTCTTAACCGACCAATTGACCCTAACCCTCGGTTACGACACGGAAAATGTGACCAAAAATTATCGCGGTAAAGTGGAAACCGACCGCTACGGCAGAAAAACGCCAAAATCTGCTCACGGAACTGCTAATTTGGCACAAATGACATCCTCTTCCACCTTGATGATGGAAGGAATGATGAATTTGTTTGAGCGAATTGCAGACCCCGATTTAACCGTCCGCCGTGTCACCATTACCGTAAACCACCTGATATTGGAACAAGAATATCAAAAAGAACCCTCATTTGAGCAAATGAGCTTGTTTACCAATACGGCAGAACAACAAAAACAAGAAGCAAAACTGAAAAAAGAACGGAGCCTTCAGGAGACTACCGTTCGTCTTCGAAACCGTTTCGGCAAAAACGCCGTATTAAAAGGCACCAACCTGCAGGAGGGTGCCACCACAAAAGAAAGAAACAGCCAAATCGGCGGTCATAAAGCGTAACAATTTGAATCAGAGTATAAATCATGGAGTGACCTATGGAATTTTACGAAAAATTACAGGAATTAAGAAAAAAGAAAGGACTTACACAAGAAGAACTTGCGGAAGCTCTGTATGTGTCCCGCACAGCAATTTCAAAGTGGGAATCAGGCAGAGGATATCCAAGCTTAGCCTCGCTTAAGGAAATAGCGAAGTATTTTTCGGTGACAATAGATGAACTTCTTTCAAGCAACGAAGTTCTGAGTATCGCTGAAGAAGATAATAAACAAAAAGAAAAGCATTTGCGAAGCCTTGTCTTTGGTCTTTTAGATATAAGCGTTTTGATATTCTTTTTTCTGCCATTTTTCGGACAAAAAGCCAATGGAATTGTGCAGGAAGTTTCGCTTCTTTCCTTAAACGGAATTGCGACCTATTTAAGACTTTCGTACTATGCTATTGTAATCAGCATTGCAGTATATGGCATCCTGACTCTTACATTTCAAAATTGTCAGAAAGTATTTTGGGTGAAAAACAGAGATAAAATATCACTGATATTAAATGTTGTTGCAGTGCTTTTGTTTATTATCAGCTCTCAGGTCTATGCAGGAGTTTTCTTGTTCATATTCCTTGTGATAAAGGCGTTAACGCTTATCAAATGGCAATGACACGGAAAGTATCACCCATGTGACGGTGCGATTCTTGAACTTTTATATACCTTCCTGTAAAGTGTATTCAGGCGAAAGTCAAATACAAATCAGGGAGGCTTCAAAATGAAAAGAAAAAGTTGTTACATTGGGTCAGGGTTACTTGCATTATTCCTTATTTGGACAGTAGCTCTTCAGTTTGTTGATGTGGGAGCAATCGGCCCACAAGGTTCAAGTGTCGGTTTTGCAACACTGAACAAAATGGTTCACAGCATCACAGGAGTGCATATGCCGCTCTACACCATTACGGATTGGCTTGGTCTTGTTCCAATCTGTTTTATCATGGGGTTTGGCATACTCGGGCTTTGTGAGTGGATTAAGAGAAGAAATCTTTTTAAGGTTGATTATAGCATTCTCACCCTTGGCGGATTCTATATTATTGTGATGGCAGCGTATATCTTCTTTGAAATATTCGTTGTAAATTACAGACCAATACTGATAAACGGCAATTTAGAAGCGTCATATCCCTCGTCAACGACTATGCTCGTAATGTGTGTGATGCCAACTGCCATAATGCAGTTTAAGTTACGCATCAAAAATATTGGGCTTAAGAAATGTGTAAGTATTCTGATTGTTACATTTGTTTCTTTTATGGTAATAGCGAGACTGCTTTCTGGTGTGCATTGGTTTTCCGATATTATCGGCGGTGCACTGCTTAGTAGCGGACTTGTGTTAATCTATCATTCTTTGTGTGTTAAAAAATAGTTAGTAGCTTTTTTGAGAAAAAGGCAGCAGTTAAAAATAAATATCAAGAAAGCGTAGGTGATTTTTTTGTACAGAAATATGATCAATATGCCGTATCCCAATCCCGAAATTGAAAAAGCGTTTCCCGACCCGGTGCTTCGGGGAGCACAGTTTGCACCCTTTGCCGCATTGACAGGGCACGAGGAAGCAATTTCGGAAACCGCCCGTTTAACCGACGGGAAAATTGTGCTTTCCGAATCCGAGCAGGAGGAAATAAACCGCACCCTACAGTATCTTTTTGAGCATCTGTCGGAACAAGTGAACATATCGGTCACTTACTATATTCCCGATACCAAAAAGCAGGGCGGTGCTTATGTTACCGTGAGGGGAATTCTTAAAAAAATTCGCACATCCGACCGCCGTTTGATATTGTCGGAGGGGACCGAAATTTTTATTTCGGACATAGTATCTTTAGAAATTACAGAATAAAAGAGCGTTGCTTTTCACAAAAAAGGCAGCGCTTTTTTGTGACATATTTTTACAAAAAATCACCGCAGATGATTGACTGTTTTGAAATTATGTTGTATAATAACGAGGATGTGCAAAGCTTTCGTGTATTCAAACAGAAGGTAATCTGATTTTAAGGAGAGAAAAGCCTTGAGAAAATTTGATACCAAAATCCAATATTTAAATTATAAAGTGCTTCGTGAGGTTGCAAAATCTGCCTGGAATGACACTCTTTTGGCAGATATCACTCAGATTCCCAAAAACATTGTCCCCGGAAAAGTGCCCACCATGCGTTGCTGCGTGTATAAGGAACGGGCGGATGTTTCGGAGCGTGTGAAAATCGCCATTGGGGGAGATGCAAAAAATCCCAACGTGATTGAAGTTATCGAACTTGCCTGCGACGAATGTCCCGAAGGCGGATATGTGGTAACCGAATCCTGCAGAGGATGTCTGGCACATCGTTGCGAAGATGTGTGTAAAAAAGGTGCCATTTCCTTTGACAGTAACCATGTGGCACATATTGATAAATCCAAATGTGTGGAATGCGGGCTTTGTGCAAAGGTTTGTCCGTATTCTGCAATTATGAACCGTAAACGTCCTTGTCAGAAAGCTTGTAAAATCAAAGCAATTTCCAATAATGATAATCACGCGGCGGCAATCAACAACGATAAATGTATTTCCTGCGGTTCTTGTGTATATCAATGTCCGTTCGGAGCGGTTTTAGATAAGTCATACATTCTGGAAGTAATTGATCTTATCAAAAAAAGTAAGGATAACCAAGCATACAAAGTGTATGCAATTGTTGCACCCTCTGTTTCCAGTCAGTTCACCTATGCCAAATTAGGGCAGGTGATTTCAGGATTAAAAGAACTTGGATTTCACACCGTTTTAGAGGCGGCATTGGGAGCGGATATGGTAGCTTTGGCAGAAGCAAAAGAACTCTCGGAAAAAGGATTTTTAATCAGTTCCTGTTGCCCTGCATTTGTGCGATATGTGAACACTGCTTTCCCCGATTTGGCACAGTATATTTCTCAAAATCTTTCCCCTATGGCAACCCTGGCAAAGCATATTAAGCAAAAAGATCCCACGGCAAAAGTGGTGTTTGTGGGTCCCTGCACGGCGAAGAAAAGGGAAGCTCAGTTAGACACCGTGAAGCCTTATGTGGATGCCGTACTGACCTTTGAAGAACTCCAGGCGTTGTACGACAGTAAGGATTTGGATATCACAACCCTTGCGGAAGACACCTTGGACAACGCTTCCTATTTTGGCAGAATCTTTGCCCGTTCCGGTGGTTTGTCCGATGCGGTGGCGCAGGCGTTGAAAGAGCAGAATATTGATTTTGATTTAAAAGCGGTTGCCTGCGACGGCATTGAGGCTTGTAAGGTGGCGCTTTTAAAGAAAAGCAAAAATATTTTAGATGCCAATTTCATTGAAGGTATGGCGTGTGTGGGAGGTTGTATCGGCGGAGCCGGTTGCTTAACTCACGGCGAAAAAAACAAAGCGGAAGTAGATAAATACGGCAAAGAAGCCTGCGAAAAAACAATTTCGGATTCCGTTTCCATGTTGCGATAGCAAAAAAACAAAAAATCCTGTAACCGACGATGGGTTACAGGATTTTTTTATGCTTCTAAAATGGCAATAATCTGCGTAATAAATTTGCGGGGGTCTTTATGCTGCGGCGGTCCCTCCAGGTAAAGATTCCGAAACACTCCCGAAAGCTTCAGATTGTTTTCTTCGGCGTATGTAATCAGGCGTTTTCTTGCATCGGGAATTTCTTCATAAGCACCGTGATGAAAGAGGGAAATGGCTTTTAATTTAGGAAGTTTTTGAATAAATTCTCCTTCACTTTCACTCGGCACGGCAACACAGTACGAAATTTCTGTGGGATTTTTGGCAGAATGCGCGGTAAAATACATTCTTCTTGTGGTATCGGTGCCGTGCTTTTTCATTGCTTCCAATGCTGTATCCCGCAATAAATTGGTTTTATCGGCAATGGTGGAAGAATTGTAGCAACGGCAGTAAATAGTTTGCGGCTCGATGGTGATTTTTTTTATGCTATCATTGTTTTTTTGACATCTTTCTTGTAATTTTTCGATGGTGAGAGTAAGCTCGTCTCTCATTTTTTCCAATCGTTGAATCATCGGTTCCAAGTCGGATTCACCATTAAAATATTCACGGATTTCATTGAGCGACAGACCCAAATCCTGAAATACCCGAATGCTTCTGATTTGGGTAAAGGTGTCAATGGTGTAGTAACGGTTGGCGGTATGCCCGTCTTTTTTGTCGGGCTTAATCAAGCCTTTAGTTTCATAATTTAAAATGGTTTTTCTGGTGATTCCAACGGCTTTTGCCACTTCGCCGATGGAAAATAAATTCTGGTGATTCATTGGGGGAAACCTCGTTTCTGTAAAAAAAATTAACAATACTTAAAAAAAATGTCAAAAAAACAAGAAAATTTTTAAAAAGCTATTGCATCGTACCGTGGTGTACGATGCGTAACTATTATAGCATAGTATATTAAAAATTGCAAGAGATAAAATGAAAGAATGTAGAAAGTATGAAAAAATCTTAACCTTAATGGTAAGCTTTGTCATGCTGATGTCATTTCTTCCGGGTAGCGTAAATGCTGCAGAGAATGTTTCCTCTCAGCAAAATGCTCTTGAGATGTTTGGGTTTCCGCTTGACCCGGACTCTTATGACACGCAGACTTTAAAGCAGGGGACCTATCCGGTATCGCCGAAGTATGATTTGTATGTTGATAATTATAGCAAAATACAAAAATATCCTGCCGCTAAGTATACCAACAGCAATAACACAATTTATGCCCGGTAGACAGAAAGGGTCTTCCTTTTACCGATATCCCCGAGGATGCCAATTACAGAGATGCAGTTGCCTGGGCGTTGGAAAAGGGAATCACCACCGGTACCACTCCCGTCACCTTCTCTCCTGATGACAGTTGCACCAGAGCACAAATTATGACCTTCTTATACAGAGCATTCAAATAAAAACGAAAACAACGGTAATGGATAGTTTTTTTATTACCGTTTTTTAATCTGCTTCTTTTTTCTTGACTTTTTATATTCAGTATGGTAAAATAAAAAAATAAATTGAATATTGTCACACAAAGTGTTGATGATGCCGTAAAAGCATTTTGCAAGGTGTCATCGGTGAAAAAGGGAATGGGGTGCGAGTCCCCTGCGGTAAACTGTCGGTGTATGCATCGAAGTTTTTGTATCCGTTGGCGAAAGCCGGCCATTGGGAAACTGAGAAGGCAGGATACAAAAATGCAGATTTTTAAGTCTATATGATGCGAGTCACAAGACCTGCTTTGATGTTTATCATTTTGATAGCATTTTCGGTTGTTGGCAACCGAATTGTGATGAAGCACAGAAAAAACACAGGCTGTGGTAATTTTTGAAATAAAAAGTTACCGCGGTTTTTTTATTGCAAATTTCAGATATAAAAAGATACCAAAAAACAAAAGATACCAAAAAAAGGAGGGCAGATCTATGAACGAATTTAAAACATACCATCCCATTGTAAACTTTATCTATTTTGTGTTTGTGATTGGGTTTTCCTGCTTCTTTTTGCATCCTGTCTGCCTTGGAATTTCATTGGTATCTGGATTTGTTTATTCGGTGATGTTAAAAGGGAAAAAAGCCATCAGAACCAATTTGTTATATATGATTCCCATGATTGTTGTCACGGCGTTGTTAAATCCAATGTTCAACCACGAGGGAATCACGGTGTTAACGTATCTTCCCGACAATAATCCGCTGACGTTGGAATCTATTTTATACGGAATTTCTGCGGCAGTGATGTTAGTCAGTGTGATTTGTCATTTTTCCTGTTACAATGAGGTAATGACCGGTGACAAATTTATTTATCTGTTTGGAAAACTGATTCCGGGATTATCTTTGGTGATTTCAATGACACTTCGTTTTGTGCCCGGATTCAAAGCACGGCTTAAGGTGGTTGCCAATGCTCAACGGACGATGGGACGTGATGTGTCAAACAGCACTATCCTGCAACGGGCAAAACATGGCTTGAATATTTTATCAATTATGACAACCTGGTCCCTGGAAAATGCCATTGAAACTGCAGACAGTATGAAATCCCGCGGATACGGCATCCCGGGAAGAACCGCATATTCTGTTTTTACCTTTGATAAACGGGATAAAAAAGCATTATTTTGGATTTTGTTTTTGGGAATTTATGTGCTTTTGGGAAGTGTGATGGGGAAATTGTCATTTGGATATTTTCCGTCTGTAAAAGGGGCAGAACCCTCCATATTTTCCATTAGTTTATTTTTGGCATATTTGTTGTTATGTGTCAGTCCGATTATCATTGAATTTTGGGAGGTGAGAAGATGGAAACTTTTAAGGTCGAACATTTAAATTTCAGTTATCCGAACCGATGCGATAAAGCGCTTTCTGATATCAGTTTCACCGTAAACCGAGGCGAATTTGTTTTGATATGCGGAAAGTCGGGATGCGGAAAAACCACTTTGCTTCGATTGTTAAAATCCTCTTTATCGCCTTTTGGAGAACTAAGCGGAACGATATTGTTTCACGGAAAACCCTTAGCGGAATATGATACCAAAGAACAGGCATCCGGCATTGGCTTTGTGATGCAGAATCCCGATAATCAGATTGTGACCGATAAAGTGTGGCACGAATTGGCATTCGGGCTGGAAAGTCTTGGCTACAAGCAGAATGAAATTCGCACCAGAGTTTCCGAAATGGCATCTTTTTTCGGGATTCAAACCTGGTTTTATAAAAATGTTTGCGAGCTTTCGGGCGGACAAAAGCAACTGTTGAATCTGGCTTCCGTAATGGCAATGCAACCTTCCGTACTGATACTGGATGAACCTACCAGTCAGTTGGACCCGATTGCTGCAAGCGAGTTCTTAAAGACGTTGGAGAAAATCAATCGTGAACTCGGCACTACCGTGATTCTCACCGAACATCGTCTGGAAGATGCTTTTCCTTTGGCAGACAGAGTGATTGTGATGGACGAGGGAGAAATTATTGCAGATGCCCCGTCAAAAGAAGTGGGAAAACTCTTACGGGAAAAGAATCACGATATGTATGACGCGTTGCCCACTCCGATGAGAATACACGGCTGCGTGAAAAACAGTTTGCCTTGTCCGTTAACCGTCAGAGAGGGAAGAACCTGGCTGGAAACCTTTGCGAATGAAACTGTGTTAAATGCTTCGGTGATTCCAAATGATGAGCCTGCAAAAGCAGGGGAAACCGTTTTGGAATTAAAAGATGCCTGGTTCCGCTACGAAAAGAATTCCGCCGATATAATAAAAGGCTTAAATGTGAGTGTTAAACGTTCGGAATTGTTCTGCCTGGTTGGCGGAAACGGAACGGGGAAAACCACGGCTCTTTCTTTGTTGTCGGGACTATATAACCCGTATAGAGGCGAAGTGCTGATAAACGGTCAGAAAATTTCCAAAATCAAAAATTTATACCGTGGTCAGCTTGGTGTTCTTCCTCAGAATCCTCAAAGTGTGTTTGTTAAGAAAACGGTGTATCTCGATTTGATGGAGATACTGTCTGAACAAAAACTCACCAAAGAAGAAAAAGAGACAAAAGTGCACAATATTGCAGCACTTTGCAGAATTGAATCGCTTTTGGACAGTCATCCCTATGATTTATCCGGCGGGGAACAACAGAGAGCCGCTTTGGCAAAAATTCTGTTAACAGAGCCCGAAATTTTATTGTTGGATGAACCTACCAAAGGGATGGATGCTCATTTTAAAGAAGAATTTGCAGATATCCTGATGGATTTAAAAGCACACGGAGTTACCGTGTTTATGGTATCTCACGATATTGAATTCTGTGCAGAATATGCCGACAGATGTGCATTGATGTTTGATGGCACCATCACATCCTCGGATACTCCAAGAGCGTTTTTTTCCGGGAAGAATTTTTATACCACCGCTGCCAATCGTATGGCAAGAACCTGCTTGCCCGATGCGGTGTTGGCGGAAGATATTGTGAAAGCTTGCGGGGGAACCGTAAAAAAGCGAGAAAAACAGACCAAAACAATTGACTTTCATCACATTGACCACGAAAACAAACCCAAAAAAACAGAAAAAAAATTATCTCCCGTGAGAATTGTTCTCGGAAGCATTTTTTCGTTCTTATTTCTTTTGACATCCTTATTTTATTATGGGGATATTGATTTGTTGGGATTCGGGAATCTCGGCTTTTTGGAATTGGATACCTGGCAGATTTTTGCTGTTTTGGAAATCGTGGCCGCCTGCCTTTGCTTTTTCCCGAAACGAGAGCTTGGTGTCGAGGTGATACAAACACCTCGCACAGACAGAAAGTTAGGAAAACGAACCCTTGTGGCGGCGTTTCTGATTCTACTTCTGATACCGTTGACAATTTATGTGGGTTCTTATTTGTTTGGTGACAGAAAGTATTATTTTATCAGTTTACTGATTATTTTGGAAACCGTCATCCCGTTTTGTATGGTGTTTGAAAGCAGAAAACCCCAAGCAAGAGAAGTGGTTGTTATTAGTGTTTTATGTGCGATAGCGGTGGCGGGAAGAGGAGCGTTTGCAATGATTCCTCAATTTAAACCCGTAACTGCGCTGGTAATTATTGCAGGTGTTTGCTTTGGCGGTGAAACAGGCTTTCTGGTTGGTGCGGTGACGGGATTTGTTTCCAACTTCTTTTTTGGACAAGGACCCTTAACACCCTGGCAGATGTTCAGCTTTGGTATCATCGGATTTTTGGCAGGTATTTGTTTTAAAAAAGGATTTTTGCGCAAAACCAAAAGTTCTCTTTGTGTGTTTGGCTTTTTTGCTACCTTTTTCATTTACGGAGGTATTATGAATCCTGCCTCGGTGATTGTGTGGCAGAATGTTGTTACACAAGAAATGATTCTCACATCTTATGTGACGGGATTTTCTTTTGATTTGCTGCATTCGCTTTCCACGGCATTTTTCCTTTGGTTTCTCTCAGAACCTATGATGGAAAAACTGGAACGAATCAAATTAAAATACGGCTTGATAGAACGCTAACTATCCAAAAAAAGGACAATGAAATTGATTTTTCATTGTCTTTTTTTGTATATGATATCAATGAGTAGGGAAGCGTTGATTGTATTTTTGATTTTTTATGGAGTTCGATATCAAAAGAGATTGAAAAAATCTTAAAAAAATCAGATTAAGATATTGACAAATTGAAAAACATCGTGTATAATATCATAGTGTTAAATATTTAGGGGTATAGTTCAGCTGGTAGAGCGACAGTCTCCAAAACTGTAAGTCGTGGGTTCAAATCCTACTGCCCCTGCCAACAAAAAAGTCACTTTTGTCTACCAAGACAAAGGTGACTTTTTTGAATGATGTTTGCCTTCGGCAAATGATGTTGACTTCGTCAATGATGACGGCTTCGCCTTATGATGTGTGGCTTCGCCACATTTTATGGCAAACATCGTATCATTGCGAGTGAAACGAGCAACACCATTTTGAGTGAAGCGAAAACATCATATCGCTACAGGCGATGCGTCATTACAAATACTAACTTTTATAAAAAGTTGGGGTTATTTTTTTATTGTCCTTTTTATTGGACACATAACGCAGTATAATGATAGTATCAACAGAAAAGGAGATATAAAAATGATCTTTGAAGATAATTTCATTATAGAAGCTGATGATAAATATATCTGTTTTAAGCCTGGAGACCGAGAATTGTGGGGGGATAATCATCGTGATAATGCCGAGAATAATATTAATATTTTGGAACTATGCTATAGACAAGAGGACGAGGACGGTTGGGGTGCCGGAGGGGGAGAATATATAACTACACAAGATATATTAGAAATTTCCCATGGAATACAACGAGTTCTAAAAAAAGAATTAAATCAATTTACGTATAGTTGTTTGGATGAAATAATAAAAATAAGCATCGATGTGAAAATGAATGGCGTACTTGATTTTACCTTTTCAATGATTGAAACTTTATGTCGAGAACATTATATTACCATCACTATAAACAATTTAACCTTTGAGGAATTCGCAGAAAAAACTAAAATTTTCATCGAGTGGGAAAAGCAGTTCCCTACATTAGAAAAGTCATGGTTAGCACATTATCATACAGTATTTGATAAAATCTTCCAACACGATTGCGACAACGGTACACGATGCGAAGCAGATTTCAACATAAAGGTTGATGACCTGTTGAAAAACAACCCTAATGGGTTGGGTGATTTTTTAATTCGACTATCGAACTATTTTGAAGAAAACTCAAATATCGACTCGAAATCTCTAGCTAATTATATAAACGCGCTGTAAATATGTTGAATAATCTATGGTTAAACAATTGACTCGGATTAAAAAAAGGTGTAGCACTTTGTAGCCCTAATCAATTATATCCAAAAGATTTGAAAAAATGGTATACTTTTCTTTGGAGTTAGTTGCATATATGTACAATTCAGTCGGAGTTAGGCAACAAAAACAGGACTTTTGTCTACCAAGACAAGAGTCCTGTTTTTGAATGATGCGTTCCTTTGGAACATGATGCGCCCTTCGGGCGTGATGCAGACTTTGTCTGTGATGCACGCCTTCGGCGCGTTAACAGAACGCATCGCATCATTGCGCAGCAAAGCGGAGCAACATCATTATGCGAAAGCTATACATCATATCGCCTGCGGCAACGAGTTTTTTTGGAATTTATATCATATCGCGTTTTGAGTGAAACGAAAAATATATTGAATAGTGAAGTTTGTATAGCTCTTCAAACTGTTTTCATCTGCTTTTTTCGATGGTTTCTGTAATTTTGAAGTCGTTTTTTAAATAAATTAAAAAAATTTTTAAAAATTTTAAAAAATTCTTAAAAAAAGCTTGACATTTGATTGTTTTTCTGTTAATATATCTTAGGTATTTGAAACACAACCAAATAATTTTGTGGAGAGATGGCTGAGCTGGTCTAAGGCGCACGCCTGGAAAGTGTGTGTTGGTTAACCCCAACCGAGGGTTCGAATCCCTCTCTCTCCGCCAGAAAAAGACCTTAACTTTGATTAAAAGTTAAGGTCTTTTTCAATGATGTTTGCCTTTGGCAAATGATGTTGGTGTTGCCAATGATGGCGCTAACGCTAATGATGCGTGCCTTGTGGCACATTTGGCAAGCATCGCATCATTGCGAATGAAATGAGCAACATCATATTTGCAAAGCTATTGCGCAGGCGATACATCATTGAAATAGATAAAGTTTTCTGATATAATTAAAAAAAGGGGCAGAGGAGTATGATTGTAATCAATAATGCAAAATATCAATCGTTATATGAATTGTGCCAGACGTATGATATAGTTATTCCGATCTGATAAAATTCAAAGCCAATCACAAAGATATCAGTGAATAGGAGCTTCTTTGGCATTTTATCAAGAATATCGTATATTGCATGAAGGATGGCAGCTACACAATTAAATGAATGATACGAAGAAAAGCAGATACCCGAAAAATTATCGGGAATCTGCTTTTTTATGTTACATCATACTTGCTTGCATAAGAGATGGTACTTTATCATCAATAATAATCCCAAACAGGCTTTCGGTCATTTTGATTAAGCCCGACTTTTTATAACGGGAAATAGAGCTTAAACTGAATGCAAAGTGGTCTGCAGTATCTTCAATGGTGTGCTCTTCTATATAATAGTACTGTAAAATTTCTCGCACGGTATCATTCGGGATGTTTTGAATGGCGTGGGTAATTTTATGATAGAGGTGTTCCGCACGGGCAATGGATGCTTCCGTTTTTTCAATATAGGTATCATATTCCTGCTCAAAATTTCCTCTTGATTTTTTTAAAAAGGAAATGATGGCAGTTTTCTTGTCTGTCTTGCGGGCAATTTTTGAAAACTCTAAAATGTCCTTTTTGGAGGATGAGATAAAGTTTTCCAATGTCCTTACACTTTTTAACATCCTTTTGGTACGTTGCAGATAAGGCTTTGCCTCACGATATGTAAAAATTTCATTCATTTTAATCAATCCTTTCTTCGACGTTGTTATCGGATTCGTTTAACTCAGACAACACGGATTGCGCTAATGTAATCAATCGCTCACGGAGTGTTTTATCTGATAAATTCATTTGTTGACTTTCTTCCTTGGGTTCTGTTTTCGTTTTTAGAAGATAAGTCACAAACGAATGGTTGAACCGCTTGGTCAGGGCGCCTGCTATGAGCCTTGCATACACGGTGTCTCTGGCAAATTCCAGAGTATCTCTTAACTTTTTGTGCTTTTTTGCAAGGGAGTCGGCTTGTTTGACGCTGAGACCGTACTGCACGAAAAATTCGTCCAACACAATATGCCCTTCATCACGGAGCCATTCTAAAAGTGCATCTGCCAAGGCACTTACGGAGAGTTTCTGCATATTTCTTTTCTCTCCTTTCGGCGGTAGTACTGATGTACTTTCTGCAGTTTTTCGGCAAGTTCTTCCTTTTCAAAAGTCAGTCTTCGTCGTTTTGCCATTAAGGCGATGATGCTTTCATCATACACGGTGATGGAAAGTAAATCGCATAAAATTCTTGCAGTAGGAAGGGGGAGACGATACTCCTTTTCCGCCACCATCAAACGAATGGCATCTCCTTCACGGTATGCTTCCACGCTTTGTTCACTAAAAGGCACGGCGAACGCCTCCTTTCCGTTGGGGTGTCCATACTTTTTTTCCGGGATTTTTCTCACGCACAGACATCACATAATAGCGAAGCTCGTCTAAGGCGTGGTCATCCTTTTTGTAGGGCTGGTCACTTCCCGGCTGAAAACGGTACCCCTTGATTTCCCGAATCAGGTTGGGGCAGTTTGCGAATATGTAAAGACCTGCCTTGCCGTCGGGATAGAGTTCTTTGTCGGGGTGAGAGCGGATTTTTAAAGCTTCTTTCACCTGCTCAATCCCAACCCATTTGGACTTCTCCACCTTACTGTTTACCAAAATTTTATGGCGGTAAAATAAATCGGACACGCTTTTTTCCGATGCCAATGTTTTCTGGTCTGCAGCACTGTCTATCAGGGCGTGAAGATTGCCGTTTTTATCGGTGTTCCACCCCAATTCTTTTGCAATCTCGTGAATCTCACGGGCGTGCTCTTCCACACTTTTTCCGCTTTCGTAATGCTCACGGATTACGTATATGGTTCCATCGGGGTCACGGGCGTAAAAGTGGCAGGAGGTAGGTGCGTAAAAACCGGGGTCTATACTGATATTATCATACCATTCCTTTGGCACATCAAAGGGGTCAATCACGTGGACATTTTCCCGAAATTCCTTATAAACCAATCCCGATTTTGCCACAAATCTGCCGTATTGACGGGCTTCTCGTTCTTCTTCGGTCAGGGATTCCTTCATATATTCAATTTCTGACGGATGCAAATAAGGGTTGTCTTCCCATTGCATAAAAAAAGTTTTGATGCCGTTGTCGTTTCGCTCATTTAAATAAATTTGCTCATACACCCAACTTAAGCCGGAGAGGGGAGTCATGGTGCCCCACATCACACCCATGGTGTCCACCACTCTCATTCGGCACTCGTCAAAAATTTCTTTGGGCGGCTCTTCATCAAACCACACAAAATCCAGGCTTGTCCCCTGGAATTTTGCTCGCCCTTGTTCGCAAACCTTAAAGCCAATCACGCTATCGCCGCCCGATTGCGATTTTACCACAATGAAATCCAAAATGGCATTTTTCGGGTCGTCTGCTTCACCACGACGGGTAACTATTTTTTTAATCCAATCAGGCTCCAGCCACCGAAGAATTTCTTTTTGCGCCACATCACGCTGCACCTCGTTGGTCAGGGAAACCACCCATCCTTTCATCGGACTTGTAATATTGCGATACGGGTGATTTCCACGGGCAAACCAAACGGTTTCCACCGCACCTGCCACCGTTTTTCCTGTACGGTTTCCGCCAAAAATCCAACGGATACGGGATTGGTCTTTGTGAAATTCGATTTGCTTTTTGTGAAGCTTTATATCGGTCAGATAGGGTTGTGCATTATTGTAATACCGAAGACGGCATTTAGTCAGTCTTCGGTTTCTTTCTTCCCATAGTGCTAGGAATTGGGTAATGTCTTCGCGGATATTTTTGATAATTTTGCTCCTCCTTTTTGAATCGCTTTCACACAGTTTTTGCATAAGATGATTTTTCGTGATAATGGTTCTTTTTCTTCTCCAAATAAATACTCACCCCTGCCAAAGCAGGTGGGAGTTTCGCATTGCAGAACCAATTCGCCACGATATTCTTTTAACACAATTGCCATTTTTTTGTTCGCCTTCTTTCGTATAGCATTGTTTTGTTTTCTGTTTCTTTTTCAAAACACGAACAAATGTTCGCTTTTGTGTTTATTATATCACTCAAATTTTATTTGTCAACCCTTTTTTTAAAATTTGACAAGAATCATTGATATTTTGATAAAAAATGAGAAATATCCGTAAAAACATATAAAAAAACGCCGTTTTCATCGGAAAACAGCGGTGGATTTTTTCTTGGAAAATGCAATGGTTTTTTATGATTTTGGGATAAGAAAAAAGGCTCCCTTGTGTAAAGGGAGCTGTCACGAAGTGACTGAGGGATTGGCAAATTTGTTTTGGATTTTTTTCTTTTTGGTCAATCATACAATCCCTCCGAGTTTGCAACAAAAATCCCTTCTGCTTTTTGGGGCAGAAGGGATTTTTTCGTTATCAAGTTTAATAAAATTACTTACAAGCGGAAAGTGCCACTTCGGAGCAGGTTGCCGCATCGGGAGTGTAGTAATCTGCGGTGATTTGGTCACAGAATTCCTGGGTAACGGGAGCACCGCCAATCATAATGGTCACTTTGTCTCGGATGCCCGATTCGGTTGCCTTGATGATAACTTGTTTCATTTCGTTCATCGTGGTAGTGAGTAAGGCAGAGCAGCAAATCACTTTGGCATTGTGTTCGATTGCCTTTTCAATAAACATATCTGCAGACACGTCGGTGCCTAAGTCGAACACTTCCATTCCTTTGGCTTCCAGCATCATTTTGCAGATGTTTTTGCCGATATCGTGTAAATCGCCTTTTACCGTGCCGATAATTGCTGTTCCTTTTTTGCTAACTCCTTCGGATACCAAAAGAGGACGAAGCAAATCCACGCCGGCATTCATGGCACGAGCTGCCATCATAACTTCCGGGATAAACACTTCATTCTTTTTAAATTTTTCACCGATAATTGCCATACCGGACAGTAAGCCGTCCTCTAGAATCACTTCAGCGGCAATTCCCTCGGAAATGGCTTGATTAACCAATTCTGTTACTTTGGGAACTCTACCTCTTTGCAATACAGTAGATAATTCTTGTAATACGCTCATAAGAGCCTCCTTATATTTTCAGAATATTTTCAGAATATTTTCAGATTTTGGTTTACTTTGGCGCGCTTGCCCGGATTCGAACCGGGGGCATTCCGCTTAGGAGGCGGACCCTCTATCCTGCTGAGGTACAAGCGCATATTTTTTGAAACTTCTCCATCTGCATTTGTTTGATTGTTACAGATGGAGAAGCTTTATTTTTTTATAATTTTTTATAAAATTGAATTAAAGACTACCTAAAAAATTCTTTGCATTTTGGATGGCAACGCCCAACGCATCGGGGGAGGGACCGCCGTACACGTTACGTTCGTTGACGCAGGTTTCCAATGCGATTGCAGTGTAGTAATCTTCTTCAATCAATTCGGAAAATTCCTTTAATTTGGCAAGAGGAATTTCTTCCAGGGAAATCTTTTCGCCGATAGAGTAGGACACCATTTCGCCAATCACTCTGTGTGCATCTCTGAAAGGCATACCTTTTTTCACCAAATAATCTGCTGCATCGGTAGCGTTTGTGAAACCGCCTTTGGCACCGTTTTTCATTTTTTCGGTGTTCACGGTCATGGTTTCAATCATTTTGGAGAAGATGGGTAAGCACATTTTTACGGTTTCGTAAGCGTCAAAGAGTGCTTCTTTGTCTTCCTGCATATCCTTGTTGTATGCCAGCGGAATTCCTTTTAAAATGGTCAAAATGGTGATTAAAGAACCATACAAACGACCTGTTTTTCCGCGGGTTAATTCTGCAATATCGGGATTCTTTTTCTGTGGCATAATGCTGGAACCGGTGGAATAAGCATCGTCCAGACGGATGAAAGAAAATTCGTCACTGCACCACAGAATAATTTCTTCGGAAAAACGGGACAGATGCATCATAATCATAGACAAATCGAAAATGAATTCTGCCACGTGGTCACGGTCGGAAACACCGTCCAAGCTATTTTCGGTGGGACCGTCAAAGCCGAGCAGTTTTGCGGTTAAATGACGGTCAAGAGGGTAGGTGGTGGTCGCCAATGCACCGCTTCCCAACGGACATAAAGACATTCTTCCTAAGCAATCACAAAGTCTTTCATAATCACGCTTAAACATCTGAAAATATGCCATCAAATGATGTCCCAAAGTGATGGGTTGCGCTTTTTGCAGATGGGTATAACCGGGCATAACGGTTAATTTTTCTGCTTCTGCCAAGTTTGCGATGGTGGAAAGTAAGTTTTTCACTTCGCCTTTGATATCGTTGATGGCATTGCGGGTGTACATTTTCACATCTAGCGCAACCTGGTCGTTACGGCTTCTGCCGGTATGTAACTGTTTGCCGATGCCTTGCAGTCTTTCAATTAAAACGGATTCAATATTCATGTGAATATCTTCCGCTTCCAAAGAGAATTCGATTTTGTCGTCCTCGATATCTTTTAAGATTTTGCCCAGTTCCATCTTGATGGTTTCGGCATTTTCTTGGGGAATAATGCCTTGCTTTCCAAGCATGGTAACATGAGCCATACTGCCTTCGATATCTTCTTTGTACATTTTGCAGTCAAAGGAGATGGAACTGTTGAAATCGTCCACCGCTTTGTCTGTTTCTTTATTAAATCTTCCGCCCCAAAGCTTCATGATTTTCTCTCCTAATTCTCCAAAAAAGGAGGCAGTGCCTCCTTTTTTCGGGTTTCTTATTTCTTGTTCTTTAAGTCAACCAATGCTTTCATTTTGGTCTGTAAACCAAAGAGGTTGATAAAGCCTTCTGCATCTTTCTGATTGTAAACTTCGTCTTCATCGAAGGTTGCATATTCTTCGATGTATAAAGAATGATCAGATTTGCTGCCTGCAGACATAATGTTACCTTTATACAGTTTCAGTCTTACAGTACCGGTTACATTTTCCTGAGTTTTGTCAACGAAAGCGGACAATGCTTCTCTTAAGGGGGAGAACCACAGACCATCGTAAACTAATTCTGCAAAACGAACAGCCAACTGTTCTTTATAGTGCATGGTGTATTTGTCTAAGCACAAATATTCCAATTCCTTATGTGCATAATATAACACTTTTCCGCCGGGAGTTTCGTAAACACCTCTGGATTTCATACCAACCAGACGGTTTTCCACGATATCGTCAATACCAACACCGTTTCTTGCAGCGATTTCGTTTAATTTGGTAACTAAGTTTAAGGGGGACAGTTTTTCGCCGTTTACTGCAACTGCATCACCTTTTTCAAACTCGATTTCCACATATTCTGCTTTGTCGGGAGCCTGTTCGGGAGTTACCATCAGTTTTAAGATGTTTTCGTGTTTGGGTTCATTCCAGGGATCTTCCAAATCCAAACCTTCGTGAGATAAATGCCAGATGTTTCTGTCCATAGAGTAGTTATCTTCTTTGGTTACGGGAATCGGAATATTTCTTGCTTCTGCATATTCAATTTCCTGGTCTCTGGATTTAATATCCCAGATTCTCCAGGGAGCAATGATTTTTAAGTCGGGAGCCAGTGCTTTGATGGTTAATTCAAAACGAACCTGGTCGTTACCTTTCCCGGTTGCACCGTGACAGATAGCGGTTGCGCCTTCTGCTCTTGCGATTTCAACCAGTCTTTTTGCGATACAGGGTCTTGCATGGGAAGTACCCAGTAAGTATTTGCCTTCATAAACCGCACCTGCTCTCACGGTGGGGAAAATGAAGTCTTTTACATATTCTTCTCTTAAATCTTCAATGTAGCATTTGGAAGCACCGGTTTTAATGGCTTTTTCTTCCAGACCGTCGGTTTCTTTTCCCTGACCAACATCACCACAAACTGCGATAACTTCATAGTCATAGTTTTCTTTTAACCACGGAATGATGATAGAGGTATCAAGTCCTCCCGAATAAGCTAAAATAACTTTTTCTTTCATCTTGCATTTCTCCTTAATATATGTTATAATATCATAAACGGGTGTGATTTTGTCGAAAAACCATTCAACAAAACGGCTTTCACAAACTCGTCTCGAAAATTATACTACATTGTTTATAAAAATGCAATAGTTTTTTGAAAAATATTTTGAAAAAAATGAAAAAAATATTGATTTTTCGGAAATGATGGAAGAAAAGGAGAAAAATCGTCTGCAAATTTATGCATAAAAATGATGATTTTTTGCAAAATTATGAGAATTTTGGGAATTGACCCCGGTTATGCCTTGGTTGGTGTGGGGGCTATTGAATACATCGGGAATAAATATTCAGTCATAAAATACGGCAAAATTGAAACTTTTGCGAAAGAAGAAATGTCTAAAAGACTGGAAACTATTTTTCGGGAAATGAATGTATGGATTTCGGAAACCAAACCCGATGTGGTGGCAATTGAACAGTTGTTTTTCAATACAAACACCACCACCGCAATTGCCGTTGCTCAGGCGAGGGGAGTAATTTTACTTGCTTGCCGGCTAGCGGGGATTCCCGTGTTTGAATACACACCCTTGCAGGTAAAACAAGCGGTGGTTGGATATGGAAAGGCGGAAAAGGTTCAGGTGCAGAAAATGGTAAAAACCATCCTGAATCTGGAGAAAGTGCCGAAACCCGATGATACTGCCGATGCGTTGGCGATTGCCATTTGCCACACCAATCACAGCGGTTATCACAGTTACTTAGATAAGCTCAAATAGTTTCAGAAAGGAAAATTCCTTATTATGTATTATAGCATTACAGGTCTTGGTGAAGCCAAGGAAAATTTTTTAGTGATACATACCGGCGGTATCGGATACAAAATCTATACCTCCAATACCACATTGGCACGAGTGAGTAATCATCAGGAACTCACCGTTTATACCTATCTTCATGTGAAAGAAGATGCTATGGATTTATACGGATTCGCCACCGAAGAAGAACTCTCCACCTTTAAAATGCTTCTTTCGGTGTCGGGAGTAGGACCCAAAGCGGCGTTGGCGGTGCTTTCCGCACTCACTCCCACCGAGTTTGCCATGAGCGTTGCCACTCAGGATGCCCAGAGCATCACCAGAGCACAAGGCGTTGGCAAAAAACTTGCAGAAAAAATCATTGTGGAATTAAAGGACAAGCTTAAAGGCGTTGACCTTCGTGAAATTGCAGGGGAAGCACCTCAGACTGTTTCTGTTTCCAACGATGTGTTGCAGGAAGCGGTCAATGCTTTGATGGTGCTGGGATATTCAGCATATGAATCCCGTCAGGCGGTGAAGTTTGTGTCGTCAAAATCCAATCAATTGGAAGAGATTATTAAACTTGCACTCAAAGAATTGATGTAGTCTTGAAAAATCACTCACCTTGCACTTTTACGCTCACTTGCGTACACCAGGTACGCGGCGTTCGCTGAAAAGCACAATCTGAGCAATTTTTCTGCAACTTGAGTTTTATCTGGAGAATTCAGAAAATCAGGAAATCCTATGGAAAGGAATCAATGACCCTATGGAAGAAAGAATTGTTTCTCCCGAAGTGATGGGCAACGACTCAGAATTAAGCCTTCGTCCCAAAACACTTTCGGATTATATCGGGCAGAAAAAGGTAAAGGAAAATATGAAAATCTTTATCGAAGCTGCCAAAAAACGAAATGAATCCCTGGACCATTGTCTGTTTTACGGACCTCCGGGTCTTGGAAAAACCACCCTGGCAAATATCATTGCCAACGAGATGAACGTCAATCTTCGTGTCACCTCCGGTCCTGCTATTGAAAAACCCGGCGACTTAGCGGCAATTTTAACCAATCTGGCGGAACACGATGTGTTGTTTATTGATGAAATCCACCGCCTTTCCAAAAGTGTGGAAGAAGTGCTTTATCCTGCTATGGAAGACTTTGCTTTGGATATTATCATTGGTAAGGGACCTGCGGCAAGAAGCATCCGTCTGGACTTGCCCAAGTTTACCCTAATCGGTGCCACCACCAAAGCAGGAAGCTTGACATCACCCCTTCGTGACCGTTTCGGTGTGCTGCAGCGTCTGGAGTTATACACTCCCGACGAGCTTACTGAAATTGTGGTTCGTTCGGCACAGATTATGGGCGTTTGCATCGAAGAATCCGGTGCAAAAGAAATCGCAAGCCGTTCCAGAGGAACACCGCGTATTGCCAACCGTCTGCTTCGCCGTGTCCGTGATTTCGCAGAAATTCGGGGGAACGGTGTGATTGATGCAAAAACTGCGGATATGGCACTTTCTATGTTGGAAATTGACCGAATCGGATTAGACAGAACCGATAAAAATATGATCATGACCATGATTGAAGCCTTTGGCGGCGGCCCTGTTGGTTTAGAAACCTTAGCGGCAACCACCGGAGAAGATTCCAACACTATTGAAGATGTGTATGAACCTTATTTAATGCAGCTTGGCTTCCTGCAGAGAACTCCCCGCGGCAGAATGGTTACCCGTTTGGGATATGCCCATTTTGGGATTCCTTATGTGGAATCCGGGGAAAATCCTTTTGAACAAATTTCTATGGAATAATCCCCCGTGAAGAAAGGAGGAATTATGCGAAAAATTTTCCGTTGTTTTGTCACAACTTTGATGCTTCTTTTGTTGTTTGTTTCCCAAACGGCATTTGCAGAAGAAGCCTATGATGTTAAAATTTATTTGGAAGATAAATTGCTGATTTCCGATGCAGCTCCCTTTATCGAAAACGGACGTACCATGGTTCCTGTCCGTATGGTTGCGGAAAATATGGGATATGATGTGTTGTGGAATCCTGCAAACCGTATGGTGACTATTTTATCCACGCAGCAAAGAATTGTTCTTACGATTGATAAAAGTGTTGCTCAGGTAGGAAAAAAGCAGGTGGAAATGGACACCACCGCAATGATTCGAAATGACAGAACCTATGTTCCTATCCGTTTTGTTTCGGAAAACTTCGGTTTCGATGTGGATTGGGATAACGATACCAGAAGCGTGCTTATTACCGCACCCAAAGCAACTCCCACTCCCACACCAAAGCCCACACAAACGCCAAAACCAACTCAAAAACCTATCACAGAATCCTCTAAGGATTACGGCACCGCTGATGAGGATGACGATATCATCATCAATAAAATTTTCACGGAACGAACCGCCAATCAGCTATATTTAAAAATTCAGGCAACGGGCGGAAGAGTGGAAAATCCGAAAACAATGAAATTAGAAGACCCGTTGCGGTTTGTGATTGATATTCCCGATGCGGTTTTGGATATTCAGACCAGAGAAATCAATGTTGGCTCCGAGTACATTTCCAAAGTTCGTTTTTCTCAGTTTACGCAAGCTCCGAACAGTGTGCGTATTGTGGTTGACTTAAATAAAGAAGCTAACATTACATACGGCTATGTGGACGGCTTTTTCACCTTGTCGATGAAAGATTCTCCCTCGGCAATTAAGAAAATTGCTGCAAAGAAAACCTCCGATTCGGATGTGGTAACCATTTCTTCCAACACGGTGCTTACACCTGAATATTTCGTGCTCTATAATCCGTATCGGATAGTGTTTGATTTTTATAATACCAAATGCAGTGCCAATAGTCTCAGTTTTCAGGGGACTTATATTGAAAAAATCCAATTTTATGAACATACGGACAAAACCCGTGTGACCATTACTGCCGAAGAAAATGCTGCTTACGAATTTCAAGCAGACGGCACCAGCTTTAAGATTACGGTATCGGAACCCGTAGCACCTCAGGTAACTCCCAAGCCGGGAACCAATCAATCGGATGCAAAATATCAAAAACTGATTGTGTTAGATCCGGGTCACGGCGGAACCGAACCGGGCACCTTAGGGGAAATTGACGGCGAAGTTGTGGTGAAAGAAAAAGACATTAACTTAAAAATTTCCAACAAGGTATTAAAAATCTTAAGAGATAAAGGTTACAATGTGATTGCCACCCGTACCACCGATACTTATGTGGGTCTTACTACCCGTGCGGATATTGCAAACTCCGCCGAAGCAGACTTGTTTGTGTCCATTCACAACAATTCTTTTGAAGACCCGTCGGCAAAAGGTACACTTACCATGTATGCCTATGATGACCCCAAAGAAGGGAACAACATTTCAGGCAAAACCATTGCCAACATTATGCAAAAGGAACTGGTGAAAGGAACCGAAGGGCAAGACCGAGGACTTTTGAAAAATGCACAGATTGTGGTAATCCGTAAAACCGAGATGCCTGCTATTTTAGTGGAATGTTTGTTTATGTCCAACGAAAAAGACCTAAAGGAACTGTTGGACGACAAACGTATTGATAAAATTGCAGAGCATATCGCAAAGGGGATTGAAAACATTTGTGATAAGATGGTGGATGTGGACTTGAATCCATCGCCCTCACCGTCTCCCACACCGAAAGCAAGTGCTTCACCGTCTCCCACGGCATCAGCCACACCCACTCCGTAATAAGAAATGAAAAAACGCAGGATTTCCTGCGTTTTTTTATGTGTAAATTTTTTTGAAAATGCCGATACTGTTATTATCTTATGCTAAAAAAGGAGATTGTTTTATGTTATCCGTGCGGACAGATCTGGCGTTAGAGAGCATCTATACTCACGAAAACGAGGGGATAAAAAAGCGGGAACGAACCGAAAATGATTGCACTGTTACCGAAATTTCCATCATCACAGATGAGGCATCCCAACTGGTTGGAAAACCGATGGGGAATTTTATTACGTTGGAATTTCAGCATTTTTCCAACTGTGAAAGCTCTGTGTTGGAAGAACAGGCAAACCTGATTGCCAAGGAGATTTTTAAGCTTTTACCCGAAAATGCCGAAAAAATTTTGGTGGTGGGTCTCGGAAACCGCAGGATTACTCCCGATGCGTTAGGACCTGCAACTTTGGATAACGTGATGATTACCAATCACGTGATGGAATATCTCAATGACGGGAAGGAGCAGGATTTTCGTGCCGTTTGCGGAATCTGCCCGGGAGTGCTTGGGATTACCGGCTTGGAAACCGTGGATATCGTGAAAGGCGTGGCGGAAAAATATCAGCCATCTTTGGTGATTGCAGTGGATGCTTTGTGTGCAGGAAGTCCCGAGCGGATGTTCTCCACCGTTCAACTTACCGACACGGGAATCCATCCCGGTTCGGGGGTGGGGAACCGTCGTGACGGATTAAACCGTGAAACCCTTGGAGTTCCCGTAATTGCCGTGGGGATTCCCACGGTTGTGGATTCCCATTCCATTGTGTATGCCGCAATCACAAAATTTTTTAAAGAAAATAACAGCCTGGCAGAGGCAGATAATATGATATCTGCCATGATGAAATTTGCCGACCGCGGATTATTTGTAAGCCCCAAGGATATTGATAATTTGATTGCCCATAGTGCCCGAACTCTTGCAGGAGGCATTAATCTTGCACTTCATAAGAATATAGACCTTGCATTTTCCGAACATTATATTTGTTGAGTTTTTTAGTAGTTTTTTAATTGCCTTTTAATACATCTGCAACTGCCCAGGCTGCATATTTGGCACCTCGGATTGCTTCTTCCAAAGAATTTCCGTGACCGCCGATTTCAAAAATAACCGAATTTTTCGTGGTATGTGTGTTGAAACGTTCTTTTCTTAAATCAAGGGGACGCGCAAGTTTGGGATAGCTTTGTTGCAACCTTGCCTGAATTTTTGCCCCAAAGGATAAATTCTGTTTCCAATACGGATGGGGAAGACCGCCTTCGTCGGTTCCGCAAACCAACATCACCTGAGCACATTCTTCGCCGTTGATGGTTGCCACGGGACGCACTTTTTCACCGTTGGCTCCGTATATGGCATCACGATGCAAATCAATGACCACCTCAATACTCGGATGTTCGGAAAGAGCTTTTGTCACACTTTCCAGACTTTTTTTATAAGATGTGGTATAGGGAACATCGTGCACGGTTTCAATATGCAAAGTGGGGATTCCGTTTTGTTCCAGAACGGTTTTAAATTCCTTTCCGATTCGAATCATATTTTCATTTGGATTTTGGGAACGGTCGTTCGGAAAATAGCATTCCGTGGTGTGAGTATGAACCAAAAGCACTTTATATTCATGTTCTGATGCATGGTAAGGCAGGGGAGCATCCAGCAGTTCTTTGGTGTTAAAAGATTTTTGAGTATGATTTTTGATTTCAATGTTATCGGATAAATTTTTGGATAAATTTGTTTCGGGTGGCATTGGTTCCGAGGCATTGGGAGTTGGGACGGGGTGGCCTGATGGTATGATTTCAGAATCATTTCGGGTTATTTCGGTATGCTCCATCGGCATTGCCGCATACACGGTGTTTTGGGTGGTCAGCGAAAATATTTTTTGCATACGGGATGAAAGAGAACGCTCCTCTTTTCCCTGATGCACCAACAGTTCTTTTGTGATTGCTCGGCACATATATTGAGGGATTCCCAAAGAAAAGCAAGTAGTTGTGAGAACTGAAAACAGTATCAAGGAAAGTATTCTTTTTACTAATATTTTTAGGGAAATTACAATTGTTTTTTTCATTTTTTGATAAAGCACCTCTCTTTTTTTCTATCTTATGAAAAATGTTTCAAAAAGAGAACTGCTTGTTTATTGGTATAACCTGAGAAAAACCGTCTCATACTAATTTTGGAGGAGTGTTACCATGGATTCTAAAAAGACCGTACTTCGGGAAGCAGAAGAAATTATCGAAACTTATATCAAAAAACAGCGGGCTCTTTCCCGTCGTTTTCGTAACAAAAATAAAGCAAGCAAAAGACACAATCTGAAAGGAATCGGTCTTTTGCTTGCTTTGGGGCTTTCGTTTATGCTTTGGGGACTGATACTGTGGTGGATTTTTTAGCGGCTATCCCCGTTATTGTGAAAATAATCAAAAATATTTTTGGCAACCCCGATAGGAAGAGCACGGCTTAATTCCTCGAGGGTTGCTTCTTTCATTTGCTTTAATGTTTTAAAATGTCCGTACAATTTTTTGATGGTTGCCATCCCTACTTTCGGAATGGTTAACAGTTCCGATTGGGTTGCGGTTAAAGTGGTTTTTTTCTTGTGATAAGAAATCGCATTTTTGTGGGTTTGTTCGTTGATTTTGGTAACAAATACAAATAAATCTTTCTTTGAGCGTAAATCTGTCAAACGATACCCGTCCGTTAAGTCTTTGAGACGATGCTTATCATCTTTCACCATCCCGAATACGGGGATAGTGAATTCATATTTTCTAAGCACTTCTTTGGCACATTTGACCTGACCTTTTCCGCCGTCCACCAAGATTAAATCGGGGGCCGTGTCAAATCCGCTGTCACCTTGGGATAAATGATAAAACCGTCGGTCAAGCACTTCGTACATAGCGGCATAATCATCGGAACCGTTGTGGTTTTTGATTGCAAAAGTACGTTTTTCCTTTTGAGATAACACACCGTTTTCATACACGGTCATTACTCCAACCGCATTGGAGCCTGCGGTATTGGAATTATCGTAGCTTTCAATTCGCATGGGTGCCTGCTCAAGTCCTAAAAATTCTTTTAAACAAAACAGTTGGTCATCAATTTTGGTTTTTAAGCGGAGCTTGATTGCTTCGATGGCATTTTCTCTTGCCATTTCTATCAGATTTTTGGTGAATTTTCCTCGTCCTGATGACACAGTGATTTCCTGTTCAAACAATTCGTTCAGTTGCTTGGTAAGTTCCTGATAGGGAATTTCGTAATCGGTGTTGATTGAGATTACAATTCGTTTGGAAACGGTTTCTTTCACCAGATAAAACTGTTTTAAGAATGAGGCAATCATATCTTCGTCAGACACATCTTTTGAATCGGGGAAGGTGTAATTTTTCTTATCGTGGATGACACCATCCTTTACGGCAAGCACGGAAACTGCAGAGATATCTCCGTCACGATAACAGTAAAGAATATCCAAAGAGATTTTCTTTACTGTAACAACCTGATGTTTTTCCGAGAATTTTTCTGCCAGACGGATACTGTCTCGATATTTTGCCGCGCCTTCAAAATCAAGATTTTCTGCACATTGCTCCATTTTTTCGGTAAGATGGGGAATCAGATTTTTAAGTCCCGCATCCAGGGAACGAATAGCTTCTTTTAATTGTTTGTCATATTCTTCGGCGGTAACCATTCTCGTGCAGGGGGCAGAGCAGTACCCCATATGATAATTTAAACAAGGCCTTTTTTTCGGTTTGCTTAAATCCATACGGCAGGTTCTTAATTTGTATTCTTTGGAAATCAAATCAATGGCACCGTTTACCACTTGTGCATTTAAATAGGGCCCGTAATATTTGTTGGCATCTTTTTCGGTTTTTCGAACCAGAGAAAGGTAGGGGAAATCGTTCTTTTTTTCAATTTTAATAAAAGGATAGGTCTTATCGTCTTTTAACAGAATATTATACTTGGGTTTATATTTTTTAATGAGATTATTTTCCAAAAGGAGAGCATCTTTTTCAGAGCCGGTGATAATATAATCAAAATGGTCCACATGTAAAACCATCTGCATGGTTTTTAAATCCTTGGGGGAACCGCCGAAATATTGGGATAAACGATTCCAAAGAGATTTTGCTTTGCCCACGTAAATTACGCGGTCATCCTGATTTTTCATCAGATAAACGCCCGGCTTTTTAGGCACCAGCTTTAATTTTTGGCGGTGTTCCTCTAATTTTGGATTTCCGGTAACCAACACGGCTTTTCCCTCCAATCATTTTCATTTGCAATAAAGGGCTATTACAAGTATGTAACAGCCCTTTGGTTTTTTACTATTTGTATTCTCTGCGGTCAATCACACGTTTTGCTTTTCCTTCGCTTCTGGGAACCTTGCCGGGTTCTACCAGTTTCACATTTCCGCTTACGCCCAGTGCCGAAGCAATTTCGGAATTCAGTTTCTTTTCCAGACGCTCAATTTCTTTCACGGAATCGTAATGGAAACTGTCAGACATTTCGATTTCAATGGTCATAATATCCAGATTGTTGATACGATCCACATAAATCATATAATGCGGTTCCACATCGGGGCATTCCAACAACACAGATTCAATCTGAGAGGGGAACACGTTTACACCGCGGATAATGAGCATATCATCGGAACGACCCATCACCTTAGACATTCTGGGCAAGGTTCTTCCGCATTTACAAGTTTCGTAGGTCAGAGCAGTTAAATCTCTGGTACGGTAACGGATTAATGGCAAAGCTTCTTTGGTCACACAAGTGAATACCAGTTCACCTTTTTCGCCCTCGGGAAGCACTTCGCCGGTTTCGGGGTCGATAATTTCGGGGATGAAATTATCTGCCTGAATGTGCATACCGGTATGCTCGGTACAACTCATAGAAACGCCGGGTCCGATAATTTCGGATAATCCGTAGATATCGTGAGCCTCCAACCCTAATTTTTCTTCAATGTCTTTTCTCATAGCTTCGGTCCAGGGTTCCGCACCGAAAATACCGTGTTTTAAGTATAAATCGTCTTTGGTGATTCCCATCTTTTTCATTTCGTCTGCAATAAACAGAGCGTAAGAGGGAGTACAACATAAAACGGTGGTTTTAAAATCCTGCATAAATTGAATCTGACGTCTGGTGTTACCGCCGGATACCGGAACGGTTAACGCACAGATTTTTTCGGAACCGTAATGAAGTCCCAATCCGCCGGTGAAAAGTCCGTAGCCGTACGCAATCTGAATGACATCTTCGTTGGTGATTCCGATTGAGGTTAAACAACGGGCAACACATTCTGCCCACATATTGATATCATTGTTGGTTAAGCCAACCACAGTCTGTTTTCCCGTGGTACCGCTGGATGCGTGGATTCTTGCGATTTTGCTCTGAGGCAGGGCAAATGCACCAAAGGGATAAGCATTTCTTAAATCCTGCTTATAGGTAAAGGGGAGCTTGGATAAATCGTCCACGGATTTGATATCTTCGGGTTTTAAACCGATAGCATCCATTTTTTCACGATAGTAGGGTACATTTTCATACACACGTTTCACGGTGTCAACCAATCGTTCGGACTGAATTTTCTTCAGTTCCTCACGGGATGCGGTTTCTATTTTTTCATCATAATACATTGGATTTCGCCACCTTGCTTGATTTCACTAGTCTCTGGAACTGTTGATTACCTGTCTGGAAGAAGCAATTTTATCCAGCAGAGTTTCGGTTTCCTGATAGGATGCATTCATCTGAGAATATGCGGTGTAAAGAGTATCTCTTGCAGAATTTACCGCTTTTTCCGCAGTCTGCAATAAGCTGTCTGCATAATTCTGAGCGCTCATTTTGTACTGATCCGCACGTTCTTTGGTTTCGTCATAATGTGCAGCTGCAGCGGATTCTGCTTTGTGTTTGATTTCCACTGCCTGCATATCTGCATCTTTTAAGATTTCTTCGGATTTTGCTTTTGCGATTTTAATGATTTCGGTTTCGTTCACCATCTGAACAACCTGCTGATTTGCGGTTTCGATGATGGATGCAGCTTCCTGCTTTGCTTCGTTGATGATACGTTCTCTTTCTTTTTTCACCCACTGAGCCTGTTTTAATTCTTCGGGGTAGTGAAGACGCATCTGTTCCACAACGTTCCACACTTCTTCTCTGTCAATCATACATTTGCTGGAGAGCGGTACTTTGGAAGCGCTTTCCACGATTTCTTCCAATTCTTCTATTAATGCCTGTAAATCCATAACAGTTACTCCTTTTTATTTGAATTTATTTAAAATATCCTGTTCAATTTCTTTGGGAACCAACCCGGAAAGGTCTCCGTTGTAACGGGCAAGTTCTTTCACAATGCTGGAAGATAAAAACATATATTCCTGCGCAGTGGGCAAGAACATGGTTTCCAATTCCGGCATTTGGTTTTTGTTTGCCAATGCCATCTGGAATTCGTATTCAAAATCGGATACAACGCGAAGTCCTTTGACCAGCACGTTGCAATCGTGTTTTTTTGCAAAATCAACCAATAAACCGTCATAACAAACCACTTCCACATTGGGCAGGTGACGGGTGGTTCTTGAAATCAATTCTACCCGTTCATCCGTGGTAAACAAAGGCTTTTTGGCACTGTTGGTAAGCACGGTTACAATAACTTTATCAAAAAGCTTTGAGGACCTTGTGATAATGTCTAAATGTCCGTTGGTTAAAGGGTCAAAACTACCGGGATAAATTGCTGTTTTCATTTTTTGACTCCAATTCTTGTCTGTATTCTTCCGAAGGTTCTTTCTTTGATGATTTCAATTTCTTCGGGAAAGATGATGGTTTCTTTTTCATCACATTCCGAAATTACGATGGCGTCCTTGGTTAAAAGGTCTTTTTCCACCAGCATTTTCAAGGCGGAATCAATCATCTTTTTTTCATAGGGCGGGTCTAAAAACACCAGGTCAAACTGTCGGTTGCATTTTCCGAGAAAATCGAGATAGTCTCCGCGGATAATGTCAGACAATTCTTCAAATCGTAATTTTGTGATGTTCTTTTTCACGAATTCGGGATTCAAATCCACAAAGGTGCAATGCTTGGCACCGCGACTTAATGCTTCAATTCCCATGGCACCGCTTCCTGCAAACAAATCCAGAACCGTTCTGCCGGGAACTTCAAACTGAATCATATTGAAAACGGATTGTTTGACCTTATCGGTGGTAGGACGAACAGACAAATCGGGGGATGCAAGTAAAATGGCACCTTTTCGGATACCGCTGGTAACCTTCATATCACTTCAACTCCACGCCTTGGTTACTCTGTTTTTTGCATTTGACACTCCATCGGGGAAGAAAACGAGCATTTTCCTCCGTAAGAGCACAAAATATCAGTTTTTATTTTAACATACGTTTTTCGATTTGTAAAGTTTTTTTTCAAATATATCTTGAATTTTTTTCGATTAGGTGTTATAATGTAAAAAAATATAAGAAAGCAGGACCTGTATGATGACCAAGAAAAGCAAATGGGTGTTAAAACAGCCGAATCCCGAACTGACTAAAAAAATAGGAGAAGAGCTGAAATTGCACCCCCTTTGTGCAAATGTTCTTTGCAACCGCGGTATCGAAACTTCCGAGCAGGCGACTCGTTTTTTAAAACCTGATGTGAATGCGCTTTTAGACCCCTTTCTGTTGTTGGATATGAAAAAAGCCGTGGAAAAAATTCAGGAAATCATTTCCCAAAATCAGAAAATTGTGGTATACGGTGATTACGATGTTGACGGTATCACCGCTGTTTCCATGATGTATTTGTATTTAAAATCCAAAGGAGCTAATGTTTCTTACTACATTCCTTCTCGTTCCGACGAAGGCTACGGCTTGAATAAAGAAGCAGTACTGTCCTTTAAGAATGACGGGGTTGGTTTAATTATCACCGCCGATTGCGGTATCACCGCATTTGATGATATCAGCTATGCAACTTCTTTGGGGATTTCTGTTGTAATTACCGACCATCATAAATGCAAGGAGCAATTGCCTCCTGCCTATGCAATTGTGAATCCCAAGCGTCCCGATTGCCCGTATCCGTTTAAAGAACTTTCCGGCGTTGGTGTTGCATTCAAACTGATTGAAGCATTGGAAGGCGGCGGAAAATCCAAAGAACTGCTGGAGCAGTACGGCGATTTGTTATGCTTAGGCACCATTGCAGACATTGTTACCTTAACCGAAGAAAACCGTGTGTTTGTTTCTCTGGGCTTAAAATTACTGGGTGACCCGCAGAATCTTGGCTTAAAAGCTCTGATTCAGGAAGCAGGACTTTCCGGTAAGGTGCTCACATCTTCCCACGTTGGCTTTATTATTGCACCCAGAATCAACGCCGTTGGAAGACTCGGCAATGCGATTGATGCAGTAAAATTGTTCACCACTTCTGACACAAAAGAAGCAGAATCCCTGGCAAAAATGCTCTGTGACGAAAATGTTCGCCGTCAGACCATTGAGCAGGAAATTCTTCTGGAAGCTTGTCAGATTATTGAAAAAGATAAAATTCACAATACAGACAGAGTGATTGTGTTGGCGTCTGAATCCTGGCATCACGGGGTAATCGGAATCGTAGCATCCAGAATTACCGAGCGTTACGGCAAACCTTGTGTGTTAATGGCAATTGACGGCGGTGAAGCAAAAGGCTCCTGCCGTGGAGTTCAGGGCTTCAATATGTTTGAGGCATTGTCCTATTGTGATGATTTATTGTTAAAATTCGGCGGTCACGAGTTGGCAGCCGGTTTAACCGTTTCCAAAGACAATATTGATGCTTTCCGTGAAAAAATCAACGCTTATGCCAAGGAAAACTTCAATTCCAAAGTGTATGTGGAAGAAATTACATACGAAGGCAAAATCACCGATAAAGATATCAATCTGGAGCTTACCGATATGTTGGAAAAAATTCAGCCTTGCGGCATGGGCAATCCGATGCCTCAGTTCCTGATTGAAAAAGTAAAAATTGAAAATCTCACCTATTTTGGCGATGATAAACATATTCGTTTAAGATTCTCCAAAAAGAGCTTTTCCATTATGGTAATCGGCTTTGGCTTAGGAACCAACGAAAGCTTCCGTATGCTTCGTGACGGGGACATTGTCAATGCCATTGTTTCTCCCTACACCAACGAGTATCGCGGCAAGAAATATCCTGCCTTAAAACTCAAAGATATCAAATTGGTGTAAAAAACGTCTGACAGAAAGGGTTCACCTGATAACTTATGGAGCAATTTTCCCGTCTTTTAGATAAAATTCAAAAATATAATCCCAAATGTAACCGTGAGCTTCTGGAGAAAACTTATCGGTTTTGTAAGGATGCCCATGAGGGGCAGTTTCGTCGCAGCGGTGAGCCGTATTATCACCATCCGTTTTCTGTGGCGGAAATCATTGCAGAACTGAATCTGGATGACGAGTCCATTTGTGCTGCACTTTTGCACGATACCATTGAAGATACCGAGTATGGTTACGATTATGTGAAAAAAGAATTCGGGGAAGATATTGCCAATATTGTGGATGGTGTAACCAAATTAGGACGTATTGAATTTTCCACCAAAGAAGAAGAGCAGGTGGAAAATCTGCGTAAAATGTTTATGGCGATGGCAAAGGATATCCGTGTCATTATGATTAAACTGGCAGACCGTTTGCACAATATGCGCACCATGAAAAGTATGCCGGAGCATAAACGGCGTGAAAAAGCGTTGGAAACCATGGAAATCTATGCACCTATTGCGCACCGTTTGGGGATTTATAATTTAAAATGGGAATTGGAAGACCTTTCTCTTTTGTATTTAGACCCCATTGGTTACAAAGAAATTTCCACCGGGATTGCCAAAAAAAGAACCCAGAGACTTCAGATTATTGATGATATTAAGGAACAGTTAACCGATAAGCTTTCCAAAATCGGGGTTCAGGCGCATATTGAGGGAAGAGCCAAACATTTTTACAGTATTTATAAAAAGATGTATTCCAAGAACATCACCCTAGACGAAATCTATGATTTGTTTGCTCTTCGTATCATCGTTGGCACCATCACAGATTGTTACACCGTGTTGGGGTGTGTTCACGAATTATTTAAACCGATTCCGGGCAGATTCAAAGATTATATCAGTATGCCCAAGAAAAATATGTATCAGTCCCTGCACACTACCTTGGTGGGGCACACGGGAACTCCTTTTGAAATTCAGATTCGTACTTGGGATATGCACAGAACTGCTGAATACGGGATTGCCGCCCACTGGAAGTATAAAGAAGGGGCTCAGAACAAGAACTCCACAGGAGACAAATTCCAATGGGTTCGTCAGCTTCTGGAAACCGAAAAAGATTTTTCCAACCCGTCGGAATATATCAGTCATATCAAAATTGACTTGTTTGCCGATGAGGTGTTTGTATTCTCTCCCAAAGGAGATGTGTATAGCCTTCCCAGCGGTTCCACTCCTATCGATTTTGCATTTATGGTGCATAGTGCGGTAGGTTGGCGTATGGTCGGGGCTAAGGTGAATAACCGCATTGTTCCCATTGACCAGCATTTGCAAAATGGGGATATTGTAGAAATTATCACTTCTGCCAATTCTCAGGGACCACACACCGATTGGCTAAAAGTTGCCCGCACCAGTCAGGCACGAAGTAAAATCAATCAGTGGTTTAAAAAGGAAAAACGAGAAGAAAATATCCAAAAGGGTAAAGAAATGCTTGAAAAAGAAATCAAGAAGTTCGATATGACCCTGAAGGATTTGGTAGAAAATGAAGAACTCTTTGGCTACATTTCCAAAAAATACAGTGTGGCAAGAGTGGAAGACTTTTATGCCATTGTGGGATACGGCGGTATCACCGCTCAGAAAATCGGTCTTCGTATTGAAGATTATCTGGAGCGTACCCGTCCCCAGAGCGATGAAACCGTATTGGCAGAAATTCAGAATGCAACCAAAGATAAACCTAATAAACATGTCAAACAGGGCATTGTGGTAAAAGGGCAGGAAGGATGTCTTGTTCGTACCGCAAAATGCTGCTCTCCCGTTCCGGGCGATAAGGTGGTTGGTTATATTACCCGAGGCAGAGGAGTTACCATCCATCGTGCAGATTGTGTGGCACTTCGTGATATTGAGCGTTCCGACGGTGATAAAAACCGTTTGGTGGAAGCCACCTGGGAGGCAGAGGATGGCCATACTCACAGCGTGGATCTTGCCGTTACCTCGGCAGACCGTTCCGGCTTGTTGGTTGATTTGACACTTGCATTAAATGATATGAAAGTGCCCGTCAATGCGTTAAGTGCCAAGGTATCAAAAGACGGTACGGGATTGATTCAAATCAATATTGATGTTACCGGTCAGGAGCAACTCAATAAAATTCTGATTCGTTTGAATAACGTGAAGAGCGTTATTTCAGCCAAACGAATTTAAGACGGAGATTTTTTAACATGAAAGAAATCACCAGCGTAAAGAATAAAACGGTATGCGAAATCAAAAAACTGAAGCAAAAAAAATACCGTACGCAAACCGGCACCTTTTTGGCAGAAGGGTATCGCAACGTGTGTGACAGTATGAAAAAAGCGGTTCCCGAAATGCTTTTTGTGGAAGATGGCTTTGAACTTCCTGTTTTGTCGTGCGAAAATACCTATCGGGTTACCCAAGAGGTGATGAAAGAAATTTCAGATACCGATACCCCTCAGGGAATTGCCGCTGTGTTTAGCATTCCCGCAGAAAAAGAAATCACTTCGGAGAAAATCCTTTTGCTAAACGGTGTTTCCGACCCCGGTAATATGGGCACCATTCTTCGCACCGCATTGGCCTCGGGATTCACGGATATTATCCTGGATGAACAATGTGCCGATGTGTATTCCCCCAAGGTAATCCGCTCCGCAATGTCGGCAGTATTTTCCTTAAATCTTATTCGTAAAAAATCGTTGGAAGAAACGATTGCGAATCTTCAGAACAAGGGATATCTTGTGGGTGCCGCCGCATTAACCGAGCAGGCAGTTTCCATTTACGAAACCGAGTTTTCTAAAAAAACGGCATTGCTGTTCGGCTCGGAAGCAAACGGTATCACAGAAGCTTTGCTTGGCTTAGCCGATGTCACTTATATCATTCCCATGGCAACGGAAATCGAATCGTTGAATGTTGCGGTTGCCGCAGGAGTCAGTATGTATGAGCTCAGACGTCGGGATATTTAATCCCAAATAAATTAAAAAACAATCACTAAGTTAATTCTATTACATTATATATTATGGAGGTACAACATTATGGCATGGTTTGATCAGGTGAAAAGCACCGCAACCAAAACAGCAAAACTGGCAAAGGAAAAATCCACCGACCTTTATGAAATCACTCGGATGTCTTTTGCAATCAACGAAAAAGAAAACAAAATTGATAAAATTTTCAAAAATATCGGGATGCTGACCTACCGTGATTACGAAAACGGTACCGAGTTTTCCGAAGACATTGTTTTACTCTTGGAAGACATTGATAAAAAATACGAAGAAATTGAAGAATTAAAAGCTGAAATCAACAAGTTAAAGAGTGCGGAAGTTTGTCCCTCCTGTAAAAAATCCAATCCTACCGGTGCAAATTTCTGCTTAGCTTGCGGCACAAAATTAAAATAATATGAAAAAGAATGCTCGGCAAAATATCCTTTCGGGTATTTTGTCGTCCATTTTTTTGTATTGCAACTTCTTATTTTATCACACCGGAGGTGTCATAATTTGAAAAAAGAACTGACATCCAAAAAAATCATACTTGGTTTTTTAGGGATTATGTTAGTGTTATTTGTTTGGTGTAATATTTTAGGTCCCGTAGCGGGAATGGGCGGTGCAGACTATTTTCAGATTGCATCAGGCGGCTTCTGGTTAAACAGCAGTAACGGTTGCCAGACATATTTTGCATCCATTCCTTTTGAAAACGGTTACACAGGCACAATGAACTGGATTTTAAGACCCTTATCCGTTCTCGGAATGGGGCTTGATGTGAGAGTTCTTTCCACCATATATTTTGCGGCAGTTTTAATTGCATTTTTTATCCTTCTTTCCAAAATGCAAACAGAAAAACTGTGGCACAAGGCGTTAATCGGTGGGGGGGTAACCTTCATCTTTTGTGATTTTTCGTACCTGCTCCATTTAAATTCCTTAAATCCCGAAGGCGCTCTTTACTGTTTACTATTAGTGATGATTTGTGTGCTGGTATCGCAGTTTCTCTTAAAACCGGGATTATGCCGCAGTATCTTATATCTTGCACTTGCCTTTTTGGTTGCAGGGATGAAAACAGGATATTTCTGGATGGGAATTCTGCTTTCCGTATGTCTGTTGCCCACATTGGTCATCCGTAAAGAATGGTGGTACCGTTTGGTAGTCATTCTCTTAACTTTGGTGGTGTGTGTGGGTTGTGTGGTTTGTTTTGGCGACGGCGTATATTATGCAAAAGAACAACAAAACAAATTCCATTCTGTATACTACGGCGTATTAAAAGAAAATACAAATCCCTCTGCATTATCCGATCTTGGATTGCCTCAGGATGCAGCTTCTTATGTTGGGAAAACGGTTTACGAGGTAGATTCATCCGTTGTGGACAATGCAAGATATCAGGTAAGCCGGGGAAAGGTTGCATCCTACTATCTGACGCATCCGAAAACTTTATGGAGCAAATTGGAACGCAGTGCGGATAACGGTTACGAAATTCGTCAACAGTACAACTCCAACTATCCCGAATATCATAAAATCAAACACGGTTTTGATGGATATAGTGCTATCAAGCGTCGCTTTATGCAACCTGATTTTTGGTTTGTGTTAGCGGTATTGGGCGCGGTGATTGTATTTAGTGTGATGCAGTTACAAAAACAAGATGACGAAAAGAAAAAAGCATACTATCTCTTTATGATTCTTTTGTCTGTTACCGCATTTTGCTCATTTATAGCACCGATTCTGATTAGCGGGGAAGCCGCCCTTGGCGCCGAACTGTTTTTATATAATTTGTTGTTTGATGTCATTTTATGCCATGTAATTATCGGCGGAACTGTCATCATTTGCAAACGTCGGGAAGCAATTCGCGAAAAATACGGCGTTAATCAGTAATTTACTTGTATTTAAAAGAAAGGATATATAAAAGATTATGGAAAAAATGGGTCTTAACCAAATCCGTGAAGAATTTTTATCATTCTTCCAGGAAAAAGCGCATTTAAGAATGCAGTCTTTTCCGCTGGTGCCGATTAACGATAAATCTCTCTTGCTGATCAATGCAGGGATGGCACCCTTAAAAAAATATTTCACCGGAGAAGAAACTCCTCCGTCCAAACGTGTTACCACCTGCCAAAAATGTATCAGAACCCCTGATATTGAGCGTGTTGGGAAAACCGCACGTCACGGTACCTTCTTTGAAATGCTGGGGAATTTTTCCTTCGGCGATTATTTCAAAAACGAAGTAACCGGCTGGGCATGGGAATTTATTACCGATCGTATGAAATTACCCGTGGACAGATTATGGGTCAGCGTATATCAGGATGATGATGAAGCATACGATATCTGGACCAAAAAGGTTGGCGTTTCTCCCGACAGAATGGTTCGTTTGGGCAAGGAAGATAACTTTTGGGAAATCGGTACCGGTCCTTGCGGTCCCTGCTCCGAAATTTATTTCGACCGTGGGGAAGAAAACGGATGCGGAAGCCCCGATTGTGCGGTTGGCTGTGATTGCGACCGTTTCGTAGAATTCTGGAACCTGGTATTCACTCAGTTTGATAAAGATATTGACGGCAACTATAACCGTTTGGCACATCCCAATATCGACACCGGTATGGGATTGGAACGTATTGCTGCAATTATGCAGGGCGTTGGTTCCTTGTTTGAGGTAGATACCGTAAAAAAAGTGCTGGATACTGTTTGTCAGATGTCAAAAAAAACCTACGGTGCGGCTTATGAAACCGACGTTTCCATCCGTGTGGTAACCGACCATATCCGTTCCACCGTGTTTTTGGTATCCGACGGCGTTATTCCTTCCAACGAAGGCAGAGGCTATGTATTAAGAAGATTGCTTCGCCGTGCGGCTCGTCACGGAAAACTGTTGGGTATTGACAAAATGTTCTTAACAGAACTTGCCGATGTGGTAATTTCTCAGTCCAAGGATGCTTATCCCGAATTGGCGGAAAAGCAGGATTACATCAAGAAAATCATTTCCGGCGAAGAAGAAAAATTCTATAAAACCATTGATGCAGGTCTCTTAATGCTCAACGATTTCATCAAGGATATGAAAGCGAAAAACGAAACCGTATTTGATGGTGAGGTTGCATTTAAGCTGTATGATACCTACGGCTTCCCCTTGGATTTAACCAAGGAAGTGGTGGAAGAAAACGGCTTTACCTTAGATGAAGATAAATATCAGGCTTGTATGAACGAGCAGAGAGAGAAGGCAAGAACCGGCCGTGGAGACACCTCCACCTTAGGCTGGGAAAATGAAGTTGCAAAGCTCATTAAAGACCTTCCGTTCTGCGAATTTATCGGCTACGATAATCTTTCCTGCGATGCAACTGTTACCGCAATCTTAAAAGACGGGGAACTGGTTGATGCATTAGGCGCAGGCGAAAGCGGCACCGTTTTAACCAACACCACCGTATTCTATGGTGAAAGCGGCGGTCAGGCAGGGGATACCGGTCTGTTAAGCGCAAACGGTGTGAAAGCAATTGTAAATGATACCACCAAATATACCGACGGTAAATTCGGTCATATGGTAACCGTGGAAACCGGCGTTCTGGAAAAAGGTGCAACCATTTCTATGGAAGTGAACAAGGAAAAACGTCTTGCAACTGCAAGAAACCATTCTACCACTCACTTATTGCAGAAAGCGTTGCAGACTGTGTTGGGCGATCACGTTCATCAGGCAGGTTCCTATGTAACCCCCGAACGTCTGCGTTTTGACTTTGCTCATTTTGAAGCGATGACTGCAGAAGAAATTGAAAAAACAGAAGCTTTGGTAAACGATGCGATTTTATCCGCAATGGAAATTAACTGCAGAGTAATGCCCATTGATGAAGCTAAAAAATTAGGCGCTATGGCATTATTCGGCGAAAAATACGGTGATAATGTACGAGTTGTTACCATGGGTGACTATTCTATGGAATTCTGTGGCGGTACCCATTTAACCAATACCGCTCAGGCAGGTCTGTTTAAAATCATTTCCGAAAGCGGTGTTGCTGCAGGTGTCAGAAGAATTGAAGCCGTAACTGGTACCAACTACTTAGAATTCATGGCAAAACGTGAAGAACTGTTAAAAGAAACCGCAAAGGTGTTAAAGGTAAATAACCTTTCCGATTTAACCGTTCGTGCAAATCAGTTTACCGATGAAATGAAAGGCTTAAAACAGCAGATTGACGAGCTTCGTGCAAAACTCTCCAAAGGGGAAGCAGACGAAATCTTAAATTCTGCAAAAGATGTATCCGGCGTTGCTTTAATCACCGCACAAAAAGAAGGCGCAACCGTGGATATGCTCCGTAATCTGTGTGATGAAATTAAGAATAAATACGCAGAAAATCCTGTTGTGATTGTGCTCTCTAACTTAGCAGACGATAAAATCACCTTCCTGGCAAGTGCCAATAAAGCAGCGGTTGCCAAGGGGGCACATGCAGGTAACATCATCCGTGAAGTGACAAAAGCTGCAGGCGGCTCCGGTGGCGGTAAGCCTGATATGGCGCAGGGCGGCGGTAAAGACGCTTCCAAAATTGCAGATGCAATTGCATTGGCAGAAGATGTTCTGAAAGGACAGTTGTAATTATGGAAGATTGTTTATTCTGTAAAATCATCAAAGGGGAAATCTCCTCTAAAAAAGCTTATGAAGACGAAAATGTGTATGCGTTTTGGGATATCGCTCCCACCGCACCGGTGCATATCTTAGTGATTCCCAAAAAGCATATTGCAACCTTAAATGATGTGAATGCCGAAAATGCAGAGGTGATTGCAAAAATTTATGAAGCAATCCCGAAAATTGCCAAAGAAAACGGTATTGCGGAAGATGGTTATCGTGTGGTAACCAATTGCAACGCCGCAGCAGGGCAAACTGTATTTCACATTCATTTTCATCTGTTGGGCGGCAGAGAACTTACCTGGCCCGCAGGTTAATTGTCAGTTAATAAAAAAATCGTGTCCCAAAGCGGATACATAGGAGGAAAACATGTTAAAAGGTATCAGTAAAATTCTGATTGCCGTGTTGGTGATTGCGGTGCTTTGCGTCAGTGCAATCAGCGGTTTGGCAATCGGTTCATTCAAGACATACCCTGTTTTCGATGAAGAACATGGTATCAGAAAAGGTTTTGACTTAGCAGGCGGTTCTGTTATTGTATATCAGGCGTCTGAGTTAATGGAAGATGGTTCCTATGCGGAAATCACACCGGATGCTTCCTTAATGAATGTTGCTCAGAAAATTATTACCGCCCGTCTGGACAGAAAAGGTTACACCGAAGGCACCGTTACCGTAAAAGGTAATATGCTGGAAGTGGAACTTCCCTCTGTAAAAGATACTGCAACTGCGATTAAAGAAATCGGTCAGACTGCAAAACTTTCTTTTTACGGCTTCGATTATGAAACCAACGAACTCTTAGGCGACGCTATTTTAACCGGTGATGATGTAAAAAAAGCAGACGCCGTATTTGTGCAGGCGCAGGGAACCACTCCCGCTCAGCACGTTGTTGCGATTGAAATTACCGGCGATGCATCCAAACGTTTTGCAGATGCAACCACCAAATATAACGGTAAAGCAATTGCAATTATGTTAGACGATATGATTATCTCTGCACCGATGGTTTCTCACACCATTTATGAAACTCAGTTCCAGATTGAAGGTAATTTTGACCAGGCTTCCGCATCAGAACTTGCTGCTTTGATTCAGGACGGTCAGCTGCCCTTCAATTTATCCGTGGTTCAGCAGAGAACGGCAGGTCCTACCTTAGGGGAATCTGCTCTGCAGACCAGCTTAACCGCAGCATTCATCGGTCTTGTGATTATCTTCTTATTTATGATTATTATGTATCGTCTGCCCGGTCTGGCAGCATCTGTTGCATTGGTATTCTATGTGGTACTGTGTTGTCTGATTTATTCTGCGATGAGAATCAATCTGTCCTTACCCGGTATTGCAGGGGTTATTCTCTCCATCGGTATGGCAGTGGATGCCAACGTTATTATCTTTGAACGTATGAAAGAAGAATTTAAGCTTGGCAAAACCTTAAGAGCTTCTTTGGATGCAGGCTTCAAGAGAGCATTAATCTCTATTATTGACTCCAATGTGACCACCTTAATTGCGGCAGGCGTTCTGTATTTCTTCGGTTCCGGCCCGATTAAAGGTTTCGCAATCACTTTAGGTGTTGGTATTTTAGTATCTATGTTTACTGCAATCATTGTTACCAAATTCCTGGTAAGAGCAATGGTTGATATGAAAATCAAAAATAAGTTCCTTTACGGAGCACCCTTAAAAGGAGGTAACAAAAATGTGTAGTATTTATAAAAACAGATGGATTTATATTGCAGTTTCTGTTGCCCTCATTTTAGTCGGCGTAGTATTTACTGCAATCGGCGGATTTAATTTGGATATTGATTTTGCGGGCGGCACCAGCATCACCATGGATGCAGGACAACCCGTTGATAAGGCAGAAATCACCGAACTTGCAAACAATGCTCTCGGGTTTTCCGTTTCTGCAGTGCAGGTTAGTATGGATAACCCTGCGGAATTCACCATCAAAGCAAAAACTTTAACTGAAGCACAGTCTGATGCTCTGATTCTGACTATGAAAACCAGATACGGTTTAGCAGAAGACAACAGTGACTATTCCGTAAACTCCTTTGCTCCTTCTTACGGTAAAAAACTGATGGGCGAAGCATTTATGGCAGTAGGGATTGCAGTAGTGTTAATGCTTGTTTATATCACCATTCGTTTTGAGTTTTTATCCGGCATCAGTGCGATTGTTGCATTAATTCACGATGTTCTCATTATGGTTTCAGTATATGCAATCTTCAGAGTTCCCGTAAACTCTTCCTTTATTGCGGTAATTCTTACCATTTTGGGTTATTCTATCAACAACACTATCGTTGTGTTTGACAGAATCCGTGAAAACAAAAAACTGGCAAACAAGGAAACCTTTGCAGAAATCACCGATAAATCCATCAAACAGACCCTCGGTCGTTCCATCAACACCACCATTACCACTTTTGTAATGGTTGCGGTGCTTTACATCTTAGGTGTAAACTCCATCAGAGAATTTGCATTCCCCCTGATGATTGGTATTATTGCAGGTGCATATTCTTCTTTATTCGTTGTTTCACCCGTTTGGGCAATGTTGAAAGAAGCAACTGCGAAAAAAGCGAAATAAGTAATACGATAGAAAAATGCTTACCGTACGCGGTAAGCATTTTTTCTGTTTTGTAGGAACGATTTCTAATTGTTGACAAATGCGCGATTAGATGTTATAATAAAAAGAGAAATTTTGTTGTTTTTTCATTTGTCGCTAAGGAGCTGAAATTTATGAAAAAGAAGATTTTTATTTGTGCAAGTGCACATTTTCCCCACGGAGATGCAGGGGCAAACCGAATTGAATATATTGCGCAGGCACTTTCTTTGGCTTCTTACGACGTTACTGTGTTATCCTGCGGGAAAACGCCTGCTTCTGCAACAATGAGAGACGGCTATGTATCCTATTTGGGGTTCCGCTATCGAAATCTGGAATTGACCGATGCAAGAAAAGAAAAACTTTTTAGCGGTTATCTGATGGCGTCTTTGTTAAAAAAATGCGGAGTAACCAAAGATGATATCGTTTATATTTACGGCTCCAACAGTTTGTTTGTTTCTCCTGTTTTAAATTTTTGCAAACGCCGTAAAATCAAAACGGTTATTGATGTGGTGGAATGGCATCAACCCTTCCAATATCCAAAAGGGGAGAAGGATGTCCGCTACAAATCCTCCAATAAAACTTTCACCAAATTATCACCGAAAACCAATGGCATTGTTTCCATTTCGGAATGTATCCGAGATTATTATACCAAAAAAGGATGTTATACCGATGTGTTCCCGGTGATTATCGATGCAGACAGTATTGCTTATGATTTATCCAAAAAAGCCGTGGATGATAAAATCCATCTGATTTATCCGGGGAATCCCATTCATAAAGACGATATCGGCGTGATGCTGGAAGGGCTTTCGTTATTATCCGAAGAAGAACGGCAAAAAATCACCATGCACCTTACCGGCACCAAGAAAGAAAAACTTTGTGCTTATTTGGGAGATAAACAATCCGTGTTTGACCGTTTGGGTGACACCGTTTGTTTCCACGGTTGGATGGAGTATGACGAATTGATAGCATTGTATCAATCGGTTGACTTTTTATATATGTCCCGTCCCGATAATTTAGTGACTCGCGCCAATTTCCCAAGTAAACTGCCGGAGTTGATGGCGTATGCCGTGGCACCGATTGGAAATCGGGTAGGGGATTATTACGAATACCTCACCGACGGCGCGGATTCTGTGTTGTTTGATAAAAACACTCCCGAAGATTGCAGGGATGCTGTTCGACGGGTGATTGCCATGAGCAAAGAAGAACGTAAACTGATGTGCCAAAATGCAAGAAACACCGTCTGTGAAAAATTTGATTACAAAAAATGGGCACAAAAACTTGATGAATTTATGGAGAATCTGAAATGAAACAGATAATCAAACGTATTCTTCGATTCTTATATTATTTGCCGTCTAACTTTACAAACTGCATCCGTTATGCAATAAAAGGTGTTTCGGTAGGAAAATCCCATGAAACCAAAGGCGGAATCTGTATCAAAAATAATGGCACTATCACCATTGGTGACCGTGTTCGCATCAATTCCAAAGGAAGTGCCAATCCTATCGGTGGCGGTGAAAAAACCTATTTTCAGGTGCTGTCGGGAGCAAAACTTACCATCGGTAATGATGTGGGAATGTCCAACTGTGCGATTACTGCGGCAAATTCCGTTCAAATTGGAAACTTTGTGAGAATCGGCGCAGGGGTAAAAATTTATGATACTGATTTTCATTCTTTAAATCCTTTTGAACGAACCAATAAACCCGAAATTCCCAATGTAGTGACCAAGCCCATTGTGATAGAAGATTATGCCTTTATCGGCGCGGGAAGTTATATTTTAAAAGGTGTTACCATTGGAAAATACAGCATCATCGGTGCAGGTTCTGTGGTGACGAAAAATGTTCCCCAAGGGGAAATCTGGGCAGGCAATCCTGCCAAAAAAATCGGTATTGTACCGTTAGAACAATAAGGAGTTAAGTGATGGAGCATTTAACCTCTCTCTTTCTTGCACAATCTTATATTGACGCTTGGGATACCTATAAAAGAAGTCTCAAAACATCCAACACTGTTTATTGGGATTATGTGATTTTAACTGCCTCCAATGAGCTTCAGGCAGAAGGGTATCGTTCTCAGTTGAAATCACGGGAAGATAGCGGATTTTTGCCCAAGCATACTCATTTTGCGGTGATTCCCGATCCCGACGGAAAGCGTGTGGGAAGCGGCGGTGCCACCTTAAGCGTTATCCGATATATCGCAGAGCACCGAGGAACTTCTGATTTTTCGGGACTTCGTATTTTGGTGATTCATTCCGGCGGAGACAGTAAAAGAGTGCCTCAGTATTCTGCTTTGGGAAAACTTTTTTCTCCCGTTCCCAACTGTTTGCCCAATCAGATGGCATCCACTTTATTTGATGAATTTATGATGGTAATGTCGTCGGTTCCGGGCAGAATCCGTGAAGGGATGCTTTTGGCATCGGGAGATGTTTTATTGTTGTTTAATCCGTTGCAGATTGATTATTCCGGTGTTGGCGCTTGTGCGATTTCTTTTAAAGAACCGGTGGAAACAGGCAAAAACCACGGGGTGTTTGTGCAGGGAGAAGACGGCAATGTTTCTGCCTTTTTACATAAACAAAGCGTTGAGGAGTTAACCAAGAAAAATGCGGTGAACGAAAACGGTTGTGTGGATATTGACACCGGTGCCGTTGTGTTTTCATCCGATATGCTTTCTTCTTTATACAGTCTTGTTTGCACCAACGGCGTTTTTGATACTGATAAATTTCATCAGTTTGTGAACGAACAAGTGCGCCTTTCTTTATATGGAGATTTTCTCTATCCTCTGGCGGAAACCTCCACCCTGGAAGCATTTTACAAAGAAAAACCGGAAGGGGAATTCTGCGAGGAGCTTCTTGCAGCAAGAGAGCAGGTATGGGAAGTTCTTCGTCCCTATCGAATGAAGCTTCTTCGATTTGCACCTGCCAAATTTATTCATTTTGGTACCACCTCGGAAATTCTTCGATTGATGTCTTCCGAGATTGCAGGCTATGATAATCTGGGTTGGAGCCGTCGTGTTAACAGTAATGTACCCGACCATTCTGCAGGATATTTAAGCATTGTGTCCGATGCTGCAACTGTTGGGAATGACTGCTATTTTGAAGTAAGCCGTGTGCATAGCGGTGTGGTGGTCGGAGACAATGTGTTGCTTTCGCATATTGAAGTGAAAGAGGGAAGTATTCCGTCTGATGTGGTGCTTCACGGTTTAAAACAAAAAGATGGAAAATTTGTGGCACGAATTTACGGCGTGGGTGATAATCCGAAACTTTCTTTAGCGGAAAACGCCTCTTTTTGCGGGATTGGTTTGGCAGAATTTTTATCTGTTAACCTTCTTTCTCAACAAGATTTGTGGGATAATGATCATTGTACCTTGTGGAATGCCAAGCTTTATCCCGTTTGCGATACTATGGAAGAAGCGGTTTCTCACGCTTTGAATTTATACGAGCTCTGCCACGGTGCAGGGGAGGTATCCTCTTGGAAAAATGCAGAAAGAAAAAGCCTTTCATCAGGATTCTTTGATGCGGATGCCAATGCAATTATTGCATGGAACAACCGTATGAAGGAACTGATGGTGATGGAGGGGATTTTAAAAGCTATCTCCGATGGTGTCAGCGTCGACGAGGTATGCTGTACTTATCAGCTTACTCATCTTACAAAACTTCAAGAGGAATGGCTGGAAGAAACTCTGAGCAGAGCCGATTTTGGATTCAAAATCCGTTTGTATTATTATATCGGCAAAATCCTCGGGGAATCTTACGGTGATGAATATTATTCCAAATGCTTCGGTACGATTCGTGATGCAGTTTTAGAAAACAGTATGAGTTGTATGACCTACCGGAAAGACTGCACCATTCAGATGGATAATCACACCGTTTCCTTGCCGCTTAGAGTAAATTTTGGCGGCGGTTGGAGTGATACTCCGCCTTATTGCATTGAACAAGGCGGAACGGTTCTCAATGCGGCAATTTTATTAAACGGTGAAAAACCCGTGGAAGTTACCCTAAAACGGATTCCCGAATACAAAATCGTTCTGGAAAGCCGTGATATGGATGTGCACGGTGAATTTGACACCATGGAACCTTTGCTTGAAACAGGGAATCCATATGACCCCTTTGCATTGCAGAAAGCGGCTCTCTTAGCCTGCGGAATTCTTCCGAAAGAAAACTGCAATCTTACCGAGATTTTAAAACGCCTCGGCGGCGGTTTTGTGATGAATTCAGAGGTTACCGGTGTTCCCAAGGGAAGCGGACTCGGTACCAGTTCCATTTTGTCGGCAGCCTGCGTAAAAGCCATTTTTGAATTTTTCGGCATTTCTTATGATGATGCCAAATTATATCAGAGTGTGCTTTGTGTGGAACAGATTATGTCCACGGGCGGCGGTTGGCAGGACCAGGTTGGCGGTGTGACAGACGGCTTAAAATATATCACCACCAAACCGGGATTGCTTCAGGAAATTGAGGTGGAATATGTTCCCTTAAAACCCGAGATTTTACAGAAGCTTAACCAACGGTTTGCTTTGATTTACACAGGTCAAAGAAGACTTGCAAGAAATCTCTTAAGAGAAGTGGTGGGAAGATATATCGGCAACAACCGTGAAGTTGTGTTTGCATTATCTGAAATTCAAAATGTTTCCCAAAAAATGAAAGATGCTTTATTGTTTGGCGATATTGATGCTTTTGCCGATTTAATGAATGAGCATTGGAGTTTATCCAAGCAGATTGACAGTGGCATTACCAATATTTTAATTGACCAGATTTTCTTATCCGTGGATGACTTAATTGATGCAAAATTAGTTTGCGGAGCGGGCGGCGGCGGATTCTTGCAGGTGATTTTAAAAGAAGGTGTCACCAAAGAAGCTGTGCGAACCCGTTTAAAATCTGTGTTTGGTGATAGCGGCATTGATGTTTGGGATTGCACCATTATATAAGATGAAAAAGTAAGTCCTTTTTATTTGGACTTACTTTTTTGTTTTATCTTTTGGAAAACAAGCATACCATAGAAACAGAAACGGAGATGATAGCGATAAAAAAATTTTTTAAAATTCTTCTTGGAATTCTTTTTGAAATTTTTTCAGGATTTTCATTGTCGGTTGCTGCTTTTTGGTTTTTGCCTTTCTCTATGGAGCAGGTTGGGGTGTTGCCTTCATTGTCGGGAGTGTTAAGCGGTGTGTTTTGCACGGTTCTTTTTGGAGAAAATTCGTTTTTTCGTTTGATGATGGTTTTTTGTGTGGTTATTTCGATGATGGCTTTGTTTTTTCGGATGCCGTTTGATACATATTTTGCAAACGGTCTGTATTTGGGAATATTGGCGGGAATATTATTGTCGGTGCAAATTCGGAAACTATCTTCCGAGAGGGAAGAAAAAACCTCATTTCAAAAAGAGGGAGTATGGTATCTTTTTGGGCTTGTTGCGGGAATCCTTTTAAAATAGCAAGAATCAGTTGACGAATGCTTAAAATTGTGCTATAATACAGATACTAAAGTTTACTGATTATTTTATAAAAGGAGTTATGCTATTATGTTAAAAGGAATTCCGAAAATTTTATCTCCCGAGTTATTAAAAATTTTAATGGAAATGGGTCACGGTGACGAAATTGTAATTGGTGACGGTAATTTCCCCGGTGCCAGAATCGGCGATAAACTGGTTCGTTTAGATGGTCACGATGTACCTGAAGTATTGGAAGCTATTTTAAAACTCTTCCCGTTAGACACCTATGCCGCGCCGGTATATCTGATGGAAAAAGTACCCGGTGATACCGTGGAAACTCCCATTTGGGATACCTACAAGGAAATCGTAGGAAAATATACCGATGCTCCCATTGAATATGTGGAACGCTTTGCATTTTATGAAAGAGCAGAAAAGGCATACGCTGTGATTATGACAGGGGAAAGTGCTTTGTATGCCAACATCATCTTAAAAAAAGGCGTTGTAACCGAATAATTAGCTGATAACGAAAAATAGCGGAGATAACCCTCTCTGCTATTTTTTACATCTGCTTACACCAATAAATTCCCGAAGAGGGGAGGAACAACATTGAAAAAAGAACGTTTTTTAATATCAGGCCTTGTCATTGTGTTGACCACATTGATTCTTCTGACAGGATTTTTTGGCAGAATCGGATATGAAAAGTCTTCACGATATGCTTTTGTGGCAACCGATATGGACGAGCTTCAAACCTATCAATTAAACACAGTAGAACAGTTGCAGCGTTTTTATGATGCAGGCTCCCGAGTGGTAACGGTTCATCCGTTGACGGTGAAAGGGCTCCGTAACGATGGAAAATTAGACTTGATATCCTATTCGTCGCTTTCCATCAATCAGGACGATATTTCCCGCCAGATTCGTGATGCATTGGGAAATTATCCTATGAAAGGGGAAAATCTGGTTGCTTTGGTAACCGATAGTTCGTTGCAGGGATTTATCGCCAGTGAATTATCTTACCGATATACCGATTATACTAATGCCTTTTTGGAAGACGGCACCACAATGGTGGTTGCGTTTCAGAGTCTGACTCAGGATAATGATTTGGTTGTGGGTTATGATTATAGTGAACTGGAACTGATTAAACAAGCGGGAATGCAATCGGCGGTGGTATATCCGTCCTATACCTTTGAAAGTTCTGTTTATCCCAAATATCTGAAAGAGTTTGTAATTGCAAACAATGTTTCTTTTCTGATTCTGGAGGAAAATGCGGCCGATAATATGAAACCCATGCCCGAAGAGATGAAAACCGTTCTTCGGAATCTGGATGTTTCCCTGGTTTTAATGGAACAGGAAAATCAGGTCGGAAACAAAACGCCTTCCTTGTATGAAGATTTCTTTTCCGTGTTAAAATACAACACGGTTCGCGGATTTGCAATTGATAAGATTGTGCCTTATGATACCACCTTGTATCGCTATCGTTATCATCAGTGGTTTAATTCCGCGATTGAAAGAAACACGGTGTTTATTCGTGCAGATATCTTAAAGAATCCCGATGTTTCCAATGAAGAAAACGTAAATCTGACCCTTCAGGCAATCACGGATTTCACGGGCAATTTACGGGGATACGAAATTTCGGATGAACGACCTGAAATCCCCTATATTTATGGGGAAGAAGCAATGGCAATGGCAGGCGGAATTCTGCTTTTGAGCCTTTTATATTTGTATCTGTTATTGATTATTAAGAAAACTCCGCCTTATTTTACGGAAGCGTATTTCGGATTGATGATTGTAACGGTGATTCTCTCCTATGCTTTTGCAAAGTTTTTCACAGGACTTTTTGCATTGGGCATTATGGTAACATCATCGTCACTCGTTACTGCCTTGTTGTTCCGAGTGGACAAAAAATTCAAAGGATATCAGAAATTATTATGGATGCTTGTCGGTGCTTTTGCAACGATTGTAATCGGTGTTATTTCGATTGCTGCATTACTTGGCGGAATTGAGTTTTATTTATCTTTAAAATTGTTCCGCGGAGTAGTGGTAAGCTTATTGTTCCCGCTTGGGATGGCGGTTGTAAACGGGTATTTGATTTATTATTCTGATACCGTCTCCTTAAAAGAAATTCCGCAAGTTCTTTGGGAACGCCTCAAGAAAATGAACCGCTTGGTTCTGATTTTGGCAGGTGCTTTCGGATTATTATTTGTGGCATACTATTTAATCCGAAGCGGAAAATCCAATTTGATTTTGCCCATGGAAGACAATTTCAGAAAATGGCTTTCCGATACCTTCTATATCCGTCCCAGATTAAAAGAATTTTTATTTGCATATCCCGCTTTTGCAATGTTTTTATTTGTGGCTTGCCATGATCGGAAAACAGGGTGGAAATTCTTTTTCGGTGTTTGTGCAACCCTTTTATTCACTTCTGTGTTTAACACCTTCTGCCACACCTTTACGGCGGTTACCGTGAGCTTGCACCGTATTTTCAACGGATTCTTATGCGGCTTGATTGTGTGCACTGTGGCGATCGGATTGATTCTTCTGATTCGTTATCTGATCAAATATGGAAAAGAGAAACAAACAAAAGAAATAAAAGCTCCGAAGGAATCGGAAGTAGCAGAGAAAACAGAAGAAGTGGAAAAATCCCAAATCGTTACGGAAACAAACGAATCCTCCGAAGCAGAAAATGCAGAGGAATCCGGTGAGGAGTTTATTTCTGAAAAAGTTAAAGAATCAAAACCAAAAAAATCAACCGAAAAGGCTCCTGCAAAGGATACTGAAAATAATCAGGCGAAACAGAAAGCATCCACCAATAAAAAGCAGGGGAATAAAGCTCCCAACAAAAAACAACCTTCCAAAAAATCGGGCAAGAATAAGAAAAAATCAAAAAAGAAATAATTGATTTTAAACAAAAGAAAGCATCCTGATATCAGGATGCTTTCTTTTGTTTTTGATTTATTTCATTCTTTGATTTAATGCTTCGTAAATCATAATACCTGCACAAACGGAAGCGTTTAAGGAGTTAACCTGTCCTAAAATGGGGAGGCTTACCAAAGTGTCGCATTTTTGTTTCACATGCTCACTCATACCGTAACCTTCGGAGCCGATGACAATCGCCAACGGAACGGTCAGGTCGGGGTCTTTGTAAGACATATTTGCGGAAGCATCGGTTCCCACAATCAAAACGCCTTGTTCCTTTAATTCTAAAATGGTGGAGTTAAGATTGGTTACTCTTGCGATTTTCATATAGTTTACCGCACCTGCAGATGCTTTGTATGCACCGCTGTTTACCCCTGCGGCACGGCGCTTGGGAATAATTACACCGTCACAACCTGCACATTCCGCACTTCTTACAATGGCACCTAAGTTATGCGTATCTTCAATGCCGTCTAAGATAACTAAGAAGGGATTTTTGCCTTTCTCATAAGCAGATTGGAGAATTTCTTCCACCGACACATATTTTGCCTGAGAAACCGAAGCAATAACACCCTGATGGTTTTTCACATCGCTCATACGGTCCAGTTTTCCTTTTTCCACACGGGATACGGGAATTTTTTTCTGGTTGGCAAGTTTTACAATCTGATATAAAATGGGGTCACGAAAGTGATTCATCACATACACTTTGTCAATCTCGGTATCGGCTTTCAATGCTTCCAACACGGGATTTCTGCCCTCAATTTTATCCTCAATTTTTTCGTTTTCGTTAAATTTTTTCATATCTGCCATATCTGGTTCCTCATTCTTGAATATGATTATCATACAAAGGTGCCTTTTCCAAATAGAACTTGGTGAAAGTGCCTTGCTCAATATGATGACGGATATCTGCCATCAGTTCATTATAGAAATATAAATTATGCATTACGCAAAGTCTCATTGCCAGCATTTCTTTTGCCTTGAATAAATGTCTGATATAAGCTCTGGAGAAATTGCGGCAGGTGGGACAGTTACAATTTTCGTCAATGGGTCTGTCATCGGTTTCATACTTTTTGTTCATCAGATGCATGATGCCGTTTTTTGTGTAAATAGATGCGTGACGGGCATTTCTTGCAGGCATTACGCAATCGAAAAAGTCAACCCCTCTTGCCACCGCATTTAAAATGTTACCCGGGGTACCAACGCCCATTAAGTAACGGGGTTTGTCTTTTGGCATATAGGGAGTTACCGCTTCAATAATGCGATACATTTCTTCGTGAGTTTCCCCAACGGCAAGTCCGCCGATAGCATAACCGTCCAATCCCATTTCGGCAATCTGCTTCATATGTTCCACACGGATATCATCATAGATACCGCCCTGGTTGATACCGAATAATAACTGATTGGGATTCACGGTGTCGGGCAGGGAATTAAGACGCGCCATTTCTTTTTGGCAACGCTCTAGCCAACGAACGGTCATCGCTGCAGAACGCTCCACATAACTGTGGGTAGACGGATTTTCCACACACTCGTCAAACGCCATAGCGATGGTGGAACCTAAATTGGACTGAATCTGCATAGACTGTTCCGGCCCCATAAAAATGCGGCGTCCGTCAATATGAGAAGCAAAGGTTACCCCTTCTTCCTGAATTTTACGGAGCTTTGCAAGGGAGAAAATCTGAAATCCGCCACTATCGGTTAAAATGGGGCGGTCCCAATTCATAAATTTATGTAAGCCGCCCATTTTTTTCACCACTTCATCTCCGGGACGAAGATGCAAATGATAGGTGTTGGAAAGCTCCACCTGGCATCCGATATCTTTTAAATCCAAAGCCGAAACCGCACCTTTAATTGCCGCCGCAGTTCCCACATTCATAAACACGGGAGTCTGAATGGTGCCGTGAACGGTTTTAAATTCACCGCGGCGAGCTTCGCCTTCTTGTTTTAATAACTGATACATAATTAAAATCCTTTACACATTGAAACGGAACAGAATAATGTCACCGTCTTTTACCACATATTCTTTACCTTCCGAACGTACCCAGCCTTTTTCTTTGGCGGCGGTCATAGAACCTGCTTCGATTAACTCATCATAGCCGATAACTTCCGCACGGATAAAGCCCCTTTCAAAGTCGGAATGAATTTTACCTGCCGCACCGGGTGCTTTGGTGCCTTTCACAATGGTCCACGCTCTGGTTTCGGGCTCACCTGCAGTTAGGTAGGAAATTAAACCTAAAAGTGAATAGCTTGCCTGAATTAAGCGGTCTAAGCCGGACTGTTCCAAGCCTAATTCTTCTAAGAACATCGCTTTTTCTTCGTCATCCAGTTCGGAAATTTCTGCTTCAATCTGTGCAGAAACAGGGATAACACTTGCATTTTCTTTTTTGGCAAGTTCGGTTAAGAGTTTGAAGTATTCGTTATTTTCGCCGCCTACTTTCAAATCTTCTTCGGAAAGGTTTGCGGCGTAGATAACAGGTTTTAAGGTTAAGAGCGATAAATCTTTTAAGAGTTCTTTATCTTCTTCCGAAAGACCAACTTCACGAGCGGTTTTGCCTTGTTCCATTTCGGATTTTAAATGTTTTAACAAATCCAGTTCTGCCTGATATTTTTTGTCACCTTTTAACATTTTGGTGGCACGGTCAATTCTTCTGTCGATAGAATCCAAATCGGAGAAAATCAGCTCCATATTGATGATTTCAATATCACGGGCAGGGTCAACGGAACCTTCCACATGCACGATGTTGGTGTTTTCAAAACATCTTACCACATGGATTACCGCATCCACTTCACGAATGTGGGATAAGAATTTGTTTCCCAAACCTTCGCCCTTGCTGGCACCTTTTACCAATCCTGCAATATCCACGAATTCGATGATAGCGGGAACGGTTTTTTTGGAGTTATACATTTTGGTTAAAACGTCCAGACGGGGGTCGGGAACGGTAACAATACCCACGTTGGGTTCAATGGTACAGAAGGGGTAGTTCTGTGCTTCTGCACCTGCTTTGGTAATTGCGTTAAATAAGGTGGACTTTCCCACGTTGGGAAGCCCCACGATTCCGAGTTTCATAGTAGTTATTTCCTTTACTGTTTTTTAAGATTCTGTACGCTTTTTTGATGCTTTGTTGTGGAGAGAGTGAGAACAACCAATGGCTGTTAAAATAATTTTAACTGTTTAAAGCCTTTGTCTTCCATTCGCATAGAGCAACCGCTTAGGGGGATGGTTCTGCCAAAGTAAAATTCCGGCTCCTTGATACGGGTTTCGGATAGCAGAGCCGCTTTTTTAATTTTGGCATTTTTTAATCTCATGGTCTGCACCCCGATGGTATCACGGGTGGTTTTTAGGTTGATTAAAGAGGTGTTTACCACCAATGCTTTATCCATATTGGAGAAGAGTGCTAAGTCCACATCTTCCTGCAATTTAAAGATACGAACAATGGGAGATGCATCCGAATAAGCCTTGATAAGACGCTTTCTGTTGGTCTTGGTCTGATAAGCTGACACGGGCACTTTTGCGGTTTTTCCGTTTTCAAACACAAAGAGGAAGAATCCTTTGTAGTCCCCGGTGGTAAATAACTGAACGGGCACTTCGTCAGGTTCCATTTCCAGGAGAGAGGGGAGGTAGTCCCCGAAAGCGGAAAGTTTGGTATCGGGAATTTCGTGAATCTTCAACTTGTAGGCATTAAACTGATTGGTAAATACCAAAATTTCACCTAAGTTGGTTTCATCAATTTCCAGACTTACTTTATCGCCGTCTTTTAACTTATGTTCACCGCCTGCTTTTAAGGAGGTCAGACGGATTTTTTTAATGTAGTGTTGTTTGGTGATAAAGAGTTTTAAATTGTAATCTTCGATAGCGGCATTGGCTTCGTAATGTTCCACATCGCCTTCGGGAACAAAGGCGGTTTTTCTGTCAACACCGTATTTCTCTTTGATTTGTTCTAATTCGCCAATAATGATTTTTTTGATTTCTTCTTCGTGTTCTGCAGCGAATTTTAAATCTCTGATTTCTTTCTTTAAATCATCCACATCGGCGATACGGTTTAAGATGTACTTTTTATTTAAGTTTCTTAATTTGATTTCCGCAATAAATTCTGCCTGGATTTCATCAATTAAGAATCCTGTCATTAAGTTTGGCACAACCATACTGTCTTCTTCTGTGCCTCGGATAATGGCAATGGCTTTATCAAGGTCTAAAAGAATTTTCTTTAAGCCTTCCAAAAGATGGAGCTTGTCTGATTTCTTTTTGATATCGTGAAGCAGTCTTCTTTTTACGCAGTTGATACGGAATTTTGACCATTCCGAGATAATTCCGCCCACGCCGTACACATCAGGTTCGTTATTCACAATCAGGTTGAAGTTGCAACCGAAACTATCCTGCAAGGGCGTCATTTTATATAATTTTAACATTAAGGCATCGGGATCCACGCCACGTTTTAAATCAATGGCAATTTTTAAGCCTTTTAAGTCGGTTTCGTCACGGACGTCGGCAATTTCTTTGCTTAATTTTCCGCCCTTGATATTTTCCACGATTTTATCAATGATTGCTTCAATGGTGGTGGTGTAAGGAATTTCCTTGATTTCGATGACATTTTCTTTTTTGTTGTATTCATAAGAACCACGGATTTTAAAAGAACCTCTGCCGGTTGCCAAAATTTCCTTCATAGCTTCGGGTTCGCAAATGATGGTTCCGCCGGTAGGGAAATCGGGTGCGGTGATAATTTCATAAATATCCGCATCTTCATCCTGCAAGAATGCAATGGTTGCATCACAAACTTCTCTTAAATTGAATGAGCAGATGTTGGATGCCATCCCAACTGCAATCCCCTGATTTGCGCCGGTCAACACGGTGGGGAAGGTGACGGGCAAAAGAACGGGTTCTTTCATGGTGCCGTCATAGTTATCCACAAAATCTACGGTATCCGAATCAATATCACGGAATAATTCACTGCAGATGGGGTCTAATTTTACCTCGGTGTAACGGGAAGCGGCATACGCCATATCACGGGAATACACTTTTCCGAAGTTTCCTTTGGAATCCACCAAAGGATGTAATAATGCTTCGTTTCCACGGGTCAGACGAACCATGGTTTCATAAATGGCAGCATCACCGTGAGGGTTTAATTGCATAGTTCTGCCCACAACATTGGCAGATTTAATTCGTTGGGAATTGATTAATCCCATTTTATACATGGTGTATAACAGCTTACGGTGAGAGGGCTTGAAACCATCTATTTCCGGAATGGCACGGGAGATAATAACACTCATGGCATAGGGCATATAGTTGGTTCGTAAGGTCTCGGTAATGGGCTGTTCTCTATGATTCAAAGGGGTTCACTCCTTTTTCAATTACTAAATAAAAAATATCAAAGACACCAAAAATTAGCTGATGTCCAAAAATTCGTAATATTCTTTGCCGTGCATCTGAATATAATCTTTTCTGCCTTGCAGATTGTCGCCAAGCAATAATTCAAAGGTTTCTTTGGTTTCCGTCATTCCCTCGGGCATTACTTTAATCAACCGACGGGTTTCGGGATTCATGGTGGTCTGCCACATCATTTCAGGTTCGTTTTCACCCAACCCTTTGGAACGCTGCAAGGTGTATTTACCGGAAAGGGAAGCGATATGGTCAGCCTTTTCCTTTTCGTCATAAGCAAAGAAGGTGCCTTTTTCTTTGGAGTTGATTTCATATAAGGGAGACTCTGCAATATATACTTTTCCTTTTTCGATGAGGGTAGGTGTTAAAATATAAAGCATAGTCAGAACCAAAGTACGAATCTGGAACCCGTCCACATCGGCATCGGTACAGATAATGATTTTATCCCAACGAAGCTTTTCCAAATCAAAAGCGGACATATCTTTCTGATTTTTTAATTTAATTTCCACGCCGCAACCAAGCACTCGCATTAAGTCGGTGATGATTTCGGAATTGAAAATTTTGTCGTAACCTGCTTTTAAGCAGTTTAAGATTTTACCGCGGATGGGCATAATCGCCTGAAATTCCGCATCACGCCCCTGCTTACAGGAACCCAATGCAGAGTCACCTTCCACGATGTAGAGCTCACGACGGTCGGCATCCTTGGTACGGCAATCCACAAACTTCTGTACACGGTTTACCACGTCCACCGTCTGAGAGAGTTTCTTTTTGATATTGACCTTTGCCTTTTCCGCTTGCTCACGGCTGCGCTTGTTTACCAAAATCTGTTCCGCAATTTTTTCGGCATCGGTTTTATTTTCGATAAAGTAGATTTCCAACTGTTCTTTTAAGAAATCCTGCATTGCCTCTTGGATAAACTTGTTGGTAATTGCTTTTTTGGTTTGGTTTTCGTAAGAGGTAATGGTGGAGAAAGAGTTGGAAACCAAAATCAAACTGTCAAACACATCATTATAAGTGATTTTAGCTTCGTTTGCTTTATATTTATTGGTCTGCTTAATGTAATTGTCGATGGCATACACAAAGGCGTTTTTCACCGCTTTTTCGGGAGAACCGCCATATTCCAAAAAGCTGGAGTTGTGGTAGTATTCAATGAGGTTCACTTCGTTGTTAAAACAAAAAGCGAAATTCATTTTCACTTTGTATTCCGGCTTGTCCGAACGGTCACGACCCATGCGCTCTGCAGAAACGGTGCGAACCTGGGTTAACGCTTTTTCGTTGGTTAGTTCGTTTACATAGTCGGTGATACCGTCTTTATAAAGGAAGGTGTATTCCTGGAATTTTCCGTTTTCCATTTCATCCTTTAAGATAAAGGTGATGCCGGAGTTTACCACCGCTTGCTTTTTTAAGGTGTTGATGTAATATTCCAAGGGTACATCAATATCGGTAAACACTTCCAAATCGGGACGCCATTTGATGGTGGAACCCGTTTTCTTTTCCAAGGTGGGTTCTTTTTTCAAACCGCCGATATTTTTTCCTTTTTCAAATTCCAAAGAGTAGAGGTATCCGTCACGGATAACTCTGACACTCATATATTCGGAAGCGTATTGGGTTGCACAAGCGCCCAGACCGTTTAAGCCCAAGCTGTACTCGTAGTTTTCACCGCCCTGATTGTTGTATTTACCGCCTGCATATAATTCGCAGAATACCAACTGCCAGTTATAGGTGTCTTCCTTGGAGTTGTAATCCAACGGAATCCCACGGCCATAGTCCTTTACTTCCACGGACTGATCACGGAATCGGGTAATTTCAATTTTCTTGCCGTAACCCTCTCTTGCCTCGTCAATGGAGTTGGATAATATTTCAAAAATAGAGTGCTGACAACCGGTAATCCCATCAGAACCGAAGATAACTGCAGGGCGAAGACGTACTCGTTCTTCGTCCTTTAATTTGGATATACTCTCGTTGCCGTAAATTTCTTCTGCCACTCAATTTCACCTCTTCACAAATTTTTACACTCTATTATATCATAGAAAAGAAATATATGCAAGAAAAATTTTGAATTATTTTTCATTTTTATGGGGGAAGATGTTTATATTATCCTGTTATATGGATACAAAAAACAAATTGTAGGGGACGGCGTCCTCGACGTCCCGTTGTATTGGTGTTGCTTTTTACAAAATAAATCTATCAATTTTTAAAAAAATATAGACTTTTTTGTACGGTTGTGTTATACTTTTTTTGAAAGCAAGGTGAATTATTTTGATGATAAAACGATGGGTTTTATGTTTTTTAGCGATATATTGTATGGTGTTTTTTTCGAATGCTGTGTTTGCTGACAATGAAGACAACTCCCAATCGTATGACATACCGATAGATGATGATGCTCCGAAGCTGGAATTCGACCACGGCAATGTAGATACTGATGGCGGAAATCGTGATAAAGAGTTTGGAACGGAGCAGGATGGAACCAACGGGGAAGGCGCAAATCAAGAAGACGCATCTTCCTACAACATTATGGTTAATCGGAAAGAATACTCTGTTGGGAAAATATCCGCGATTGTTAATGTTACAGCGAATGTTCCTGATGGAAGTGTTATTGCTTTGGTGTGTTATCATGAAGGTGCTGTTTCTTTTATTTCTTTAGAGAAGAAGACTGCGATTTTGAATAAGTTCGTTTTCGCAGTGTATGGGTCTTATGACACTATGAAAGTAATGGCATTTGAGAATTTTAATACTCTTTCTCCCGTTATTGAACCTGTTTTTGTGGAATGATAAATGGCTCCCTTGTGTAAAGGGCACGACGCGTTAAGAAAATATGCCGGTGGCATATTTTTAGCCAAAGTGGGGGGCGAGTTATACTTGCGACCCGGGCCGTAGGCTGTCACGAAGTGACTGAGGGATTGTATGATGTTTTTGCCCTAAAACAATCCCTCCGAGTTTTGCTCGGCAAAACCCACCTCCCTTTACACAAGGGAGGCGTTTTTTATGCCATTTTCCACCTTGAAAACCTTGACAAAATAATGGTTTTATGATAAAATTGATTAAAGTATGTCCATTTTTAAATATTTTTAGTTACAGATAGATTGAACACAGAAAAAAGAGGATAAATTATGTGGATTTCAGAGTATTGGGAAGATTTTGAATTATTGGAAGCTGATGATGGCTACAAGCTGGAAAGATGGAAGGATGTTAAGCTTCTTCGTCCTGACCCGCAGGTGGTATGGAAACACGGTGAAATCGGAAAATATTCCAGAAATATTGACGCCAAGTATTTTCGTAGCAGAAAAGGCGGCGGAGAATGGAAATATTTTAAAAAATTGCCTGAGCATTGGGAAATACTGTACCGTGATTTAAAATTCAAAGTGCGTCCCACAGGGTTTAAGCATACTGGCCTGTTCCCCGAGCAGGCGGTGAACTGGGATTTTGCAAGGGATATGATTGCAAAATCGGGCAGAGAAATCAAGGTGTTGAATTTATTTGCCTACACCGGCGGTGCCACCGTTGCCTGCTTAAAAGAGGGAGCAAGCGTTTGCCATCTGGATGCGGCAAAATCCATTGTTACCTGGGCAAAAGAAAACGTGGAATTAAATAACTTAAACCAAAACGGCAAGGTTCGCTTTATTGTGGACGATGCCTATAAATTTGTGGAACGGGAAATCAAGCGCGGAAATTTCTATGATGCCATCATTATGGACCCTCCGTCTTACGGCAGAGGTCCCAACGGAGAGCTTTGGAAAATTGAAGATAAAATTTTTGAGCTTGTGGAATTGGCTTCCCGCATTTTAACCGAAAAGCCGTTATTCTTTATCATCAACAGTTACACCACCGGTTTATCCAATACGGTTATGGAAAATATTTTAAACTTAACCGTGACCAAAAAATTCGGCGGCAGGGTAACCGCAGATGAAATCGGTTTTCAGGCAAAACATTCCGGCTTATATTTACCCTGCGGTTCCACCGCAAGATGGCAAGCTGAATAAAAGGATTTTTATTATGGAAATTATCAACGTAGAGGACTTAACCTTTCGTTATGAAGACAGTACGAAAATTGTTCTCGATCACTTAAATTTAACAATCAAAAAAGGTAGTTTCACTGCGCTTTTAGGTCACAACGGCAGTGGAAAATCCTCCCTGGCAAAGCTTTTTAACGGCATTCTTCTTCCCGAGGGCGGCAAGGTGTATGTCGGAGGAATGGATACCCAAAACGAAGAGCTTCTTTTGGAAATCAGAAAAAGCTGCGGACTTGTTTTTCAAAATCCCGACAATCAGTTGGTTGCCTCCATCATCGAGGATGACGTTGCATTTGCTCCCGAAAATTTGGGGATTGCACCGGAGGAAATCCGCAAGCGTGTGGACGATGCCTTAAAATGCGTGGGAATGTATGAGTATCGCTTGTGGTCGCCTCATCATTTATCGGGCGGTCAGAAGCAGAGAGTTGCTATTGCAGGCGTGGTTGCCATGCGCCCGTCCGTGATTGTGTTGGATGAACCCACCGCTATGCTTGACCCTAAGGGCAGACGGGAAGTGGTGGAAACCATTCAACGCTTAAATCGTGACTACGGCATCACCGCAGTTCTCATTACCCATAATATGGACGAAGCGGCGTTAGCCGACCGCATCGTGGTGATGGAAGCGGGGAAAATTCTCTTAGACGGAACACCCAAAGAAATTTTTTCTCAGTATGAAATCCTAAAGAAAACAGGATTAGATGTTCCGCAAATTACGGCATTATCTTACGAACTGCATAAAGCGGGTCTTCCCATTGACAGTTGTATTTTGTCGGTGGACGATTTTGTGGAACAAATTACAAAAGTTTTGTAAAAATGGTGAAAGAAATTGAAATTAAAAGTTGAAAACTTATCCTATATCTATGCACCCGGCACCCCACATGAAAAACACGCCTTAAAAGACATTTCTTTTGTGGTGGAAAGTGGGGAATTTATCGGGTTAATCGGGCATTCCGGCAGTGGAAAATCCACCTTGGTGCAGCAGTTAAACGGCTTGGAAAAACCCACTTCCGGTACCATCACCGTTGGCGAACGTGTGATTACGGGCAAAAATGCCGACACCAAAGGACTTTGCTTTGAGGTCGGTTTGGTATTTCAGTATCCCGAACAACAACTGTTTGCAGAAACTATTTATCAGGATATCGCATTCGGTCCCTCCAATATGGGATTATCCCAAAAAGAAATTGACCTTCGGGTACGAACTGCAATGGAGTTGGTTGGTTTACCGTTTTCGATGGCGGATAAATCTCCCTTTGCCGTTTCGGGCGGACAGAAACGCCGTGTTGCAATTGCGGGAGTTTTGGCGATGGAACCCGGTATTTTAATCTTGGACGAACCCACCGCAGGACTTGATCCCAAGGGCAGAGACGAAATTTTAGACAGTATCCGAAGAATCCATAAGCACATGGGAATGACTGTGATTTTGGTTTCTCACAGTATGGAAGATGTTGCAAAATATTGTGACAGACTGTTGGTATTAAATGAAGGGGAATTGATGCTGCAAGGCACCTTAGCGGAAGTGTTTTCTCATGCAAATGAGCTTAAAAAAGTGGGGCTTTCTGTTCCGCAAGTGACCGAGATGACACAAAAACTTCGTGAAAAGGGCATACGCCTTCCCGAAAATATTTTCACCGTGCAGGATGCTATGGAAGAAATTTTAAAATTAAGAGGCAAATTATGTTAAAAGATATTACCATCGGGCAGTATTACCCGTCGGAATCGGTGGTTCATAAATTAGACCCCCGTTTGAAAATTATTCTGACCTTAGCCTACATTGTTGCCATTTTTCTGATTGGCAATGTATGGGGATTTTTAGCGTTGGGAGTTGGATGCGTTTTGTTATCGAAAGCATCCAAAATTCCGCTGAAATACCTTTTAAAAAGTGTGAAGCCTTTATTTGTTTTAATGGCGATTACCGCACTTTTAAATTTATTTATGACAGATGGAGAAATTCTGTGGCAATGGGGAGTATTTCGCATCACCAAAGAAGGCGTTGTTATGGCTGCACTAATGTTGTTTCGTGTGGTGTTTTTGGTGCTCGGAACCTCATTTTTAACCTATACCACCACGCCAATTACCTTAACTGCGGGGATTGAAAGCTTGTTAAAGCCGTTGAAAAAAATTAAAGTTCCTGCTCACGAAATTGCAATGATGATGTCGATTGCACTCCGGTTTATTCCCACTTTGATTGAAGAAACCGATAAAATTATGGCAGCACAAAAAGCAAGAGGTGCGGCGTTATCCGAAGGGAATATTTTAAAACGTGCAAAAGCACTGATTCCTGTTTTGATTCCTTTGTTTATTTCTGCATTTCGTCGGGCAGACGAGCTTGCGGTTGCCATGGAATCCCGTTGTTATCACGGAGGCGATAACCGTACTAAAATGAATGCTTTGCATTACGGTAAAAAAGATACGGTTGCATTGTTTGTTTTTATGGTTGCTTTTGCAGGGATTCTTTCTCTGAATCTTTTGGGAGGAATCCTATGAGAAATTTACTCTTTCAGATTTCCTACGACGGTACCAATTATCACGGCTTTCAATGCCAGGATGGGCAGATTACCATTCAAAGTGAATTGGAACGTGTGCTAAATATTTTAACAAGCGAAAATCTGCGGATTACAGGATGCGGAAGAACTGATGCAGGTGTTCACGCCATCCGTTATTATTTTAATGTGAAAACCGATTCTCCCATTCCTTGCGACCGTTTTGTTCTGGCGATGAATTCTCTGTTGCCTGATGATATCACGGTAAGCAGTTGTCGGGAGGTGTCGGACGATTTTCACGCCCGTTTTTCTCCCAAATACAAAACATACGTATATCGGATTTTAAATCAGAGAAATCCCGAGGCGCTCCGTCATCGCAGAAGCTATTTTTATCCCATTTCTTTGGATATCCAAAAAATGCAGGATGCCTGCGAAGTGATTATCGGCGAAAAAGATTTTCGTTGCTTTATGGCATCGGGAGGACAGGTGAAAACTACTGTTAGAAATGTGATGGAGTTAAGCGTTACTCCTATTGACGGCGAAATTGAAATCCGTGTCAGTGCCAACGGATTTTTATATAATATGGTGCGCATTATTGTGGGAACGTTGATTCAAATCGGGATCGGAAAAATGACCAAGGAAGAACTGGAAAAAATCATTACCGAAAAAGACCGTACCGATGCAGGAATGACTGTTCCTCCTCACGGATTGTATTTGTACGATGTTTATTATGAATTAGATGGAAAGGACCCGGTTTAAATGAAAAAGAAACCTACCACCATTGAAGAGCAGAAGGAAGCCCGGCGGCTCCGTTTGGAAAGAAAGAAGAAAAAAACCGTTTGGAAATCCAAATGGTTTTGGTTGTCTGTGTTATTGTTTATAGCTCTTATTGTTGTTAATTATTTATACAGTATTGAAGTTCTGCCTTTCTATCCGTCTGCAGAAACGGTTTATTACACCCCTGCTACTCACACAGGCGGTATTTATCTCAATGACCGTTATTATCTCACTACCATTGACGGTATCAAAACCGTGAATTTAAAAGGAGCGGATGTTGCCTCCGAAGTGAATGCCACCATTTCGCCTTTTGTGAAAGCAATGAAAGAACCTGTTTACGAAAAGAGTAAGGACACGGTTTTAGTGTATGATATTGCAGGCACCTCCGCCTTGCTCTTCGATGAATCGGGAATTGAAACGCCTCTTAGTTTCAATGGGAAAATTGTACGCACAGCAATGAATGAGAACGGCGACTTTGTGATGATTGTTAACGAAGATGGCACAAAAGCTGCCGTGAAAGTTTACGATAAGTACGGAAACGAAAAATATACATGGTATTCCGGAACAGGCTATGTGGTGGATGCTGTGATTAATCCCGATAATGATGTGATGGCAGTGCTTACCAATGATGTTTCCAACGGAAGTGTTACCGCAAAGGTGTTGTTCTTCCGTATGGACACCGCAGAACCTGTTAGAGGACAGGTGGTGGGAAATCACATGGGAGCTTCCGTTTCCTATCGTGGAAATCAGACTCTGGTACTGTGTGCCGACGGATTGTATCTGGTAACCGATAACGGTGATTTAAGCCGTGTTTGTGATATTGCGGGACGCAATTTAAAATTCTTTGATTATTTTACAGACGGTTCCGCTCTGCTTTGTTTTGCAAGTGATTCCGTGGATACATACGGTTGTGAAGTTTATGATGCGAAAGGCAGAAAGACTGCACAGTTTTCGTTGGATGCTTTTGTAAGAATCGGTGATATTGAAAAAGATAAATTTGTGGTTCACAAACGAAAAGAATTCTTTAGTGTAACCAAACAGGGAAAAATTATGAAATCCGGTGTGACCGATTTTGAAATTGAGGCAGTTACTTATTTCCAGAACAGAGTTGCCATTATCGGTCAGGAACGAATGACTCTTCGTTAAAAGGAGAACACTATGGTTGACATTATTTTTATCGTTGGTCTTGCAATCGCATTTTATGTGGGATATAAAAGCGGATTTGTCAGAGCGTTGGTCGGCTTTTTAGGGATTTTTGTTTCCGCATTCGGTGGGTACCTTTTGTATCCGTATGTGACGGCGTTTCTGATGAAGACTCCTGCATTTGACTATATCAATCAATGGGTGCATTCGGGAGTGGTCGGATATGTGAATCAACACACCAATCCGGATGACTTATTTTTCCGTTATCAGGCAGATACCATCGAAATGCTATGTGATAAAATGGCAGACGGAATTTCTGTTGTTATTTTAAATGTGATCAGTATTCTTCTGATTATTTTACTGATAAAAGCGGCGGTGTTTTTATTGAAAAAACTGACCGGCTTTATCAACCATATTCCCGTTATCGGGCAGTTAAACCGTATCGGCGGTTTATTGTTAAGCGGGGCATCTTATGTGGTTGCGTGCTTTATTATCGTAGCGGTAATGTTGCTGCCGCCTGCCAATGCCAGTGAGCTTTCCCGCAATATGTGTCATCATATTGATGGTTCCGTTGTGGTGAAGCCTGTGATGGATTATAATTTTTTTGTGAACTATGAGAGTTTAAGCAAAGGGCTGTAAGGAGTGTTAAAAAGATGAAAGCGGAAGAGAGAATCCAAGAACTTCGTGACCTGCTTCGCTATTATTCCGATTGTTATTACAATGAAGACAGTCCGGTGGTAGATGATTTTACCTATGACAAACTGTTGCGGGAATTAGAAACCCTGGAGGATGAAAATCCTCATCTTCGCACAGCAGATTCTCCCACGGTAAAAGTGGGCGGTAAGGCAAGTGATGTGTTTAGTCCCGTTACCCACAGAGTGCCGCTTATGAGCCTTGAGGATGCGTTTTCTTATGAAGAACTTTCCTCATTTGATGAGCGTGTGAAAAATGTTTTGGGAGCTCACTACGAATATGCGGTGGAATTAAAGATTGACGGTCTTTCTGTTTCCTTAGAGTACGAAAACGGCGTTTTTGTTCGTGGTGCAACTCGTGGTGACGGCGTGGTTGGGGAAGATGTTACCGCCAATTTAATGGAAATTAAAGAAATTCCCAAGGTATTACCCGAAAAAATTCCTTACCTTTGTGTCCGTGGGGAAGTATATATGAAAAAAGCGGTATTTGAAGAGTTAAATGCCATGCAGGAAATTATGGAGAAAAAGCCTTTTGCCAATCCCAGAAATGCGGCAGCAGGGTCTCTTCGTCAAAAAGACAGTAAAATTACCGCTGAAAGAAAATTAAGTATTTTTGTGTTTAATTTGCAATTATGTGAAGGAAAAACCTTTTCCTCCCATAGCGAAAGTTTAACCTTTTTAAAAGAAATGGGATTTCCCGTGAGTCCCTACTATAACCTGTTTTCCACCATGGAAGACGCGTTTTCGGAAATCACGAAATTGGGTGATATGCGAGAAGAGTTGCCCTTTGATATTGACGGTGCGGTGGTAAAAATTGATGATTTTTCTTCCCGCCTGAAAATGGGAGAAACCTCCAAATTTCCCAAATGGGCAATTGCATATAAATATCCTGCTGAAATTAAGGAAACCAAGCTTTTAGATATCTTTATTCAGGTGGGCAGAACAGGGGTATTAACTCCGAATGCAGAGCTTGAACCTGTTCGGTTGGCAGGAACCACCGTAAGACGTGCAACCTTGCATAATTACGATAATATCCGGGATAAAGATATTCGTATCGGCGATGTTGTGCGTGTCAGAAAAGCAGGAGATATTATTCCGGAGGTTGTTGAGTCTGTTCCTGAAAAGAGAAACGGTTCCGAGCAAGTTTATCGGATGCCTGAAATTTGTCCCGTTTGCCAAGCTAAGGTAGTTCGGGTGGATGATGAAGTTGCCATCCGTTGCTCCAATGTGGAATGTCCTGCACAGATTTTAAGAAATATCGTGCATTTTGCATCCAAGGATGCCATGGATATTGAAGGATTGGGACCTCAGGCAGTGAATTTGCTTTTGGAAAATAATCTGATTCAAAAAGTTTCGGATATTTATAAACTTCGTGCAGAGGATATTGCTTCTTTGGAACGAATGGGTCAAAAATCCGCAGAAAATTTAATTTCTGCAATTGAGGCTTCCAAACAAAACGATTTATCCCGCTTGATTTTTGCATTGGGAATTCGTCAGATTGGTAAAAAAGCAGGGAAAATTTTAGCGAAGAATTTTAAAGATATGGCTTCTGTTATGAATGCAAAATTGGAAGATTTTGTGGAGATTTTTGAAATCGGCGAAATTTCCGGCAAAAGCGTTGTGGATTTTTTCTCGTTGGAATCCAATCGTGAAATGATAGAAGAACTAAAAAATCAAGGTGTCAATATGGCATATCAGGACGAAAGTGTTTCCGAAATTTTTATGGGGAAAACTTTTGTTTTAACGGGCACATTGCCCACTTTAAGCCGTAGTGAAGCCTCAAAAATCATTGAGGATAACGGAGGAAAAGTTTCTTCTTCGGTTTCTAAGAAAACAGATTATGTTCTGGCAGGAGAGGAAGCAGGCAGCAAACTGAAGAAAGCACAGGATTTAGGAATCGCCATTGTAACCGAGGAAGAATTTCTCGGGATGCTTCCGTAAAGGTTTTGGCTAAAAAATAGGTCTTGATTTTTTTCTTATAATGTGCTATAATACAATCTATGTATATTCTGTGAATATATCAGGAAAGGAAAAACCTTATGAAAACTACTGTTACCGTAACACGAACCACCACCGAATCCAATATGAAGGTAGCGTGTGATTTTAAAGGACTGGCGGCAGATTACCGCAAAAAAATCAACACTCCCTATCCGTTTTTAAATCATATGATTGAGCATATCGCATATCGGGCAGGTATCACCGTGGAAACCGATGTTTGTTTGAATACTTTTGTGTTATCTCATGTAGTTTTTGAGGACTTGGGGATTGCATTCGGGAAAGCATTGAAAACTTATGTGTCGGAAAATGCAGATTCCGGTGTAACCGGTTTTGGTGACGGAGTTGGCATTATTGACGAGGCTTATGCAGAAGCGGCAATCAGCTTTGAAGAACGTGCATATTTCCATTTCCAAAATGATGCAGGGAAGCTTTCGGAAACAACCGAAGGAATTGCAACCGAGGATTTGTTTGTGTTTTTGGAAGGTGTTGCCCAAGGTGCTCAGGCAACCTTACATATCAACTTGAGAAAAGGCACCAATATGCATCACATTTTTGAAGCAATTTACCGTGCATTCGGTATCTGCTTAAAAAGAGCGTTGTATTGCGATGAAAGCAGAATCGGATTAACCTCAGGCGTTGCGGGAAAAATTGATTTTGTAATTGAATAATATATTGATATAAATCAGAAAAGATAGGAGAAACATTATTATGGACGACGGGCATTCCGGGAAGTTTAGCACCGTATTATTTGATTTAGACGGTGTGATTACCGGCGAACAAGCCTATTGGAAAGCGGCAGCACTGACCGTTTATGAGTATTTTCACGAAGATCTGGAATTAAACAGTGAATACTGTTATGAAGAAGTGGATTCTATTATGGACACCGTTTTTTCTTATCAGGAAACTGTTGTAACCTTAAAATCTTTGGGATTAAACTCCAACTGGGATTTAGCTTATGCAGTCATTTTATCCACCGATATTTTAAAAAGCGAAGGAATTGAGGACGAAGAAATTTTCGGGATGGTTCCTGAGTTTTTGGCGGATAAAAATATTTTGGCACCCGAGCTTCTGGAAGTGTTGGCGCAAGAATATGAAGAAATTTTCAACTACCCTGAAGGCTATGCCAGAAAGGGTGGCGGATTTTATGATGAAATTGTCAAGAAATTCCAACATTGGTATCTGGGTGATGCCGGATACACAGCACAGTATCATGAAGAGGTACCCGTGGAAAAGGGAAATATCGGTCTTGTGGATTCGGAAGAACCGTTGCTTGGACTATCCGAGACACAAGCTTTGCTGAAAAAGCTTTATGATGCCGGATATGTGTTGGGTATCGGAAGCGGACGTCCCCGTATGGAATTGGAACGCCCTCTAAAAAACTGGAATGTTTTTGACTATTTCGATAGCAACAGAATTGTCAGTTATGACGATGTACTTTTTTGGCAAAAACAATTGAAAGAGCAATATCATACCGAGGAAAAATTGGTGAAACCTCATCCGTTCCAGTTTATCAAAGGAGCGTACGGTACCGATTTTTCGTTGGAAAAACTGGCAACAAAGCAAGAGCTTGGCCATATTTTAGTGGTGGGAGATGCTCTTTGCGATTTAATTGCCGCTCACGATGCAGGATGTAAATTCTGTGCCGTTCTGACGGGTGTTGACGGAAAAGACGCCCGCACATTTTTTGAAAATATGGGAGCAGATTATATCATCGAAGACGCAACAGAACTTCCCGATATTCTGCTGCCGAAAGAATAACAGTCTTAAGAAAGGGACAAGGAACTATGGAAATCAAATTACACACTTCTGAAGTAGAAAAAATCAAAAACTTAAAAGCAGGGGATATGGTTCTTCTCTCCGGCGTTATTTACACCGCAAGAGACGCAGCTCATAAGAGAATGACTGATGCTTTGGCGGCAGGGGAAGAATTACCTCTGGATATTAAAGATGCAATTATTTATTATGCAGGGCCCACTCCTCCGAAGCCGGGCGAAGTAATCGGTTCCTGTGGTCCCACCACCAGCTATCGTATGGACAAATATGCTCCCACTTTATTGGATGAAGGCCAGCTTGGTATGATCGGAAAAGGTCTCAGAAACCAGGATGTTATTGATGCCATCAAACGTAATAGCGGCATTTATTTTGCTGCAATCGGCGGTGCAGGTGCTTTAATTTCCAAATCTATCAAAAAAGCAGAAGTAATTGCTTATGAAGATTTAGGCGCAGAAGCACTCCGCAGATTAGAAGTGGAAGATTTGTCTTTAACCGTTGTTATTGATAAAGACGGCAACAATCTGTATGACAGAGCCTAAGAATAAATCGGTGCAACCTTCGGCACACGACGGTCATAGAAAACGTCTCCGTTCCAAACTTCTTTCCTCTCAATTTGACTATTTGTGTCAACATGAGCTTTTGGAACTTCTGACGTTTTATTCCATTCCGAGAAAAGATACTAACGAACTTGCTCATACCATTTTAAATTATTACGGCAACAATTTTTCTGCCGTTTTTGAAGCAAGTCCCGGGGAACTTAAGAAGATTCCCGGTGTTGGAGAGAACACGGCAGCTTTGATTGCACTTGTGAAATGCATTATCAGAGAACTTGAGAAAGAAAAGCTCAAGGATATGGCTATTCTAAAAACAACCGAGGAAATCGGAAAGTATGTGACGAGTCTGTTTTCGGGGCATCGTAATGAGGTGTTTTACGCCATTTATCTGAATAATCACAATAAGGTGATTTCCTATTCCAAAATTACCGAAGGTTCCGTGAATGAAATTTCGGTGGAACCCAGAAAAATTGTGGAGGATGCTTTAAAGTTTCCGAAAACAAAGCAGGTGATTTTAGCACACAATCATCCCAGCGGAAATCTGGAACCGAGCGGTGCGGATATGGACACCACCAGATTGATTACCAGGGCGTTAAATACTGTTGATATTCGTGTTCGTGACCATCTTGTGGTATCGGGATGGGAGTATTACAGCTTTTTGGAACACGAGCTTTTATTCTGATGTTTTTGTGAATTGTTTCGTTTTTGAAAGAATAAACAAGAGCAGAGGAAGTCCAACGCTAAATGGCAGAAATAAAACCGAAATGATAGGATAATATTCTGATAAATTTATTTTTGGAATCATTAAAATATAGAGAAACAACATAAAAATAACAGCTGAAAATGCTGTTATTTTTTTTATTTTTTCGGGATTTTTGCAATGGTTTTCTACCAATTTTACACTTCCTTTTACTCCAATCAAAAGACATACTGCACCATATAAAACATCACAAAACGAATAAGAAAGTGTGATGAAACTTTCCGCATGTTCCATCACCGAACCAACCTCCACAAGGGAAGCGGAAAAATAGGTTGGAAATTTAGAAACCTGAAGTAGTTTTTCACCCAAAATATTCACATTAAACAGATACACCAAAGAGAAAAATAACGTTGTAACAAAGCCTGCTTTGATGGAGATTTTTCCGATATTTTCACCATTTTGAAAGGAACCGAACAACATCCAAAGAAATATGATTTCAGAAAAAGGGGAGCAGAAAATCTTCCATCCCTGCAGAAGAAAATCGGGAGCAGAAACAGGAGCAGGAAGCGTGATATCGGTGCATTCGTGGATTCCGATCACTAAAAGCAAAATAACAGATACCAATACGATGGGGATAATAATTTCTGCATAGCGTCCCATCGTTTTTTCTTCTTTTAGACAGAAATAAGCCGTGAGAAGCAGCACCGCTGCCAAACCGATTACTGCAGGGAATTGTGTGGTGACAGAATCATCGATAAAATTGATATAATTAGAGATGCTTAAGAAAGCAGATGAAAAACTGTAAATCACCAAAAGAATCAAAAAAATTCGGTAGCCGATGTTCCCGAATAATCTTCGTGCCATAGAAAAAATATCAGGATCCCGTCCGTTTTGCACCACCGATTGAAACATCATGGAAAATATCACAAACAATCCAAAACTTAACCATACCGAAAGATATCCTGTTTTGACCCCAGTTCCGTTTCCGCCGATGCCGGATAACACGTTTCCGAATAAAAAAGCAGTCATCAGAGAAAATCCCTGACGGTCGGTCAGTTTCATAAGGTTCCTTCTTTCTTTTAGTTTTATTGCAGATAAAATCCGTTTTCCGATAAAAACACAGTGGGAATTGCGCGGATTTTTTCAGGTTCTTTTATCAGTTGATACAGTTTTGTTTTGTGAGAATGATTCTCTTTTTTTAATTGATTATCCAAAGGTAATCCAAACGGTCGGAAGTTGTCTTGATAGATTGTTTTGGAAGAAATTTTTGTTTGTAATAATGAAATGTCAGAACGCACAATTCGCTTTGCAAACAGTTCCTTTATTATATCGGTTGCCGTGCTTTCCAAAATAGAATTACCAAGCACAAATATTTTTGCACGCTCAAAATAAAGGGGTGTTTCCGATTGTGTACTTAACTTGGCAAACGCCTCCGACAAGGTGGGCGCTGTCACGGTGACAGGCTTAGTTTTAGGGAAACTGTTATGCTCTTGTTCCAAAAAGTCAATACAGTCGGCAACAAGCAGATAACCATCGGAGGATTGTTCTAAAAAAAATCCTGTTACAATCGAAAGATTTCCCAATTCATTGTGACTTTGGCAACCTGTTACCAACGTCAATATCATTGCGAATATGATTCCCAAAAGAAGAGGCTTGTATCTCATTGTTTCACCTTGCTTTTATTCTGATGATTTTCGCGCAAAAATCGGTATGGCCCACGAATATAAATATCCCAGAAATTTCTTCTTTTTATCACGATTTCGTTGAGATAGCTTTGCCCCGAAACAGTAATATCACAAAGGTGAATCAAAAGGGCAATTGCGCCAAGCACCACACCGTAAATCCCCAAAAACGAGGCAGCAATCAATATGCCGAATCGTATCAGGATTAAAGGGCCCCTCATTTGCGGCAACACATTGGTGCAAAGCCCGCTGATTGCTACAATAATGATGGCAGGAACCGAAATAAAATTGGCTTCCACGGCGGTTTGTCCTAAAATCAATGCACCTGCAATACTTAAGGTCTGCCCGATAACTGATGGAGTACGGGTGGAGGCCTCTCTTAAAATTTCAAAAAACAGAAGAAAAATGAGCAGTTCCATGGTAGCGGAAAAAGGCACATTCATCCTGCTGATGCTGATACTGTAAAGCAATTTTTCAGGTAGGATTTCCAATTGAAATTTGACCGCTGCCAGATAGAGAGCGGGCAAAAAAAGTGCAATCAGGAAGGAAAGATAACGAAGCAATCTGGAAATGGACCCGTAATAAAAATTAACGCTGTAATCATCGGTAGAAGAGAAATATTCGTGGAACAAAAACGGCAATGTAATAACCTGAGGAGTACCATCTGCCAAAATGGCAATCCGCCCCTCCATCAGTTTGTGACAAACCACATCGGGGCGTTCGGTGGAACCGGTAGTTTTAAAAGGGGAGAACGGCTTGTCTTTCAGAAGTTCTGCAAGTTGATTGGTGTCGGTTAACCCCTCGGTTTCAATTTGCTGTAAACGATGTCTTGTTTTCTCCAATAATCCGTGATGGCATATTCCGTCGATATACGCAAGAATCACCGTGGTTTTCGTCTCCTGTCCCAAGGTGAAATTTTCCAGTTTTAAGTGTTCGTTTTTAAGCCGTCTCATAATCAGAGCGGTATTAAACAGAATCAGTTCGCAAAAGCCTTCTCTGGGGCCTTTCAGCGTTTTTTCGTTTTCGGGTTCCGAAATAGACCTTGTGGCAGGAAATCTTGCGTTGACAGAAAGGGGAGAAGTGTATCCGTCCAAAAAGAAAATCACATCTCCCGAGAATAGCCGTTGCACCAGTTCCTCTTCGGTTTTTATGAACACAACATCGTTTGATTGAAACACGCTGTTTTTTAAAAAAAGAAGCTTATTTTGTTGTTCCGAAAAGTGTGTATTGGATATAAAAGGTTTCACCACATAATCATTTACCAGGCTTGCACCCACCAATCCGTCCGAGAAAATTGCCGTTCCTTTGATGTGGGAGGAAGCGGCATTTTCAAGATAGCGGAAAACAATCATGCAGTTTCCCCGAAATTTTTCTTGAAAATGAGCAATATTTTCGTCTAATTTGGTACTGAAATTCATAAAAAATACTCCCTTTTTTGTTTATTTTGAAAGAAATCAAAAAAATTATGCAAAAATTCAAAAAAAATTGCAAAAAACTCTTCCTTTTATGAGTTTATTATGTTATAATAAACTATCAAACTATGGATGGTATATAATTATATACCAAATCCGACCTAATTTTGTAATGAAAAAGAATAGATATGGAGGAAAACCCATGCGTACCACAGAAATCAAAGAACTTTACAAAACCCATGCTTCCCTGGATCAGCAGGAAGTATATGTAACCGGTTGGGTAAGAACCATCCGTGATTCCAAAGCGTTTGGTTTTATTGAACTCAACGACGGAACATTTTTCAAAAATATCCAGATTGTGTTCAGTCAGGATAAACTGGATAACTATTCCGAAATTGCGGCATTAAATGTTGGTGCTGCTTTAAGAGTGAGAGGGATTTTATTAGAAACTCCCGAATCCAAACAGCCTTTTGAAATTCAGGCGGAAGAAATCATCATCGAAGGCGTTTCCACTCCCGACTATCCCCTTCAGAAGAAACGCCACAGTGTGGAATATTTAAGACAGATTGCTCATCTGCGTCCCCGTTCCAATTTATTCTCCGCAGTATTTCGTATCCGTTCTCTGGTTGCATTTGCAATTCATCAGTTCTTTAACGAACGCGGATTCGTATATGTGCACACTCCCATCATCACCGGAAGTGACTGTGAAGGCGCAGGGGAAATGTTCAGAGTAACCACTCTGGATTTGAACGAGCTTCCCATGGAAGACGGTAAGGTTGATTTCTCTGAAGATTTCTTCGGCAAATCCACCAACTTAACCGTTTCCGGTCAGTTGAACGTGGAAACCTATGCAATGGCATTCAAAAAGGTTTACACCTTTGGTCCCACCTTCCGTGCAGAAAATTCCAATACCAGCCGTCACGCTGCAGAGTTCTGGATGATTGAGCCTGAAATTGCATTTGCAGACTTAAATGACGATATGGAACTTGCGGAAGATATGTTAAAATACATCATCCGCTATGTTTTAGAAAATGCTCCCGAAGAAATGGAATTCTTCAATAACTTCGTGGATAAAACCTTGCTTGAACGATTACACTTTGTTGCAAATTCCGATTTCGGCAGAGTAACCTACACCGAAGCAGTTAAAATTCTGGAAGAATGCGGCGAAAAATTTGAGTATCCCGTAAAATGGGGTATTGACTTACAGACCGAGCACGAACGTTACTTAACCGAAACCGTGTTCAAAAAACCCATCTTCGTTACCGATTATCCCAAGGATATCAAAGCCTTCTATATGCGCTTAAATGATGATGGTAAAACCGTTGCCGCTATGGACTGCTTGGTTCCCGGTGTTGGTGAAATTATCGGCGGTAGCCAGAGAGAAGAAAGAATGGATGTTCTTTTGGAACGTATGAAAGAAATGGGATTAAACGAAGAGGACTACGGATTCTATCTTGATTTAAGAAAATACGGTTCCAATAAACACGCAGGTTACGGTCTTGGTTTTGAACGTGCAATTATGTACTTAACCGGTATGTCCAACATCCGTGACGTAATTCCGTTCCCCAGAACAGTTGGAACTGCGGAATTCTAAAAAACTTCAGCATCACTCGTAAGGAAGGATTAAAACGAAATGAAATTTCTTGGATTTATTTTGTTTGTGATTGCGGTGGTTTGTCTGTTTAAGAAACGGTCTTTGATAGCATACCGAAAAGGTGTGCAGGAGATTCTTTCGGGAGACGCCACCGTAGGAATGGAATTGCTTCGTAAGGCATACCGTCAGGGAATTACCCCTGCACAAAAAATTCAGGTTGCCTACGCCGAATTAAAATTCGGAGAAGAAAGAGAGTGCAAAAAAATACTCAATCTTTTACTGATGGATTCCAAAGCAAAACCGATGGTAAAAGGGCAGGCGAGATGCATCATGGCAATTATCGCTTTGCAGAATAAGGAAATTGCGGAAGCACGAGATATTTTGGAATCCATCAAAAAAGGCGGATTTATCAACAGTAATTTCTATGCCACCTACGGTTATATGGCAATCCTTACGGGAGAAGAAGAATATTACAGTAAGGCAAATGAAGAAGCGTATCAGTATAATCCCGAAAACACGGTGATTTGTGATAACTACGGATTATCGCTGTACACACGGGGAGAATATCAAAAAGCAAAAGAAATTTATGCTGCATTACTTGAGAAAAACCCCAATTTCCCCGAAGCGTACTACAATTACGGTTGTGTGTTGGATAAGCTTGGAGAAACCAATGAGGCAATCCGGATGATGGAAGAATCTTTAAATCAGGAATTCTCAGGCGTTACCACCATTCCGAGAGGCGCTGTGGAAGCGTATTTACAAAGCCTTAAAAATCAATCAGGAAATGAACAATAGAAAGGATACAGTAGGAGTCAGGTTATGAAAATTTTCAGAATTTATGCAGAAAAGAAAGACGGTTTTGACATTGCGGCAAAATCTGTTTGCAAAGACTTACAAGACAACTTAAATATCAAAGAACTGCAAAAGGTTCGCGTGCTCGTTCGCTATGATATTTTTGGTATCAACGAAGAAGAATACGAAAAAGCAAAATATGTTATTTTCTCCGAACCGATGCAGGATTTCGTGTATGACGAAACCGTGGATTTAGGGGATGCGAAAACTTTCGTGATGGAATATCTGCCCGGTCAGTATGATCAGAGAGCAGACTCTGCGGCTCAGTGCGTGCAGGTTATCACCGGGAAAGAACGTCCCATCGTAAAAACTGCTACCGTGTATGCTTTTATTGGAAATGTTTCCGATGAAAAATTGGAAGAAATCAAAAAATATCTGATTAACCCCGTGGAAGCAAGAGAAGCGAAAGCAGAAAAACCGGATACTTTAACCGACGCAGTGGTTGAACCTGATGATGTTAAAGTGATTGACGGTTTTATCACCGCAGATGCAGCTATATTAAAGCAGATGCTCTCCGATTACGGCTTTGCTATGGATTTTGACGATATTTCCTTCTGTCAGAAATATTTTAAAGACGAAGAGGGCAGAAATCCCACTTTAACCGAACTTCGTATGATTGACACCTACTGGTCTGACCATTGCCGTCACACCACCTTTGCTACTCACTTAACCGATATCAAAGTAGAAGACGAGCTGGTAAACGAAGTATATAACGACTATTGCAATGCAAGAATTTCTTTAGGAAGAAGCGAAAAACCTGTTTGCTTAATGGATATTGCCACCATTGCGGCAAAAGAACTGAAAAAAATGGGCTATCTTACCAATTTAGATGAATCCGAAGAAATCAATGCTTGCTCCATTGAGGTAGAAGCGGAAGTAAACGGCAAAAAAGAAGCTTACCTCATTATGTTTAAAAACGAAACTCATAACCATCCCACCGAAATTGAACCCTTTGGTGGTGCGGCAACCTGCTTGGGCGGTGCAATCCGTGACCCGCTCTCCGGTCGTTCCTATGTGTATCAGGCAATGCGTATTACCGGTAGCGGTGACCCGAGAAAATCTTTAAAAGAAACCTTACCTGGAAAATTGCCTCAGAGAAAAATTTCCAAAGTGGCAGCCAAAGGTTACAGTTCCTACGGAAACCAGATTGGTCTGGCAACCGGTTTGGTAAGAGAAGTGTATGACGAAGGCTATGTGGCAAAACGTTTGGAAATCGGTGCCGTTGTGGGTGCCGTTCCCAAAGCAAATGTAGTGAGAGAACGTCCCGAGCCCGGCGATAAAATTATTTTGTTGGGTGGCAGAACCGGTCGTGACGGTTGCGGCGGTGCAACCGGTTCCTCCAAAGCACACACCATGGAATCCTTGGAAACCTGCGGTGCAGAAGTGCAAAAAGGGAACCCGCCGGAAGAACGTAAAATTCAGCGCTTAATGAGAAAGAAAGAAGTTACCACCTTAATTAAGCGTTGTAATGACTTTGGTGCAGGCGGTGTGTCTGTTGCCATTGGTGAACTTTGTGACGGTCTGGTAATTCAGTTGGATAAAGTTCCCAAAAAATACGAAGGCTTAGACGGAACCGAACTGGCAATTTCCGAGTCTCAGGAACGTATGGCAGTTGTGGTTGCAGCAAGTGATGCCGATAAATTCATCGCTTATGCCAACGAAGAAAACTTAGAAGCAACTTTAGTTGCGGATGTTACCGACACCAACCGTCTGGAAATGTACTGGAGAGGCAACAAAATTGTAAATCTGTCCAGAACCTTCTTAAATTCCAACGGTGCTTCCAAGCAGGCAAAAGTTACTGTTCCCAAAATTGAATTGAAAAACGCATTATGCGGAGAATTCTCTGATCTTAGCGAAATGCTCTCCGACTTGAATATTTGCTCTCAGAAGGGCTTAATTGAAAACTTTGACTCCACCATCGGTGCGGCAACTGTGCTGATGCCGTTCGGCGGAAAATACGAACTGACTCCCGAAGATGTAATGGCGGCTAAAATCCCCGTAGAATTCGGTGATACCACCACCGCCACCGTAATGAGCTACGGATACAATTCCAAACTGTCTTCCGTATCCACCTTCCATGGTGCATACTATGCGGTAATTGAATCGGTTGCAAGAATTATTGCGGCAGGTGCAAAACTGTCTGATACCTATTTAACCTTCCAGGAATATTTTGAACGTCTTCGTGATGAATCAACCCGTTGGGGTAAACCCTTTGCAGCGTTACTTGGTGCATATCATGCACAAAAGATGCTCAAAATTGCGGCAATCGGCGGTAAAGACTCCATGTCCGGCTCCTTTAATGATATGGATGTTCCTCCCACTTTGGTATCCTTTGCAATTGCACCTGTTTCTACCAAAAATGTTATTTCCCGGGAAATGAAACAGAAAAACTCCAAAGTATATCTGTTGGAAACTCCTGTTTTAGAAAACGGACTCCTTGATATGGATAAATTCCTGGAAAATATCCATTGGTTAGAAGAAAACCTGGCAAACGGTACTGTGATCTCTGCATCTGCTGTTTCTTACGGCGGTATTGCAGAAGCAGTCACCAAAATGGTGTTAGGTAATCGTATTGGTTTCACCTTTGAAAAAAATGACGGTTTATTTGATAAAAAATACGGCTCCTTTGTGGTAGAAAGCGAAAAAGATTTAGACCTTACCTTAATCGGTACCACCAACGAATCCGAAACTATGGTGATGGGCGGCAAAGAATATAGCTTAGCCGACTTGTCCGAAACCTTTGAAAAACCCCTGGCAAAAGTATATCCGCCTTATGCAGATGAAATCACCGGTGAGATTGCAGATTGCGAATATAAAACTGCAAACATCGTAACATCTTCTGTGAAAGTGGCAAAACCCAAGGTATTAATTCCCGTATTCCCCGGTTCCAACTGTGAATACGATTCTGCAAGACGCTTTGAAAAAGCAGGCGCAGAACCCGAAATTATGGTATTTAAAAACCTGACAGTTTCCATGTTGGAAGAATCGGTAGAAGCAATGGCGAAGGCTATCGAACAATCTCAGATTATGATGATTCCGGGCGGTTTCTCCGGCGGTGACGAACCCGACGGCAGCGGTAAATTTATCTCCGCAGTTTTAAGAAACCCCAAAATCAAAGATGCAATCAACAGACTTTTATATCAGAGAGACGGTTTGATGTTGGGTATCTGTAACGGTTTCCAGGCACTTATCAAATTAGGTCTGGTTCCCTATGGTGATATTTTAGAACCTAACGAAAATTGGCCCACTTTGACCTTTAACACCATTCCTCGTCATATTTCTACCATGGTTGACGTAAAAGTGGCTTCCAATCTGTCTCCCTGGTTGGCAAATACCAAGGTTGGCGATGTGTATAAAACTGCAATTTCCCACGGGGAAGGCAGATTCACCGCACCCAAGGCAGTGCTGGATGAACTGATTAAGAACGGTCAAGTTGCTACTCAGTATGTTGATCCTAACGGTAATCCCACCTATGATCCCAGATACAATCCCAACGGTTCTTTATGCTCCATTGAAGGTATCACCTCCAAAGACGGCAGAATCTTTGGTAAAATGGGTCACTCTGAACGTATTGCAGATAGCTTATATAAAAATATCGACGGTTCCTTCGATATGAAACTCTTTGAATCCGGTGTGGCATACTTCAAATAAAAGAGGAAACTAAGATGACCAATTATCAGAAAGCAGCAGCTTTCTTACAGGAAAAAATAAGCGGAGCCTACGATACCTGCGTGGTATTAGGCTCCGGTTACGGCAATTTAATCGACAAATTGCCTAATAAACAGACAATATCATACAAAGAAATTCCCGGTTTTCCCGTTTCCACGGTACCGGGACATCGTGGAGAAATGGTCTTTGCTAAAATGAACGGAAAAAACGTGATTTTTATGTCGGGCAGATTCCATTTTTACGAAGGTTATACTATGAGCGAAGCCACTTTCTATGTACGAGTGTTGAAGCTCCTTGGTGTTTCCAATCTGATTCTCACCAATGCAACCGGCGGAATCAATCCCGATTTTCGTGCAGGAGATTTGGTTGTGATTTCCGACCATATCAAATTAGGGTTGCAAAGCCCTTTGTTTGGTCCCAATGATGATGCTTTCGGCCCTCGGTTCCACGATATGTCTTGTGCATATTCTTTGAAATTAAGAGAATTATGTAAAACTGCATTCGAAAAGTTGGAACTTCCGTATAAAACAGGTGTTTATGCTATGATGGGCGGTCCTCAGTTTGAAACTCCTGCAGAAATCCGTGCTCTTGGCATCCTAGGTGCCGATATGGTGGGAATGTCCACCGTGCCGGAAGTAATTGTGGCAAATCACTGCGGAATGAATGTGCTTGGAATTTCTTTAATTTCCAATCTGGCGGCAGGAATTTCCAAAGCGCCTCTTTCTCACGAAGAGGTTATGGAAGAGGGAAGACGTGCCACCGAAACTTTTTGGAAGGTGTTATCGGAATTGATGCACCTGATATAACATTGAATAATAAAGGGAAAAAATTATGAATGATTTAGTTTTAAGCGGTCAGAAAAAAATTGCGTGGGCAAAACGTTTTATGCCCGTATTAACCGAAATTGAAAAAGATTTTGTAAAAAATCAGGTATTTGCAGGATTAAAAATCACGGTTTGTATTCACCTGGAAGCAAAAACTGCCTGCTTTGTAAAAATGTTAAAAAATGCAGGTGCCATTGTTACCGCAACCGGTTGCAATCCCTTATCCACTCAGGATGATGTGTGTGAAGCGCTTCGTGCAGACGGCATCCGTGTGTGTGCAAAACACGGCGTTTCCATGGAAGAATACGAACGCCATCTGGAAGAATCTTTATCCGACGGTCCTGATTTGATTTTGGATGACGGCGGCGATTTAACCGATATTATTCATCATAAAATGCCTCATCTTGCAGAGAAACTCATTGGTGGCACCGAAGAAACCACCACAGGAGTAAACCGCTTAAAAAATTTGGCGCAAAAAGGCGAAATTAAATATCCCATCATTGCGGCAAATGATGCCATGATGAAATTCTTATTTGATAACCGTTACGGTACCGGTCAGTCTGTTTGGGATGGCATCAACCGTACTACCAACCTGGTAGTGGCAGGTAAAACCGTTGTTATCGCAGGCTACGGCTGGTGCGGACGAGGTGCTGCACTTCGTGCCAAAGGATTGGGTGCGAAAGTAATCATTACCGAAATTGATGAAATCAAAGCAATTGAAGCGGTAATGGATGGTCACACCGTGATGAAAATGGATGATGCCGCTAAATTGGGCGACATTTTCGTGACCTTAACCGGTTGTAAGGATGTTATCACAAAAGAACATTTTAAAGTGATGAAAAACGGTGCCGTATTGGCAAATGCAGGTCACTTTGATGTGGAAATCAATAAAACCGATTTATTATCGTTAAGTGTTTCTCACGAAGAAACCCGTCAGAATATCGAAACTTATACCTTAACAAACGGCAATGAAATTCATTTGCTTGCGGAAGGCAGATTGGTAAACTTAGCAGCAGGAGACGGACATCCTGCCGAAATTATGGATATGAGTTTTTCTGTGCAGGCGTTAGCATTACGCTACTTAAAAGAGCATAAAGATGAACTGATGCCCGGTATGCATTATCTGCCCGAAGAAATCAATCGTAAGATTGCAAAGATTAAATTACAATCTTTGGGAGCGGGTCTTGACGAATTAAGTCCCGAGCAGAAAAGCTACTATTTCTGTGAATAGTTATTACAAATTTTTAAAATGAGATAAATTCGAGGGATATCTTGATGAAAAAGTTTTTTACCAAAAAGAATATCATCATTGCAGGGATTTCTGCGGCAATTGTTGCCGTGGCACTTTGTGTTGTGCTTCCGCCGGTATGTGATGCGTATTTTTTTGATACCGTTACCGCCGGAGTGAACTTACACGGAGAAAATTTGAGCGGAAAGAGCGAAGCCGAAGTTTCTGCATATTTGGATGAAATGATAGCATCTCCCAAGGAAACTTCCATCAAGGTTTCGGATAAAACCATTACTTTGGATATGAACTCTGCAGGATTCACAATTGAAAGAGAAAGAACCATTGCAGAGATTATGAAACTGGGGAAACATAATTTCCTGGATGCTTTCTTATGTCGTTGGCAGAATTGGTATGCGCCCATTGTTATTCATCCGGATTTTGAGATGTTTTCTGTTGTAACGGAAACACTTTTAGAGCAGGAAGGTTTAACGGAACAGCGTTTTGATTACACAATCAATGAAGACAAGGCAGAAATTGTAATCCGCCCCGATGTTGAAAGCTATGCACTCCGTGATTTGTTTGAGCAAATCAATGCAGACTATCCGAATGTGAAATCAGAGTATACGTTGGTAAAGAGCGGATTTGTTCCCGTTACTGCTTCTGAAATTACAGAACAAATCAACACTCCCGTAGCAGACGCCCGCATTGATGAGCAAGACGGCAGAAAAGTGGTTGTTCCTCATCAGGTTGGTCTGTTAGTGGATGAGGCGGTTTTGCAAGAAAAACTTGCAAGTGGAGAACCAAAATTTTTTGTTCCCGTTACCGTGTTGAAGCCTTCTGTATATACCGATGATTTATCCGATGATATTTTTCCTCATCGGTTAGCTACCTATTCCACGAACTATAAAGAACGGGAAGTTGACCGTACCGCCAATGTAAAATTGGCTGCACAAAAGGTAAACGGTACCGTTTTAAATCACGGTGATATTTTCTCGTTTAATCAGGTTGTGGGAAAACGTTCCTACGAAAACGGATTCCGTGATGCAAAAATTTTCCTGGCAGACAAAGTGGTAGACGGAACCGGCGGCGGAATTTGTCAGGTTTCTTCCACCATTTATCCTGCGGTGTTGTATAGTGATTTAAAAATTGTGGAACGCAGAAACCATAATTTCGTGGTGAACTATGCAAAACCAGGTATCGATGCTACCGTTGTGTATGGTTCTATTGACTTTAAATTTCAGAACAGTTTGCAAAACCCCGTAAAAATCAAAGCATTTGCATCTAATGGCGTTATGACGGTTGAAATTTGGGGAACGAAAGAAAATAACAATACCGTGGAAATTACCACGGAGCATTTAGGTTCTACTGCCCGCGGTATCAAGTATGAATATAACGAAAGTGTTGCTCCGGGTGAACAAGTGGTTACTCAGTCCGGTTACGATGGAGTAAAAGCTCGTGCATATCGCATTGTAAAAGACGAAAACGGAGCCGTGATCCGTACCGATAATTTAGGCGTTTCCAATTATGTTCCGTTGGTTAAAATTATTCAGACTTCAGATTTAGGTTTGGTGAAAACCGGTATTCCCACCGAAATTCCGGTTGAAGAAACCCCTGAAGCAGAGGGGATTGAACCCACTGAGGGAGAAGTTTCTCCGGAGCCCTCTGTTCCGCAGGAACAAACACCGGAAGAAACAGAAACTCCTGTTGAAACCGCTTCTCCCGAAGAAAACGCACAACCCTCGGAAGCACCTGTTCCAACTCCCGAAAATATTGATGTTTCCCCGGAACAATCGACAGAAATAACCAAAGAGGATTTGGCAGCCTAATCAGATGATAGCCAAAACAAAGGAGGATAAGACATCGTGGCACGAACATTTCGAGGAGGATTTCATCCTCATGACTATAAAGAATTCACCGCAGAAAAAGAGATTGTTTCTTTAGCGGCTCCCGACGTTGTGATCATTCCCATGTCGCAGCATATCGGTGCACCTTGTGCACCCGTTGTTCAGATTGGCGATGAGGTGAAAATCGGGCAGAAAATCGGAGAACCTCAGGGGTTTGTATCTGTTCCCGTTCACGCATCTGTTTCCGGGAAAGTTATCGCTATTGAAGAGCGTGCTCATACCGGACTTGGAAAATGTCTGTGTGTGGTAATAGAAAATGACGGTTTGGATACCGTTTCAGAAATGATTGTTCCCAAAAATCCCGATAAAATGACGGCATCGGAGTTACTTGCCGCAATCAAAGAGGCAGGGATTGTGGGAATGGGCGGTGCAACATTTCCCACTCACATCAAGCTTTCTCCTCCCGAAGGGAAAAAAGCAGATTGCGTGATTTTAAACGGTGCAGAATGTGAACCGTTTTTAACAGCCGACCATCGTATGATGTTGGAACACTCCGACACAATTATCGATGGCTTAAAAATTATGATGAAAATTCTGGATGTGCGTCGCGGATATATTGCCATTGAAGACAACAAAAAAGACGCCTTCCGTTTGTTGAAAGAAAAATGTATGAGAGAGCCGTATATTGAAGCGGTTCTTGTGAAAACAAAATATCCCCAGGGTAGTGAAAAACAGTTGATTGATTCCGTTTTAAAACGGGAAGTAAAATCAGGTCAGTTACCCATTGATGCAGGCGTTGTGGTGCAAAATGTGGCATCTGCCGCAGCAATTTCCACCGCTATTCGCACAGGGATGCCTCTTACCCAACGAGTAGTTACCGTGTCGGGAAGCGGATGCAAAAATCCCGCTAATCTTCTTGTCAGAATCGGTACTCCCTTATCTTATCTGGCTGAATTTACCCAAATTACAGACGGTATCAAAAAAGTGCTGGCAGGCGGTCCTATGATGGGGATTGCTCAGTACACCTTGGATGCGCCCGTTATCAAAGGAACTTCAGGTCTTCTGTTCTTTACCGATAAAGAATATCATCATTATGAACCGAAAGATTGTCTTCGTTGCGGAAGATGTGTCCAACATTGTCCGATGCGTCTGATGCCTTTTATGATTATGGCAAATGCAGAAATCAACAATTTGGATCAGGCAGTAAGATATGGTTTAAAAGATTGTATGGAATGCGGAACCTGCAGTTATATTTGTCCTTCCAGAAGACATCTGGTGCAAACTATTAAAATTGCGAAAGCCCATCTTCCGAAAAAATAGACTTTTGTAATGACAGTACAGAAAGGTAAAAAACGTGCCTTTTGGCATTTGGTGAAAGAATTATGAATGAAAAATTGATTGTCTCCACTTCACCGCACGTTCAGACAGATTTCGGTATCGGAAAAATTATGTGCAATGTGCTCATTGCATTGATTCCTGCCGTGGCAGCAGCAACTTGGATTTTTGGTTTCAGAGCTTTGATTCTGATTGCCATTTCTGCTTGTTCTGCGATGTTGTTTGAACATCTGTGGTGTATGATGATGAAAAAACAAACCACAATTTTTGACGGAAGTGCCGCTATTACAGGAGTTCTTCTGGCGTTGACCCTGCCGGTTGGCGTGGCTTGGTATATTCCCGTGGTTGGTTCGTTTTTTGCAATTATTGTGGCAAAATGTTTGTTTGGCGGATTGGGAAATAACTTTATGAATCCCGCTCTGGCAGGCCGTGCCTTTTTATTGGCTTCCTATTCGCTTCCCATGACCACCTGGGCGAAACCCTTTTATTATCAGGTCGGTTCCGTGGATGCAGTAACGGGTGCCACTCCCTTGAAATTGTTAAAAGCAGGGGAAACGGTCAGCCTTGGTTACCTGGATATGTTTTTTGGTAATATGGGCGGTTGTATGGGTGAGGTTTGCGCTTTTGCTTTACTCCTCGGATTTATTTATCTTTGGGTAAGGAAAATTATTCAGCCCTACGCCACTTTTTCTTATGTGGCAACCGTAGCATTATTAGGTTGGTTCTTCGGCTATCAGGGACTGATGAGCGGAGACCCCTTAATGTCTGTGTTAACAGGCGGTGTGCTTTTGGGCAGTATCTTTATGATTACGGATTACACCACATCACCCACCACAAGACTTGGGAATGTGGTTGCCGGCATCTTAGCAGGTGCTCTTACCATCTTCATTCGTGTAAAAGGCGGTTATCCTGAAGGGGTGTGCTATTCTATTTTATTTGTGAATATTTTGGCACCTCAGATTGATAAACTGATTCTTCCCAAAAAATACGGTGCATAAGGAGGACTATCAGATATGACAAAAAAAGATAATATCCTCGTATTGGCACTGAAGCTCTTTTTGATTTGTCTTGTGGTTGCATTGGGATTATCCGCTTTAAATTATGTGACCGCACCTGTCATTGCAGAGTTAACCGAAACAGCAAAAAAAGAAGCTATGAGTTCTGTTTTACCGGGATGCGAATTAGCGAAAGCAAACGAAAATGTGTATGTTGGAACCGTTGACGGCAAAACTGTCGGCTATGCTGGCAATGTGGTTACTCCCGAAGGATACGGCGGTGATATTGAGCTGATTGTCGGCTTCGATACAGACCTTCATATTACCGGTGTGGAATATATTTCCATGTCGGAAACTCCCGGTCTTGGAACCCGTGCAAAAGAAGAACCTTTTGTTTCTCAGTTTATCGGACAGCCTGCAAAAGAATTTTCCGAAATTCAGGCAGTAACCGGTGCAACCGTGACCTCCAAGGCTGTGAACAAAGCGTTGAATCAGGCATCCGAATATGCCAAAGAAGTAAAGGAGGGAGCAGAATAATGAAAGCGTTTTTTAAGAAAATGTTTCAGGAAAATCCTGTATTTGTACTCCTTCTTGGTATGTGTCCCACCTTGGGGACTTCCACATCCGTGATTAACGGCTTGGGAATGGGCTTATCTGCCACCTTGGTATTGATTTGCTCCAACTTTTTTATTTCTGTTTTGAGAAAATTTATTCCCGATAAAATCAGAATTGCATCTTATATTGTAATTATTGCAGGCTTTGTAACTGCCGTGGAAATGGCGTTAAAAGCATATTTGCCCGATATTTCCGCATCCTTGGGTGTGTTTATTCCTTTGATTGTGGTAAACTGTATTATTTTAGCAAGAGCGGAAAGCTTTGCTTCTAAAAACACTCCGGGAAAATCTGCTGTTGACGGACTTTGTATGGGGCTTGGCTTCACGGTTGCCTTAGTGATTTTATCCGCAATCCGTGAACTGCTCGGAAACGGAAGCTTTGCAGGAATTTCTGTATTCGGTGCAAATTATCCCAAAGCAATTATGATGATTCTTCCTCCGGGCGGATTTATTGTGTTGGGAGTTGTGCTTGGCGTCATTCAGGCTATGAGAACGAAGGGAGGCACCAGACATGGTTGATTTTGCAAAACTGTTTTCTATCTTAATCACTACCATTTTGGTGGAGAACTTTGTATTGGTTAAATTTTTGGGATGTTGCCCGTTTTTGGGAGTATCCAAAAAAACAAGTACCGCTCTGGCGATGGGGATGGCAGTTACCTTTGTTATGGCGTTGGCAAGTGCTATGACCTGGCTTGTGAACAGTTACATTCTTGTTCCGTTCCAGTTGGAATATTTGCAGACAATTGCATTTATTTTAGTGATTGCGGCGTTGGTTCAGATTGTGGAAATGGCAATTATGAAATTAAGTCCTCCACTATATGCATCTTTGGGGATTTATCTGCCTTTAATTACCACAAACTGTGCAGTGCTTGGTGTTGCAATTTTAAATGTGCAGAAAGATTACGGCTTTTTGGAAAGCGTGGTTTCCGGGATTGCGGCTGCACTTAGTTTCACCTTGGCAATCTGGTTGTTTGCAGGTGTGAGAGAACGCCTTGAAAACTCCAACATTCCTTCTTTTATGAAAGGAATGCCCATTGCTTTGGTGTCCGCAGGGTTGATTGCAATGGCGTTTTTAGGCTTTGCCGGTATGAAACTATAGACGAAAGGAAATAGATTATGCAGAATATTTTAAATGCTACCATTGCAATTTCGGCTATGGGACTTGTGTTTGGTGCTTTGCTTGGCATTGCAGCAAAACTTTTCTATGTGAAACAAGATGAAAAATTACCGTTAATTACAGAAGCATTACCCGGTGCTAATTGCGGAGGATGCGGTTATGCAGGTTGTTCTCAGTGTGCAGCTGCCATTCTTTCGGGTGAGGCAAAGGCAAATGTGTGTCCCGTTGGCGGAAAAGCCACCGCAGATGCCATTTCCAAAATTTTAGGAGTAGAAACAGAAACCTTTGAAAAAAAAGCGGCATTTGTTCGTTGTGAAGGATGTGTCGATGTGGCACAGATAAAATTCCATTACGAAGGTATTTTGGATTGTGAATCTGCTTCCCGTATGATTGGCGGAGGTTATAAAGCTTGCAGTAACGGGTGCTTGGGACTTGGTTCTTGCGTGAGAGCTTGTAATTTTGGTGCCATCAGTATCAAAAACGGAATTGCAGTTGTGGATTTTGATAAATGTACTGCTTGCGGACAGTGTGTAAAAGCTTGTCCCAAACAGTTAATTACAATTATTTCGCCGAAAGATAAATATGTGGTAAAATGCCGCAATACAGACAAAGGCGCTTTGGTAAAACAAGAATGTGCAGCCGGATGTATCGGTTGTTCATTGTGTCAGAGAAACTGTCCCAATGAGGCAGTAAAGGTGGAGCATTTCCTTGCAACCATTGACCCTGAAAAATGTGTAGGTTGTGGTATTTGTCTGGAAAAATGCCCCAAAAAGATTATTAAGAAAGTTACGTTATAAAAAAAGGAAGGAATCTTTCATTCTTCTATGAAACAAAATATCAAGAATTTACTTTATCAGGAATTAGAAGAATATTTTTTGCAGAAATACCGCCAGAAGTTCCGAGCCAAACAAGTTTTCAAGTGGCTCTCTCTGGGGGTTACTTCCTTTGAGGAAATGACGGATATTTCCAAAAAAATGGCAGCAGAATTAAGCGAAGATTTCTATATTTCCGATTTAAAAGTTGTGAAAAAAGAAGTCTCCCGTGACGGCACCGTTAAATTTTTATATGAATTGGAAGACGGAAATACCATTGAAAGTGTTCTGATGGATTATAAACACGGATACAGTATTTGCATTTCCACTCAGGTTGGATGCAATATGGGATGCACCTTCTGTGCCTCCACCGTTGGCGGAAAGGTCCGTGATTTAGAGGCAGGCGAAATTTTAGACCAGGTACTATTTACCGCAAAAAGAGAGGGGAAACGAATCTCCAACATTGTGCTGATGGGAATTGGTGAACCTTTGGATAACTATGAGAATGTGTTGCGGTTTTTAAAGAACGTGAATGATGAGCACGGGATTAACATCGGTTATCGTCATATTTCTTTATCCACCTGCGGATTGGTTCCCGGGATTGATCGGTTGGCAGAAGAAAATATTCCCTTAACGTTATCAATTTCTCTTCATGCACCCAATGACAGTATCCGAAATAAAACGATGCCTGTTTCCAGAAAATATCCGTACGGAGAACTGTTAGGTGCCGTGAAACGATACCTTGGTAAAACAGGAAGACGTGTTTCCTTTGAGTATACGTTAATTAAAGATGTGAATGATAAGCCCGAGCATGCAAAAGAACTGATCGGGCACTTAAAAGGGATGCTTTGCCACGTGAATCTGATTCCCGTAAATCCTGCACGAGGCAGTATGTCTCCCTCCGAAAAAAAGAGAATTCTTGAATTTCAGAATATGTTGATTGCAGGCGGCTTAAATGCCACTGTCCGACGGACATTGGGCACCGATATCAATGCGGCCTGCGGTCAGTTAAGACGAGCCGAAACCAAACGAAAGGAAGGTGAGCAAGTATGATACACGGTTTAAGCGATGTTGGAAAAAAACGTTCTTTAAATGAAGACAGTTTTTATTTTGAAACCGGAAAAAAAGGTTTTTTAATGATTGTTTCCGATGGAATGGGCGGACACAACGCCGGAGAGGTTGCAAGTGCGATGGCAATTGAGGCCATTTTGGAATTTGCAAAAAAACAAGACATTTTTTCTGATCCGGAAGTCACGCTTCGCCAGGCAGTATCGTACGCCAACGGGAAAATTTTTGCAGCAGCTTGCGAAAAAGCAACGCTTCACGGTATGGGTGCCACATTGGTGGTGGCAGCAGGAAATGCGAAAAAAGTGTGTGTTGCAAATGTTGGAGACTCCCGTGCTTACCTGATTGGAAAAGAAAAAATTACGCAGATTACAAAAGACCATTCATACGTGTATGAGTTGCAAAAAAGCGGAGTCATCACTCCCGAGGAAGCAAAAATTCATCCTCGCAGAAATGAAATTTTAAAAGCACTTGGCATTGCCCCTGAGGTTTATCCCGATATTTTCCTCATAGATACCGAGAAGACGGACAAACTTCTTTTATGTACCGACGGACTTACGGGTCATGTGTCGGATGAAGAAATTTTTGCCGTGGTAAACCGATACAACCGCAAGGTTGCCGTTGAAAATTTGGTGAAACTTGCCAATGAATACGGTGGTTCGGATAATATCACAGTGGTTCTTCGTTAACAAAGACAGAAATCGAAATAAGGAGATTATATTATGATTGGAAAAATTCTGGGCGGAAGATATGAGCTTTTGGAATTAATCGGCGTAGGAGGAATGTCGCGGGTATATAAAGCGAAATGCAACCTCTTAAACCGTTTCGTTGCGGTAAAAATTTTAAAAGAAGAATTTAATGAAGATAAAGAATTTATCAAACGTTTCTATATTGAATCTCAGGCGGCTGCATCCTTATCCAGTCCGCACATTGTGTCTATTTATGATGTGGGTGATGAAGAAAATCTTCACTATATCGTAATGGAATATGTGGAAGGGGTCACCTTAAAGGATGTCATTAAAGAAAACGGTGTCCTGGCATGGAATGTGGCACTGAATTTATCAATGCAGATTTTAACCGCATTGGAATGTGCACACAAAAACGGCATTGTACACCGTGATATCAAACCTCACAATATGATTGTCACTGAAGACGGTGTGTTAAAGGTGACAGACTTCGGGATTGCCCGTGCAGTCAACAGTAATGAAACCAAAAAAATTGACAGTGATGTAATCGGTTCGGTGCATTACATTTCTCCCGAGCAGGCAAAAGGCATTATGATTGATGCCAGATGTGACCTGTATTCCCTTGGGATTGTGATGTATGAAATGTTGACAGGGAAATTGCCCTATGACGGTGAAAACCCCGTGTCCGTTGCTCTGATGCACTTAAGCTCCGAGCCTGTTTCCATTAAAGAACTTAACATTACCGTTCCCAATGAATTGGTTCGGATTGTAACTAAATCCATGCAGAGAGATGTTTTGAACCGTTATCAGAATGCCAAAGAAATGGTTGCTGATTTAACTGAGTTCAAAAAAGTGGAAAATCTCACCACCAAAGAAAACGAGGATGCTGTTGTTGCAGAAGTGATTGAACTGGTAAAAGCTGCAAAAAAAGAAGAAGCACCGGTAGAAGTGGTTGAGGAACAAACCCTTGAGCATAAAGGAATGGACCGCGGTGAGGTTGAAATTCCGGTTCGCTTGTCCAACAGAAAGGCACAACTTGATAAAAAGCAGGAAAAAATTGCGATGTGGTCTGCCATCGGCGTATCCACTGCAGTTGTTGTTGCCATTGTTTTGATTTTCTTAAAAGTGTTGTTCCCGGGATTCAATTTTGCTTCTGTATCCAAGGCTGAAGAATACTTATTACCCAATGTGGTTGGAAAAAATATCGATGAAGTCCGTTCCGAACTGGAAGATAACGGTTTAACCGTAATTGTGCATGAAGTGGAAGACGACTCCAAAGAAGACGGCACTATTTTGCGTCAGACACCCGGCGGAAACATTCGTGTAAAAGTGAAGAAAACAAAAGTGGAACTGGATGTTGTATCAAACGAAAGCGACGAAGTGAAAGTTGAAGTTCCCAATGTTTCCAATAAAGAATACCGGCAGGCAAAGCAGGAACTGGAAAAGGCAGGATTCTCCGTTCGTATTATTGAAGAGGAATCCTCCGAACACGAAAAAGGTTATGTGTTAAAACAAAATCCTGCTGCGAAAAAAAGCATTCCCAAAGGCAGTGAAGTGGTGTTATATGTTGCAATCGATTCTGAAGTAACCGTTCCTGATTTTGTGGGAATGACAGAAGCAGAAGCAACCAAGAAAGCATCTGAGTGCGGTCTGGTTATCACCTTTGTGGAAAAAGAAGGTACCGAAGATATCGGTAAAATTACCCAGCAATCTTTGGCAAAGGATACGAAAACAGAGCGCGGAACTTCTGTTCGTTTAACCATCACCGTGGAAGCGGCAACTCCCAGTGCAACTCCGTCTCCCACGCCTCAAGCGGCTTCCAAGCAGTCCTTGACCATTGATTTACCTCAGGACAGAGAAACCGTAACCGTTGTGATTAAACGGGGAGGCAGCGAAGTTTATCATCAGAGTCATCAGACATCTGAAAAACGTGTAACAGTTACCGTTACCGGAAGCGGTACCGAGAAGATTGAAATTACCATCGACGGGCAGTTGTTCTTCTCTCAGAATGTAAAATTCAACTAATCAATCATAAATTTAGAAGGAAATGAGGTGCAGGTGCGGTTTGAAGGGTTTGCTTACCAAAGGGATTGGCGGTTTTTACTATGTAGAAACCGAAAACGGTTGTTATGAATGTAAAGCAAGAGGGATTTTCCGAAAAAACGAAATTACCCCCACGGTTGGTGACCGTGTGGAGATTTCCGTGATTTCCGAAGAAAAAAAGAAGGGAAGTCTGGATGCTGTTTTACCTCGTAATAATTTGTTGATTCGTCCCAGTATTGCCAATGTGGACCATTTCATCATTGTGGCACCTGCAAAATCGCCTGATTTTGACACCTTTTTTGTGGATAAACTTCTGGTCTTTTGTGAACTGTACCGAATTGAACCCTTAATTGTTATCAATAAAACCGATTTGGAAAAGGGAGCAGAATACGGCGATTTATACCGTGGTATCGGATATCCCGTCATATATGCAAGCACAGTAACAGGTGAGGGAATTGACGAGATAAAGAAAAGTATTTCAGGCGGCATCAATGTGTTTGCGGGATTTTCGGGAGCAGGGAAATCTTCTCTGCTCAATGAACTGATTGAAAATGCAGAATTAAAAACAGGGGAAATCAGTAAAATCACCCGTGGCAGACATACCACCCGTCATTCGGAATTGTTTCAGATTTCACCTCATACTTATGTGGCAGATACTCCCGGATTTTCTTCTTTGGAAATTGATTTTGCTATTTCCAATCTGGACGAAATGTTTCCGGAATTTTCGGAGCTTGTCTGTCAGTTTAAAGGATGCTCGCACACCAAAGAAAAAGGATGCGGTGTGTTAGAAGCATTGCAAGCAGGGGAGATTGCATCTTCCCGATATCGTAGTTATCTGCAGATTTATGAGAAAATTAAAGATATTAAACCCTGGCATAAAAAGTAGAATGGAGAATAAAATATGGTAAAAGTATCCCCTTCGTTATTGGCAGCTGATTTTTCCAATTTACGAGAAGAAATAAAAGCAGTAAGTTCGGCAGATTTTTTGCATCTGGATGTGATGGACGGTCATTTTGTGCCCAATCTGACAATTGGGCCTTGTGTGATTTCTTCTATCCGTCCTCATTCTGATTTACCCTTTGATACCCATTTGATGATTGATAATCCTCTAAAATACATTGAACCGTTTGCAAAAGCAGGTTCTGATTATATTACCGTTCATGTGGAACAACCCGATGATATTTTCGAATGCATCAAATTGATTCAAAGTTTTGGAAAAAAAGCAGGACTTGCCATTAGTCCCGATACCGATGTTTCTGCTTTAAAGCCTTACTTGGACGATATTTCCATGATTACCGTAATGTCTGTTTATCCGGGGTTCGGCGGTCAGAAATTTATTGAAGCAAGCTATGAAAGAATCCGTGCAATCAAAGAAATGATTGCAGGAAAAGATATTTTATTGTCGGTTGACGGTGGCGTTGGTTCTGACAATATTCGTCAGTTAGAAGAAGCAGGCGTTACGATGGTTGTAGCGGGAAGCTCTGTATTCGGAGCCAAAAACCGAGAAGAAACCATTCGTGTGCTAAAAGGAGAATAATCTTTGAATATTTTAATCATAGCGGCAGGGAACAATCATAATCCCAAAAAGCTTTTGGAGTATGCGGATGCATCTGATTATATCATTTGTGCAGACGCAGGTTACGACCTTGCAAAAGCAGTGGGCATTGTACCCGATATATTAGTCGGTGATTTCGATTCCTTATCGGAAGAACCTGCCGATTTTTTAAGAAAAGTAAAATTGCCCGTGGAAAAAGATGAAACCGATACGTTATATGCGTTGCGGTTCGCTTTTTCCAAAGGTGCAACAAATATTGTCCTTTACGGTGGAATCGGAACCCGTTTTGACCATAGCTATGCCAATGTTTGTTTATTGCAGCATGCAATGGTGCGGGATATTTCCATGGTGGTGACGGATGGGAGCACCGAGATTTATCTGACCGATTCCAAATTAAGCTTAACCGATAAAAAAGGATGCACCGTTTCTTTGTATGCTTTTTCGGATATCTGTGAGGGCGTTAGCTTAAAAGGATTTTATTATCCGCTTGACAACGCCTTTCTGGAAAAATATGATATTATCGGAACAAGCAATGTGATTACAGATGACGTGGCGGAAATTTCTGTTTCTTGCGGAAATCTTCTGATTATTTGTAACCAATTAAAATAATACCGGTATAATAATAGTAGAACTGTTGTTATATCGGTATTTTTTTATGAATGAAAGGATGGAGGTGCCGGGATGTGAAATTTTTTCGGGGATATTTTTCTCTGAGTTGGGGATTGGTACTCTCCGCCCTGGGATTGGGAATTTTACTGGCTTTGGCTGTTCCGCTCAGTATCATTGTAATTTTACTGTCCTGCATTTTGATTGGGGTGGGATGTGTTGGGTCAATTTGTCGTCGTGGACGAAAATTTTAATCAAATAAAAAAGGAGATTGGATTATGAAAATCGTTGTTTACCGTCCGCCAAGTTACTTAAAAGGTCTTTTTCGATGGGTTTTCGGTGTGAAAAAATGAGAAAAAAGGGTTGCCTTGCAGCAACCCTTTTTCTTTGGTATTTTCTCTGGTATTTTTCTTTGGTTTTTGGCTACAATGTTAGGAAGAGGTGGTTTGATGTTTGAAAAAAAGTTTACCGAAAAAGCGGCATCGGTGCTAAATTATGCGGAACAGTTGGCGAGGGAGTTTTCTCAGAGTTATTTGGGAAGTGAACATCTTTTGTATGGGCTCCTAAAAGAAAAAAACGGAATTGCTCACCGTATTTTAACCGCCAACGGATTAAGTGAACAAAATCTGGTGAAAAAAATTCAGGAGATTTACGGAACAACATCACTCGTATATTCGGGAAAGGTTACTTTCACACCGAAAACAAAACAGATGATAGAACTAAGCTTTTTGGAAGCAAAGGAAATGGGGCATAATTACATCGGCACAGAACATTTGTTGTTGGCGTTATTGTCATTGGAAGATTCTATTGCGTCCAGAATTCTTTTGCAACTGAAATTAAATCCCGAAAAAATGAAAACGGATATTTATGATATGGTTTCAGGTGGTATGTTGCCTCCCGGTTTGGGTGAAAAGTCGAAAACAACACCCCATTCCCGTAAGGTAGGGGTGGATACTCCGTTTTTAAACAGTGTTTCCAGAGATTTAACCAAAATGTGTCTGGAGGGGAATGTGGATCCTGTCATTGGCAGAGAAAGGGAAATTGAACGGGTCATTCAGATATTGTGCCGACGCACCAAAAATAATCCGTGTCTGATTGGGGAACCGGGTGTGGGAAAAACCGCAATTATTGAGGGATTGGCACAAAAAATTGCAGATGGAGATATTCCGGATATTTTAAAAAATAAGCGAATTCTGTCGTTGGACATTTCTTCGGTTTTAGCGGGGACCAAATATCGGGGCGAATTTGAAGAACGAGTCAAAAAAGCCATTGATGAGGCACGAAAAAACGAAAATATCATACTCTTTATTGATGAGATTCACAACATTGTGGGAGCAGGAGCCGCTGAGGGTGCAATTGATGCGGCAAATATTTTAAAACCCTTTCTGAGCCGCAGAGAAATTCATTTAATCGGCGCCACCACTTTTGAGGAATACAGAAAACACATCGAAAAAGATGCGGCATTGGAACGAAGATTTCAACCCGTTACGGTGGAAGAGCCAACCGTGGAAGATACGGTGCGAATTTTAGAGGGAATTAAAGATCATTATGAAACCCACCACAATGTGAAAATTACCGAGGAAGCTATCATAGGTGCAGCAAAGCTTTCTCAACGATATTTAAGAGACCGGTTTCTTCCCGATAAAGCAATTGATTTGATTGATGAAGCAGCATCCCGAATTAAGTTGAAATTACACACGCTTCCTCCGCATATTAAGGATACTCAAGCAAAATTAAAAGGAATTTTAAAGGAAAAAGAAGAGGCAATTGCCACCCAGGATTACAGTCGTGCGCTTATGATGAGAGAAGAAGAAACTTCTTTGAATGAAGATTTTAAAACACAGATGGAAAAGTGGAAGGAAGAACGGCATCAGGCAGGTCAGGTGGTTACTTTAGAGCATATTGGCAATATTGTTTCGGAATGGACGGGGATTCCGCTTTCGGGGATTACTCGGGATGAGCAGGAAAAACTTATTCACCTGGAAGAAGAATTAGAAAAAAATATTGTGGGTCAAAACGAGGCAATTTGTGCGGTTTCCAAGGCAATCAGACGCGCCAAAGCAGGGCTTTCCGACCCTGACAGACCATTGGGTTCTTTTTTGTTCTTAGGCCCTACGGGAGTTGGAAAAACCGAACTCTCCAAAGAATTGGCCAAGCAACTTTTCGGCACGGAAGATGCTATGATTCGTTTGGATATGTCGGAATATATGGAAAAACACAGTGTTTCCAAAATGATTGGTTCACCACCCGGATATGTGGGATATTCCGATGGCGGAAAACTGACTGAAAAAATCCGACGTCACCCATACAGCCTTGTTTTGTTTGATGAAATCGAAAAGGCGCATCCGGATGTGTTTCATTTGCTTTTGCAAATTTTAGATGAGGGGATTCTTACCGATTCCTCAGGCAGGCGGGTCAGCTTTAAAAATGCACTGATTATTATGACTTCAAATATTGGTGCCAAAGAGTTAACGGAAGAAATTCGCCCCACAGGATTTCGGGAATCGTTATCAGATGAAGAAATCGGTCATAAAGAGCTTTCCAATCGGGTGCTAAAGAAACTCGGTAAGTATTTTCGACCTGAATTCTTAAACAGAATTGATGAGATGATTGTTTTTCGGAAACTTACGCTCTCCGATTTTGAAAAAATCGTGATAATTATGTTGGATAAATTGATGAATCGTTTAAAAAATCAGGAGTATTTTATTACAATTTCTGAGGAAGTGATTTCCTATATCGCAAAGCTCGGAGCAGATTCCAAATACGGCGCAAGACCTTTAAAAAGAGCTGTGCAAAAACAAATTGAAGATTTTCTGGCAGAGGCGATTTTAAAGGGAGAAATTACTAAAAATGAACCCGGAAAAATTATTTTAAAAAATGATAAAATCTCCTTGGAAAAAAATTGACAAAATGATAAAAATAGTGTATGATATAAGATAGAAAAAATATAATTGGTGAAGTGTGTTCATTTGCTGATTTTTTGAGGGATTTATGATGAAGATTCAAACAGTTATCACAGGGAATATTGAAGAAAATTGTCATCTTATTTGGGATAAGAACGGGCGTTGTCTCGTGGTTGACCCCGGAGATGATTGCAATCGTATTTTGAAGGTGATTACAGACCTTCAACTGACGGTTGAAAAAATTGTGTTAACTCACGGTCATTATGACCATGTGGGTGCAGTGAACGAACTTAAAGAAGCAACAGGCGCAAAAGTGATTGCTCACGAGGAAGAAAAAGATCTGATTTTAAATCCCGAATTATCCCTTGCCCGATATATCAGCCCCGATTTTTCCATTCCCAAAGTAGATTCCTATGTAAAAGAGGGGGATGTCATTACGGTTGGCGATTTGTCTTTTACTGTAATGCACACTCCCGGGCATACAGGGGGCGGAATGTGTCTTTACGGTCACGGCATTTTGTTTTCCGGGGATACCGTGTTTTACGGAACCCTTGGCAGATGGGATTTTCCCACAGGGGATTTATCCAAATTAGTCCACTCCATTACGAAACGTATTTTTTCTTTGCCTGACGACACCGTGATTTATTCAGGGCACGGTACCGAAACTACCGTGGGCATGGAAAAGAAACAAAACGAGGTTCTAAGATGGTCATCAATCTGAAAAACGAAATAGAATCGTACCACTACGGGATCTACCATCTTTTGAAAATGATTTTCCCCTTTGATGAAATTATCTGTAACGGTGAAAATGCAGACCTTGATATTTCCTATCAGGTGGATGATTCTTCCGTAACAGTTACTTGCGGTAATAAAACACATCGGGAACCCATTGTCAGAGACGATATTTTGCTTACCTTAAAACGTGCAATTTATCGTGTAACAGAGGTAGATTTGCCGTTTGGTATTTTAACGGGGGTTCGTCCTTCTCAAACGGCTTTAAAATTCAGCCAAAATGTTACCGAGGGATTATCCTCTGTTTATCTTCTTGCTCCCGATAAAGCAAAGGTAGCTTCCCAATGTGCCGAGCATGTAATTAAAACCGTAAATACTTTATCCAAAAAAGAAATTTCACTTTATATTCATATTCCGTTTTGCCCGTCAAGATGCGGATATTGCTCTTTCACCTTAGAATATTTAAAACCATATTCTTTGTTGATTGACGATTATTTCACCGCACTTTTAATGGAAATTCGCGGTGTTTTGGAAACCATAGCGGAATGTAATCTTACCTTAAACAGTGTTTATATCGGTGGCGGTACTCCAACCGTATTAACGGAAAAACAGTTAGAGCAGTTAATCGGTACGGTGCTATCCTATCAGATACCAAAGGAGTTTTCGGTGGAGGCAGGAAGAGCGGATACCGTTACTTATGAAAAATTGTCGGTGTTATCTCAAATGGGAGTAAACCGCATCAGTATCAATCCGCAAACCTTAAATCAGAAAACCTTAGACAGAATCGGCAGACGACACACCGTGGCAGAATTTTTAAACGCTTATGAATTAAGCCGAAAATTTCCGTTTGAGACGGTCAATACCGATTTGATTGCAGGCTTGCCCGGAGAAAGTTTTTTGGATTTCAAACATTCACTGGATGGGATTTTATCCCTTTCTCCCGAGCATATCACCGTGCATACCTTGTGTAAGAAACGAACTTCCGATCTTCGGATGCAATCTGATAAAGAACAATACCGGGATGCGGAGAAAATGCTTCGTTATTCCTATGAGGTGTTGGAACCAACCTATGAGCCTTACTATATTTATCGCCAGAAAAATGCGGTGGCAGGGTTAGAGAATGTTGGTTTTATGCGCAATCAAAAAGTGTGTGCTTATAATATTTTTATGATGGAAGAAATTTCTTCTGTAATAGCAGTGGGGGCAGGCGGAACATCAAAACTGACCGAGTTTGCCACCAAAAAACCATTCTCAAAGCTTCGCACCGATAAACAACCGGAACGATATATGAGAGATATTTTGGAAATTATTCAAGACAAACAGACCTTTTTAAGAGAGGGAAGTCCTCTTTTATAGAGAAAGGTCGAGGGGGCAGATACGGCAAGAAATGTAATTGCCGAATTTATTGAATATTACAAAAAAAGAATTTATGAAATAAGATATCGAAAATCAATATAATAATCATTGGAGGACATTATGAAGAATTTGTTGGTAGCACAATCAGGAGGACCTACTGCGGCAATCAATGCCAGCTTGGCAGGTGTGATTAACGGTGCACGAAACCGGGAAGACATTGATAAAATTTACGGTGCCGTTAACGGCATTGAAGGTGTGTTAAGTGACAATCTTAAGGAGCTTAACAACATTGATTTGAACATTTTAAAACAAACCCCCGCAGCATATCTCGGCTCTTGTCGGAAAAAACTCCCCGATTGTTTGGAAAACCCCGAAATTTACCAACAAATTTTTTCCTTTTTTAAAGAATATAACATTGGATATTTCCTCTATATTGGCGGAAACGACTCCATGGATACCGTTTGCAAATTATCAGATTACGCGAAAGAACACGGGTCCGATGTAAAAATCATTGGTGTACCAAAAACGATTGATAATGACCTTGCCATTACCGACCATACCCCCGGTTTTGGTTCTGCCGCAAAATATGTGGCAACCACCGTGGCAGAAATTGCAGAAGACAGTATGGTGTATGACTTAAAATCCGTCACCATTGTGGAAATTATGGGACGTCATGCAGGTTGGTTGACCGGTGCAGCTGCTTTGGCAAGAAATGAGCATCGCAATGCACCCCATCTGATTTATTTGCCTGAAGTTGCATTTTCAAAAGACCGGTTTGTAAATGATATCAAAGCCTTATTTGAAAAGGGTATCCATCAGGTAATTGTTGCCGCTTCCGAAGGGATTCACGATGAAAAGGGAACCTTAATTTGCGAAGGCGGAACAAGTGCAACCGATTCTTTCGGACACGCGATGTTAAGCGGTGCAGGAAAAGCATTGGAAAACCTTGTGAAAAATGAAATCGGCTGCAAAGCAAGAAGTGTGGAATTAAATGTATGCCAACGTTGTGCAGCACATCTTTTATCCAAAACCGATATTTCGGAAGCATTTGCCATCGGTGAAGCAGGTGTGAAATGTGCAATATCCGGTCATAGCGGAGAAATGATGGTGTTTGTAAGAACCTCCGATGCTCCCTATGAAATGAAAATTGAATCTGCAGATATTCATAAAAGTGCCAACATTGAAAAATGTGTTCCCACCGAATGGATTCTAAACGGAAATGACGTAGGAGAAGAACTTATTACCTACTTAAAACCGTTAATCGCAGGGGAAGTGAATGTTATCTATGGTGAAAACGGACTTCCCAAACATTTATACAGATAGGAATTTTTAAAAAAATGTATCAGGATTTTTCATATTATTACGATCAATTTGCCTATGATATTGATTATGGCAAATTTTATCGGTACTACAAAAAAATATTTGAAAAATTTTCTCTAAATCCGAAGCTTGTTTTGGATATTTGTTGCGGCACAGGAACCTTAACCCGTCTGATGGCAAAGGATTATGAAATGATTGGCGTGGATTTTTCCTGGGAAATGCTGGATGTTGCCAGAGAGAAAGATCCTGATAACACCATTTTATATCTTAATCAGTCTATGACCGATTTTGAGTTGTATGGCACGGTGGATGCCTGCTATTCTTCTTTGGACAGCGTGAATTATCTGCTCACAAAAGAAGATTTAACCAAGCATTTTAAACTGGTTCACAATTACCTAAATCCCGACGGATTATACATATTTGATATTTCCACCATTTATAAGTTTCGTCATATTTTAGGGAACAATACCTTTACCGACGAAACCAAAACCGAGTTTTTTGTATGGCAGAATACTTATGAAGACCGTCTTTTAACCATGGATTTGGATATTTTTTATCAGGAAGAAGACGGGTCCTACGGTCGAGTATCCGAAACGCATTATGAGCGGGGATACACCGTATCGGAAATCACGAAAGCGGCAGAAAAATGCGGATTTAAGGTAGAAGGTGTCTATGATAAATTTAGCCTGAAACCTGCCCACTCGAAAAGTGAACGGATATTTTTTGTAATAAGGAGCATAAAAAAGTGATAGAGTTTATTTCCCGGGAAATAATAGATACCCAAAAAGAATATATGAAAAATGTCCGCTTAAAAAATGAGGGGACCAATAAAACTGCCGTGGTGGTTACATACGGTTGTGCTCAGAACGAAACCGATTCGGACAAGCTTTATGCCATGCTTTTTGAAATGGGTTACCAAAAGGGAACCGACGAAAAAAATGCCGATTTGGTGATTTACAACACTTGTTCTGTTCGTGAAAATGCAGAAGTGAAGGTGTACGGTAAAGTGGGCACCTTAAAAGCCAAAAAGAAAAAAAATCCCGATATGGTAATCGGTGTTTGCGGGTGCTTAATGCAGCAATCTCACGCCAGCGAACGTATCAAAAAGACTTTTCCTTTTGTGGATATGGTATTTGGCACTCATGTCATTCACGAATTTCCAAAAATGCTTCACCATGTGTTAACCGAACGGGAACGGGTGTTCTCCGTAGATTCTGTTGACGGCGTGATTGCAGAGGGGGTTCCCGTTGTATATGACAAGTGGTATAAGGCATCTATTCCCATTATGTACGGATGCAATAATTTTTGCACCTACTGCGTGGTTCCTTACACTCGAGGCAGGGAGCGGAGCCGTAAATCCGAAGATATTTTAAAAGAAATCAACACCCTTTGCGAAAAGGGATTAAAAGAAGTGACTCTACTCGGGCAGAATGTAAATTCCTACGGCAAGGATTTACAAAATGACTTGGATTTTCCTGATTTGTTAGCTGCAATCTGCCAAATTGATCAGATTAAGCGTGTGCGCTTTGTGACCTCTCATCCCAAGGATTTAACCGATAAACTGATAGCGGTAATGGGAGCAAACAAAAAAATCTGCAACAGTTTGCACTTGCCGTTTCAGGCAGGAAATAACCGTGTGTTAAAGGAAATGAACCGCCGTTATACCCGTGAAGATTATCTTAGCTTAGTTTCCAAAATCAGAGCGGCAGTTCCCGATATTGCCTTAACTTCCGATGTTATCGTGGGATTCCCGGGAGAAACCGAAGAAGAATTTTATGATACCTTATCTTTAATTCGTGAGGTTCGTTTTGATAATTTATTTACCTTTATCTATTCTCCCAGAAAAGATACCAAAGCGGCATTGATGGATGACCCGAGAACCTACGAAGAAAAATTAAAGAATTTTAATGAACTTTTAGAGGCGCAAACAGAAATTTGCCGTGAGGCCAACGAAGCATATCTTAATAATGCCTACGAAATTATTGATGAAGGCCTAAGTAAAAACAATCCCGAAATGCGTCAGGGCAGAACCACCACCAACAAGGTGATTAACTACAAAGCCAAAACTGATGTTAAAGAAGGCGATTTTGTCACGGTTAAAGTTACCGAAGTAATGTCCTGGTCCTTAGTGGGCATTCAGGAATGTTAGAACAGGATGGATGAATTTATTATGCAGATAGAAAAATTATCCCCGATGATGCAGCAGTATTTCCAAATCAAAAAAGATTACGAAGATACTTTGTTGTTTTTTCGGTTAGGCGATTTTTATGAAATGTTTTTCTCCGATGCCATTACCGCATCCAGAGAACTTGAAATCACGCTGACGGGAAGAGATTGCGGTCAGGAGGAACGAGCACCTATGTGCGGCGTTCCTTATCACAGTGCCGAAACATACATTTCCCGACTCATTAAAAAAGGTTATAAGGTTGCTATCTGCGAGCAGGTGACAGACCCCAAAGCCGCAAAAGGCATTGTGGAACGTGCTGTGGTAAGAATCATTACTCCCGGCACCTTTTCCGATACCAATGCATTGGACGAAAAATCCAACCATTATTTAGCATCTGCATATCTTACCAAAAACGGGGCGGGGGTTACCTTTGCCGATATTACTACTGGGGATGTTTCCACCACCGAATTTATCGGCAATGATTTTATTTCCCATCTGAGTAGCGAGCTGATTAAGTATGCGCCTGCGGAAATTTTGGTAAATTCCGAAGCGTTGATACATAAAACCTTCCTTTCTTCCGTAAAAGAAAGAATCAACACCCGTTTTGAAACGATGGATGATTCTATTTACAGTTTTTCCGGCGTGGAAGAAACCCTCTCTCGTCGTTTTGAATCTTTTTGGGAAAAGAAAGACGAACTTATTAAAAAAGAGCTTTCTTATTTTTCCTTAGCGGCTTGTCTTTACTATATTGATAAAACTCAGAAAACCGAGCTTCGCCATATCAGTGAATTTGATTATTATGACGCCAAAAGCTTTTTAGAAATTGACGATTGCGCCAAACGAAACTTGGAACTAACCGAAACCATGCGGGATAAAAAGCGTCAGGGTTCCTTGTTTGGCGTGCTGGATGAAACTAAAACCTCCATGGGCGCCAGAATGTTAAAACGCTTTATCGAGCGTCCTTTGGTAAATCGAGCTGAAATTGAACGCCGTTTGGATGCGGTGGAGGAATTAACCCGCAATCAACCTGATGCGGATGCAATTCGTACCCATTTAAAAGAAATTCGAGATGTGGAAAGACTTCTCTCCAAAATTTCTTTAAAAACGGTTAACGGCAGAGATTTATTGGCACTTCGTGATTCTTTCAGAGTGCTTCCCGACTTAAAAGAAATTGTAAGCCGTTTCCAATCCACTTTATGGAAACAGATGGTTCGTGATTGGGATTCTTTGGAAGATATTTTTTCGGAAATTGATGCATCCATTTCCGAAGATGCTCCTTTAACTATCCGTGAAGGAGATATCATCAAGGAAGGCTATCACGAAGAAATTGACAAAATCCGTGCAATGAAGAAAAACAGTAAAACAATTTTACTGGAATTAGAAAACAAAGAACGGGAAAAGACCGGAATTGCCAAATTAAAAACCGGCTATAACAAAGTATTCGGTTACTATATCGAAGTCACCAAATCCTACCAGGATTTGGTGCCTGATTATTTTATCAGAAAACAAACCTTAGCTAACTGTGAGCGTTATATCACAGGAGAATTAAAAGAAATTGAAGAAGTGCTCTTAAGTGCGGAAGAAAAAATTACCGAGCTGGAATATCAAGTGTTCTGCCAGATTCGGGAAATGATTTTCAATAACTCTGAACGAATCAAAAAGACCGCTGATCTCATCAGTTATTTAGATGTGCTTGGTTCTTTCTATGAAACCGCCCTAAAACACAATTATGTGAAACCGGAATTTAATTCTCAAAATCAGATAGAAATTTTAGATGGCAGACATCCCGTTGTGGAGCAGGCAAGACGTGATATTTTATTTGTATCAAATGATACCAAATTAAGCGAAAAGCAGCATTTTGCCATTATTACAGGCCCCAATATGGCAGGAAAATCTACTTATATGCGTCAGGTTGCCTTAATTTGCATTATGGCACAAATGGGTTCTTTTGTCCCTGCGAAATTTGCTTCTCTGACCGTGTTGGATAAGGTGTTCACCCGAGTGGGTGCCTCCGATGATTTGGCAATGGGACAATCCACTTTTATGGTGGAAATGACCGAGGTGTCCACCATCTTAAAAAATGCCACCAAGAACAGTTTGGTAATTTTGGATGAAATCGGACGTGGGACAAGTACCTATGACGGTTTGTCCATCGCTTGGGCGGTGGTAGAATATATTTGTGAAAAAATCGGCGCCAAAACTTTATTTGCAACACATTATCATGAGCTTACGCAGTTGGAAGAAAAAATGACTCCCGTGAAAAATTATTGTGTTGCAGTAAAAAAACGTGGGGATGATATTACTTTTCTCCGTCGTATTATTGAGGGTGGCGCTGATGACAGTTACGGGGTTGAGGTTGCCAAATTAGCAGGTATTCCCAACCAGGTGATTAAGCGTGCTCAGGAATTGGTTCGTGATTTAGAGGGAGAGAAAACTGAAATGCAACTTGCTCCCAAAGCTGTTTTGCAAACAGAAGACAACCAATCCTTTGCAGGAATTTTATCCATGAATCTTGTGGAAGAACTTAAGAAAACCGATGTAACCACATTAACCCCCTTAGAAGCATTGAATTTATTAAATAACCTGGTAAATGAAGCGAAAAAAATCTAAACAGGAGTACTTATGGGAACCATTCACGTATTAGACCGATTACTTTCCGATATGATTGCCGCAGGCGAGGTGGTAGAACGCCCGTCTTCGGTAGTTAAGGAATTATTTGAAAATGCAAAAGACGCCGGTGCCGGCAGAATTACCGTGGAAATTTCGGAAGGCGGTAAAAAACGAATTTGTGTTACAGATGACGGCAGTGGTATGGACCGTGAGGATGCAGTCCTCTCGGTAGTTCGTTATGCCACAAGCAAACTAAAAACCAAGGAAGATTTGTTTTCTATTTCTACCATGGGATTTCGTGGCGAAGCATTGGCAAGTATCAGTGCGGTTTCCAAAGTGACAATCATCACCCGTAAAGAAGAATCTGTTTCCGGCACGATGTTGGTCTGCGAAGGCGGAGAGGTAACAACGGTGGAAGATATCGGTTGTCCTGTCGGCACGAAAATCACCGTGGAAAATTTATTTTATAATACGCCTGCCAGACTTAAATTCTTAAAAAAAGATGCTACCGAAGGTGCCTATATCGAAGAAATTTTGGCACGGCTTATTTTATCCAATCCTCATTTGTCCATTAAATTTATAAAAGACGGACGTCAGGTGTATTACTCCAAAGGGGATAACGATATTCGTTCTGCAGTTTATGCGGTGTACGGAAGTCAATTGTCGGAGCAGTTAATTATGGTAGATGCCGAAAAAAACGGTGTTACCATTACAGGATGTGTTGGGTCTCCCAATTTGGCAAGACCCACCCGTAAATTTGAAAATTTCAGCGTCAACGGAAGAGTTTGCAAATCAAGAATTATGATTCAGGCGTTGGAAAATGCTTATTTTCAGAAAATGGCACAAGGCAAATATCCTTTTTGTGCATTGGATATCCGTGTGGATTACAGTTTGTGTGATGTGAATGTGCATCCCCAAAAGGCGGAAGTGAAATTTTCCGATGAGCAGAGTATTTATGATGCTCTGTATCATTCTGTGAAAGATGCTTTGGAAGCAAAATTGTATGTCAAAGAAACCAAAACGGTTCCAATTGCTGTCTCTAAGGCAGTGCAATATGAAGAGCCTAAGACTTATCAACAAAGCTCCTTTTTATCCAAAGAAGCTGCACCCGTCAAAAAAGAAGCACCCAGAAAGCAGGAACCGATTTTTAATCAGGTGAATGATTTCACCTTTTTAAGAGAATCAAAATCCGACGAAAAACCGACTATCACCGTAAAAAAAGAACCCATTATCAATGAAATTGTGATTCCCAAAAAAGAGGAACCCCAAAAAAATACAGAAGACATAAGTGAAATCAAAAAAGTAACAAAAGAAGCAGAAGAAGTAAAAGAAGAACCGATTGTTGTTGAAAAAATTGCAGAAGTCATTCCCGAGGAACCAAAAATTTCGGGAACAACAGAAATAATTGCAGAAGAACCGGAAGAAATTCAGGAAAATTTCCGTGTGATCGGGCAAGTATTTTCTTCCTATATCCTCATTGAAAAAGGGGAAGAACTGCTTCTTTTAGACCAACACGCCGCTCACGAACGGTTAAATTATGAAAAAATACACCGTCAGATGGTAGAGAGAGAGGTACATTCTCAACTTCTGATGGTGCCTAAGATTATTGAATTCGCTCCCACCGATTACAGACTGCTTTTAGAGCATTTGGAACTCTTGCAAAATGTGGGTATTATGGCAGACGATTTCTCCGATAATTCCATTGTGGTGAGAGAAATCCCCTGCGAAGTGAAAGAAAGAAATATTGAAAAATTATTATATGAAATCTTGGAAGAAATTAAGAAAAGCGGAAAGGTATTGCCCGAAAACTTCAATTTAAGACTGTTGTTTTTGGTAGCCTGCAAAATGAGTGTGAAGGCAAATACCGAGTTGTCTATGTATCAGATGGAAGAACTCACCAAAGAAGCATTTTCTCTAAACGGAAAAACTACTTGTCCTCACGGCAGACCTCTTTTTATCAGTTTTTCCAAAACCACCATTGAAACCAAATTTGAACGCTAGGAGAATCCTATGAATCAGGTCATTGTCATTGCAGGACCAACCGCCTCCGGAAAAACCGGGTTATCGGTTGAAGTTGCAAAACAATTGCATACAGAAGTTGTATCTGCAGATTCCATGCAGATTTATCGGGGAATGAATGTTGGTACTGCTAAAGTAACCGCTGATGAAATGTGCGGAGTCCCTCATCACATGATTGACATTGTATCTCCTATGGAAAATTACAATGTCAGTCGTTATGTAGAAGATGCAAAGCCTATTGTGGATTCTGTTTTAGCCAAAGGAAAAATCCCTGTGATTGCAGGCGGCACGGGCCTTTATATCAATTCGTTGGTATATGGTTATGACCTTGCTCCCATTCCGGGCGATGAAGCGGTTCGTGAAGAAATCACAAAGCTTTATGAAGAAAAAGGTGGAGAATTTCTGTTGGAAGAGCTTCGTAAAATTGACCCGAAAACCGCGGACAGACTTCATCCAAATAATGCCAGACGCTTAATTCGAGCGTTAGAAGTATATCGCATTTCAGGCACCACAATTTCCGAGCAGGAAGAACGCACAAAAAATGCGCCGAAGCCTTATGATGTGAAGTTTTTTGTGTTGGATACCGACAGGGACAAGCTTTACGAAAGAATCAACCGACGGGTAGATGTAATGTTGGAAAATGGTCTGGTGGAAGAAGTAAAAAATTTATTAGAGCAGGGGATTCCCAAAACCAATACCTCTATGCAGGCAATCGGTTACAAAGAAATTGTAGAATATTTAGACGGTTATTTAACATTAGACGAAGCGGTGGAAAAGCTAAAAATGGAATCCCGCCGTTATGCCAAACGTCAGTTAACCTGGTTTCGGCGAAACGAAGGCGCCATTTGGCTGGAAGCAAGTTTACCAAAAGAAGAGCTTGCTGCAAAAATTTTGGATACCATAGAAAAAAGGTGAAATTATGGAAGAAAAAAGAACAAGATTAAAACGTAAAATTAAAATTCCGCCGATTTATTATGTTGTGGGTGGCATTATTTTACTGTTGGTCATCATTGCTTTATATATTTATAATCATCCAAGTTACAGCACGCAGGTGGTTTATCACGGAAGCGAAGAAGAAATTATTTCCGGAAAAGCTATTTTGGTGTGGGATGAGGAATTGCTTTCTTCCTCTTCCAAAGGGATGGCGGTTATGAACTATTCCGACGGAACCAGAGTTACTGCAAGAACCCATGTTGCTACCGTATATTCCGGTGAAATTGATGAAGGAAAAAAACAAAGCATCAAATCATTGAGTGAAAAAATCAACACGCTGGAAATCAGTATTAAAAATCGGAGTCGTGATGAAAAGGGAAACGGTGATACTGCAACAGTATTGTTAAATAAGATGAAAAATATTGCTTATTATGCTGTATATGGTGAATTTGAGCCCCTATCTCAGGAAGCTTTGGAAATTGAGAATATGGCGATGGGACTTTCAGGCAACAACCCGCAGGAAGAGCTTGAAAATTTAAAACGCCAGAGAGATGACCTGGAGCGTTCGGTTTCGGGTAGTAAGGATGCGTTTTATTCCGGCACTTCCGGTTTAATTACTGCGAAAGTGGACGGTTATGAAACCATCATCAATGAAAAAACTACTCAGAATACAGATTGCCAACTGTTTTCCAATTTGTGGAATTCAGATGCCGTTGATTATGCGAAAACAAATGGAAATTATGTGTTCGGAAAAATTGTGAATAACTATGAAGCAACTCTTCTGGTTTGCGTGTCTGATGCAGATGCACAGGGCATTACCGCTGATCGTGCTAAAGAACCTGAAAAAACAAATGTGTTGTATTTAAAAACCTCTCGTGCACCGGAAGGTAAAATTGCCTGTACGGTAAAAGATATGTCTTCCAACGGAAAAGAAACCGTTATAACCCTCTCATTAAGTCAGCATCTTGATTTACTTATGGGAGAGAGAAAATTCGAAGCAGAGTTTGTTCGAAAAACACATAGTGGTTTACGGATTCCCAAGGAAGCTATTCAGGAGGATTCTGAAGGCAAATTTGTTTATATTGTGAAAGAAAGTTTCGTCAGAAAACGTCCGGTAAAGGTTCTGTTTGAAAAAAATGCGTATGTCATTATTGAAGAAGATAACACCAATTCTTCCAATGTATTGCTATATGATTTGGTTATCACTCAGTTTAAAAACTTGGCAGAAGGAAGCCCTGCGCCGAATGCCAGATAGTTTTTTGTAAAAAAAACGAGAAAAGGAGCGAATCCAATTGACAATAGCTGAAAAACTTGATATAATAAAAGATGAAATTTATTGCAGTTTAAAGAAATCGGGACGCACTTTGGATGAAGTGAAATTACTTCCCGTCACCAAGACCAAAACCGTGGAAGAAATTATGCCTGCATTGGAATGCGGCATTCGTGCAATCGGAGAAAATTATGTGCAGGAGCTTATCTCAAAATTTGATGAATTGCGTCCGTATGTGGACGAATTTCACATGATTGGTCATCTGCAATCCAATAAAGTGAAATATATTATTGATAAAGTGAGCCTGATTCATTCGGTAGATTCTGTGTCAGTTTTGAAAGAAATTCAAAAGCAAGCAGAGAAACACGGGAAAATCCAGGAGATTCTTTTTGAGGTAAATTTAACGAAGGAAGATTCCAAATTCGGTGTTTATGAAGAGAATCTGGAGGATTTATACCTGCAGGCAAAAGAGTGCCCCAATGTTTTGGTACGAGGTCTTATGACAATGCCGCCGGTTTCTTATGATGAAGGAAAATTGCGGACGGTTTTCTCAAAATTACGAAGAATTTATGAGGACTATCAGACGAATGATTCCGCTTTTGATACCTTATCTATGGGAATGAGTAATGACTATCAGATTGCCATAGAAGAGGGGTCAACGCTGGTTCGTGTTGGTTCCAAAATATTCGGGCCACGGATTTATCTGTAAAATTACAAGATGGAAGCCAAGTTGCTTCCCAATTACATATAGGAGGAAAAGATTATGTTTGGCGCTATTAAGAAAAAACTGATTGACTTTGGTATTCTGGAGAATGAAGAGGAAGAATTGGAAGAAGAAGCGGTTGAGAGTATCTTCAAATCCAAGGAACCTGTTGTGAAAGAACAAAAGGAAGTTAAAGAAAGCTTATCTGCACCGAAAAAAGGTAAAATCGTGAACATTCATACCACCACTCAGCTGAAAGTGGTTGTTGTTCAACCGGTGGCTTTCGAAGATTCCAAAGAAATTGCAGACCATTTGAAAACCAAAAAACCCATTGTTGTAAATTTAGAAAACATTGACCGTGAAGTAGCAAAAAGAATTATTGATTTCTTATCCGGTGCGGTTTATTCTTTAGACGGAAATATTCAGAAAATTTCCAACGGAATCTTTTTGATTGTTCCTTACAATATGGGTATTATGGGAGACTTTAAGGACGAGCTTCGTAATAAGGTTGCATTTCCGTTCTAAGTTTTAAAAGAACATTTACTTTATGCAAACAAAAACTGAACTTTTAGCAAAAATATCCGATAAGGATGACAGAATGCTGCTATCCTCGGTGTATGATAAATTGGAGCAATCTTACCAACGAAATTATCCCATTTTTTCGGATTTTCTTGATGAGAGACAAGTGGCACTGGTGAAAAATCTGTTTTCTTTTTGGAAAGAGGAGCTTTGTTTCTTTGGCGGAATTGAAAATGCAGGAAGAACTATCTGTCATCTTACTTTCGGCTATGAGGAATATCCCATCAAATTGGTGGAGCTTTCTTTTCCGAAAGGTGCGGAGGTTACTCACCGTGATGTGCTTGGTTCCTTGATGGGACTTGGTATCAAACGTCAGAAAATCGGAGATATTTTGGTAGATGATGTTGCCGTTGTTGCGGTAAAAGAAGAAATTTTAAAATATATTACCGAGAATTTGGTTTCTGTGGGACGATATCCTGTTTCCGTGCGGGTGCTGGAAGATTTTTCGGTTAAAAATATTGAGAATTTTTCATTTCGTCAAACCACGGTTGCAGCTCTCAGATTAGATTGCATCGTTTCGGATATTGCCCGCCTTTCCCGTGAAAAAGCAAAGGAACTGATTTTAGCAGGGAAGGTGAAAGTGAACCATTTTCCGGAAATTCATTATAATAAAATACTTTCTCAGGGAGATATGATTTCCATTGCAAAAAAAGGAAGATTTGTTCTGGAAGAAATTGATGGCATCACCCGGAAAGACAGAATCAGAATTACCATAAAAAAATACGAATAAGGCATAGGAGAATCAACCTCTTATGCCTTTCTATCAAAAGGGGGATTTTTTATGTACACACCGATTGAACTTGAAAACATTACCTTTAAAAAAGCCGCATTTGGTTATAGCCAGGATGAGGTTATGGAATTTGTGGACCGTATTTACAAGGATTATGACAAACTGTATAAAGAAAATCTGGCATTAAAAGATAAAAATAATATGCTTTCTGATGCAATTCGTGAGTATAAATCTATGGAAGATGCATTAAGAGATACTGTGGTAACCGCACATTCTATTTCAGATGAAGTGAAGAAAAACGCTCACAAAGAAGCCGAAGTAATTTTAAAGGAAGCTTCCGTGCAAAAAGATGAAATGCTTGCAAAAGCAAATGAAGAACTCTCTGCCATTCAGGCACAGATTGCAAACTTAAAGCAGGAATTTAATATTTACAAATCCAAAATCAGAGGCTTAATTCAAGCACAGGTTGAACTTTTGGAACTGGATCAGTAAGGTGTTTTTTTATGATGATATTGTATATGGGGATTGTATTGCTTTTGATTTTAGCAACAAGATTCTTGGCATATTGGGGAATCAGTGTGCTTGCCAAAACAGAAATGATTGTAATTCCCGATATTTTAAACCTCACTTTTGTTAAGAATTTCGGTGCAGGATTCGGTATATTCGAAGGCTCAAAAATTCTTTTAATCAGTGTTTCGGTTGCATTTTTTGTGATTATCACCTTTTATGTTGCGTGGAAAAGACATCAAATCAGATTTTCATCATTGCTTCCGCTTGCTCTGATTGCAGGTGGCGGTATATCCAATGTGGCAGATCGTTTGCAGTTTGGTTATGTGGTGGATTATATCAATGTTCATTGCATCAATTATCCCGTGTTCAATTTAGCGGATATTTGTGTGGTAATCGGTGTATTCTGGATTGCAGCAAAAATTTTGTTTGAGAAAGAAACAAACGAACAGTAGGAGAGGCCCGTATGGAACTGATTGTTTCAAGCCCTGATAAAATACGAATTGATAAATATTTGGCAGAAACCTGTCCCGAGTTAACCAGAAGCTTTGTGCAAAAACTGATTGAAGAGCAACACATTACCGTGAACGGACAAGCTTGCTCCAAGAAGACTATGGTTTCAGATGGTGATTCTGTTGTTTGTCTGATTCCAAAACCGAAAGAACTTTCGGTTACCGAGGAAAATATTCCTTTGGAAATTGTTTATGAAGATGACAGTTTAATTGTGGTTAATAAACCCCGTGGTATGGTGGTTCATCCTGCCAACGGTAATTATGAGGGAACTTTGGTAAACGCTTTGTTGTATCATTGTAAAGGCCGTCTTTCCTCCATCAACGGAGTGATTCGTCCGGGAATTGTGCATCGGATTGACAAGGATACCAGTGGGATTTTGTTGGTAGCAAAAACAGATGCAGCCCATTTATTTCTTGCGGAGCAGATTAAGGAACATTCTGTCAAAAGAGAATATGTTGCCTTGTTGGACGGAGTTATCAAAGATGATGGCGGAACTGTTGATAAACCTATCGGAAGAAGTGAAAAAGACCGCAAAAAAATGGCAATTACTTTAAAAAATTCCAGAAATGCGGTAACTCATTACACAGTTTTGGAACGATACACGGGATATTGTCTTGTAAAGTGTCGTCTGGAAACAGGCAGAACCCACCAGATTCGTGTACATATGGCAAGTTTGGGGCACCCCGTAACAGGAGATACTGTTTACGGTGCAAAAAAACAAAAATTATTTCAAGCGGGTCAGCTTTTGCATGCGAAAACCATTGGGTTTATTCATCCCACAACGGGAGAATATATGGAATTCACATCTGCAATTCCCGAGGAGTTCCAAGCTGTTCTGAATAAATTGAGTAAGTAGAAGGATTTTATGTATGAAAACCTTAGAGGAAGTACGTTCTTTTTTTAAAAATGACCGTTTTGCCACAGAGAACGGAATGGTGATTGATGAAATTGGTGAACATTATGCAAAATGCAGTTTAACGATTTCTCCCCGACATAAAAATGCAGTTGGAGCTGTGATGGGCGGTGTTTATTTTACATTGGCAGACTTTTGTTATGCCGTTGCAACCAATCATGAAGAGCCTAAATGGGTATCGCTTAACTCCACTATTTCCTTTTTGGGAAGAACGAAAGGGGAACGCTTGATTGCGGAGGCAACCTGCGTAAAAAACGGCCGTTCCACCAATCTTTATACCGTCACAGTATCCGATGAACTTGGCAATCTTGCTGCCTCTGTTTCGATTACAGGATTTTGTACCAAATAAAGTCAATGATAATAATATAAAAAGGGCTATCCCATCGGGATAGCCCTTTTTGATGAAATATTATACCAAGGTTTCGTCTTTTGCTTTTTCTTTTAATAAATCTCTGATTTCTTCCAAAAGAAGAATATCGTCCGGTTTTTTCGGAGGCTCTTTGGGAGCTTCTTCTTTTTTTCTGGAAAACTTGGAAAGCACTTTGATAAAGATAAAAATAGATAATGCAATAATTAGGAAGTCAACGATATTCTGAATGAAGTTACCATAGTTAATTGCAGCTTCGGTTTCTGCGTTGATTACCCATTTTAATTCGGTGAAATTAACACCGCCCAACAAAATACCGATTGCAGGGGTAATAACATCAGCCACTAATGAAGAAACGATTTTCCCGAAAGCACCACCGATAATAACACCGACTGCCATGTCAAGCACGTTTCCCTTTAAAGCAAATTTTTTAAATTCGCTTACAAATCCGCCAACTTTTTCTTTTGCGTTTTTCATATTGTTGTCCTCACTTTTTTAGTTTGATATGAAATTGAATTAATTTTCTTTGGATAAAAGCAACTGTTTTAAAATATTTGCAGCAAACAAGATGCCAAGGTAAATCGCTCCGCCGACTATTATGGGAATTACAAACATCATTTTATTTTGGTATCCGATTGTATTTCGGAAGATGAAATGAGTAATCCAAAATACCATTGCCGAAATAAGAATAATCAAAATGTTTCTTAAAAATTGCCGATTAATCATTCCGGGAGATTCTTTCAGTAACAGGATAAACATGATTACGGAAAATACAACACAAACACCTGCTGTTGAACCAACAATTCCATAAAAAGAATTGCGGAAGAAATAATCACACAGAATGTTGGCAACTAAAATTCCAACAGCCGAAATAACAGTGATCCGATATTTTCCTTTAGCATAAAAGATTTTAAACAAAAGTTCCTGAGTCATAAATGCAAACACACAGAAGGAATATATCAGGAAGGCAGGAGCTACTAAATTTACCGATTCAACCGTGAATTCACCGCGTTGATAGAGCAGGGTGATGATATCTCTGTGATAAATTCCCACAATCATCAGAAATGGCACAAAAATCGCAAACAGAAATGTTAAGGAATAACGAATTAATCCGTTGGTTTTTTCTGTATTGTTTTCTTTCATGGATTTTGTCAAAGACGGAAAGAAAATTGCCGACATTGCCACTAAAAAGATACTGCAAACCGTGGTGAAAAGAAAACTTGCATAATGGATTGCAGAGGGGTATCCGGTGTTGGAACTTGCGAAAGATTTATCTACAATGAATAAGAACTGAAATACCATATTGGAAATTAAAATAAATAAAATTTCCATTGGTTTTACCAATCGGAGCTTGTCTGCGTGATTGGTTTTGCTCCAAAGTTTATAGCCTTCTTTTTTTAATGCCGGCAATAAGAACAGAAAATGCGCCGCCCATCCCAATGTGGTAACTGCTCCGAGAATGTAAATGTTGTTCACTCCCAAAAGCATACTGCCGATAATCAGAACGTTAAACGGCAAACTCACAATGGAGGTAATAAAGAACTTATTTTTATTCTGCAATAATCCCATTGCTGTGTAAGTCAACACAATAAAGCACAGGGATGGTAACATAATCCAAAACAATCTCAGTGCAATCTGAAAATCATTGGATTCCAACCCGGGGAGCAACAGTTTTGTTGCAGGGAATGACAACAAGAATAGTCCGATTGTTCCAAGCAGAGAAATCATCAGGGAACGCTTAAAAAAGAATCCCACAAATTCTTTTTCCTCTTCGTCATCTTGAATTTGACGATTATTAATACTTTTGATGACAAATGTGGACAGGGCAACTCCGACTGCCGTGAAAACAACACTGGCAACAGAAAACACCTGGGTATAAATATCCATAGTGATACCGGTGCCGAAGTTGTTACCCAAAAACATATCCCGCAAAAATCCCATGGCTTTTGCAAGAAGAATTCCTGCCACCATTAAAATGTAAGACACACTTAAATTCATGTTAACACCTTGTGGGAAGCCACAGTTCCTTTCTTGGTTTTTGGGAGATAATCATTATTCTCTGTCTTCTAAAGGAGTGTAAGTAGTATCTTTGGCGATACATTTGTAAGCAGGACGCATAATTTTTTTATTCATGGAGATTTCTTCAATGATATGCGCACCCCATCCTGCAATTCTGGAAATTGCAAATAAGGGAGTAAACAATTCTTTTGGAATATTCAGCATCTGATACACAAAGCCGGAATACAAGTCCACGTTGGCACAGATAATTTTGTTGGTTTTGCGATTGATTACAATGGGAGCCAAACGTTCCACGGCTTCATAAACCTTAAACTGCTCCATCGCATCTTTTTCTTCTGCAAGCTCTCTTGCTTTTTCACGAAGCAATTCGGCACGGGGGTCAGAAATGGTGTAAACCGCATGGCCCATACCGTAAATCAAACCGCTTTTATCATAGGCTTTTTTATCCAGGATTTTTGCCAGATGTTCCATGATTTCATCATCATTATCCCAATGTTCCACATTGGCACATAAATCTTCCATCATTTCTACTACTTTAATGTTGGCACCACCGTGACGGGGACCTTTTAAGGAACCGATTGCAGCAGCGATTGCAGAATATACATCGGTACCGGAGGAGGTTACAACGTGGGTGGTGAAGGTGGAGTTGTTACCACCACCGTGTTCTGCGTGCAGAATCAACATCAAGTCTAAAATTTCAGCTTCCAGCGGAGTGAACTTTCTGCTGGTACGGATTAAACGCAAAAAGTTTTCAGCGATAGAATATTCGGCTTTACAATTGTGTAAAACAAGGCTCTTTCCGTCAAAATAATGGCGTTTCGCCTGATAACCGTATGCAGCAATGGTGCTCAGTCTTGCAATTAAAGCAATAATCTGACGGATCACATTGGGAATACTGGTGTCATCGGGACACTCATCATAGGAGTACAACGATAAAACACCTCGTGCAAGTTTGTTCATAATATCTTTACTGGGTGCTTTTAAAATCATATCTTCCGTAAATCCGAAGGGAAGCTCACGATATGCAGCGATGCTATCGCAGAAGGTTTCAAACTCTTCTTTGTTGGGAAGCTTGGAGAATAAGAGTAAGAATATTACTTCTTCAAATCCCATTCTTTTTCCTTTTAATCCTGCAATAATATCACGGATTTCGATACCGCGGTAAGACAGTTTACCGGGGATTGCAACTTTTTCGTCATTTTCGATAATATAACTGCTGACATTACCAACAGTGGTTAAACCAACCAAAACACCTGTTCCGTTGGCATTACGAAGACCTCTTTTTACATCGTATTTTTCGTAAAGAGTGGGGTCAATCTGAGAAAAATCTTTTACTTTATGAGATAAATGCTCAATATATTCTTGAGTCAGATTCGATTCATTCATAGTTTTTTGTCTCCTTTTTGAAAGCATTCTCGAGCATTTGCGGAAAGAAATAAACAATCAGAAAATGCCTTATTGTTTATTTTACAATAAAATGCAAAAATAGTCAATATGAATTACAATAAAATCGTAAAAATATTTGAAATCAGTTGACATTGGAGGCATCATTTGATAAAATAATGATAAACTGCGGGGAATATGCCTTCCGCAAGATATTTGTTTATTCAGAAAGGATGTTTACGATATGAATTATGAGGCAGAAAACAAAAATGAGCAGGAGATTCAGGAAGCAGTTGAATCCGGGGTTGAGGAAACCGTAGCAAAAGAACCTGTTTCCAATAAAAAGAAAGAAAAAAAGACCTGGCAGAGAGAACTTCTGGAATGGATTGAATGCTTTGCAGTGGCTCTGATTGTGGTGTTTTTACTGACCACTTTTGTGGGCAGAACCGTTAAGGTAAGCGGTCCGTCTATGGAACCCACCTTGCAGGATAAAGATATGCTTGTGGTGTATCACTTAGGCTACACTCCGTCCAACGGGGATATTATTGTGTTAAATCCCAAGGGGGATAACAAGCCCTATATCAAACGCGTCATCGCAGTTGGCGGTCAGACCGTGGATTTTAAAATGAATATCGATGCGAAAAACGGAACCCGTTTTTATGATGTTTATGTAGATGGAGAACGCTTGGAAGAAGATTATATTGCCGAAAAAATTGCAACCAATCCTCAGAGCTTAGCAACCGAGGAATATCCTATGACTGTTCCCGAAGGGCATGTGTTTGTGCTTGGGGATAACAGAAATCACAGTGTTGACAGCCGTTACGAAACAACCGTTGGTATGGTGAATCACGATGATATCGTGGGGAAAGCAATCTTTAGATTCTGGCCCTTTAGCAGTTTCGGTTTATTGTACTAAAAGAGAATTCTAAAAAATCGGGAGGAATTATATGAATATTAACTGGTATCCCGGGCATATGGCGAAAACCAAACGCTTAATCTCGGAAGATTTAAAATTAGTGGATGCCGTGGTGGAGGTGTTGGATGCAAGAATTCCCATTTCTTCTAAGAATCCCGATATTGATGAACTGTGTCAGAATAAGCCGAAAATCGTGTTGTTAAACAAATCCGATATGGCAGACGATGCGGTGACAGAACGCTGGGTTTCTTATTATCGTTCACTTGGAATTACTGCTTTAAAAGTGAATTGCGAAACAGGGGAAGGGTTAAAACGAATTTCCTCTGATTTAAAGGAATTATTGAAAGAAAAACTTGCCCGTAACCGTGAAAAAGGCATTTTTAAACCCATTCGTATTATGGTGGTTGGAATTCCCAACTCGGGAAAATCTTCTTTCATTAACCGTATGGCAAATAACAAGCGTTTAAAAACAGAAGACCGCCCCGGTGTTACGGTGCATAAACAATGGGTGAAAATTTCCAATGAAATTGAACTGATGGATACCCCCGGTATTTTGTGGCCTAAACTCGGCGACGAAACAGTTTCGTTGCATCTGGCATTTACCGGTGCCATCAAAAGCCAGATTTTAGATGTGGAAGAGTTGGGCGTTTATCTCATTGATTACTTGCTGCAAAGTCATCCTGCTGCACTTTCGGAGCGTTATAAAATCACATTGGAAGAATATGACGATAAACTGAGCGTTTATGATAAAATTGCGTTCAAACGAGGTTATATTTTCAGTAAGAACGACCCTGATTACGAACGGTGTGCCAACGCCGTGTTAGATGATTTCAAAAATGGTCGTTTCGGGAAATTAAGTCTGGAATCTCCGGAGGATTTATGAGTGAATTTATTGATGATTTAGAGCTTATCGGAGACGGTAAAACTTACCGCTATATCTGTGGTGTGGATGAGGCAGGAAGAGGCCCTCTTTGCGGTCCTGTGGCGGCGGCTGCGGTAATTATGCCGAAGGATTCCTGTATCGAAGGTGTCAACGACTCCAAAAAACTTACCGAAAAGAAAAGGGAAGCTTTATATGAGCAGATTATCAAGGAAGCAATCGCATATCACGTTTGCTTGATTGATAATCGTGAAATTGATGAAATCAATATTTTAAATGCCACCTTAAAAGCAATGGAAACCGCAATCAACGGATTATCTCCAAAAGCGGATTTTGCTTTGATAGACGGCAATCGTAACAAAGGAATTACCACCCCTAATCAGATGGTGGTAAAAGGGGATTCCAAATCCTATTCGATAGCTTGCGCATCTATTCTTGCAAAGGTTACAAGAGACCGCTTGATGGAAGAATATGATAAAATGTATCCCGAATACGGCTTTTTAAAGCACAAAGGCTACGGGACAAAAGCACATTATGAAGCCATCGAACAGTACGGAATCACCCCCATTCACAGAAAAACATTTTTAAAGAAGATTCTGGAGAAATGATATGAAAAAATATCGCCGGAATATCGGAAAACAAGGTGAAATCAAAGCGAAAAACTATTTAAAACGGCGAGGATATCAGATTTTGGAATCCAATTATCGCACCAAAGCAGGAGAGCTTGACCTGATAGCCAAAGAAAAAGATTGCCTTGTTTTTGTGGAAGTAAAAACCAGAACCAATGATGAATACGGAACCCCTGCCGAGGCGGTTTCTTATTATAAGCAACAACACATGATAAAAAGTGCCAAGTATTATCTGGCACGCCACGGCGGAGAATGCGAATGCAGATTTGATGTGATTGAGGTGTATATGCCTGCAAAAGGATGGCTGAAAATCGCTAAAATCAATCACTTAAAAAATGTGTTGCAATGAGGAATTTATGGAACAGTTTACCAAAGATTTAAAACAATATTTATTGGAAAACGGAGCATCAGATGTAGGCTTTGCAAAAGTATCCTACGATTCGTTGGACTATGCCGTTTCCATTGTGGTGAAACTTTCCGATTTTGTGATTTCTCAAATCGACACCGCACCCACTTATACATACTTTAATCATTACAAAACCGCCAACGCTTTAATTGACCGATTAGGCATTTTGTGCGGACAAAAAATAGAGGAGCAGGGCGGTCTTTATTTTCCTATTCCTGCCTCTCAAACTGTAAACGGACATAACACCTATGCGGGAGAATATTCCCATAAAAAAGCAGCCGTTTATGCAGGACTTGGCGCCATCGGAAAGAACGCCTTGTTTTTGCATCAAAAATTCGGACCTGCCGTTCGACTTGGCACTGTGTTTACCAATCTGCCGTTATCCACGGGAGAACCATTATCCGAGAATTTATGTGACGGATGTAATTTGTGTGTAAGAAAATGTCCTGCACAAGCATTATACGGAAAAGCCTTCAGTTGGGACAACCCCGATGCGTCTCTTCTGGACCGTAAAGCTTGCTCCGATTATATGAAAAAAGAATTTATGCATATCGGACGAGGTTCGGTCTGCGGCATTTGTATGAAGCAATGTGTGGAGCATTTCAGGAATCAAAAGTAACTCGACAGAAAGGAATTAAAATGATGAAACAGTTATCCCTGATTTTAATTGGCGGGGGAGACCGAGGAAGCAGTTATTTAAAATACCTGCAGCAGAACCCCGAAAAATTCAAGTTGGTTGGTATTGCGGAGCCGATCCGTGAAAAAAGAGAATATTTAAGAGATTTATATAACGTGCCCCGGGAAAATTGCTATGAGAGCTACGAAGAAATTTTAGCACTTCCCAAATTTGCGGATGTTGCCATGATTTGCACTCAGGATAAAATGCACTATGCGCCTGCTCTTTTGGCAATGGAAAAGAAATATGATTTGCTGATGGAAAAACCAATTTCCGTTTCTCCCGAAGAATGTTATAAAATGTATCGTGCCGCGGAAGAACACGGTGTAAAAAGCGTGGTTTGTCACGTGCTTCGCTATACTCCGTTCTATAAAGCAATCAAAAAATTTATTGCAGACGGCAATATGGGCGAAATTATGAATATGATTCACACCGAAGGCGTTGGCAATGTTCATATCAGCCACAGTTATGTAAGAGGGAACTGGAGAAAAGAATCCGAATCCTCTCCTATGCTTTTGGCAAAATGTTGTCACGATACCGACTTACTGCAATGGTTGGTAGGCGAGCTTTGCACCAAAGTGCAGTCTGTTGGAACCCTTTCTTATTTCTGCGAAAAGAATAAGCCGGAAGGTGCTCCCAAGCGTTGTCTGGACGATTGTCCTCACAAAGATACCTGCTATTATTATGCTCCCGATTTGTACCGTCTGCCCACCGCAGAGGTGCAGCATTTCCGTGCCATTGTTGCCAATAAATTTGACCCCACCGATGAAGAATTAGATGAAATTTTAAAAACATCTCCTTACGGCAGATGCGTGTATCAGTGTGATAACGATGTGGTGGATCATCAGATTGTGAATATGCAGTTTGGGGAAGATAAATATGCTTCTTTAACTATGTCCGGCTTCAATAAAGGGGGGCGGGTAACCACCATTATGGGAACCGAAGGGGAACTTCGTGCCGATATGGAAGAACAGTCTGTCACTTTTTATAGCTTTAAAACCCACGAAACCACCGTTATCTATAAGCCGGAAGCAGGCTTTGACCAGACCATTGCCGGCGGACACGGCGGTGGCGATATGGGGATTATGGCGGATTTATATGATTATCTGGCATTAAATCAGCCTTCTGATTCTATTTCCGATTTGAAAGTTTCCTGTATGAGCCATCTGATTTGCTTTGCCGCAGAAGATGCTCGTAAAAAAGGAATCACCGTAGATATGGAATCTTACTTAAAAAATTTTGAATAGTTTTGAATAATTTCATAAAAACAGACACGCTCGGTTTGAGTGTGTCTGTTTTCAAAGGAAAGGGGATTTTGAGGGAAATGGCAAAAGCGGAAAAAACGGAAAAAACAAATGCAATGCGGATTTTGGAACAGCAGAAAATTACATATAGCGTGGAAACCTATGATGCTTCCGACGGTGCATTGGACGGGATAACCGTGGCATCAAAAATCGGTCAGGATGTAAAATTTGTATATAAAACGTTAGTTACACAAGGGAAATCAAAAAATTATTTTGTGTTTGTCATTCCCGTGGCAAAAGAATTGGATTTAAAAGCTGCCGCAAAATCCGTGGGAGAAAAGTCCGTGGAAATGATTGCAGTAAAAGACATTAACAAAATTACAGGTTATATCCGAGGCGGTTGCTCTCCTGTGGGGATGAAAAAACAGTTTCAGACCGTAATTGATGAATCTGCAAAAGAGTTGGAATATTTCTATGTCAGCGCAGGGAAAATCGGGATGCAATTAAAATTGAATCCGTGTGAATTAGCAGAACTCATTGGTGCCGATTTTAGCAAAATTACTTTTTAATCCTGACTTGACACGAGTTATATGGATATGTCGAATACTGTCGAAAGGAAAAAGGAAAATGAAGAATAAAATAGGAATTATAATATTATTTGTAATTCAAGCAATAGCAATACCATTTGCATTATTGGCAGGATTAATGCTTTTGTTTTCTGTTGTTAGTTTTATGGAAACAGATTGGTTTCAAATGGAGGTAGTAATTCAATCTGTTGTTGCATTAATAACAATGTTAATAGGGGTTTTATACATAGGTACATATATTTTCTCTTTGATTAAAACTCTTGATAACAAAAAGTTGTCGTTTGTAAGTTGGTTGCCAATTTTACATGGTGTGGTTGCGTTGATTTCATTAGTGGTATGGAATTATGTAAATCAACTATACAAATAATTTTTTATTCCTGACTTGACACAAGTCAGGATTTTGCGAAAGGGAATGGAGGGATAACATGAATGCTATAACCAGAAATGATTATGAAAAAGTGATAAAAAGTTTAAATATATCGATGGATTCGGAGGAAAAATGTATTGATGTGTATCATAAAAATAATTGGGATAGATTCACTATGCATTTTTGTGAAGAGACAGAAAATAAATGTCCATCCTATATTGATTTTTTCTTCGACGCGAAAGGAATGGTAGACTTTTTAAAAACTTTTATAGAAAAAGGAAAATTTGAGAAGTGTTATGTTGCATCCCGCTATAATGGAAGGTATAAGCTTAAATTTATTGATGATGATGTGTGCAAAGATATCTATGATGAGTTTAAAAAATTACTGAATTCCTTAGGTTTAAAAATTAATACAAGTTGTGCAATAGAGATGGACAAAACAGAAATTTTAAATTGGTGTGATAGAATTAGTATTGGTGCTTTTTCAGGTGTATCAGAATATGTAATTGTTATACCGGAATTAGAGATTATTATTAACCCACATCACCATATGAATTATCTTATATATTCTAATAATACAGAAGAATTGTTCACAAAAATTGCTGTTGATATTAGTGGTGAAATAGCTTGTTATTATTAACGTAAGCGCAAGGTATCATATCATTAGAAAACAAAAACCCGAATGCATCGCATTCGGGTTTTTCGTTTTCATTGTTTATAAAATTATTCAGCAGCTTTGATTTCTTCAAAACATGCGCTGCAATATACAGGTTTATCATCTCTGGGGATGAAAGGAACTTTTGCTTCGCCGCCGCATTTAGCGCAAACAGCAGTGTGCAGTTCTCTTTTAGCACCTTTTCTTGCAGTTCTGCAATCTTTACATCTGGAAGGTTTGTTCTGGAAACCTTTCTCAGCGTAGAATTCCTGTTCACCTGCGGTGAATACAAATTCTGCACCACAGTCTTTACAGATTAAAGTTTCGTCTTGATACATGGGGATACTCTCCTTAGTAAATATATAAAAATTTTTTTTAGCCTTTGCGGGATTGAACCGGACCTTTTGACGTTGCGGGGGACATTTAGAGAAACAGCGGAGCCGCTTTCTTTTTAATTCGTTGCAAAGCATTGTCAATTGATTTTGGCGATTTACCAAGGACAGTTGCAATTTCTTTGTAGGTCATACCGGAACTTACAAGATAAAGTACCGAAAGTTCAAATTTACTTAAAACTTCTCTCAGTTTTTCGTTGACCAAGTTAAAGTCCTCATTGTCAAAAAAAGCTTCTTCGGGACCGTCTGTTTTCAACTCTTTCCATATGGCTTCATCAGCTTCAATGGAAACAGATTGGTTGAGAGGTGCATGCTTTTTTCTGAGAGAGTTTTTGATAACTGTTTTTAAACGAAGCACAATGCAACGTTTAGCAAATATTTCAAAGGGGACTTCCTTGTTTGCATCGTAGCTTTTTACTGCTTGAAACAAACCGATCATACCTTCTTGCATCAGGTCATCTCTGTCAGCTCCGCTTAAAAAATATTTGAATGCCATTGTGCGAATAAAAGGTTTTAGTTCCAGAAAAATTTCTTCCAACGCCTTTTCGTCTAGTTGTTTCGCTTTTTCGATGAGTGTTGAATCCATTTCCATAAGACAGAATAATCCCTTTTATAAACTATACAGTTATTATTGCATAAATTTATAGAATTGTCAAGTATTTTCTCCAAGATTTACAAATTTTTATAAATTTAAAAGTTTGCTATTGTGGTGTTTCGACAAAAAACGATAAAAAAACTGATAAATATCACCAAAGGCACTATTTAAACGATTCCAAAATCTCCAAAAGTTCATATTCCGAGTTGACCGAAATTCCCGAGGAAAGAATTTCTTTGTCCTCCTTTGTCAGGATTGAGGGGGAAATTTCTTCTTCCATGATAATTTCGTTTGGGGTGTTTTTTTGAACCACAATAATTTTGTTGTTTTGCAATTTTAAAATAAAATGATTATCGCAAACGGTATCCAATGTTTCTTCTGCTTCCAGAAATTCCTCTTCAAAACGGAGAATCTTCCAATCGGGGTGAAGCTTTATGGTTTCGGCTTCGCTTTTTTCTGCCAGTTCATTGGGAAGAGGGAACAGACGGCTTCGCTCGTGTCCGCAAGCGTATAGCGTGGAAAGTTTCAAAGTTGCGGTTTTGGTAAGGGTAGCGGGTTCCTTGTGCTGCAATGTTTCCGATACAGGGGAGGCGTTGCTTTTTGGAAATAACAACAGAATTGCAATGAACAACATAATAGTTATTGCACCGAGTAATACCATAATTTTTTGTTTTTTTCGTTTTTTTCTTTCGTAATAATATGACGGCAACATATTTTCACTTCCTTTGTTCAGTCATTCTTTCCGCTCAAAGTAAAAATATACCTTTATTTGCACATTTTTATTATTTTTTGTTCAATATGGCAATACTGTAAACAAGAATGAATGAATTCAACAAAAAATAGGTTGAATTTAAATTTTACGATGATAAAACGGACACAAAACAAACAAAAACAGACAATGTTGTACGGCAGGTGGCACTCTGTGGAAAAAGCAAAAGAAATTTCCATGGAAAAATATTATAAATATTCATATAAAATACTGTGATTCCAACGGCTTACGGTATTCATTCAAAAACTTTTCGAAATCCGAAAAAAATTGTGGAAAACTATTGACAAAAACAAAAAAAAAGAGTATAATACAGACAAAAACAAAAATAAACACAGAAAAAGGGGTTTTTGATTATGGCTATTATCAACGAGTACGAAATCAAAAAAGAAATGTGTGAAGTCGGCAGAAGAATTTATATGAACGGCTTCGTTGCCGCTAACGACGGTAATATTACAGTAAAAGTTTCCGACAATGTATTTTTTGCAACTCCCACCGGCGTGTCTAAAGGTTTTATGACTCCGGATATGATTATCAAGGTTGACGGAGAAGGCAACGTTCTGGAAGGAAAATTAAAACCCTCCAGCGAATTGAAAATGCATTTAAGAGTATATAAAGAAAGACCTGACGTAAGATCAGTTGTTCACGCTCATCCTCCCACGGCTACCGGTTTTGCTATCGCAGGTGTTCCGCTGGATAAATACACCATGCCCGAAGCAATCATTTTCTTAGGTACTGTTCCGATTGCAAAATACGGCACACCTTCTACCGATGAAATTCCGGATGCAGTTTCCGAACACTTACAGAGCTACGATGCATTCTTACTGGAAAACCACGGTGCGTTAACTGTTGGTAACTCCTTAATGAACGCATACTTCAAAATGGAAACCTTAGAATTCTACGCTAAGATTTCCTTAAATGCAAGATTATTGGGCGGCGAACAGGAATTAACCTGTGACCAGATTGATAAATTAATGCAGGTTAGAGCGCAGTTCAAAGTACCCGGCAAACATCCCGGTTGCAAAAAATGTGAAAAGAACGGCACTCCCGAATGTAAAGAAGCTCAGAGAATGGCAAAAGAACAGGACAATCCTGATGCAGCTTTAGTTGCTGAAATCACCAGAAAAGTTCTGGCAGCAATGGGCAAATAATTTTTGCTTATACTATTATATATTATAGAAAGGAAAGGTCTGACCGGAATACAGCATGTATTTTCCTAAGACAAGATAAGGTGAACACTTATGAAATCCAATCGATTTAAAGTGCTGGGGCAAAGACCTGTCCATCAAGATGGGTTTATGAAGGAATGGGAAGAAGTTGGCTTTGTTGCCATGGATTCCAAATATGACCCCAAGCCCTCTTTGAAAATCGAAAACGGTATCATTGTGGAAATGGACGGCAAACGTCGAGAAGAGTTTGACTTTATCGACAGCTTCATTGCAGACCATGCGATTGACTTGTCTGTTGCCGAAAAAGCAATGGCGATTGACAGTTTGCAGTATGCCAGAGATTTGTGCGATATCAATACCGATAATAAAGAATTGAAAAAATTGTTCTCCGGTTTGACCGCTGCAAAGCTTAAGGAAATCATGAACCATATGAATGTGGTTGAAATGATGATGGCAATGCAGAAAATGAGAGAAAGAAAAACACCTTCCAACCAATGTCACGTCACCAACTTAGACGATAACCCGGTGCAGATTGCCTGCGATGCCGCAGAAGCAACCTTCCGAGGCTTTGACGAAACCGAAACCACCGTAGGGATTGCCCGGTATGCACCCCTTTGCGCAGTTGGTCTTTTCATCGGATCTCAGGTTGGACGTCCCGGCGTTCTGTCCCAGTGCGGGGTAGAAGAAGCCGTGGAATTAAAGCTTGGTATGAAAGGGTTTACCACCTATGCGGAAACCATTTCCGTGTACGGAACCGAGAAAGTATTTATCGACGGGGATGATACCCCGTATTCCAAAGCGTTTTTAGCATCCGCTTATGCTTCCCGCGGAATGAAGATGCGTTGTACCTCCGGGACAGGCTCTGAAGTTCTGATGGGGAATGCAGAAAAGAAATCCATGCTTTATCTGGAAATCCGTTGTCTGTTAGTGATTAAAGGAGCAGGAGTTCAGGGTACGCAGAACGGTGCAATCAGTTGTATCGGTATCACGGGCTCCGTGCCTTCCGGTATTCGTTGTGTGTTGGCGGAAAACTTAGTTGCCGCTCAGCTTGGTTTGGAAGTTGCTTCCGGTAATGACCAAACCTTCTCACACAGTGATATCAGAAGAACTGCAAGAATGTTGATGCAGATGCTTCCCGGAACCGACTTTATCTTCTCAGGATACAGCTCCATTCCCAACTACGACAATATGTTCGCAGGTGCAAACTTTGATGCGGAAGACTTTGATGATTACAATGTGTTGCAGCGTGACTTAAAAGTTGACGGTGGTCTCCGTCCCGTATCGGAAGAAGATGTTATTAAAGTTCGTATGAAAGCTGCAAAAGCAGTTCAGGCAGTTTTTGCTTGCTTAGGATTTCCCAAAGTAACCGACGAACAGGTAGAGCAAGCTGTTTATGCCCACGGCAGTAAAGATATTACCGCAAAACGTAATGTCAACGAAGATTTGGCTGCTGCTCAAAAATTGGTAGACGGCGATATCACGGGCGTAGATATTGTGCAGGCATTGAATAATTCAGGCTTCCACGATGTGGCAGTATCGGTATTTAATATGTTAAAACAACGTTTATCTGCCGATTATCTGCAAACCGCATCCATTCTGGATAAGGATTTCGGCGTGTTAAGCTCCGTGAACCATCCCAATGATTATAATGGTCCCGGTACCGGTTACCGTGTTTCCGGCGAACGTTGGGAAGAAATTAAAAACATTAAGGATACCTTAGATCCTACCGTTATTTAGAAAATAAAAAGAAAGGATTAGTGCATTTTTAGATTTGAAAATTGAATAAAAATGTATGTGGTATCAGTATGGAATATAATGAACAGTTGATTAAAGAAGTCACCAGGCAGGTTATGGCGGCGATTCAAAATGCAGAAAATGCATCCGAGCAGCCGAAAGTTGTTTCCAAATCAGACGGTAAACGACTGAACATTACCGAAAACGGCGATGCTCCCAAAGGAGTAAGCCCTTCCGAAGTGGTAATCGGTCTTGGCGCTTCTTTTTCCAAAGATATGTTTGAAACCATGTCAGGCGTGAGCCATTATGATTTAATCCGTGAAATTGCGGCAGGGGTAGAAGAAGAGGGGATGACCCCCAGATTTATCCGTGTGTATCACACCTCCGATGTTGCCTTTATCGCATTAACCGCGGCAAAATATTCCGGTTCAGGCATTGGCGTTGGTATTCAGTCCAAAGGGACAACCACCATTCATCAGAAGGATTTATTCCCTCTGACCAATCTGGAATTGTTTCCTCAGGCACCTCTTATCACGTTGGAAATTTACCGTAAAATCGGTAAAAATGCGGCAAGATATGCTAAAGGTCAGTCTCCGGAACCTATCAGTGTGATGAATGATTATATGGTTCGTCCCAAATTTCAGGCAAAAGCGGCACTACTGCATATTAAGGAAACTGAAAATGTGGTAGATAAGAAACCGCCGGTAGCTTTAAAAATTGAATTTTAAGAGGTGGCAGTGATGAATGTAAATATTTCTGAAATTGTAAAAGCTGTTGCCGAAAGAATTCAGGCAGAATCCGGAAACGGCGGAATTTCAAGTGCTGAGGTAAATGATATCCTCAAAAAAATTGAAACTCCCCAACCTAAAAAAACCGAAAAAACTGCGGATGAAATTGCAGAGGAACTGACCAAAAAAGTTCTTCGGGATATGAAAGGCGGAAATTCTTCCGATGTCGGTGGTGGTTACACCTATCCCTTAGCAAAAAATCATCCTGATTTGTTAAAATCCAAAACGGGAAAACCTTTTTCCGAAATTACTTTTGATAATGTAATCCAGGGAAAAGTAATCCACGAGGATTTTAAAACCAATGCGGACACCTTGCTGATGCAGGCAGAAATTGCCGAAAAAGCAGGTAAAAAACAGTTTGCAGGAAATCTAAGAAGAGCTGCAGAATTGACTCGGGTTCCCGACGAAGAAGTATTAAGAATTTATGATAAGCTTCGTCCAAACCGTGCCACCAAGCAGGAGCTTTTGGATATTGCAAATGAGCTTCGCACCAAATATCAGGCGAATATTACTGCAGATTTGGTAGAAGAAACCGCAAGAGTTTACGAAAAACGTAACATTTTATTATAGTATAACAGAAAGGAGAAAAAATCATGGCTAATCGTGACGTTGTTGCCGGTGTTGACATCGGAAACTCCACTACCGAAGCGGTATTGATGAGAGTGCGTGACGGCCACTGTGATTTTCTCTCCTATGCTATGATTCCCACCACAGGGATAAAAGGTACCCGTGAAAATAAAACGGGTGTGATTGCCGCTTTAAAACAAGGGGCAAAAGATGCAGGTTTGTCTCTTTCGGAAATTGACGAAGTGCTAATTAACGAAGCAACTCCTGTTATCTCCGAATTATCCACCGATGTGATTTCCCAAACCACCATTATCGGTTCCGTGATGATCGGGCATAACCCTGATACTCCCGGTGGTAACGGAATTGGTGTGGGATATACCCATAATGTGAAACAATTGCATCTTTGCAACAAAACCGATGATTATATTGCAGTGGTTGATGCTTCTGTGGACTTTGAAGAAGCGGCAAGCTTGGTAAATCGTGCCTTAGATAACGGAGTTTCCGTGACCGGTATCATCTGTAAAAAGGATGACGGTGTGTTGATTGCAAACCGTTTGAATGTGACCTTGCCGATTGTGGACGAGGTAATGCAGATTGAAAAAATTCCCTTTGGAAAACTTGCAGCTGTTGAGGTTGCTTCCGAATCGGGCACCATTAAAGTGTTATCCAATCCTTATGGGATTGCAGGAATATTCAAATTGACGCCGGCGGAAACCAAAAGCGTCATTCCAATTTCCAAAAGTTTAATCGGACTTCGGTCCGGCGTTGTTATTAATAATGATGAAGGCGGCGTAAAAACTCAGGAAATTCCGGTCGGTAATATTTATATTTACGGAACCGGCGGTGATTTCAGTGTTCCGGTTTCCCATGGAGCAGATAAAATTACAGAAACTGTACTAAAAAGCGGCGATATTTTTGATATCGCAGGTGAGAAAAACACCAACACAGGAAACTCTTTTGAACGAATTAAACGCCGTATGGCTGATTTAACCGGTCAAATTTCGGATTCCATTAAAATATCTGACCTTTCCGCTACCGATACCTTAGCACCGATGAAGGTGTCCGGCGGATTGGCAAATGAATATGCTATGGAAAGCGTGGTAATGCTTTCTTCTATGGTAAAGACCTCTCATCTTCCTATGAAGCAGATTGCAGACGTGGTAACCGATGAAATCGGCGTAAACGTTTCTATTATGGGAAAAGAGGCAGACAATGCAATTATCGGTGCATTAACAACCTCCGGTGCAGATACCCCCCTGGCGATTTTAGACTTGGGCGGTGGCTCAACCGATGCCGCTCTGATGGATAAACAAGGCAACATCAAAAGCGTGCATACTGCAGGAGCAGGGGAAATGGTGACAACCATTATCGATTTGGAACTTGCTCTTTCAGACCGTGATACGGCGGAACTCATCAAGCGGTATCCTTTAGCAAGGGTAGAAACATTCAATATGCTCCGTTTTGAAGACCAAACGGTAAAATTCACTAAGGAGCAGTTACCTCCCGAGCTATATAAAAGAGTCGTAATTCTCACCGAAGATAAAATGATTCCCATCCGGAAGAAGAATCTGACAATGGAACAGATTGCAGTTATCCGTAAGGAAGCAAAACGAAAAGTATTTGTGCAAAATGCGCTGAAAGCCTTAACCAAAATTGCACCGGATGGTAATTTAAGAAACATTCAGTTTGTGGTGATGGTTGGCGGAAGTGCTTTGGATTTTGAAGTGCCCGACCTTATCAATGAGGCACTTTCCAAATATAATATTGTGGCAGGACGCGGAAATGTGTTAGGTAAATTTGGTCCCCGTGCCGCAGTTGCTGCAGGCCTTGTGTTAGGTCAGTATTCCAAACAGATGAGATTGGGAGGTGAGAGCGTTTGATTTATACCAAAAAAGGAGACGAAGGTTATTCCGGAAATTTAAAAAATAACCGTTATCCCAAAGATTATGTCTTATTTGATTTACTTGGTACCATCGACGAGCTTTCATCCCATTTAGGACTTGCCAAAACCGAATCCATTGAGGTGGTTGGTGATACCATTACCGCCTTGCAGAAAGAATTTATTCTGTTGATGGGTGCGATTGCAGGAGGCAAACCTTTTGACACCACGCAGGCAACACTTCGATTGGAAAAACTGATTGATGCTTTTTCTGCAAAAATCACCCGAGACGGCAAATTCACCATCAGCGGACAAACCAAAGGCGGTGCCCATTTAGATGTGGCACGAACGGTTGCCCGTCGAGCAGAGCGTGAAGCGGTAAAAGCCTCCAAGCTGTTTTTGGTGAAGAAAGAGGATTTATCTTATTTTAACAGATTATCCGATTTGCTATATGTGTTGGCAAGATATCAGGATCAGTTATATGTTCCGAAGGATGAAAAAACGGTTGTTTATGATAAACCAAATGTAGGCCCCTTCAATATGAAGAAAGCTGAAGAACTTTGTCAGCTGGTAACTGAGCGGGCAAGGGAAATGAATGTGAAAGTGGTATGTGCCGTTTGTGACGGTGGCGGAAACCTGATGGCGATGCTCCGTGATGACGATGCTTATATCGCAAGTATCAATGTGGCACAAAACAAAGCCTACACGGCAGTAAGTTTAAAAATGCCCACGGAAACCTTAGCAGGTCTAACCAAACCCGGTGATTCTCTCTACGGTATCCAGCATCAAGACAGTCGATTGGTTGTGTTTGGCGGAGGAATTCCGTTAATCGTAAATGATGTGATAGTAGGTGGCTTTGGTGTCAGCGGCGGAAGCTTAGAGCAAGATACCGCATTGGCAGCTTATGCCAAAGAGGCATTTGGAAAGATTACGAAAGCTAGTGAATAAAGAAAGGATGTGTTCAAAATGAACGAACAACAGATTGCAAGCATTGTTGAACAGGTAATTAAAGGAATGGCTGCAAAAGGCACCGCTCCGAAAGCATCCGGTAAATATAAAGGTGTTTTCTCCACCATGGAAGAAGCGTTGGAAGCTGCAAAAACAGCTTATAAACTGTTCCGTGGCTACTCTGTGGAACAAAGAGAAAACATGATTACCAAAATCAGAGAAAAAATTATGGCAGAAGCCGAAACCATGGCTAAAATGGGCGTGGAAGAAACCGGAATGGGCAGAGTGACCGATAAGATTATCAAACACACTCTGGTTGCAGAAAAAACTCCCGGTACCGAAGATTTGCAGCCCAGAGCATACAGTGGTGACACCGGCTTAACCTTAGTGGAAATGGCTCCCTTCGGCTTAATCGGAAGTATCACTCCCACCACCAACCCCTCCGAAACCGTACTTTGTAACTCCATCGGTATGTTGGCAGGCGGCAACTGTGTGGTTTTCAACCCTCATCCCAGAGCAATCAACACCTCCAATTATGCGGTGGATTTAATCAACCGTGCGGTGTTGGAAGCAGGTGGTCCCGAAAATGTGGTTGTTTCTGTTGTGAAACCCACCTTAAAAACTGCGGATGCAATGATTAAATGCCCTGATGTGAAATTGTTGGTTGCAACCGGTGGTCCCGGGGTTGTAAAAACTTTATTATCCTCCGGCAAAAAAGCAATCGGCGCAGGTGCAGGAAACCCGCCCGTAATCGTTGACGAAACCGCTGATATCAGAAAAGCGGCAAAAGATATTGTTGCAGGTGCAAGCTTTGATAACAACCTGCCTTGTATCGCAGAAAAAGAATGTTTTGCAGTGGCAAGCATCAAAGACGAACTGATTCACTATATGACTCAGAATGGTGCATATCTGCTCACAAAACAGTCTGATATTGATAAATTGGTGAATGTTGCATTAACCGTGGAAGAATGTAAACAGGGCGAAGGATGCTCCGACAGACCCAAACGCAAACTGATGCTCAATAAAGATTGGGTTGGTAAAGATGCAAACTTATTCTTAGAAGCAATCGGCATTACCGATGCTCCCAAGGATACTCGCCTGATTATCATGGAAACCACCGAAGATCATCCCTTCGTATCCGAAGAATTGATGATGCCGATTTTACCCATCGTGTCTGTAAAAGATGTAGACGAAGCAATTCGTCTTGGCGTAAAATATGAACACGGCAATCGTCACAGTGCGCATATGCATTCCAAAAATATTGATAACTTAACCAAATTTGCAAGAGAAGTGGAAACCACTATCTTTGTGAAAAATGCACCTTCCTATGCAGGTATCGGTGCAGGCGGGGAAGGTCACACCACCTTTACCATCGCAGGTCCCACCGGCGAAGGTATCACCTCCGCAAGAAGCTTTACCCGTCAGAGAAGATGTGTTCTGGTGGATGGCTTCAGAATTATTTAGTTTAAAAATTCATCATATACAGAAAGAGGGATCGTTAAGATGGAAATGAACGAAAAAGCGATTGAATCAATCGTAAAACAAGTTTTAAACAACTTAAACGGCGGTTCTGATTGCAGCTGTGGCGGAAATTGCACTTGCGGAAAATCTGCAGGTCCTATCCCCAAAACTGCAAAAGCCGCAATGCTCACCTCTTTGGAGCATTACGATATCAAAGAGTTTCCCATTCCCGAACTTGGTGACGACGATATCTTAGTCAAAGTAGAAGGCTGCGGTATCTGCGGAACTGACGCTCACGAGTTCAAACGTGACCCCTTCGGCTTAATCCCTGTGGTATTAGGTCACGAAGGTACCGGCGAAATCGTGAAAATGGGTAAAAATGTGAAAAAAGACAGCGCAGGCAAAGCTTTAAACATCGGTGACAAAGTTGTTACCTGTATGATTTTTAAAGATGACCCCAACATCACGATGTTTGACTTAAACAAACAGAACGTTGGTGACGGCGCAGATGTTTACGGTTTAATTCCCGACGATGATATTCACCTGAATGGTTGGTTTGCTGACTATATGGTAATCAGAGGCGGTTCCACCGTATTCAATGTGTCTGACTTAGATTTAGAAAGCAGAATTTTAATTGAGCCTGCTGCTGTTTTAATCCATGCAGTAGAACGTGCGAAAACTGTTGGTATCTTAAGATTCAACAGCCGCGTGGTTGTTCAGGGTTGCGGACCCATCGGTTTGTTATGTATCGCAATCTTACGCACTATGGGTGTTGAAAACATCGTTGCAGTAGATGGTGAAGAAAAGAGATTACAGTTTGCAAAAGAAATGGGCGCAACTAAATCTGTTAACTTTAAAAACCACAAAGGTATTGACGAGTTAACAAATGCTGTGAAAGATGCATTCGGCGGTTACTTTGCTGACTTTGCATTCCAGTGTACCGGTTCTCCCATCGCTCATTCCAACGTTTATAAATTCGTTAGAAAAGGCGGCGGACTTTGCGAACTCGGCTTCTTCATCAATGGTGGAGATGCTACCATTAACCCCCACTTTGATATTTGCGCAAAAGAACTGACCGTTGTTGGTTCCTGGGTATATACCTTACGCGATTATGCAACTACCTTCGATTTCTTAAAGAGAGCTCAGGGTATCGGTTTACCGATTAAAAAGCTGATTACTCACAAATATCCGCTTTCCCAGATCAATGAAGCTCATCAGACCAATCTGAAGATGGAAGGCTTAAAAATCGCCATCATCAATGAATAATCAGAGTGAATCTGAATATAAGGAGGATTTACAATGAATGCATTGGGAATGGTTGAGGTTTTCGGTTTCACCACCGCAATTGTTTGTGCCGATGCCGCTGCAAAAGCAGCTGCGGTAAAAATCATTGCATTGGATACCACAAAACCTGCCAACGGCGATAGCGCGGAAGTTCCCTTGGTAATGATTGTGAAGATGGAAGGTTCCGTTTCTGCAGTAACTGCAGGTGTTGCTGCTGCAAGAGCGCAGGCAGAACAAAGAGGGCTTTACATCGTATCCCACATCATTTCCCGTCCCGGACCGGATATTGAAAAGTTAGCATATCTGTGTAAGGTTGGGAATGAACCCATCGGAAAAAAATCCGTGAAAAAAGTAGAAAAAACTCCGGAAGTAACCAAACCGGTTACGGAAGAAGTGATAGCAACAGAAGAAGTTGTTGCGAACGCTCCGAAAAAAAGAGGGCGTCCTGCAAAAGCAAAAAATGCTGATGAACCCGAACAGCAAAAAATCGGGGAATAACAATCGTTAATAAAAATTATTATAAAAGGCCAAAGGCCAGGAGGATTTAAAAATGAATTTTGAAGCATTAGGTATGGTTGAAACCAGAGGTTTAGTAGCTGCAATCGAAGCAGCTGATGCAATGGTAAAAGCAGCTAACGTTACTTTAGTTGGTACCGAAAAAATCGGTTCCGGTTTAGTAAGTGTTATGGTTAGAGGCGATGTTGGTGCAGTAAAAGCTGCTACCGAAGCAGGCTCTCAGGCTGCTGCAAGATTAGGCGAAATCGTTGCTGTACACGTAATTCCCAGACCCCACGGCGATGTGGAAAAAATCTTACCCGAATTAAAGTAAGATAAATCCTTGACTCTATCGAACGGATGTCTCTCGCTCCGTTTGGAGTGAGAGATAATCCCGTAGTGAAAGGAGAACGAACAAATGGAAGCAATCGGCTTATTGGAAGTGCAGGCATTAGCCGCAGCCATTGAAGGTTTAGACGCTATGTTAAAGGCCGCAAATGTAAGACTGGTTCATATTGAACGTCGTCTCGGCGGTCGATTGGTGACTATGGTTGTTGCAGGCACTGTATCCGCTGTAACTTCTGCAGTGGAAGCCGGACGTGTGGCTGCCGCACGAATCGGCAATGTGAAATGTTGTGAAGTAATTGCAAGACCTCATGAAGAGGTTACCAAATTCCTCACAGATTTCTAAATCCAATTTCGTAAAAAACAAAAAATAAATTATGGAGGTATTCGTAATGAACTTTGAAGCTTTAGGAATGGTTGAAACCAGAGGTTTAGTAGCTGCAATTGAAGCAGCTGATGCAATGGTAAAAGCAGCTAACGTTACCTTAATCGGTACTGAAAAAATCGGTTCCGGTTTAGTAAGCGTTATGGTTAGAGGCGACGTTGGTGCAGTTAAATCTGCTACCGAAGCAGGCGCTGAAGCTGCTGCAAGACTGGGCGAAATCGTTGCTGTTCACGTTATTCCGAGACCGCACGGTGATGTAGAAAAAATTCTGCCCCAGATTAAATAATTGCATTTTTTAAAACATGGATGCAGGCGGTGCACGGTTTTTACCGTGTACCGCAAATGCAGAAAAAGAAAGCAAAAGAAGAAATTCAGTTTGTTCTTTCAGATTGCACCCTTGAATCTGAAAGAATGGACTGAAGGAACGAAGTTTCAAAAAGAAAGGTTGTGAACATTTTGGAACAGGAAAAAATCGTGAGTGAAGTTGTAAAACAAGTATTGGCAATGTATAAACAAAACGACAGTAAACCTGCAAAAACTGCAGATGATTCCGAAATTAAAGTTGGGGTGTCTCAGCGTCATATTCATTTATCCCAGGATGATTTGGAAAAGCTGTTTGGCAAAGGTTATGAATTAACCATGTTAAAGCCTTTGATGGGAAAAGAATTTGCCGCAAAAGAGGTTGTTACTTTAGTTGGTAAATCCTTAAAATCCATCGAAAATGTTCGTGTTTTGGGGCCTGTTAGAAAAAATACTCAGGTTGAAATTTCCAGAACTGACACCTTTGTGTTAAAGGTGAGCCCTCCGGTTCGTCCTTCCGGCGAAATCAAGGGTTCTGAACGTCTGGTTGTGGTAGGGCCGAAGGGAGCCATCTACCTGGATGAAGGCGTTATTATTGCAAACCGTCATATTCATATGACTCCCGAAACTGCAAGCAAATTCGGTGTGACCGATAATTCTTTGGTTGATGTGGAAATCGACGGTGTAAAACCCACCAGATTCTTTGATGTGCAGGTTCGTGTGCGTGATGATTTCAATACCGAAATGCATATCGATACCGATGATGCAAACTCCGCAGGCTTAAAGAACGGAGACAACGTAAGAATTATTTCAAAATAGCATACACCAAAAATTTAGTAAAAGAAAAGGGAATGTATTGTTATGGTAGTAGGAAAAGTTACAGGTTCTATTTTTTCCACCCGTAAGCTGGATAGCTTAACCGGCTTTAAATTGATGGTGGTTAACATTGGCAAAGGTAAGGATGATTTTGTTGTTGCCATGGATACTTTAGGTGCCGGCATCGGCGATATTGTTTTAGTTACCTTGGGTGACAGTGCAAGATTTGCTTGTCAGAATGAAAAAACTCCCATTGATGCAGTGATTGTGGGAATTGTTGACCAGTCTAATTATAATCTGTAATTCGTTTGAAAAGAGCGTTGATTTGCGCTTCATAAAAAGGAATTGAATTTAAGATGCAAACCTTAAAAAAATTGATACAACAAGCCGGCGTGGTTGGTGCCGGCGGAGCGGGATTTCCCACTCATGTAAAATTGGCTGACAATATCGAAACCATTTTAATTAACGGTACCGAATGTGAGCCACTTTTAAAAACTGACTTTTATCTGCTTTGTGAAGAACGAGAGCGTTTAGAATCCGCTTTGGCTACCGTGGTTGAAAAAACCGGTGCGAAAAATGGTGTAATCGGTATCAAAAAACACACAGCAGAGCTCCTTGGTATGAAAGAAGAAATTACCAAAGGTAATATTTCTTATCGCTTTACCGGAGATATTTATCCTTCCGGTGATGAAATTGTTTTAATTCAGGAAACTTTGGGGAAAGCTGTACCTGCAGGTCGTCTTCCGATTTCCGTTGGTGTTGTGGTTATGAATGTGGAAACACTTTATAATGTTGCCAATGCTTTGGAAGATATCCCGGTTACCCATAAGTATTTAACCGTTGGCGGAAAAACAGACAAAACTTATGTGATGAAGGTTCCCGTTGGAACACCTGTTTCTCATATTTTTGAGAGCTTACAAATTGAAGTTCCCCAAAATTGCACTGTGTTGGACGGCGGTCCCATGATGGGAAACATTATCAATCCGAACACGGCAATTGTAACAAAAACAACAAAAAGTTTGCTTATTATCGAGGATAATACTCTTTGTATCCGTTTAAAAACCAGAAGTCTTGCAGATGCATTGCATCGCTCTTCCGGAAACTGTTGCGGTTGCAGAATGTGTACCGATATGTGTCCCCGTTATTTAATGGGTTATCCCATTGAACCTCATAAAATCGTGCAGAGATTATCTGCAAAAGCAACCGACACCAAAACCTTTATGGGTGCGTTTTACTGCTCCAACTGCGGTGTTTGTCAGACCATTGCTTGTCCGCAGAATATCAGCCCCAACCGTTTATTTGCCCGTGTGAAAGCGGAATTGTTAAAGAATGGCGTGAAAGCTGTGATGGCGGACGAATCCAAACCGGTTGCAGAACGAGTTTATCGCAGAGTTCCCTCTAAACGTTTGGTAAACAGATTGGGTGTAAGAAAATATTATCGTGATGAATATGAATTTGTCACCATTCCCGAACCAAACCGTGTAACCATTCCCATGAAGATGCACATTGGTGCTCCCGGAGAAGCAGTTGTAAAAACGGGGGATAGTGTATCAGTTGGTCAGTTGATTATTAAGCCCAAAGAAAATGCACTGGGTGCCAATATTCACAGTTCCGTGAACGGCACAGTCTTTTCTGTAAGCGAATCCGGTATTGTGATTACCGTTTCCTAACGGTTTTTAAGTAATAAGGCGGTAAAAAATAATGATGGTATCCATTGGAATTATTGAAGTGAGTAACATTGCAAAAGGTTATCTCATTTGTGACAATATTTTAAAGAAAACTCAAGTTTCTATGGTGATGGCGCAACCCATTTGCCCAGGGAAATTTGTGATGATTTTTGGTGGAAGTGTGTCTTCCGTGCATCTTGCATGTGAATATGCACAGGAAAATTTCGCCGATAAAATTCTGGATATTTCCGAATTTGGTAACATTGATGTGCGTGTCTTTGATGCCTTAAACGGTGCCGCAAGCGGTGAAACCAACGGTGCGCTCGGCATTATCGAAACATTTTCCGCAGCGTCCTGCATTTTATCTGCGGATGCTGCCTTAAAGGCAGCTGCTGTGGAAATTTGTGAACTGCGAGTTGCCAGAGGTATGGGCGGCAAATCCTATGTGGCATTATCCGGTAGCGTTGCGGCGGTAACCGCAGGGGTAGAAGCAGGTGGAAAAACCGCAGCGGATAACGGCATTTTAAATGATACTGTTGTGATTGCATCTCCTCACGAGGATTTATGGCAGTATTTGCAATAATTTTTGAAATTTTAGGCTTTAAAATGATTATTCCACTTTAAAGCCTATTTCCTTATCATAAACAATTTATAGGATACGGAGGTGTTCTTTTGTTTGCATTAGAACGAAGAAAACACATCTTAGAACTTTTAAATCAAAACGGCAGTGTTCTGGTAAACGACCTGGCTCGTGATTTAGAGGTTACGGTAGAAACAATCCGACGTGACCTGGAAAAGCTGGAGCAGATGGAACAATTGACCCGTACTCACGGTGGCGCAGTTCCTTATGAAGAAGCTACCTTGGATTTGTCGTTGGAAAAACGTCGAGGTCTGAATATTGAAGGAAAAATTGCAATTGCAAAAAAAGCAGTGAATCATATTCGTCCCGGTGATACCATCTTTTTAGATGGTTCTACCACTTCCTATTACTTATCCAAACAGTTAAAAGATATGAAAAATATCACAGTAATCACCAATAACCTTCAGATTTTAGAAGAATTATCCAACTGCGAAAAAATCAAAGTAATTTCGACCGGTGGCGTGTTGGATGTAAATAACCAGTCCTTTGTGGGCGAGGTTGCCGTGGATAATATCAATAAAAACTTTTGTGCCAACAAAATGTTTTTCAGTAGTAAAGGGATGACCATGGAGCAGGGGGTTTTAGAATCCAATGATGTGGAATTCCAGATTAAGCGTGCAATGCTTAATAATGCGATGAATAAGTTCTTACTGTTGGATAAATCCAAATTTGAGAAAGTCGGTTTTATTAAGCTCAGTAATTTTTCTGAGATTGATATGTTGTTTACTGATGAAGAATTATCCGATGATTGGAAAAAAGTATTTAAAAAACATAAAGTAACCGTAGAATAATATAAAACAATGGAGGAATCAACAATGAGTAAAAATGTGTTAGCGTTCGATTTCGGTGCTTCCAGCGGAAGAGCCATTATCGGAAGCTATGATGATAATAAAATTTCATTAAAAGAAGTGCATCGTTTTCCCAACGACCCCGTTTATGTAAACGGTACTTTATATTGGGATGTGCTGCGTTTATTGTTTGAAATTAAGCAGGGGATTTTAGCCGCACATCATAACGGCGGTTTCGACAGTATCGGTATCGACACCTGGGGTGTGGATTTTGGTTTACTGGATAAAGACGGAAGACTTTTGGAAAATCCCGTTCACTACCGTGACTGTAGAACCGATAACATTATGGAAGAAGTATTCCAAATTGTTCCCAAAGAAGAAATTTATCAGAAAACCGGAACTCAGTTTATGAACTTCAACACCATCTTCCAGCTGTATTATTTAGCAAAATACAGAAAAGATTTACTGGATCGTGCAGACTGTTTCTTACTGTTCCCCGATTTATTGGCATATTTCTTAACCGGCGAAAAAACTGTGGAATATACCCACGCTTCCACCACTCAGTTAGTCAATGCAGAAACCAGAGAATGGGATTTTGATTTGATTGATAAATTGGGAATTCCCAGACGTTTATTCCCGAAAATTGTGAAACCCGGTACCAAAAAAGGTATGCTTTCCAAAGAAATTTGCGATGAACTTGGTGTTGCATCTGTTCCCGTTTGTGCAGTTGGTTCTCACGATACTGCCTCTGCAGTTATGGCAGTTCCTTCCGAAAAAGAAGATTTCATCTATATCAGCTGCGGAACCTGGTCTTTATTCGGCACCGAAGCAAAACAGCCCTATATCAATGAAAAATCCCAAAAATATAATCTGACCAACGAAGGCGGATACAACGATACCATTCGTTTCTTAAAGAACATTATGGGTCTGTGGCTCATTCAGGAATCCAGACGTCAGTGGATTCGTGAAGGATTTGCCGTAACCTACGGGGATTTGGAAAAAGAAGCATTGGCAGAAGAAGCCTTCAAATGCTTTATTGATTCTGATTTCCCCAAATTCGGTAAACCCGGAAACTTGCCTCAGTATATCAAGGATTACTGCAAAGATACTAATCAGTATGTTCCTGAAAGACGTGGGGAAGTAATGAGATGTATCTATGAAAGCTTAGCATTGAAATACCGCTTCGCTTTTGAAAATATTCAGGATGTTACCGGCAAAAAATATGAAGTGATTCATATTGTGGGCGGCGGTACCAAAGATAATCTTCTGTGCCAGATGACTGCAAATTCCTGCGGCGTTGATGTGGTTGCAGGACCTATCGAAGCAACTGCACTCGGCAATGTTGCGGCTCAGTTGATTGCAGGCGGCGATATCAAGGACTTAAAAGAAGCTCGTCAGATTATCAAAAATTCCGAAAACACCATTACCTATAAACCTCAGGATGTTGAAGCTTGGGAAAAAGCATATCAGGAATTTTTAAAACTGAATGTTCAGTAAAATTTATGTAATCTCAATAAAAAAACCGTTTACACAATTGTAAACGGTTTTTTATTAGTTTTAATAAGGATTATTACAACGATGTTCCTCTTTGCATGCCTTGCAGTTTCCGTTTGGACAACCGATGCAGGCAATTCCTTTTTTTCGTTTTTTGATAATGTACCAAACAGCATTCCCCAGCACAATCACAATAATCCCAATTGCAAGAAGATTTCTCATAAAAGAATCACTCCTTATTTAGATTGCTTGTTTTGTTTGTTTTGCTCGATTTTTGCTTTGTTGTTCTTGCTCTAACCGTTGTTTACCGTGGATAATTAAGCCGATTATAATCGCAACCATAACTAAAATTGCCAACAATCCGGGAATAAATCCAACACCAAAGGTACCTTCTGTAAACAGAGTTCCAAACTGATATACGAAAAATGCCATCATATATCCGATACCGAGTTGTAAAGATAATCCGCCTAATAACCATTTTTTACTTTTTAATTCTGCATTCATTGCACCGATTGCAGCGAAGCAGGGGGGAGTAAACAAATTAAATACCAGGCAAGCAAGTCCGGCTGCTGCTGAAATTCCAAGCACACTTTCAATATTGGCTGCCGAACCTTCCACCATAGCAAGTTCTTCTGCATTAATAAAATTGGAAATTCCGTAAACAGATGCAAGAGTTCCCACAACGTTTTCTTTAGCAATAAAACCGGTAACGGAAGCTGCCGCCATTTGCCACACACCGAATCCAAGGGGAATCAGTAAAAAGGCAATCGGTGCAGAGATGGAAGCTAAAATGGATGAATCTACATTTTCAGTAGGACGAAAATCCCAACCGTATCCCTGCATAATGGTAACCAGAGCATTACAAACCAGAATAATGGTTCCCGCTTTTACAATGTACGCCCAACCACGGGAACACATAGAGAAGAATGCCCGTTTCACAGATGGTGCTTTATATTCGGGTAACTCAATAATAAAATAAGAATTTTTTCGTTTACAACCAACAATGGCATTCACTAATAATGCTCCGATAAATATCAGAAGAATCCCCACAAAATACATAACGGTTCCAACCCAGGGGTTGTCTCCGAAGAATACGCCTGCAAACAAGGCAATCACAGGTAATTTTGCACCGCAGGGCATAAAGGGAGTAAGCATAGCTGCCGCTCTTCTTTCTCTCTCATCACGAATGGTACGACACGCCATAACGCCGGGGATGGCACAACCTGTCCCGATGACAAAGGGAATCACGGATTTTCCGGATAACCCTACTTTTTTGAAAATAGGATCCAACACAACGGTAGCTCTTGCCATATAACCGCAATCTTCCAACATTGCAATCAGAAAATACATCACCATTACAAGGGGCAAAAATCCAACCACTGCACTAAAACCGCCCACGATTCCATCCACAACAATGGTTTGTAAAATCGGTTCTGTTCCTTCCATCCAAGCCGCAACCAATTCTCCGAAACTATCAATTGCAGGACAGAGGATTTCATCTGCCAACCAAGGCCCTAACCAAGCCTGAGATACAAAGAATACAAACCACATCACCACGGCAAAAATCGGAAGCCCAACCCATTTGTTGGTGATAATATCATCAATTTTATCACTGATGGTGTGATCTTTGGATTTGATTTTTCTGCTTTCCACCGCAGAAACAATTAAATTAACGAATTGAAAGCGTTTTTTGTCGGCATCTCTTACGGCTTTCTTATCGGTAAAATCGATATTATTCTGAATAAAGGGAGCACTTTGTTGTTCTCCGATTTGTCTTACTGCTGCCGCAATTAAATCTCCAAGTCCTTCCGAGGATGTGGAAATCGTTTCCACAACAGGGCATCCCAACTGCTTGGCTAATTCCGTCACATTGATAACGGTTTGCTTTTTTTCGTTGATATCACTTTTATTTAAAGCAATTACAACGGGAATTCCCAGTTCTAAAATTTGTGTGGTAAAAAACAAACTGCGTCCCAAGTTTGTTGCATCCACAATATTGATTAAAACATCGGGATTTTCTTGTTGCACATAATCTCTGGTGATGGATTCCTCGGATGTAAAAGGGGACATGGAGTATGCACCGGGTAAATCGACTGCAATGATATCCATTCCGTTGGGACAATATGTTTTTTTGATTCGATGTTCTTTTTTATCAACCGTAACACCTGCCCAGTTTCCCACTTTTTCATTTTGACCGGTCAGTGCATTATACATTGTCGTTTTTCCGGAATTCGGATTTCCGGCAAATGCAATTTTCATAATGAAACTCCTTATATATGTAATGTTTTAAAACAAAAGTCGTTGAACGGTTAGTTATAACTAACCAATATTCAAAAAAATATCAAACTATCAGAATTGCTTGTGCCAATAATTGGTCAAGATGATAACGACTGTCCTTAATTGCAACGGTGCAGCCTTTTTTCTTCTGAGAAATTACAGTGATTTTTTCACCTGCATAGCAACCGAGAGAGAATAAAAAAGCTTCCAATTCTTCATCATCCGTGCAAATTTCCGAAACGGTATATTCTTTTCCTTCTAAAGCATCTTTTAAATTCATATCTTCACCTGATCATTGTGTGGATTTTTTCGAGTTAGTCATAACTAACCGTTAGTTAGTCTACCATAACTTCCAATAATTGTCAAGCATTTTTATAAAAAAATCAATATTTTTTTCCGGGAAGATTCCTTGACACAAACCGGGGATAGTGCTATACTGTGACTAATAAAAGAAATATTTAAATTTTCAAATTTTAAGCTTGGTTAATCGATATTAAAACAATTGTTTTATCCTGTCTTGACACGAACTCGAATTGTGTCGAATAAGATTGAAAAACAAGGAAATATGGTGGTGAATACTTAATGAAAGTGTATATACAATCTAAAAATGATTATATGCCACACAATTATAATTTTTTTAATGCTTATCAGGGATTTAAGGAAATGGGATTTGAAACGATTATGTTCCAAACTCCCGAAGAATTAAGAAAAAGTAACATTGAAGATGTGGTTGTTGGATATGTTGGTACAGTAAGAGAAAGATTGTTTGATTTTAATATTATAACACCTGAAATGGATTACCCTAATGAGTTGTCAAGATTTTTAGGAAGAAAAATCTGGCCGGTAAAAATGAGTCAAGTAACCAATAATCCAGACATGTGGCCAGTTTTTGTGAAGCCAGTTGAAGATAAAAAATTTACTGGTGTTGTTGTTCGGTCTCCTAAAGATTTAATAGGGTGTGGAACATGTGGGGAAGATCCCGACGCGATGTGCTCTGAAATTGTAAATTTTACAGCAGAGTGGAGATGTTTTGTTAGATATGACAAAATACTGGATGTAAGACCATACAAAGGTGATTGGAAAATTCACTATAACCCATCGGTCATTGAGGATGCTGTGAAAGCTTTCTCTACTGCACCCAAAGGATATGCAATAGACTTTGGTGTAACTGATGATGGTAGGACATTGATGATTGAAGTAAATGACGGATATGCGTTAGGGTGCTATGGTTTGTTTTATTTGGACTATGCCAAATTGCTTTCAGCTAGGTGGGCTGAATTAACTAACACAACCGACGAGTGTGCATTTGATATAAGATGATTTTTGTTTTACTCGTGTCAAGTCTATAAAATTTAAAATATTAGTTTGCCGATTTATGATATTTACATAAAAAGCAGGAGCGAGAAAATTCAGTATTCTCGCGGGTTCTAAAGAATTTTGTTCGGAAAAACTATAGTGAAAAAATAGGGAAAAGTTAGTAGGTCCTAATACGAGCTTGCGAGTATCAAGGCTCTCGGGTACCCAACAGAAATCTGTGATTTCGTGTTGGGTGATGGTTCTTATTATTCACTGTTCTCCTGACTTGACACGAGTAAGCGTTGTGTCAAATGATTTTATAATAAATCTCAATGTTAAACTAAAATGCAATACTTGTTTGTCAGATACATACGAGTATTGCATTTTGTTTTTTTATAAAATAATTTGTCATAGGTTTGTCATAACGGGTTTGATAATATAAAAAATAATTGGTATTTAATTTGGTAAGAAGAAATAAATGAACTAAGGAGAATTACTATGGCAAAGGTCAAAAAAGGTTTTAAAATCGTCATTGGTGTACTCCTTGTGCTTGCTTTAATCTGGAGTACATTTTGGGGTGTTGCTCTGATGTTTGGTAACAGATCTATGGACCTCACATCGGGGAAAATTCAGGTTGCAGGTGTATCCGTGAAAAAAACGAATGCAAGCGATATTTTAGGTGACGGTACGGTGTACTATAATGCCCGGAATAATATCCTGACATTTGATAATGCCACAATTGAATCAAATGATTGGGGTGTTTATTCAAAAATAGATTTGAATATTGAACTTATCGGCGAAAATAAACTTGTCTGCACTAACGAAGAATACAGCGCCGGCATTTACGTAAGTGACTACTATCTCAGTAAGGATCTTACATTTTTGGGAGATGGTTCTTTAACAATCGAATTCCCAAGTAAAAGTGCGGAAGCAGTCGGAATTTATGCATCCGATCTTAAAGTTATGAGTGACGTTACGCTTAAAACCTCGGATTGTGAAAACAAGTTGAACGGAATCGTCTGTGATTCCTCTTTGTTGGTTGCAGAAAAAGCGGCAGTTACTGTGAACAATGGTGCTGCAAAGAACTGTGTAGGTGTTCGCGTTCGTGGCAACGCTCTTTTTGAGGAAGGCACTTCGCTCAATGTTTCAGTAAAACAAGGTGCTAGTGAAAGTTGCAAAGGACTTGGTGTCAGCGGAGATTTGTTCCTTGGCAAAGACACCTCTCTTGAAGTTTTTGTTGATGATGATGCTACAGATTTGGGCGAATGTGTACGGGTATCCGGTCTTATGGAGATTGGTAACGGTTCAACTGTGAAAGCAGCATCAAAGAACACTTATGCTATTGAGTGCTTCGGTTCTTTAGAGGCAAATAACGGCGCTAATGTTTATGCTGTTTCCGAGAAAAAAGATGCTGATATTTTCTGTAGCGGAGCAATAGTAAATCACGGTGCTCAAATTGATGCTGAAATGGATGCTCTTGGAGGAATCCATAACAGAGCTGAAAACTAAAAAATTAAGATGCAATGTATTTAATTGAACAATAAAAAAGGGGCAAGCAGTTATGAAAAAGAAATTGTTATTTTTAATTCCGTTGATTTTATGCACGACGGTAAACTGTTTGGCGGCAGGGGGCTATTATCTTCCTGATGTAACGAGTGAAATGACCGCTCCGTCCTATTGGACAGATGAATCGGATGTGTTAATGACTTATGCCGAAATAGAGAAACTGAATCGGGAAACAATTGCGGCAAAGGGTACGAATATGTACGACCTGAAAAATCAACCTGAAGTGGTCGACGGAATTGCATTAAATAGAGCAATTTTACAATCTTCTCAGGCGGATGCCAATTATTATTTTGGTTGGACATATTTGGAAAGTACTGAGAAAGCCACACAAAAGGATTATGATAAAATCATTGCAAACACTCAAAATTCCGATGCTAAAAAAGAGCAAAAGGTGCTTTATGGTATCGCAACCAAAAGAACCGAGCTTCGTACATTTCCGTCTCCGATTGCTATTTGGGACGACCCGTCAGACTCCGATTTTGACTATCAGTATCTGGTTGCCGTCCGAGTGAATGAACCGGTTGTTATCACATCAAAGTCAAAAGATGGCAAATTCTATCTTGCGAAAAGCATTTGTTGTTCAGGATGGATTCCTGCTGACTCAGTTGCCATTTGCAAAGATAAGGATGAGTGGCTTTCTGCCTGGGATATTAAAAGCGAAGATGTTCTTGTTGTATGGGGCGATAAGGTGTTTACCGAAACTTCAATAGTAGGTGCAGACCGATCAGACCTTATGCTCACGATGGGAACGGTTTTGAAACTTGCGAAAGATGTTGACCCTAACGAGCTTATCGATAACCGCGCAGCGTACAATAATTATGTTGTGCGGGTGCCTGCAAGAAAGGAAAATGGCACATATTCCGAAAAATTAACGCTTATTTCAGAGCACGAAAATGTATCGGCGGGATATATGCCTCTTACAAAAGAGAATATTTCAAAAGTAGCATTTTCGGCACTCGGCAATACCTATGGTTGGGGCGGAAGCCTTAATTCCGATGATTGTTCGGGTTATATGAGAAATGTGTATAAGTGTTTTGGATTGGAGCTTGCACGAAATACCACCTGGCAGACCGCTATGCCTATGGTAAAGGTGGATATGCAGTATATGGCAAAGGAAGAAAAAATCAAATTTTTTGACGCTCTTCCGTTTGGAACCATTCTCTATTTTAGTGGTCACGAAATGATGTACCTTGGTGAAAGAGACGGGAATTATTACGTGATCAGTGCAGTGGGAAGTATAGCACAACCCGAAAATCCGGCGGTTCGTCAACGTATCCGTTCCTATATTATCAATACGCTTGATACCCAAAGAACCAACGGGAAAACCTGGTTTGAGGAACTTACCACAGCAATTGTTCCTTACTTTAGCATTGACGGAAATGATTTGCCCGAATACGATTGGTATCACGATGGCGTGGCATATTGTTTGAAAAATAAACTGATGCAGGGTGATGAAAACAAATTCTTTCATCCTCAAAAAGATATCACTTGGGCAGAGCTTTTTCAAATTTTATACAATCTGGAAGAAATAAAGTCGGAATATGAATCCACGGAGGATGCCCCTTGGTATGCCGAGGCAGTTTGTTGGGCGAAAGATAACGGTTTGATTTATGAAAATGATAAGGATTTTCATCCCCAATCAACGATTACCCGTGAACAACTTTCATCCGTTTTATATCTGTATGCACAGTTTAAGGAATATGATATCAGTGTGGGTGAGGAAACCAATATACTTTCCTACGATGATGCTTTTGATATCACAGAATATGCAATTCCTGCCATGCAGTATGTGATCGGCGAAGGATTGATAAACGGGAAAACAATCAGCACGGTAAATCCCAAGGATTACGCCACAAGAGCAGAATTTGCGGTAATTCTTCACAGATTTATTGAAAAAACGAAATAAATCTGATAAAATATACGAAAGAGGTGTTCACCATGAATCAAAAATGGAGTGAAAAAACTGCATTTCAAAAAGTTATGGACATTATTGCGGGAATTGCATTATTGGTGTATCTGATTTTTCAAGCGTTGGAAAGAGCAGGAAAAGTAGGTTCAGCAGATTTGATTACCTGTATTGCCATAATCGTTGTGTGTGTATGCGAGGCGTTTTCCTACTGGAAAGTAAAACGCGCATTGTCTTATGTTGCGATTGCAGGAGCGGTTTTTTTGGCAGCGCTTATCATATTGTTGAGTTTGTAATCCACGAATAGAAATACCGGTTCGGAGAATGATTGCTATGAAATCTAATAAAAACAACTTGAAAAATAAAATCGTGATTGGTGTTTGTATCGCTCTGTTTGCCGTTGTTCTTTGTACATTTGTATGTACCGGAAGAAATTTTGGGAATCAGGCGATGAATGCCATATATCTTTCTGCCCAATTTCAGGGTGAGTATCAAGTTGCTGACGGAGATTTTAAGCCTTATGTCAAAGGAGAGCATATTCCTGCCGACAAGGGAGATGTGACGCTGAAAGGAAATTTTAAGCTTTTTGTTCCTGCTTCGGGAGAGGTTGTGGGCAATGCATCTCAAGGTACCATTTTGGCATTTTATTTTAACCACATTGGCGGCGAAATTTCAGAAGACGGAGAAATCTTTCGTCCTTTTGATGCCGAGAGCGATCTGATTGGTGAGGATCTTTGCGGTAAAATGTATATCGGCTATGAATGTCAGGGGTCGGATGAAATCACAATCAGATTGAAAAATCCTCATAAATTCGGAAACTCCGGAGCTGTTGATGATTTTTTAAATAATTTAAGCACCTATGGCGGAACTGTTTTTGAGAGAGATACATTAAACCGAGGAAGTTTTCACAGAATCTTCGGCATTGCTCTGATTTTGTTTGCCTTTATGCTTTTGGGGACTGCGATATTCTCGATACTGATTCATATTGAAGGCAGCAAAAATCTGTGGCTTGTGGGCTTTGGTATTTTCTCGGCAGGGATCTACTTCATATTTAAGGGCCACGGAGTGATGTTCTTTAGTGAAATTATTAAATTCAACACTCGTATGGTAACGGGCTCTGTTATGCTTTATATGCTTGCAATCACGGCTGTTGTTGGCGGATGGTTTGAGGGAAAATCTAAAACCATCGGAAATATTTTGACTTCTTTTTCATTGCTTTTAACCCTTGGGTGTATGGTTGCTCCAATAGCTTGCGATGTTAAGTTTTATGATGCATTACCGATATGGGCAACGATGCAGAGCTTGATTTGCATTGTGATGATAATTCTTTTTGCAATTCGTTTTGCAAAAGGGGAGAAGAATGAAAAAATACTTTCCGTTTTTGCCGCGATGCCAGTGGTTTCCTTTCTCATTGATGTAGCAGGAATCGGTTTTGGCTTATGGCAGGGCGGAATTGTTTCAGAAATTGTATTTATCCTTGTTTTTGTGGCATCGGTAATTGTGCTTTTAAAGGTTGTTCCGCAAAACTTAAACGCGGCAATCAGAGCAAGAGAACTGGAAGCGGAAAAACTGATTTTAAAAGCAGAACTTACTGAAAGCCGTATCGCCACTATGATAAGTCAGATTCAGCCTCATTTTATTTATAACACATTGGGAACCATTGAGCAACTTTGTATCACGGAGCCAAAAGAAGCTTCCAAACTTGTTCGTAATTTCAGTTTGTATTTAAGAGGGAACTTCAGCGAACTCGATAATGCGAAACCTATCAGATTCTCGCAGGAAATGAATCACGTAAAGCATTATACCGACATAGAGCAGGTGCGTTTCCCTGATATGACCATACAATATGACCTTCGTTCGGTGGAATTTCTCTTGCCCGCACTTTCGGTTCAGCCTCTTGTGGAAAATGCAATCAAGCACGGTCTTATGGGATTGGAAGAGGGCGGAATTGTTACAATCTCCGCTTTTGAGACAGATAGCTCGTATGTTGTTGAAGTGACCGATGATGGCGTTGGTTTTGATATGAATGCAGGCTATGATGAATTAAAGCATGTGGGGATCAAAAATATCCGAGGTCGAATTGAAGCAATGTGCGACGGAACACTTACCATAGAAAGTGAAATCGGAAAAGGCACAAAGGCAACGATACAAATACCAAAGGAGGGGACCGATGATGATAGCAATCACAGTAGATGATGAAAGACCAATGCTCAACGCTCTTACGGATATTGTGAAGGCATCGACCGATATCAAAGAGGTTTATGATTTTTCTGTCTGCTCCGCCGCTTTGGAGTGGATTTCTCATAATTGTGCAGATGTTGCTTTTTTAGATATCAATATGCGCGGGATGGGTGGTCTTGCTTTGGCAGAAAAGATTACTGAGTTACATCCCGAATGTAAAATTGTTTTTTGCACAGGTTATGAGGAGTACGCCCTGGATGCCATACAGCTTCGCTGCAGCGGATATCTTATGAAACCAATCACGCCGGAGGCGGTTCAAAAAGAAATTGACCATATTAAAAGCAAAAAACCTAATGCTTCGCTTTTAGACGTGAAATGCTTCGGCAATTTCGAAGTTTTAAAAAACGGAGAGGCACTTACCTTTAAGCGCACCAAAGCAAAAGAACTTTTTGCTGTTCTTGTGGACAGAAACGGTGCCGGGATGACGGGAAAACAAATCTGTGCCGTGATGTGGCCTGAGAACACCGATGATGTGAAAAATATGGATTATTTAAGACATCTTGTGGGAGACTTAAAAAAAGCACTTGCCAATGTAGGTGCCCAAAATGTCTTTTGTCAGGACGGCTATCATTACCGAATTGACCCTTCCAGAATCAACTGCGATTATCATAGGTATTTAAAGACAGGAATGCCTCAGTTTCATGGTGAGTATATGACACAGTATTCCTGGGCAGAAGATACCCTCTCGCTGCTTCTTGGAACAAATTAATAAATATGTTTACGGTCGGAATCATCCGGCCGTATTTTTTGTATATAAATTTGAATTTGTCATAGGTTTGTCATATCGGATATGCTATTTTATATTTATGTTATGTTCTTTGAAAGGAGAATTTTTATGACAATCAATGTGGAACGAGATTTTGAACTTGTTACTTTGTCAATCGCAGGAAGACTCGACACAACAACTGCACCGAATCTTCAATCGATAGTAGATGAACTTTCCGATAACACAAAAGAGCTTGTTTTTGATATGTCCGAGTTGGAATATATATCCTCCTCAGGAATTCGAGTTCTGCTGGCTGCCTATAAAAAAATGAATTTCAATCAAGGGACAATGCGGATTGAAAAAGCAAACGACCTCGTTTGCGAGATTTTTGAAATGACAGGCCTTTTAGAAATGCTGAAATAGGAGAACTACATGAAGAATAAAATCTTGTTTATCAATGCTTGTGCAAGGCCAAATTCAAGAACCGATGAACTTTCAAGGCATTTACTTAATGGCTTGAACGGGGAAGTCATCGAAGTTCATTTGTATCAAGAGAAGATTTTACCCCTTTGTAATCAAGACATCGATAAAAGAGCATTGCATACGGTTTCCGAGGAGGAAATGAAATATGCAAAGCAGTTTGCAAATGTGGATATGATTGTGATTGCGGCACCGTATTGGGATTTGTCGTTTCCTGCTATTTTAAAAATTTATTTGGAAAATATCACAGTTTCGGGAATCACTTTCGAATATTCCGAAGAAGGTCGCCCCGTAAGTAAATGCAAAGCTAAAAAGTTATATTATATCACTACCTCGGGTGGGTATATCGGCAACAACAATTTCGGTTTTGACTATGTAAAAGCACTTTCGGAAAACTTTTTCGGTATTTCGGATATCAGCTTTTACTCGGCAGAAGGGCTTGATATCTTCGGCGCAAATGTGCAAGAAATTATGGATAACGCAAAAAAACGCATCTCAAATTTATTATAGGTTTGTCATAGCGGGTTTATACGATGAGCGGAAAGGTTAATCACAAGTGAAAATACAATCAATGCAATTTAAAGTTTTAATGACCGTTATATCCGCAATGTTGGCTATTACGGTGTTCATAGGTGGATTAAGCATATATGAGGTCGATCAGTTTGTGCAGCATCAGACAGAAGATTATATAAATGTCACCTGCGAAAAAGATGCTTCTCAAATCAATGATATTTTTGGTGATATGGAAAAATCAGTGCATATTATGGAAAGCTATGTGCTCGATTTTATAAACAGTAAAGCCGATATTGAGGATGAGAAAAGACAGGCCGATATTTTAGAGCGTTCCGATGAAATGTTTATTGATGTAGCAAATAATACTGATGGTGCGGTGGCGTATTATTTCAGATTTGCACCTGAACTTTCGCACAACACATTCGGGTTGTTTTACAGTAGAGTAAAAAGGGAAGACGGATTTATGCGCTTTGAACCTACTGATATTTCGCGTTATGATAAATCTGATACCGAGCATGTGGGATGGTACTGGCAGCCGCTTGAAGCAGGAAAACCCGTTTGGATGTTGCCTTATTACAATAAAAACAACAACATCCTGATGATTTCTTATGTAGTACCGTTATATTACGATAATGAGTTTGTTGGCATTGTTGGTATGGACTTTGACTATAGCATTTTGACCGATAAGGTTCATAATATCAAAATTTATGAAAACGGATTTGCTCATTTGGAGTTTGAAGGTGCCGATGTGTATAATTTGGAGCATGCCGAAGATACAAAACTTCATGAGCATCCGGAGGAGTACTTAAGTGTATCTGAAGAATTAACCAACGGAATGACTCTTATCCTGTCTGCAAGCTATAAAGATATCAGACAGATTCGTTATGATATCGCATTAAAAATCCTTTTTGTTGTGCTGATTCTTGCGGTGATGTTTTCTTTGATAGCAATCATTATTGTGAAAAAAATTGTGTATCCCTTAAAAAAGCTGACCGATGCATCGGTAAAACTTTCAAACAGAGATTATGATGTTGATATTGTGCATAGCAATACATATGAAATAAAGCTTTTAAGTACTGCGTTTGAAAATATGACTTTGCAGCTTAAGGAGCACGAAAAACTGCAACATCTCATGGCATATCGCGACACTCTCACAGGGCTTAGAAACACCAATTCATATTGGGCGTGGATCACAGATTTTGATAAAGAAATCGAAACCAAAGAAATTGCCTTCGGCGTTATGGTTTTTGACCTTAATTATCTCAAGGAAACCAACGACAGATATGGTCACGATGTAGGTAACAAGTTGATTGTAGGTGCGGCAAGCGTGATATCGGATGTGTTTAAAAGAAGTCCGGTTTTCAGAATCGGCGGTGACGAGTTTTTGGCAATTTTACAAAACAGAGACCTTGATGAAGTAGAGTTACTTCTTAAAAAATTTGATGAAGAATGCGGAAATAGGATTGTAGATACAGAGAAGGAAGCTATTCCCGTAAACATTGCAAAAGGTTTTGCAAGATACGATTCTAAAAAAGATAAAAACTTTATAGATGTATTTAACAAAGCCGACGATGCGATGTATGAAAACAAACGGAAAATGAAGGAGGCAACCAAGCTTGGGAAATAAAAAAAAACGCTTTGCCGATGATGGTTGGGCGCTATGGATAGATGGTGACGACAGAAGCACAATTTACTTAAATGAATGGATTAATCCAAAGGGCCAAAGCTTTGTGGATATCAGCGTGCGTGTGTATGGAGCAAAAGAAACGAAAGCAGTTAACATTTTTGTTCCTTTTATGATAGAGGAAACGGAAATCACCGATTTATCTTATATGCTCTCCGACAGTTCGGCACTTCGAGCGTTGTTTAACACTAACGGAAAAGTGGATTCTGAGAAAACCAAATACACTTCGGAGCTTCGATATGACGGTAGAACCGTAAGTCTTATCAATCTTGCCGATGAATTTATTAAAGCAGAAACAGTTTCATACGGAACGGTGATTACCTTTGATTTTGAATTTATTAAGGAATGTATAACATCCGATGAAGCGTATCTTATATTCAGAATACCCCATAAAACCCTGGACGTGGTGTTTGCTCCGGTGATTGATGTGGGCGGTATGTTTGATAAAATCAATTCTTTGATTCAAAGTCCCATCATTTCTGAAAAATACGGATATTCCATCAGAATCAATGAAGCACGTCTTCTGCCGCCTGAAATCAATGAAATTGAAGATTTGCAGGAGCAACGCATCAGAAAGGCATTGGTTACCATTTCTCTCGGCGATGAGTATGAAATGAACGATTCAACCTGTTACCGTATCAGGCGCCTGGAAGCGGAGCTAAACCGAAATTATGCACCGAAAGGGTATAACTGTTCGGATGCCATCACCTATCAGTGGGTGGAAGAACGTGACGCCAATATGAAAGCACATTACAATTTTTACTTCACGATTGAACATAATAAAATCAGTAAAACCAGTATGTTTTTATATTTGTTTATGGTACTTTTAATCGGAGCATTGGGCGGCGCAATTTATGATTTGTTCCGGCTGATGTTAGGTTTGTTATAAGGAGGAGGAATTATGAACTTAAAATGCAGATTAATTTTAGAGGATTACAGGAAGCAAAGGAATGACTTTGTAACCTTGGGTGACACGGTACATACCATGCTTTCGGATATTGTAATGGAGCTTGGACTTACGGTTTTAGCTGTTGAACACCGTGTAAAAGAAGAAAAAAGTCTTGCCGGAAAGCTTGAAAGAAAGGGTGATGGATACAACACCCTGGAAGATATCACCGATATTCTCGGTTGCCGTGTGGTTTGCTTTTTAGCCGATGAAATTGATAAAATCGGTCAAAAGGTGGAAGAGAATTTTGTGATTGACCGGGAAAATTCTTCCGATAAAAGAGCTCTTATCAAGGAAGATTCGTTTGGATATCTGTCTCTTCATTACATCTGTTCACTACCGTTTGGAGATAAGTGGCCCGATGAAATCTGCGGAAAGAAATTTGAGGTGCAGATAAGAACCATTCTTCAGCACGCCTGGTCGGCAATTCACCACGATATCGGATATAAGAGTGATTTTGGTGTTCCCAGAGAAATTAATCGACAGTTTGCCCGTCTTGCAGGATTACTCGAGCTTGCAGATGATGAATTTGTGCGTGCACGTGACAATATGGTGGGATATACCGAAGATATCAGACAACGAATTATCACAGATGATGCAGACGATGTTTCAATCAATATGATTTCGTTAAACGAATATGTCTTAAACAACCGAAAAATGCAGGGCTTAATTAAGGAAATTGCCGCCATTTCAGGTGCAGAAATCAGAGAGATTGACCCCGAAAGCTATATTCCGCAGCTTGCATTTTTAGGTATCACCAAACTTGGCGATATTGAAGTGATGATCAAAGAAAATCATGACCTTGCAATGAAACTTGCAAAGAAAGCTTTGTCTGCAGCAGACCTGGATATCGTTTCATCAAGTGTTGCACTTCGTTTCTTGTGCCGTGCAGAGCTTCTTAGAAAAAACTATAATTTTGATAAAATGACAGCATTCTTAAAAATTTCTTTGGGAACCAAGGAAAAAGCGGAAAGACAGGCAAAATACCTTCTTAGTCAGAAGGAGGAGTGCTAATGAGTGAAAGCTATGAGCTTGCTCTAAAATTTGCAACGAAAAAGCATAAAGGTCAAAAGCGTATCGGCGGAGATGATTATATCACCCATCCGATAGCGGTTTCGGAAATTGTGAAGGATGCGGGGCTCAGCGAACATTATCAGATAGCAGCACTTTTTCACGATTTATTGGAGGATACCGATGCAACCGAAGAAGAAATTTTGCAATACGGAAACAATGAAATCCTTACGGCGGTGAAATTGCTGACCAAGAAAAAGGGATATATTATGGCAGAATATGTCAATGCCATCCGTCAAAATCCCATTGCTTATGTAGTAAAAGCGGCAGACAGATTGCATAATTTACAGTGTGCAATCGTAACAGATGAGGAATTTAAGCGAAAATACATCCTGGAAACCATTGATTGGTATCTGGATTTTTCGCCCGATATCCGAAAGGCTGTTAAAAAACTTGCCGAGAGTTTAAAAACTCCCATGGCAGAGCTATCATTTCTCTACGAGCCAATCGAATCGTGGAAACAGTAATCATAACATTATCATAAAAAAGGAGATTTTAAAAATGACTATTGAAAAGAAAATCGGAAACGACACAGCGACCCTCATCGTATCAGGAAGACTTGATACACAAACCGCACCGGAATTGGAAAACGAACTGGATGCAGTTCTTGCGAATCTTAAGGAACTTACTTTTGATTTTACCAATTTGGAATATGTTTCTTCCGCAGGACTTCGAGTGATTTTAAAAGCACAAAAAACAATGAATCAGCAGGGTTCCATGAAGCTTACCGGAGTGAACGACAGCATTATGGAAGTGTTTGATATTACCGGATTTTTAGATATTCTTACCATCGAATAAGAACGAAGATAATTTTGATAAGGAGATGAAAATATGGCACTACATTTAATAATGTCTGCATCCTATAATGCGCTTCTTGCCATTTTTCTCTACATACTTGACAAAAAAACAGCATTTTTCAAAACGCCTTATAAAATAAAACAAATAATCATCGGCGTTCTTTTTGGCCTTATGGCGATTTTCGCAACCACAATATTCGGCGGCTTTGATATAGGCGACGGTACCATCATGAATGTGAGAGACGCCGCACCTTTGTGTGCAGGGCTTATCTTTGGTGCTCCTGCAGGAATTATTGCAGGACTTATTGGTGGTATTTATCGTTTTGTAGCAGTTTATTTCGGCCTTGCCGGAACATATACGCAACTTGCCTGCTCGGTATCTACAATTCTTGCCGGTTTGATTGCGGCAGTACTCAGAACGTATATGTTTGATAACAAGAAGCCAACCTGGCTCTATGGGTTGGGTATCGGTATGGTTACAGAAGTTTTCCATATGTTGATGATATTCTTTACCAATATGGATGATGCGGCGGTTGCATTCGATTTTGTAAAGATATGCACACTTCCTATGGTCATCGGTAACGGTTTTGCTGTTGGAATTGCCGTTTTTGCAGTATCTGTAATCGGCAGAGAAAGGCTTTATTTCAAAAAAGAACAAAAACAGATCTCACAGACATTCCAGAGCTGGCTTTTAATCTGTATTGTGATTGCCTTTGTTGCCACAAGTTCATTTTCTTCGGTGATTCAGACAGGTATGAGTGAGGCTCAAACAAATAAATCCATAAAAATGAGCCTTACCGATGTGTTTCAGGATATCCTGGATGAGTCCAATGACAATCTATTGAAAAAAACCGAAAGCATCAAAGATGAATACTTAAATGGTGCAACTCTTTCGTCTTTGGCTATGAAATACAATGTGATTGAGGTCAATATCATCGATGAAAAAGGTTACATTGCAGATTCCAACAACAAAGAGTATATCGGCTATGAAATGGCGAGCGGTTCTCAGTCAAATGAATTTGTGATGGCTCTTTTAGAAGAGAAAAAAGATCAGTATATCCAGGATTACAGACCCACCTCCTATGATGATGTTACTTACAGAAAATATGGCGCAATTGCATTATCCGATGGTGGTTTCATTCAAGTTGGATACGACAGCACGCAGTTTCGTGCCGATATTGACAAGTATGTCAAAACAGTATCGAAAAATCGCCATGTGGGAAATGATGGATTTGTTGCAATCTGCGATGAAAACTTCAATCTTGTAACATACAGAAGTGATTTTGAGGGAGCGGAGCTTCAAAAAATCGGTATCACCTTTGACCCCGAAACAATCAAAGAGGGCGAAATTTTTGAATCAACAGTGTACAACGAAAAATATCTTTGTTCCTATCGTTTCGTAGAAGGCTATTATATCGTTGGTGCTATGCCGAAGGTGGAAGCTATGTTTATGAAAGAAGCTTCGGTGTATGTGAACACCTTTATGGAAATTCTCATTTTTGCAGCTTTGTTTGTTCTTATTTATTTCTTGATAAAGAGAATTATCATTGATAATTTAAGAAAAATCAACAAAGGGCTTGCCGAAATTACAAACGGAAACTTAAATGTGACCGTGGATGTTCGTTCTAATGAGGAGTTTGCATCCCTTTCCGATGACATCAATCAGACAGTTGGCACGCTGAAACGGTATATCAAAGAGGCTGCTGCAAGAATCGACAAGGAACTTGAATTTGCAAAACAGATTCAGTATTCATCGCTTCCTGCAACATTCCCGAAAAGCAATTCGTTCAAGCTTTATGCCGAAATGATCACAGCAAAGGAAGTTGGCGGCGATTTCTATGACTTTTATATGTTAAATGATTCCACCATCGCTTTCTTAGTTGCGGATGTATCCGGGAAAGGGATTCCTGGTGCCATGTGTATGATGAGAGCAAAAACTGTTATCAGAGATTTGGCGGAGAGAGGATTGGAACCCGACGAAATATTTACCATTGCAAATGACAAACTCTGCGAAAATAATGATGCAGGAATGTTCGTAACGGCATGGCTTGGTATTTTAGACACCAAAACAGGACTGATGAAGTTTGCCAATGCAGGGCATAATCCACCACTTTTCAAACGAAACGGCGAAGCATTTTCGTATATGAAAGCAAGAAGCGGAATGCTTCTTGCCGGAATGGAAGGTATCAAATACCGTAAAAACGAACTGCAGCTTATGCCGGGAGACAAACTTTTTCTCTACACAGACGGTGTTACTGAAGCAACGAATAACAACACCGAGCTTTACGGAGAACAGCGGCTTCTTGATTTTGTGAATTCACTTGAATCAACAAAGCCTGATAGCCTTTGTAAGCTTATCAAGGAAGATGTGGATGAATTCGTGGGTACTGCTCCGCAGTTTGATGATATCACAATGCTTGCACTTGATTTTGACGCAATATTGGGAGACGAAAGTATTTCGGTTGTGCCGAATCGTGATTCGCACACAACGGTTGGTGAGTTTGCAGATTCGCTTTCCAAAAAGCTCGAAATTATGCCAAAAATCGCAAACAAAATCAATATTGTGTTTGATGAAATCTATGCAAACATCGTAAATTACAGTAAGGCAACTCTAGCAACTGTTTCGTACAGTATTGAAAACGGAAAACTTCGTATTTCATTTACCGATAACGGTATTTCATATAATCCTCTCCATGCAACGGAACCTGATACAACTCTTTCTGCGGACGAAAGAGCAATCGGAGGACTCGGAATATTTATGGTTCGTAAAATGACGGAGAGTATGGAATATGAATACAAAGATGAAAAAAATGTGTTGACTCTTGTCATCGCACTCAGTTAGGAGGAGATTTAATTGAAATCAAATATTTGTAACTTAAATGAAGATTTAACTTGCTTGGAAGCGGTACTTTCTGAGGTGGAAAAGGTAACTGCGTACAACGCTTTGGAGAATAAAAAGGCATTAAGACTTCGTTTGTTGGCAGAAGAACTTTGCGGAATGCTTCCTGGACTTATCGAAAATTTCAGTGGTTGCTTCTGGGCAGAAAACGAAGGAGCACACTATGAGCTTCACGTAGAGCATAAGGCAGACGATATGAGCATGGATGTAAGTGACGAGCTGATTTCTGTTTCAAAATCCGGTAAAAATGCCGCAGCAAAAGGTATTATGGGAAAAATCAGAGCAGTTGCGGAAACCATGCTTTTAGCAGCATCCGATTCCACTCTGCAGACACTTCCTGCAGGAGAATTTTATGATTATCACGGCTATAATATGGGCTTTGGCTACATTGATCCTGCAATCGCATACGAAACGGGCTATGTATGTTCCTGGTCTTTGTTCAGCTATAAAACAGCAGTAGAAGAAAAAGAAGACGAATATGCAGAGTTGGAACGTTCTATCGTTGCAAAACTTGCCGACGATATTATTGTGGGCGTTCGCGGAAAAAACGTTGAGATTGTTGTGAAAAAATCCTTTGCATAATTATGGAGGTTGATGCGCGTGTATTTAAAAGATTTCTGCATCAAGGAAAATAAAATGTATCTGTTGGAGGAATGGGATCGTGAAAAGAATTTCCCCAATACTCCAGAAACGGTGAAACATAGTTCCTATGTGAAGGTATGGTGGAAATGCAAAAAGAACCACACATGGGAGACTCAATTAAAAAGCCGCACATCATCCCTCACAAGATGCCCAAAATGCTATGAGGAAGAACTTGCCGAAAGGAAAAAGTAATCTCATTAAAAATACTATCATCAGATGCATACAAAAACAGACGGGTTAACTTAACCCGTCTGTTTTTGTAATGTTATAAATTGCATCAATCAATTTTTGGATTTCGTTTTTTGTGGTGCGATATCCGGGACTGATTCTTACAGTTCCTTGGTTATTCGTTCCCAATTGCCGATGCATTAATGGTGCGCAGTGAAATCCGCCACGCATGCTGATATGATATTTTTTTGAAAGAATATTTGCCGCTTCTTCTGAGTGCAAATCAGAAATATTAAACGATAAAATCCCAACATGATGACTAAAATCACCATTGTGGTACAGCTTGATATTTTTCATTTCTTTCAGATTACTATATGCAAGTTTGCACAATTCCCGTTTGTGTTCCAAAAGAGCTTTGGGAGAGTTTTTTAAAACAAATTTTACGCCTTCTCCCAAGCCTAAAATTCCCGGTGTGTTCAAGGTTCCCACCTCAAATTGGTCGGGGAGAAAATCAGGTTGATGAAAATCATTGGACAAACTTCCTGTGCCGCCTTCTAAAACCGAGGAAAGCTTAATATCTTTGGAAACATACAAAACTCCTGTCCCTTGCGGTCCCAACAATGATTTATGACCGCTGAATACCGCCATAACATGATTCATTTTGGATAAATCAACATCAATATTTCCGATAGCTTGCGAAAAATCAAACAGAATCGTCCAACCAAGTTGATTAGCTTTTTGATAGATTGATTGATAGGGAAGTGCCAGACCCGTTACATTGGAAACAACATTCACAACCAATAAATTCCGATAAGGATACTCGCATTTGGTCAACTTGGAAAAATCCGGGGTATTGTCTTTTTTTGACGGCAGAATCGTCACAGAAAATTTTTCATTTGAGAGCAACTGCCTTAAAACAGAATTGTGTTCTGTTTCTGTGGTCACAACAGTTCCGCCATTCGGCAAGAATCCTTTGATGGCAAAATTCAGTCCGTGACTTGCATTCATGGTGAAAATGATGTTTTCATAATTAGAAACACCAATCAATTTTCCGATATTTTCCCGTACAGACAGAATTTTGTCTGCATAATAAAATGCTTGTCGCGAGGAATTTCTGCCAACATTCACTGCATTTGACACCGCATCCCACATTGCTTTTTTTACGGCAAAAGGTTTCGGATTACTTGTTGCTGCATTATCCAGGTAAATCATTGGTTAATTCCTCGTAACGACCATTAGGCTTCTGATAATAAATCCCCAGAAAGCCCTTGTTTTGTTTCTTTAAAAGACGAAGCATGTCATTTAATTGTTCCTCCCGAAAGACGAGTGAATAGGAACATCCGCCGTGGATGCTTTTGGGAGTTTTAATAATCTCGGGACGATGTGTTGACCAAAATTGATTGCGAATTTGTCCCGCATAGGATAATGAATGAAACACCGCAATATATTGAGAAGTTTTCATTTTGATACCTTCTTTATAATCAATATAAAATCCCCCTAACCATTTTATGTTTGCTAAAAAAAATGGTGAGAGGGATTTTTGATATGACTTTATGGTGTTACTCGGATTTTTTGCGGGGTGTTCTTTCATCCGTAAAACCGGATAATTTTGCCCGACATAATCCGCCAAACACTTTTTCTTTTAAATCGGGATAATCTTTTCGCAAATTAAAAATTAAATCTTTAATTTCCTGCCGTTTACTTTCTCCGTCATTGGGACATGGATTTTTAAATACGGGCAATTCCAACCGTTCGGCAGTGGATTTAATTTCTGCTTCGGGAGCAAAGATGAGCGGTCTTATCTGGGTGATGTCTCTCCTGCTTAAATAGGTAACAGGGGAGAAGCATCCGACATTTCCTTCATAAAATAACTTCATAAAAAAGGTTTCTACCACATCATCATAGTGATGCCCTAATGCCACTTTGTTACAACCTAATTGTTTCGCATAATCCATCAAGGCGCCTTTTCTCAGTTTGGCACATAAAGAACAAGGATTTTCCTCTTTTCGGATATCAAATACAATTTCCTTAATTTGTGTTTTGATGACGTGATAGGAAATATTATTTTCTTCTGCAAGTTTTTGGATTTCATCGGTTTTAAGCGGTGTCTCAAATCCCAAATCAACCGTAATACCTATCAGTTCAAACGGAATTGGGTAAAATCGCTTCAGTTGAATCATCGCCTGAAATAAAACGATAGAATCCTTACCGCCTGATATTCCAACGGCAATCACGTCATTTTCTGCAATCATATGATAATCGTCAATCGCTCGTCGTAAGTAGCTGAGCATCTTTCTCATAAGGTGCAATCCTTTCTGTTTCTTCGTCCGGTTCGTATAGTTTATAACCGGAATAGCTATCGTATGAGATGGTCATTTTATAACCTTGCTTCGGAAGATAATAGGTTTTCACTTCGCAACCCGCATGCTTTGCAAGAAGCTTCTTTTCATCTAAAGCAAAATCTGTAAGTTCTTTGGAAAATTCTGCTCTTACATCATTGGATAATACGGTAAAGTCCGCAGTGGCAACATCATTTTCCGAGATTAAACGGACAATAATTTTTGTATCCGCATTGTTTTGGAAAGTGCAAAAGAATGAGTCCATCAAATCAAATAGTTTTTCACGGCTTCCCAGCACAAAAGCAGACTTGAATTCACGATAAGTAACCCAGACATTATCAGGATGATTTGCTTCGTAGGTTTCCAGATAATTTTTTATCGCGAGAGAAAAGTTAAATGATTCCCGGTGATATTTCTCCAGAGGATTTGTCATAAGAATTTTTGCCACACAATCATCAATTTTCTGATATAAATCAGAGAACGCTTTCTTCAGATGCTTAATCTGTGCAAGATTTCTGGTGGTTTTCATTTCATCAATCATTTGATAAATAATTTTATTTTCTTGGGAAAGCATTGATTCCAATACAGATTGCTTCCGAATTGGAGAAACATCCGAATTCGTGTGATTTAGATTTTCGTTGGTATAAATCAAAATAGTTTCTGTCTTTTGAAATTTTATTCTTGCCACTCGTGCAGGAAAGATGGATGTTGTTTGTTTGGTGCAGATATTCAGGGAAGACTTTTTATTTGGTTCCAACTTGGTGATTTGTTCAATGGAATCTCTGATGAAAAGTTCCTCAATCCGTTTGCCGGGTAACGAAGAAAGAGGCGTGTTAAACAAACATTGAGTCGGACTTTCTGTGTGAACCAATGTACCGTTACTGAATACCATCAGGGTATAATCTTTTCTCATAAGGCTTCTCCCATCAGTTCTCTTGCAATCTGATAAGATTTTTCCATCAGTTCTTTTAAACGCTCCTGATTCTTACAAAGGTACAAATAACCGAATAATGCTTCTAAGCCCGTAGCGTTATGATATTCTTTAAAATCCGCATTTTTGGCTTTGGTATTTACTTTGGTGTTACGTCCTCGTTTGAAAATATCAATTTCATCGGGAGAAAGGGTGTCCAGTAAAGCTTCCACAATCTGGCTTTGAGCTTTTGCGCTGACGAATTTTTTTGCTTCTTTATGTAAACGATTTACTTTTTTATCCCCGTTTTCGGTTAATTTTGTGCGAATAAACACCTCATAGATTGCATCTCCCACATAGGCAAGAGTTAAGGAAGAATAGGATTGATAAGGATTCATAAAAATAAGGTTCCTTTCCGTTAAGGTTTCTTTTTCATGGTGAGCGCAATTCTGTTTTTGGATAAATCCACAGACAACACCGTTGCGGTAACTACCTGACCAACGGATAAGATTTCAGAGGGGTGACGGATAAATTTATCGGAAATCTGAGAAATATGCACCAACCCGTCGTGGTGAACCCCTAGGTCAATAAATGCACCGAAATCAACCACATTTCGAACGGTTCCGGTTACTTCCATCCCTTCTTTTAAATCTTTGATATCCAAAATATCTTTGCGAAGAAGGGGAGGCGGCAATTCATCACGAATATCACGACCGGGTTTTGCAAGTTCTTTCACAATATCTTGCAAGGTAGGAAGACCGATGTTTAATTCTTCTGCCAAGGTTTTCGCACCGTAACCATCAATTTTTACGGCGAGTTCTCCCATATTGCCTTTTGATACATCGGCTAAATCATAAGAAAAACGATTTAAAATTTCTTTGCAGGCATCGTATGTTTCAGGATGAACGCCGGTATTATCCAACACATTTTTTCCGTCGGGGATTCGTAAGAAACCTGCACATTGAGTATACGCTTTCGGACCAAGCTTCGGCACTTTTAAAAGTTGTGAACGGGATTTAAAGGCACCGTTTTCTTCACGATATTTCACAATATTACCTGCAACGGATGCGCTGAGTCCTGCCACATATTCCAATAAAGAGGGGGATGCAGTATTTAAGTCAACCCCAACCTTGTTAACACAATCTTCCACAACGCCAAGCAATGCTTCCGACAACCGTTTTTGGGGCATATCGTGTTGATATTGACCAACACCGATTGCTTTGGGGTCAATTTTAACCAATTCGGATAAGGGATCCTGCAAACGTCTGCCGATAGAAACCGCACTACGTAAGGAAACATCAAATTCAGGGAATTCCTGAGCCCCTAATTTAGATGCGGAATAAACCGAAGCTCCTGCTTCGGATACCACCATATAAGATAAGGGACGCTCAATTTCACCAATCAGTTCTGCGATAAATAATTCAGATTCTTTGGATGCGGTCCCGTTTCCGATAGAAATAATTTCAACCTGATATTTTTCAATCAGTTTTTTTAGTGTAATTTTAGCTTCTGCAATTTTGTTCTGCGGAGGAGTAGGGTAGATAACGGTGGTATCCAACACCTTTCCCGTTTGGTCGCAGACAGCGATTTTGCAGCCGGTACGGTATGCAGGGTCAACAGCTAATACCACTTTTCCTTTGATAGGAGGTTGCATTAACAATGCTTTTAAATTCAAACCGAAAATTTTGATTGCCTGCTCCGATGCCATATCGGTTAATAACGAACGAACTTCACGCTCCAAAGAGGGGTGAATCAGACGTTTATAGGCATCTGAAATCGCATCTTTCACATAGCTTGTCCAGATGCAATCGTGTTTTAAATATTCGTCTTCCAACACCCTCAGGCAACTTTCTTCATCAATCACCACAGAAACTTTTAACAGATCTTCTTTTTCACCACGGTTAATGGCAAGGATTCTGTGAGATGGGATTTTATGTACCGGTTCGGAATATTCATAATACATCTGATAAACCGATTCGGCATCTTCCTCTTTTGCTGTGGTGCTGATTAGACCCGATTTATTATAAAGTTTACGGATTTTGTCACGACAAGCAGGATTATCGCTGACGTCTTCTGCCAAAATATCCATGGCACCCTGCAAAGCGTCTTCCGGGGTTTCAACTGCTTCGGATAAAAATTCTTTGGCAATTTCCAAAACATCACCGATTTTATCTTCTTGTGCAATCATTCGTTCGTATAAAGGAGTAAGGCCTTTTTCTTTTGCCATGGAGGCACGGGTTTTCTTTTTCTGTTTGTAAGGACGGTAAATATCTTCCAGTCTTGCCAAGGTGGTTGCCGCTTCAATATCCTTTAAGATTTCGTCGGTCATTTTTTCCTGCTCAGAAATGGAATTGATAATTTCCTGTTTTCTTTCTTCTAAATTGCGAAGATAGGTCAGTCTGTCAAAAATTTCTCGCAACACCTGGTCGTCGCAGGAATTGGTTAATTCCTTACGGTAACGGGCAATAAAAGGAATGGTGTTTTTTTCGTCAATTAAATTGACGATATTCTGTATGTATTTTTCCCCAATGGAAAATTCCTGGGATAACATTTGGATGATATTCATGATATTCGCTCCTTATTTTAAAAACTTATCTTTTATTTTACCCGATTTTCCCTACATTGTCAAGAAATTACCGACAGAATGTTTTAATTAAACAGAATTTGACATTATAGCATTTGTGTGATAGAATGATAGTATATTTTTATCCTGACTTGACACGAGTAAGAATCGTGTCGGATTGTGGGGAATGATGTAGAAAGGAGTAATTTTATGAAAAAATATAAGAAAGTTTATGTAGCATTAATCTTATTGGTTATTGTAGTTTTGTTCTTTGTTGTTAATAACATAAAAATCTGCTCTATAAATCCTCATGAGGCTGATTATGTTTATGAGTTAATTCAAGATAAATATAAAACAGAAAATGTTGATGTGTGTATTTTGGATTATGATTATGTAACAGGTGCAAGTTGGGGAGTAGAGAAATCTACGAACAAAGATATAGAGAATGAATATGTGTGTCTTAATACAATTTGTAACCCGAGATTATTAAAAATCAATAAAGAATTTGACCTTGACTATATGGCAAAATATGTTGTAGTTATTGATAAGAATATTACTCAAACAAAAGTGGATGATGAAGATGTTGGTGTTCTTAAGGTGAAAGAAATTGTTATAACTGATTTTTATTATGAAAATGACGGATTTGATGACATGAGGTTTGGTGATTTGAGTTTTGGTGGAAAAGCAAAGGCTATTCTTTCATTGTTTGTACCAAAATTAAGATTGCAAATCTAACAAATTAAGATTTGTGTCAAGTCCATACAATTTAAAAGAATAGTTTGCCGATTTTGATATTTACATATATCATCGGGTGCGAGAAAATCCATTATTCTCGCGGGTTCTAAGGAAATTGTTCGAGGGAAAAGCAGTGAAAAATAAGGATAAAAATAGTAGGTCCTAATACGAGCCTGCGAGTATCAAGGTTCTCCGAAATATAGAAATCTTTGATTTCGTTATATTTCGTGATGGTTCTTATTATTCACTGTTCTCCTGACTTGACACGAACTTCGTAAAAACAAGTAAATAGGATGCGATACGTTTTGAATCAGTTGGATTTGTAGGGAACAGCCTTTAGGATGTTTTAAAAAAATATTCGGTTCGTCGGAAATCGCCGAACCCTACAATATCACTGTTATCTGTGACAGAGTTTTTCGTTCTGTTAAGACTCTGTTGAAAGGAGAGCATAAGGTGAAAGAAGGGCAATTAAATGATTGGAAGAAAATTAAGAAATTTGTTGATTCAGCTCAACTGATTTAATTAGGAGAAGTTATGGAAAACAATACAAAAAAATCAATATTGATGGTTGCATTGATTATCGTTTTCTGTGTCGTGATGGCGATTGTGGACGGCGTTTATCAGGCGAATTATTTTTTAAAATCCTTCATAAAACTTATTTTGTTTTTGCTGTTTCCTTTGATTTATTCCCGTTATGACAAGAGCATTGAAATCAGGAAAATATTTAAAGCGAAAAAGAGTGGAATGAAAACTGCATTAATTCTATGTGTATCGGTGTACGGAGTTATTTTGGGCGGATATTTTCTTACAAAGAATTTCTTTGATTATTCATCCATCACAAAGTCTTTGACCAATAATATCGGTGTGACAGGGAAAAATTTTATTTTTGTGTCATTATATATTTCTTTTATCAATTCCTTGCTGGAAGAATTTTTCTTTCGAGGTTTTGCATTTTTAACTTTAAAACGAATTACCGGAAGAACATTTGCTTACATATTCAGTGCAGCAGTATTTTCCGTTTATCATATTGCCATGATGATCGGATGGTTTTCAGTCGGACTCTTTTTTATTGTGATGGCGGGGCTTTTTGCAGGTGGTATGATTTTTAATTATCTCAATGAAAAAAGTGAAACAGTGTATCCCTCCTGGTTGGTACACATGTTTGCTAATTTTGCAATCAATACCATCGGGTTTATCTTGTTTGGAATCATCCGATAAAAGGGGAGATGAGTTATGAAACAATATCTATCTGAACTGATAATATTAAGCGTTCAATTGTTTATGTTTTATATTTTTCCGTTATTTGCAGGGCCTACCGATATAATCGGAATGGTAGTTCTTATTATTCTGGCAACATTTTTGTTGTCGTTTCTGTTTGGGGTAATATCTGTTAAACGGATAAAATTCTGCTATCCTTTTCTAACGGCAATATTATTTATTCCATCGGTTTTTATTTACTATAACACATCTGCTTTGATACATTCTTCCTGGTATTTTGTGGTATCAACTCTGGGATTGGTTATTGGCAGTATTATCAAGGTATTCATTAAAAAAATAAGGTAAAATTTGTAGTTTTTCTTGCTTTTTTGGGGAAAGTATATTATAATATTTCCCTAAGTTTATATAACGTTAAAGGAATTATACATTATGAATCAAACAAATAAAAAAGAACAGAAACTTTCTATCCGTTGGCTGTATATGGCCATTGGTGTAATCGCTATGCTTTTTGCAGGAGTGTTATATGCCTGGTCAATTTTAAAATCCCCTTTAGGTAAAGACTTTGGTTGGGGAGCATCCGAGCTTGCTCTTTGTTTTACAATCGCTATGACCTTTTTCTGTGTGGGCGGATTGTTGGGGGCACGATTATCCAAAAAAGCAGGGCATCGGGTTGCGCTGATTTTGGCAGGAGTGCTATCTGCTGCCGGATTTTCATTAACCGCAATACTATCTAATGTTCCCGTTTTTGTTTTATATCTTACTTACGGCGTGCTTGCAGGACTTGGTATCGGAATTGCATATAATGTGACAATTTCCACGGTAAGCGCCTGGTTCCCCGATAAAAAAGGGCTCTGTTCCGGTTGCCTGATGATGGGATTTGGAGCTTCTGCGTTAGTATTGGGAAATGTGGCAGATGCTATGTTTAAAAGTTCGGTTGGTTGGCGTGCTACTTATATTGTATTGGGTTTCGCAATTTTTATTGTTTTGGCACTTGCAGGTATTTTGTTAAAGAAACCAACTGCAAATACAGTGTTGCCGTCTCCGAAAGTAATTAAAAATACGCAAACTGAAACATTTGAAAAACAAGATTTTACTTCCGTACAAATGTTAAAAAGACCGTCTTTTTGGATGGCATTTTTAGCAATTTCCTTTTTGGCTGCGGTGGGAAGCTCGGTGATTAGTTTTGCAAAAGATTTGGCATTATCCGTTCAGGCACCTGAATCTCTGGCGGTTTCTTTGGTTGGAGTGCTGTCTGTTTGTAACGGAATCGGACGAATCTTAACCGGTGCCATCTTTGATATAATCGGTCGAAGAAAAACCATGATTTGTGCCAATATTTTAACCATTGGAGCAGCAGCAGTTACCTTGTTTGCGGTTTCTTCCGGCAATCTGTGGCTTTGCATTGCAGGATTATGTTTAACAGGCTTGTCTTACGGTGCTTGTCCCACCATTACTGCGGCATACACATCCTCTTTCTACGGAATGAAATATTTTCCCAACAATATGGCAATTATGACCTTTACCGTAATGATTGGTTCTTTTATTGCCACGGCAGCAAACTCCGTTTTGGAAGCATCAGGTGCATATATTCTGCCGTTTATTATGCTTCTCGCTTTAACATTTGTGGCACTCATTTTAAATTTATCGATTCGTAAACCGTAATAAAAAAACACAGATTCTTCCTAGAAAAGAAGAGTCTGTGTTTTTTGGTATCTATGTTTGACAACGGAAAATAATTATGCTAAAATAGTAGTAGAAAAACGGTTGTTTGCCGATACTAATAAAAAAGGAGTGTCGGACCATGTGCACAGCCGTTACCTATAAAACCAAAGACCGGTATTTTGGCAGAAATTTAGATCTGGAATATACTTATCACGAAACCGTGACTGTTACTCCCCGAAATTATGTGTTTCGTTTTCGGAAAACGGGGAATTTGCAAAGCCATTATGCCATCATCGGAATGGCGTATGTTTCGGGGGATTATCCGTTATACTACGATGCGGTAAATGAAAAAGGACTCTGCATTGCAGGACTAAATTTTCCCGACTATGCGGAATATAAACCTTACTGCGATGGCAAAGACAATATCACTCCCTTTGAACTGATTCCTTGGTTGTTGGGACAATGTGCAACGGTGACAGATGCGGAAAAACTCATCCAAAATATGACTCTTCTGAATGAAAATTTTAGTGATGAGTTGCCCTTAACTCCGCTTCATTGGATGATTGCAGATAGAGAGCGTTCTATTACGGCAGAATCGTTAAAGTCAGGTATCAAAATTTATGAAAATCCCGTCGGTGTACTGACCAACAGTCCCACCTTTGATTATCATTTGTTTAACTTAAATAACTATATGCAGCTAACCAAAGGAACACCAAAAAAATTCTTCGCAGGAGAAAACGGCAACTTGCAACTAAAAGAATATTCCCGTGGAATGGGCGCCTTGGGATTGCCCGGGGATGCGTCCTCTATGTCCCGATTTGTAAAAGCAGCTTTTGTGAAATTAAATTCTGTTTCGGGAGATTCCGAGGACGAAAGCGTCAGTCAGTTTTTTCATATTTTAAAATCTGTGGAAATGCAACGAGGTTGGGTGGAGCTTACCAAAGACGTGTACGAAATCACCCAATACAGTTCTTGCTGTAACATTGACCGCGGCATCTATTATTACACCACCTATGATAATTCCCAAATTTGTGCCGTGGATATGCATAAAGAAAATTTGGACGGCTGTAAATTAATAAGCTATCCGTTAGAGAAGAAACAAAATATTATGTGGCAGAATTGATTATCTTGATTTAATAAATGTGAGAACCTTCCCCTTGAGGGGCAACCTTTAAAAAAATATCTCTTATATCACATGAGCATATAAGAATTGTATAAATTTGGCGAAAAGGAGAAACCTTATGAAATACATTAGCATAGCTAATAAAATCAATGCATCTGCGGTATCGCTTGGTTGCATGAGAATGAGTGACTTAGACGAAAAGCGTGTGGATGACATTATGAACACGGCGTTGGAGCATGGTATCAATTTCTTTGACCATGCAGACATTTACGGCGTGGGTAATTCGGAACGCTTTTTCGGGGACTATTTAAAAAGAAATCCCGGTGTTCGTGACAAAATCTGGATTCAGAGCAAATGTTCCATTCATGACGGTCAGTTTGATTTTTCGAAAGAACATATCCTAAAGGCGGTTGACGGAAGTTTATCTCGTCTGGGTGTGGATTATTTAGATGTGTTGCTTTTGCATCGTCCCGATACCTTAATGGAACCGGAAGAGGTAGCCGAAGCGTTTAATCAGCTGGAAACATCCGGCAAAGTAAAATATTTTGGTGTTTCCAACCAGAATATGATGCAAATGGAACTATTGAAAACAGCGGTAAAACAGCCGCTTATCATTAATCAGCTGCAGTTTTCGGTCACCGAAGCAGGTTTGATAACTTCGGGAATGAATGTGAATATGAAAAATGCAGAATCGGTGATGCACGACGGTTCATTTTTAGAATATAGCCGTATCAAAAATATTACCATTCAGGCGTGGTCACCCTTCCAGCACGGATTTTTCGGAGGAAGTTATATCGACAATGAAGATTTTCCTGAATTAAATAAAAAGTTAGACGAACTTGCAGAAGAATATGGCATCACCAAAACCGGTGTCGCAGCTGCCTGGATTCTTCGTCATCCTGCCAATATGCAGTTGATTGCAGGCACTATGAACCCCGCTCGTCTAACTGAAATCTGCAAAGGTGCGGATGTAGTATTATCCCGTGACCAATGGTATCAAATTTACCGTGCGGCAGGACATATGCTCCCGTAATATTTTTGATTGATAACGAGGGCTTTATGGATATTTCGAATTATTTTTCCGAATTTTCCTCCAATGCTTATGCAGGAAGCGGAAATCAGTATTTTTTCACCATGCCTGAAAATGAGGTGCGATGCGGACGTATTTTTTATAAAATCACAGAGGGTGGAACCTATCGCTATTCCATCTTATTTTCCAATATCATAGACAGTACCTTTGAAAACGGAAACATCAGCCGAAAAAATATGATTTGCCCCTCTTGGAAAATTCATCGTGCGAAAATGGGAAAATGCAAAAATATTCCCGATGACAAAGAATTATCCAAACTAATCATGGATCAAGATATCATCGTTTCCGAATTTTTTGGAATCTCTTTTGACGGAAAACCGTCAAAAGAAGTAACGGATGGCGGTTTATTTGCCTCCGACCCGATGGAGCTTACCTTTCAAAAAGGGGAGTATCTGTGTTTGGAAATCACCTTTTCGGGAGCACAGATTCCGTACCACGAGGAAACACTTTTGCCCGTTTATACAAAAGGGGAAAAAGGGTGGAGCTATGGCAAAGAAATGCCTTTTGCAAGTATGATTGGGTGTGACAGAGCAATTACCAAAAAAATCGGTTATTTCGGGGATTCCATTACTCAGGGAATCGGTACCAAAGAAAATTCTTATTCCCATTGGAATGCGCTGTTATCCGAAAAAATCGGCAATCAATATTCCTATTGGAATTTAGGTCTTGGTTACGGCAGAGCCAATGACGCCGCATCCGATGGTATTTGGATAGAGAAAGCCAAGCAGAATGATATTATTTTTGTTTGCTTTGGTGTTAACGATGTTTTACAAGGTCAATCGGAAGAACAAATCAAATCGGATTTAACTTATATCGTTGACGAACTTAAAAAAGCAGGCAAAAAGGTAATTTTGCAGACATTACCCCCGTTTGATTATCAAGGGGAACTGATTAAAACATGGCAACAAATCAATTCTTTTATAAAAAGTGACCTGAAAAATAAAGCAGATTTTTTATTTGATGCAGCAACTTTACTGGGAGATGAAAACGTTCCCCAAAATGCAAAATACGGCGGACATCCCAATGAGGAAGGGTGCAAAATCTGGGCAGATACACTTTATCGTGCCTTAAAAGACAATAATATTTTGTAGGAGCATTTATGATACAAATTCCAAACGAGGTTATTACTTTATTGGAACAATTAAATCAAGCAGGGTATTCTGCCTATGTGGTAGGTGGTTGTGTTCGTGATTGTCTTTTAGGAAAAACTCCGGGAGATTGGGATATTTGCACTTCAGCGTTGCCCGAGCAAATGAAGGAATGTTTTTCCTCCTATCACATCATTGAAACAGGGTTAAAGCATGGAACCCTTACCGTTCGCCTCAATCATCAATCCTATGAAATCACCACTTTTCGAACAGAGGGGGACTATATAGATTGCCGTCATCCCGAAACGGTTACATTTGTATCGGATATTAAAGAAGACCTTGCCCGTCGTGATTTTACGGTGAATGCAATGGCATATCATCCGGATGAGGGGTTAATTGATTGTTATGGAGGAAAAACAGATTTACATAACAAAATAATTCGTTGCGTAGGAGATGCCAAAACACGGTTTTCCGAGGATGCTCTTCGGATTATGAGAGGCCTCCGATTTGCCGCAACTTATGGTTTTAAAATAGAAGAAGAAACCAAGAAAGCAATGTTTGAAACCAAGCATTTGCTTAAAAAAATTGCATCGGAACGAATCATTGAAGAATTTAAAAAGTTATTGTTGGGAGACTTTGCCGAAAAGATTCTGATAACATATCGTGATATTTTCGGAATCATTATCCCAGAACTTGCACTTATGTTTGATTTTTCTCAAAAAAATCCCCATCATTTATACGATGTGTGGACACATTCGGTAAAAAGTACAGCAGAATCCGAAACAGACATTTTAGTTCGGTTGGCGGTTTTGTTTCACGATATCGGAAAGCCTGATACATTTTCACAAGATGAAAACGGGGTAGGGCACTTTTTCTCCCACGCTTCGGTTGGTTCGGAAATTACCAATACCGTTTTAAAGCGGATGAAATTTGATGGTGATACCATTCGCGTTGTTACCGAATTGGTAAAATATCACGATGCACAGATTGAAGCAACCGAAAAAACAGTAAAACGGTGGCTCAATAAAATTGGCAGAGAACAATTTGAACGATTGCTTTTTATAAAAGAAGCAGATGCGAAAACTACCGTTCATTCTGATAAAAAACTTGAAAAAATTCAAGAAATCAGAACGATATATCAAAAAGTGATAGAAGAGGATGCTTGTTTTTCGCTAAAAGATTTGGCAGTATCGGGGAATGATTTAATTTCTCTTGGGATTCCAAAAGGAAAAGAGATTGGTAAAACCCTGAAAAAAATATTGGATTTGGTCATTGACGATGAAATTCCCAACGATAAAGACATTATTTTATCCTATGCGGAAAAAGAGTATAAAAAAATCTGAAAAATTTGTAGTTATATCTTGCCAAAGAAACTATTTTATAGTATAATATATTCTAATTAAATTCCGGGGAGGTAAATTCATGGAAAGAAAAGACAAACAGAATTACTATCTTGATATTGCAGAAGCAGTTGTAACAAGAGGGACTTGTTTAAGACGAAATTTCGGTGCAATTATCGTAAAAAATGATGAAATTATTTCCACGGGATATACCGGCGCTCCTAGAGGCAGAAGAAACTGTGCGGATTTGGGAAGTTGCGTCAGAGAAAATTTGAATGTTCCCAGAGGACAACGTTATGAGCTTTGCAGATCGGTTCACGCGGAGGCAAACTGCATCATCAGCGCAAAACGCTCGGATATGATCGGCGCTACGCTTTATTTGGTAGGTAAAGAAATGTCTGACGGCAGTTATGTAGAAAACGCCAATCCTTGTGCGATGTGTAAACGCCTTATCATCAATGCGGGGATTGAGTGGGTAATCGTGAGAAATACCAAAGATGAATTCACCACCGTTCATGTGAGAGACTGGATTTATAACGATGATACCTTAGGAAGCGGTTCTTATTAAAATTAACAGTACATACTGTTTATTTATAAAAAAGCAAATGGAAGGAATTTTTAACACAATGAGAAAATTAACAGTAGATTTTTCCAAAACAAAAGGTTTTGTTGATGCTACCGAGTTTGATAAGATTTCTTATCAGGCAAAAGCGGCAATTGATTTATTGCACGATAAAAAAGGTCCCGGTAATGACTTTTTAGGTTGGCTGGATTTACCCCAAAATTATGATAAAGAAGAATTTGCCCGCATTAAAGCAGCAGCAAAAAAAATCAAAGAACAGTCTGATGCGTTAATTACCATCGGTATCGGCGGTTCCTATCTTGGTGCAAGAGCTGCTATTGAATTTTTAAATGGTCCTTTATACAATGTAAGAACCAAAGAGTTTCCCCAGATTTTCTTTGCAGGAAATACCATTAGTTCCGAATATCACAGCGATTTACTGCAGTTGATGGAAGAAAAAGATTTCTCCATTAACGTTATTTCAAAATCAGGTACTACCACCGAACCCGCTTTGGCATTTCGTCTGTTTAAAGATTTGATGGAGAAAAAATACGGCAAAGAAGGTGCTAAAGAACGTATTTACGTTACCACCGATGCCAACAAAGGTACCTTGCTTAACTTAGCAAGAGAAGAAGGCTACGAAACTTTCGTGGTTCCTGATGTGGTTGGCGGAAGATTTTCCGTTTTGACTGCAGTAGGTTTGTTGCCCATTGCATGTGCAGGTGCAGATTTGGATGCATTAATGCAGGGTGCTTATGATGCGATGAACGATTATATGAGCACCGATATTAACGAAAATGACTGCTTAAAATATGCAGTAACCCGTAATCTGTTATACAGAAAAGGCAAAAATGTGGAAACTTTAGTTTCTTATGAGCCTGCAATGGTAATGTTCTCCGAATGGTACAAACAATTATTCGGCGAAAGTGAAGGCAAAGAACAAAAAGGCATTCTGCCCACTTCCATGAATTTCTCCACCGATTTACATTCCTTGGGTCAGTATGTACAGGAAGGTTTAAGAAATTTATTTGAAACTATCATCACCGTGGAAAATCCCACTACCGATATCACCATTGCAAAAGACCCCGATAATGTGGACGGTTTGAATTTCTTAGCAGGAAAAACTGTTGATTTTGTAAACAAAAAAGCGTTCTTAGGAACCTTGATGGCGCATTACGACGGCGGTGTTCCCAATATCGTGATTTCCATGGAGAAAAAAGACGAATACAATCTTGGTTATTTATTCTATTTCTTCGAAAAAGCGTGTGCAATTTCCGGCTATATGCTGGGTGTAAATCCCTTTGACCAGCCCGGCGTAGAAGTGTATAAAAAGAATATGTTTGCACTTTTGGGCAAAGACGGTTATCAGGATATGAAAGCCGAACTGGAAGAAAGAATGAATGCTTTGTAAGTGTAACAAAAAAGTAACCAAAAATATTACAAAAATACTTGCATTTTTGTAACAATTGTGCTATACTTAGTTAAAGAAAAGGAATTACATATTGTTTTTCTTTTCGGATATTGTATTTTGAACTAAAAAATGCAATATCGGGCACAAATAACTTAAGAAAGGGTTTTTAAGGGAAACCTTAAAACGATGAGGATTTTCATTATGATTAAAGTGTTGATTGGACCCAAAGGAACCGGCAAATCCAAAACCTTAATTTCTTGGGTAGCTGAAGCGGTTGAAAACGAACACGGTAATGTTGTTTGTATCGTAAAAGACGATCGTTACAACTTAAGCATTTCCCGTGATGCAAGATTGATTAACGCATCTGATTTTGAAATTAACGGTGCAGGAGAATTATACGGATTCTTATGCGGCTTGATTTCTATGAATTTTGATGTTACACATATTTTTATTGATAGCTTAACCACCATTATGAAATCTTCTGTTAAAGATGCGGATGCAGTGATTCCTTATTTGGAAAAATTGTCTGCACAGTTTAATATTAAATTTACAATTATGATTAGCGGTGACGAAGCGGAAGCTGAAGAAGCTACTAAAAAATATATTGTGAAATAAAACCTCTTTCTTGTTTCAAAAGACTCACTGTATGATTGCAGTGGGTCTTTTTTGTTGCAAAAAAATATTTGTGTGAAATATTCAGTTAAAAATTGTTATTTTTTTAACCAACTACTTGCAATTTTAAATGATATATGATAAAATATTACTTGATTTTTTTATTAATGATAAAGCAAGAAAGGGCATCTGAACTACATAAACAGATTATTACGGTGAATATTATGGGTTACACACTTGCAGAAAAAATATTAAAAGCGCATCTGGTAGAGGGTGAATTAAAACGAGGCAGTGCAATTGCCATTCGTATCGACCAAACCTTAACCCAGGATGCAACCGGCACCATGGCTTATCTGGAATTTGAAGCAATGGGCGTAAAAAGAGTAAAAACTGAAAAATCAGTTGCATATATTGACCACAACACCTTGCAGTCCGGTTTTGAAAACGCAGACGACCACCGTTTTATCGGAAGTATCTGTAAAAAACACGGCATTTATTTTTCCCGTCCCGGTAACGGGATTTGCCATCAGGTTCATTTGGAACGTTTTGGGATTCCCGGTAAAACCTTAATCGGTTCCGATTCGCACACTCCCACAGGCGGCGGTATCGGTATGATTGCCATCGGTGCAGGTGGTATGGACGTTGCGGTTGCAATGGGCGGCGGCGCTTATCATATTGTATGCCCCGAAATTGTAAAAGTGGAATTGACCGGGAAATTAAATCCCTGGGTTAGTGCCAAAGATGTTATTTTAGAAGTGTTAAGAATTCTGTCTGTAAAAGGCGGCGTTGGTAAAATCATTGAATACGCAGGAGAAGGAGTGAAAACTCTTTCTGTTCCCGAGCGTGCAACCATCACCAATATGGGTGCAGAGCTTGGTGCAACCACATCTATTTTCCCGTCTGATGAAATTACCGAAGCATTCTTAAAAGCACAGAAAAGGGAAGAAGATTACACTCCCTTGGCAGCAGATGAAGATGCCGTTTATGATAAAGTAATTACCATCAATTTATCCGAATTAAAACCGTTAGCTGCTTGTCCTCATTCTCCCGACAATATTAAATCTGTGGAAGAAATCGGCAATATGAAAATTGATCAGGTTTGTATCGGTTCCTGCACCAACTCTTCATTACTCGATATGATGAAGGTGGCTCACATTTTAAAAGGAAAAACCGTTCATCCCGATGTGTCTTTGGCAATCGCTCCCGGTTCCAAACAGGTATTGAATATGTTGGCTGAAAACGGTGCATTGTCTATCTTAATTGATGCAGGTGCAAGAATTTTGGAAAGTGCTTGCGGTCCTTGTATCGGTATGGGGCAGTCTCCCAATTCCAAAGGGATTTCTTTAAGAACCTTTAATCGTAACTTTGAAGGTAGATCCGGCACCAAAGACGGTCAGATTTACTTGGTTTCTCCCGAGATGGCAGCAATTTCTGCTATCAACGGCTATTTAACTGATCCCAGAGAAATCGGCGAAATGCCTGATTTCAAATTACCTGAAGTATTTACCATCAACGATAATATGATTGTTCCTCCCGTGGCTGAAGCGGATATGGATTCTGTTGAAGTGTTAAGAGGTCCTAATATTAAACCATTCCCTACATCTGAACCGATGGAAGAAGACATTGTTGCAGGAGTAAGCTTAAAAGTGGGCGATAATATCACCACCGACCACATTATGCCTGCAGGTGCAAAAATTCTGCCTCTTCGTTCCAACATTCCTGCAATTTCAAAATTCTGTTTTGCAGTATGTGATGAAAGCTTCCACGACAGAGCATTGGAAATGAAAAAATCCATCATCATCGGTGGTGCAAACTATGGTCAGGGTTCCTCTAGAGAACACGCTGCTTTAGCTCCTTTATACTTAGGTGTAAAAGCAGTTATTACTAAATCCTTTGCAAGAATTCATAAAGCAAACTTAATTAACGCCGGCATTGTTCCGCTGACTTTCCAAAACGAAGAAGACTACGACGGCATTGATTTAGCTGATGAATTGGAATTAAAAGATATTAAAACTGCAATTTTAAATAATCAACCCATTGTATTATTTAATAAAACCAAAAATAAAGAAATTCCGCTGGTTCAGGAATTTTCTGACAGAGACCGCGAAATGTTGATTGACGGCGGACTTTTAAACTTTACCAAAAATCGTGCATAATCTAAAAGGAGCAAAAAAATGGATAAAATTCAGATTGCAAAAGAAAGATTTGAAAAAATCTTAGAAAAACAGTTAGCTAGAGTAGAAAGAATCAATAACGCAGGTGATTTTAAAGATTTTACCAAGCTTGATAAAATTGTTATCGGTGTTTGCGGTGGCGACGGTATTGGCCCCAGAATCACCGGTGAAGGTCATAAAATCTTAGAATTTTTATTAAAAGATGAAGTGGCAAAAGGAAAAGTTCAGTTTAAAGTGATTGACGGTTTAACCATCGAACGTCGCGCAGAGTTAAACAAAGCAATCCCCGATGACACTTTGGCAGAATTAAAATCTTGTGATGTTATTTTAAAAGGTCCTACCACTACTCCCAGAAAAGGCGATCCGTGGCCGAATGTGGAAAGTGCAAACGTTGCAATGAGAAAAGAACTGGACCTTTTTGCAAATGTAAGACCTGTAAAAGTTCCCGAGCAGGGAATTGACTGGACATTCTTTAGAGAAAACACCGAAGGCTCTTATGCAGTAGGCTCCGACGGTATTGAAGTGGATGACGATTTGGCAATTGATTTTTGCGTTACCACAACAGAAGGTACCAGAAGAATTGCAAAAGCTGCGTTTGACTATGCAAAAGCAAACGGAAAAACCAGAGTTTCCATCGTTACCAAAGCGAACGTTATCAAAACAACCGACGGTAAATTCTTAAGAATTTGTAACGAGATTGCCAAAGATTATCCGGGAATCGAAGTAGATGACTGGTATATCGATATTATGACTGCGAAGCTTGTTGACGAAAAAAGAAGAAAAGACTTCCAGGTTATGATTCTGCCGAATTTATACGGAGATATCATCACAGATGAAGCTGCAGAATTCCAAGGCGGCGTTGGTACTGCCGGTTCCTCCAATTTAGGAAAACAGTATGCAATGTTTGAAGCGATTCACGGTTCTGCTCCCAGAATGGTGAAAGAAGGCAGAGATATTTATGCAGATCCTTGCTCTATTTTCCGTGCATGCGTAATGCTGTTGTCTCATATCGGTTATACCGAAGCTGCAAACAAGCTGGAAAAAGCATTGGATATTTGTATGTATTCTGAAAAGAAAGTGGTAATTACAGGACGTGCAGACGGTGCAACCAGTGCAGAATTTTCTCAGTATGTTATGGATACCGTTTCCAAAATGTAGTTAATTCGTTATTTTCAAAGAAAGTGAATTTATAAAAAATGATACAAAGAAAAAAGGTATCTGAAGCAGTTATCAAACGGCTCCCTCGGTATTACAGACATTTATCCCAACTTTTGGAAGGGAATATCGACCGTATTTCATCTAACGAATTGGCGCAAAGAATGCACATTACTGCGTCTCAGGTGCGTCAGGACTTAAATAATTTTGGCGGCTTCGGTCAACAAGGTTACGGTTATAATGTAAAAATGTTACATACCGAAATTGGAAACATCCTGGGATTAGGCCAAGAGCTTTCTTGTGTATTGGTCGGTGCCGGGAATTTAGGTCACGCCGTTGCCAACTACACCAATTTTGAACGTCGAGGATTTAAGATTAAGGCAATTTTTGATAATAATCCAGCAGTTATTGGGACTGAAATTAACGGAATTTTAGTGGAATCTGTTGAAAATCTGGTTGCATTTATCAAAGAAAATGAAATCAAAATTGCTATGTTGACACTGCCTGCTGCATCGGTAAAAGAATTGATTGATGATATTGTAGAAGCAGGGGTGAAAGGCATCTGGAATTTCTCATACCTGGATGTATCGGTTCCTTCCAATGTAGCTTTGGTTAATGTCCATTTATCCGACAGTTTGATGACATTAGCTTATAAATTGAACGAAATTGAACATTTTGAAAAATCAAAATAGGTTAAAAAGCGGAGTGATTTATACTCCGCTTTTTTATTTGAAAATCGTACCGTTGTTTTACAAATTTCCTTGAAAAATATGTTGCACTTTTCGGGAAAATATGATATACTGAAAAGACAATGAAATGTAGTTGGAGAATGATTATGAACTTAGCAGAAATTTTCAGTCAGGCACCTGAAGTAATCAAATATAAGGAATTATTATCCAAGGGAGAACTTCAGGATTTTACGGTGTATCAGGAACAAAAGAAAATTGAGACAGTGGTTCTTTTTCCTGAGATTATTTCCAAACAATTGATTTTTACCGTTGCAAAAAGTATTCGGGAAACATACGGGCTTTCTGTGATTAAATTATTTGCCCGTTATCCGAGTGCTTTATTTTCGTCTGCCTATTATCCGGAAATTCTCACATACATTTCTTTTAAAATGCCCGGCATCAAACAATTTATGGAGAATTCCACCGCCTCGTATCAGGATAACTTATTATCAATTCAACTTGCAGGCGGCGGTGCAGATTTACTGGAACATAACGGAACCGGTGATGAAATCAAAAAAATGATTTCAGAAGAGTTTTCTTTGGATATCGACGTTGCTTTTTTCGACGGGATTGAAGTGCCTGCTCCTGCTCCGGAAGATTATTTGGAGAAACGCGCGGAATATATTCGTGAAACCATTGCCACTGAAATGGAAGAAACTTTGAAAGAGCTTTCCGAAAAGAAAAAAAGCCCCCTTGTAATGGGAAAAGAAATTAAAGGAAATGTTGTTTCAATTGCTTCTTTAAGTTCTGAAAGCGGAAGAGTTATTATTATGGCCGATGTGTTTCACATGGAAGAAAGAGAAACCAGAAACGGCTATATGGCACTTAATATGGATGTGACCGACGGAACTTCTTCTGTTACAGTAAAAAAGTTGTTTACCAAAGAAGAATACGCAGGATTTTCCGATAAAGTAAAGGTTGGTTCCTACTTAAAAATTCGCGGTGAAACCGTTTACGACAAATATCTTCGTGATTTTGTAATCAATCCCTATGATATTATGATAGAAGAAAAAGAAATCCGTATGGATAACGCTGAAGAAAAGCGAGTAGAGCTTCATCTTCATACCAAAATGTCTGCAGTGGACGGTGTTTCTGATGTGGAAAAACTGATTGATACCGCTGCAAAATGGGGGCAAAAAGCCATTGCGATTACAGACCACGGTGTACTTCAGGCATATCCTGAGGCTTATTTGCATGTAAAAAAGAAAAAATTAGATATTAAATTGTTATTTGGTGTGGAATGTTATTTGTTGGATGACTTAGGCGAGATTTATCAAGGAGAAGATAGAACCCTAGATACCGAATATGTCATTTTCGACTTTGAAACCACCGGATTATCTCCCGATACTGAACGCATTACCGAAATCGGTGCAGTAAAAATGAAAAACGGGGAAGTGGTGGAACGATTCTCTGAATTTGTGAATCCCGGAAAACTTTTAACTCCCGAAATTTCTCAATTAACCGGTATTACCGATGATATGCTTTCCGATAAACCAGATGAAACCGTAATGATTCCGAAATTTATGGAATTTGTGGGAGATGCGGTTTTGGTTGCTCACAACGCCAACTTTGATATGAGCTTTTTATATGCAGCTTGTGAACGCTTGAATATTTCCGTAAAAAACGGATATTTAGATACATTAGACCTTGCAAGAAGAGCGTTCCCTGATTTAAAAAATCATAAGTTAGATACCTTAGCAAAAGAAACCAATGTTTCTTTAGAAGGTCATCATCGTGCGGTGAATGATGCGGAGGCTTTGTTTGGTATTTTCCTGGTTCTTTTGGAAAAAGTGAAAGAGGTTGGAATTGAAACCCTTTGGGGAATGAATACCAAACTGACCAAAAACACAGAAAATCTTCGTCCTTATCACGGCATTATTTTAGTAAAAAATAAAACAGGGTTACTAAATCTGTATAAGTTAGTAACAAACTCCAATTTGTTGCACTTTAAAAAGAGACCTCGTATGTTAAAAAGCGAATTGCAGATGATGCACGAAGGCTTAATCTACGGAAGTGCCTGCGAAGCAGGAGAACTGTATCAGGCAATCCGTGGTGGTGCAACCAAAGCTGCGATTGAAAAAATTGCGAATTTTTACGACTTTTTAGAAGTGCAGCCGTTGGGAAATAATGAATTTATGATTGATAACGGTCAGCATACTCAGGCAGACATTATCCGTTTTAACAAGGAAATTATTGCACTTGGCAAAAAGCTCGGGAAACCTGTTGCCGCAACCGGAGATGTTCACTTCTTAAATCCCGAAGACAGTGCTTTTCGTAAAATTTTAATGTACGGTCACGGCTTTAAGGATGCAGATAAACAAGCTCCCTTATATCTTCGTACCACAGAAGAAATGTTGGAAGAATTCTGGTATTTAGACGAAGAAACAAGAAAAGAAATTGTTATCACCAATCCCAATCTGATTGCAGACTGGTGCGATAGTGATATTGTTCCGATTCCCAAGGAAAAACATCCTCCGGTGATTCCCGGAGCTGAAGATGAACTCCGCCAGATGACCTATGACAGAGCCAAAGAGATTTACGGAGAAAATTTACCCGATTTGGTAAAAGAACGTATGGATAAGGAGTTAAATTCCATTATTACCAACGGATTCTCCGTAATGTATATCATTGCGCAAAAACTAGTTAAAAAATCCTTGCAGGACGGTTACTTGGTTGGTTCCCGAGGATCTGTTGGTTCTTCATTTGTTGCATTTTTATCGGGAATTACAGAAGTAAACGCCTTGTGTGCACATTATATCTGCGAAAATCCCGATTGTAAATATTCCGAATTTTTCACCAACGGAGAATATAATTCAGGGTATGATATGCCCGAGAAAGTCTGTCCTCATTGCGGAAGAAGATTAAAACAAGACGGTCATGATATTCCTTTTGAAACCTTCCTTGGTTTTAACGGGGATAAAGAGCCTGATATCGACTTAAACTTTTCGGGAGATTATCAGCCGATTATTCACAAATACTGTGAAGAAATTTTCGGTGAAGGTCACGTATTTCGTGCAGGAACCATTTCTACCATTGCGGAAAAGAACGCCATGGGTTATGTGAGAAAATATGTGGAAGAAAACAATCTTTCCGTTCATTCTGCCGAAATGAGACGTCTTGCAATCGGATGCGAAGGCGTGAAAAAAACCACCGGTCAGCATCCCGGCGGTGTTATGATTGTGCCCAAAGAAAATGAAGTGTTTGAATTCTGCCCGATTGCTCATCCTGCAGATGATGCAAACAGCGATATCGTTACCACTCACTTTGCTTATACCTATCTGCACGATTGTTTATTAAAACTTGACCTGTTAGGACACGACGATCCTACCATGATTCGTATGTTGAAGGATTTAACAGGTTTAGACCCACAAACAATCCCGTTAGAAGATAAAGACACGATGTCATTGTTCACAACAACAGAAGCATTAGGAGTTACGCCCGAAGATATCAACTCCACAGTTGGTACTTTTGGTGTGCCTGAATTCGGCACCAAGTTTGTTCGTCAGATGTTGGTGGATACCAAACCTACCACATTCTCCGAGTTGGTTCGAATTTCCGGTCTGTCTCATGGTACTGACGTTTGGTTGAACAATGCCCAGGATTTAATTAACTCCGGCACCACAACCTTAAAAGAAGCAATCTGTACCCGTGACGATATTATGACCTATCTGATTTATAAAAATCTGCCTCCCAAAACGGCGTTTACCATTATGGAAAGTGTTCGTAAGGGTAAAGGGTTAAATGATGAATGGGAAGCAATTATGCGCGAGCACGATGTTCCCGAATGGTACATTGACAGTTGTAAAAAAATTAAATATATGTTCCCGAAAGCCCATGCGGTTGCGTATGTAACTATGGCTTTCAGAATCGCCTATTATAAAGTGCATCATCCGTTGGCGTACTATGCGACCTATTTTACCGTTCGTGCGGATGATTTTGATGCCGATATTATGGTTGGTGACAGAGTACCTCAAAAAATTAAGGAATATGAAATGATTGGTCCTGATGCCAATGCGAAAGAAAAGAATATTCTCACGATTTTGGAAATGTGTAATGAAATGCAGAAGCGTGGTTTCCAATTTTTACCCGTTGATTTGTACCGTTCAGACTCTTCTAAATTTTTAATTGAAGAAAATGCATTGCGTTTACCATTTACGGCAATCAAAGGATTGGGTGAAACGGCGGCAGAAACCATCGTGGAAGCCAGAAAACAAGGTGATTTCTTCACCAAAGAAGATTTGTTAAACCGTACAAAAATTTCCAAAACGATTTTAGAACAGATGGATCAGATGGGATGCACCAAAGGATTGCCCGACTCCGCTCAGGTAAGTCTGTTTGATTTTCAATAAGGATTGTTGTTAAAATGTTAAAAAATGCTGTTGAATTATCTCATTTTTATTTAAAACAATTTGTCAAAGAAGGGGCCTTTGCGGTAGATGCCACTTGCGGAAACGGCGGAGATACTTTATTTTTGGCAGAACTTGTTGGAGAAAACGGTTTGGTATATGGATTTGATATTCAGGAAGATGCCATCCAAAATACGAAAATCCGCTTGGAAAATGCAGGATTTTCTGATAGAGTTCAGTTGTTTTTAGACGGGCACGAAAATATGGAATCCTATTTGAACGAGCGTATGGCGGATGCCTTTGTGTTCAATTTAGGATATCTGCCAAAAGGCGACCATTCCCTTCATACTAAGCCGGATACCACCATTTTAGCAATTCAGACTGCTTTAAAGTATTTAAAAAAAGAGGGGATTATTGCAGTAAGTATCTACCATGGCGGTGATAGTGGTTATACGGAGCGTGATAATGTGCTTTCCTACCTGGAAATGTTGGACAAACATCAATATAATGTGATTATTCACACCTATTCCAATAAACCAAATGACCCGCCGATTTTGGCTTTGATTTGCCACAATCATTAAATTTTTCTAAGAAAGGGCAGGGGATTGACCCTATGATTATTGATAGCCATAGCCACTATGATGATGAGCGTTTTGATATTGATCGTGAAGAGCTTTTGTTAGGTTTAAAAAATAAAAATATAGAAAAAATTATCAACGTCGGATACAATTTAAAATCCAGTAAACGTGCGGTACAATTTGCAAATACTTATGATTTCTGCTATGCTGCAGTTGGTTTTCATCCAAGTGATGCTGCGGATTGTACCGAAGATGCACTCGATGAATTGATAGAATTAACGAAAGACCCTAAGGTTGTATGCTGGGGCGAAATCGGTTTGGATTATCATTATGATAATATTGATAAAGAACAACAAAAAGCTGTGTTTATTCGCCAAATGGAAATTGCCAAAAAATTACAAATTCCGGTTGCGATTCATACCAGAGATGCTATGGCAGATACGCTAGAAATTGTAAAAAAATACCAAACGCCCGGTGTGTTTCATTGTTATTCGGGAAGTTTGGAAATTGCTAAAGAATTGGTAAAAATCGGATATTATATTTCATTTTCCGGAACGGTAACTTATAAGAACGCAAAAAATGTAAAAGAAGTTGCCAAATGGATTCCGCATGATAAATATTTAATTGAAACGGATTGTCCGTATCTGTCACCGGAACCTGTACGCGGAACTCGTAATGATTCATCCAATTTAAACTATACAGCCAAACATATTGCAGAACTTCGAAATATTTCGGTTGAACAGGTTGTCAGAGAAACCAATGAAAATACAAAGCGCCTATTCGGTATCATATAAAAAAATTCTATCCGATTCAGGCGCACACAAATTTTTGGGATGATATCAGATATTATCAAAAAATTCCAAGAAGCTGTAAAATGATTGTGAAAACACAAAAATTCCAAGAAAAATATAATATAGCAAAAACAAAATAATTTTTATTACAGTTATTGATAAGTTAATCATATTATAAAAGATAATCAAGCAAAATGCGATAAAAAAATCTTAAAAGTATTGAAAATACTACGATTTAGTATTTATTAATGTTTTAAATATTTTCTTTTCTAACACCACCCTGGTTTAAACAAAATTTTTATTTTGTTGAGTAAAATGTATTTTCAAATCTAAGTAATTCTTTTTAATGATGATATCTTCCCTCTCAGAATCTATCATTCAATCCATAAAAAATACGCTACCTGTTAAATTCAGGTAGCGTATTTTTTGCGTTGTTTCTGTGTTATTACAGATTATCACCCATAACATCCACGATTAGAATTAATTTTGTTTCTCCATCATAGTTATAAACATAAATTAGATCATCATTATCTAATTGATCTGCATATCTATAATCCATAGTATTATTATCCGTTTCCAAATCATAGATACTAGTGACTCTGATGGTATCTAATTTTGCGTTGTAGCAATAGGTAGATAAGCTGTAGGTATCAACATAATAATCTTGGATTCTGTCTTCATCGTAGGAAGCACTATAAATTCTTTCGTAACTTCCAAATGTTTGCGGATAATCGTTGGCGTTGATTAACCGTAACAAGTTTCCCTGAACACGATATCCCTTCCCTGCTGCACCAAAGCCTTCTAAAGAAGCAATTTGACCAATACTCATCATTACTTCCGGATTATAACAATTGAATGTGTTTAATGTGACATAATTTCCATCAATTTTCTGGTAGGTATCATCAGCTGCTCCTGCCATAGCATTATCAATTACGATATAACCATTTTCATTCTTTTCAGCAATCAACTGTGCAGTAACAATCTGGTCAAGGGTATTTGTTCCATTGTTCGTACAGGTGATATTTGCTACATCCCCCTTCGAAAGTGTTGATACAACAGCATCAGCATTGGAGGCTACTAAAAATTCCACTACTTCGCTATTAATATATCCCCAGATTTTTGTACGGGGTTCACCGTCTACAGTAACAGTTTCGGTTTTGGTAACAACCAAAGGATATTCATAAGTAAATACTTCGTCCTCTTCCCCATCTTCTTTCTCATCGTCACCTTCTTCGGTAGAATCATCCAAATTCACTTCATACAAAAAAACAACGAGAGCATCTCTTGTATCGTCATCATATAAAACGGAATACTGATAGTTTGCATCATCCACAAAGGAATAGTCATTCATTAAAATAATATCATCTTGTGTGATTTCTTCACGGGATACTTCACTAATATATACCAAGGTATCTTCTGTCAAATAATAGGAGCCTAATTTGTTAGAGCTTTCACGATAGGTGGAGGATGTCTCAACAAATTTATTATTTATTTGCAATGCATTGGCATCAAGCGAATCATATCCTGTCTGAACATCATATGCATAGATTTTTCCATCGGAATTTAATTGGTATGCAATGATATCGCCTACAGGAAAATCAGCTCTTATTTCATCATTGGACGAATAATTCGGAGACTTATGATTGACTCTGTCAGCCAAAGTGAAAACTTCTGATTCACCGTTACGGTTTAAAAGTTTCACCTGATATGTGTTAGAAAATCCTTCCTCAACTGCAGAATCAAGAATTACTCCGTAGCAAAGATTTGTAACTTCATAGGACCAGATTTTGCCGTCATATATTTTTGCACGAATATAGTCACCAAAATCTACCGGAACAGAATTATCTGCCATCATATATCCGTTTTTTTGAGAGTCCTTTTCAATGCTGATTTTGTTAAGAGTTAATCCATTGGGAGTAACTTCATAATAAAATTCAGTAACATATCCTTCAATTTCTTCGTTGGATACCGTAATATCATAATATTCATACCCGTTAGACCAAGATGTTGCAACTGCAATCACATCACCGGCTTTGATATCGCCAAGCTCCATTGTGTTACCTTCGATATCATGAATAGACCAACTGATATATTCATCCTCCGGATCTAAAGCTAAAGAGGTAGCTAAGAATGTGGGTGAAATATTAGTATAAGTATCTCTATAAATTTTGTTGGTAGCAGTATTTACATAACCTGCAACAAATACTTGCTCATTTTTAACAAATACAGTATCATACATTCCGTTGTAATCGGTATCTACGAATCTGTAAGCAATATCTCCTACATTTCCTCCGGGAACAACAATATAATCGTAAGAGTCATATACTAAATTACAATATGCAATCAGAGCATAATCGAGTTTTAATTTACTTGTTTTTTTATCGTCGTAGGATTTATAATATTCCACATAACCGCTGTTATTGGTGCTGACTAATAATTCAGGATCAATCACAACTTCAATATTTTTACCTTCTGTGGGAGTTACTGATATAATTTCCCAATTTAATTCGTCGGATAAATCTACTACAAAATCACAATATAATCCTAAATACGGCTTTAAATCTAAGTTGTTTTTAAATGACATATTATCGTCAAAGTCGTAGTTAGAATATCCCATCGCAAAAGCTGCATCCGATAACTTAATGGAGTAGATATTTTCAACAATAACATACAGCTCTTCATCGGATAATGGAACGTCCCTCATTTTTCCTTTGAATGTTACAGTTGGAATGTCTTTTCCGATATCATTTTTGGAAATTACTAATTCATTTGCCAAGTAAGGAACCGGACAATTGGGACGCAGACTGGTGAGAGATTCCAGCATAATTACCTTAATTTTATAGATATCCGTGTCAATGTTTTTGGTGGAAATCACTCGTTTGATGGTGGTTCTGCTGGAATTGGCAAAGGGTCTTACCAGTTCCACATCAGAATAGAAAATATCCAACAGTTTTCCTGTTTCGTAGTTATAAACAGGAATGTAGCACTTGGAGAAGAAATACTCATTGGAGCCGTAATTACCGGTAAAAGTAATAGACACCTCCATCGCATCTTCTCCTAAAAATGCAACGTCATTTAAGAAATATCCCACAGTTTCGTACGGATATTCCGTGTCGGTCACAAAATCATTGACCGACAGTGCTTGGGTGGTTGCTTCCGGCAACAAATCTTTTTGCACAATTTCGGTTTCTTCCGCAAAAGCAGACAACTGAAGTGCTAGAAGAAGTGCCAGAAGGCAAAAAATAAATTTCTTCATTTTTGCTCCTCCTTGTTATTGATTATATTTTATTTTTTAATACGGAATCACTCTATCATTGCCTGCACCGTATGCATAGGAATAAATTATGCCGTCGGTTAAATCAATGACATAAAATGTGACTGAAGTATCCTTAGCTGTGTTTGCCACTTTTCTGATTTCTTCGGCAACATAGTCACCGTTATTGGGATATGATGTTCCTTTAGCACCGTAAAATGCAGTATTCGGGGTGGAGATTCGCACAATATCTGTTGATGTTCTCTCCCCTTCTATATCGGTATACGCTAAGGTGCCATAGCAATCATTATGTAAATGCCCGTGAATGTTTCCAATAATTTTTGCCTGGTTTTTGCCTGCATAATTATAGGTTAAAGTTTTCTTGGAAATGGTATCGTTATGAATTTTTTTCCACAAGTTGTTTACTTTGATGGTATAAGAACCACCTTCCTGATAAGCTTTTAAAATGCCAATGATATCTTTGGTGACATCGTAATCGTTCCATTGAGCGCTTTTGTAGTAAAAATCAAGCGGGATATGAGATAAAATCAGGATTTTCCATTCTTCGGCATCTTCTTTTTGAGACAAATCAAGGGACTTCATTAAGAAATCTCGTTGCTCGTAAGAAATTCCATAGCTACCCGTTCCATCTAGATAATCACAAGTATTTAAAGCGATTACACGAACTTTTTTATCGGTAAAATCAGTATAACCATAGGAACGTTTTTCATTTAGACCGGTTTCTTCAAACTGATTATATTGCCCCATTGCTTCCCATTGCCTTTTGTGATCATTGGTTTGATCGTGATTTCCGACTAATATCATACTTTCATTATAATAGTTGGCTGCGGTTTGGAATATATCAGTGGTATAAACACTTCCCGTGTAGCTTGGGTAGGAATCGATATTGTTTTCCCAAGTAGTGTCGCCAAGATGTGCAATAAAATCACAACCAACATCCAATCCCACGGAATTCAATGCAAAAATCCCGTGGAACAGACTTTCTTTTAATAATTTTTCTTCGGGGATGTTGATGCCCACATGGCTGTCTGTTATCACACCGAAACTGAAAAATTCGTGATCCGATTTTTCGTCATAAAGTTGATATATATTGGAGGTAACACGCTCGGCTTCCTCATAATAATAATCAGGAACATTTTGCATAATTGGCCATTCATTGCTACCGTTGGGAGTGATTGCAACAGGTTTCAGTTCATGATTTTTATCAAAGAAAAACACTTTTGTTTGAAACGCTTTAACATTTAAATCAGAAATATCTGTAAATAAAGAGATACGATGATTTACAGAAGATTGAAAAGGAGTTTTCAACGAAACAGGTTCGTATTCTGCTTTTAACAACCTATGTGTTCCAAACTCATAAACTACTTTGAACGCATCAAATTCATAGGATGTTTCGCTGCCGATTTCACCTCGGAATATTACATTAATTTTTAAGGCACCGTTTTGCGGAGTTTCCACAAAATCAATATGATATGTAATTGCATCCAAAGACGTTTCTGCAAAGATTTGCTGAGTTGTGAACAGCATCAATACATATATAATTGTAAGAATAAAACAAAGCTGTTTTTTGATCATACCGATTATATATCCTTTCTATATATTAGGATTTCTTTCCTAATTTTGTTTTATTGCCTTGTTCATCCATAATATAAGTTTGGTCTAAGGTTTGTTTTAAATTTCCGCGAAATGCTGCGATATATTCGTCACGCAGCTTTTTCTGTTCTGCTTTTTCTTCTTCTGTTAAACCGACTTCACGGGATTTTTTTGCAAGTTCGTTAATTCTTTGAATATTCATTTTTATCCTTACTCCTCTCCGATATAGGTAAAACGCTTCACTTCCCTGCCCTCGTGGACAACTGTTTCATTCCACATAGATAATGGGCGTACCCAAATGCCGAATTCACCGTATAACGCACGGTAAACCACCATTTCTTCCATGGTTTCACTATGCTTTGCGATATAAAGCGCTTCATATTCGTTTCCTTTAAAATGTCTGTATTTTCCAAGCTTTATCATATCAATATCCCAACTTTTCATCAATTAAAATAATTTCATATTCGGCGCCGTATGGCTTTGTCCAGAAAACAGAAAGTGCTCTGCAGATTCGTTCGGGACTATTGCAATTATAGCATTTATCCGCATTTTTTGCACAAGGAGTGTTGCGGTTTAACCGTTTAGCGTTAAGAGGTGCCGCAATATTTCTGGCACGAAATAAGGCTGATTCAAAATTAGGTGCAACTTTATTGGAGCCGATAACCAGATAAATCTTTTCGGGACCATAAGTGGTTGCCGCCACACGATTCCCTGTTCCATCAATATTGATGATATCTCCTTGTTCGGAAATTCCGTTCACGGAACTAATATAGATTTCAGACCGACTTGCAATGGTTCTTGTTTCCATAACGGTCAGATTATCAGGCTTTTTATCGTGGCAATAAACGGTGTTGTGTGAAGCTAACGCTTCCAAAAGCTCCATTTCACGAAGCGTTACCGAACCGCCAATCCCAACGGTTTTTCCGTCAATTTGAGTATTTAAATAATCTTTTGCAGCTTCTTTGGTATCAAATACAGATACCACATAGCCTTTTGCTTCTAAATTACTTTTTAATGCTGAAAAATCGTATTTCATAAATTTACTTTCCTTACATATATTTTTACATATACAGTATAACATTGATATCCGTAAAAATCAATGATAAAATACAAAAATTCTACATAAAAATACTCGTAACCAAACAGATTACGAGTATTTTTTAGTATATTCAATTTCATTATGCAATTGATGTGTAAATATAAATTGCAAACAGAGCCAAAGATACCCACATTACAGGAGAAATATCTTTTGCTTTGCCGGTTAAGATTTTTAACACAACCCAAGATACAACTGCAAACATAATACCGGTTGCAATGGAATATGCAAAAGGCATCATAGTGATTGCTAAAAATCCGCCGATAGCATCTGCGATATCGCCGTCAAAGTCCATCTGAGTTACACTGGAAAGCATCAGAAGACCAACAAAAATCATGGCAGGAGCAGTAGCAAATCCCGGAATTGCCAAGAAAATAGGAGCAAAAGGAATCGCTAATAAGAATAAAATACCGGTTGTTAATGCAGTTAAACCTGTTCTGCCGCCTGCTGCAACACCGGCAGTGGATTCTACATAACTGGTAACAGTGGAAGTTCCAAGGCAAGCACCTGCAATAGTGCCGACAGCATCTGCCATCAAAGCACCGCCTGCTTTGGGAAGAGAACCGTCCTTTGCCAACAAATTTCCTTTTTGAGCAACACCGATTAACGTGCCGACGGTATCGAAAATATCCGTGTATAAAAAGGTAAACATCACTACTGCAAAGGACATAAAATTCTTAGCAATAAATGCAAAATCAAATTGGAACATTGCAGGAGCTGCAAAATTTGCTTTAATGGATTTCCAAGTAAGAGAAGGAATTAAAGAATATACTCCTGCTTCGATGTTAACCACATACCAGCCAACTAATTCTGCAATTATTCCCAATATCCAAGTTGCTAAGATACCGATTAAAATGTCGCCCTTCACTTTAAAATGATGCAGCACACCGATAATCAAAAGGCCAACAACTGCTAAAACAACCTGAGGGGATCCTAAATTTCCTAATCCCACTAAGGTGGAATCATTATTCACAATAATTCCCGCATTAATTAATGCAATAATGGTAATAAATAAGCCAATTCCTGCTGTAATACCGAGTTTTAAATTCTTCGGAATTTTATTTACTAATTCTTCCCTGAATTTAAAAATGGAGAGAATCATAAAGATAAATCCTTCAATCAATATCGCCGTCAATGCCACTTTATAGGAGTAACCCATCCCCATGCACACCGTATAGGCAAAAAAAGCATTCAACCCCATACCGGATGCCAATGCAACGGGATAGTTTGCAAAAAACGCCATACAAATTGTTGCAATTGCCGCAGAGATTGCAGTTGCCATAAAGATTGCTGCGGGACCCGGACCATCGGGAATAATTCCCAACATCCCCGGATTTACCGCCAATATGTACGACATTGCCAAAAAAGTGGTAATCCCGGCAATAATTTCAGTTTTGATATTAGTGCCGTGTTCTTTTAGTTTAAATAATTTTTCCATGTTTATCATCCTCCTTGCTTTTATTGTAACACAAACTCTTCACCGAGTCAATTAAATACCGAGAAATAAAAAAACATATTTTTTTGGACATTTTTTTGCTTTATTTGTTGATTTACCGAGAACAACATGTTATAATTAAGAAAAAAAAGGCTCTGTGAGCTTTAATTTTTAGGAGGAAAATTATGGAACAACAACAAAACAAAATTTCCGTGTCAGCTATCATTGTAGTAATACTTTGTGCAATTTTAGCGCTAAATGTGTTTGGTAACTTATTCAAAATCTCTCAGTTTAAAAATGCATCCTTTATTTCAAGCCAGGTTGAGAATCTGAAAGAAGATATTGACTCGTATAAGGAAGCTATTACAGAAGCTGAAGCTACTATTGCGAAAAATGAAGAGAAGCTCCCTTCCCTCGAAAAAGAAAAAACTGCCGCAAAAGCAGAAGTAACCAACGCTCAGAACCTTTTAGCACCGATTTGTCCGAGAAATTCATATAGTGCTTATTATTGTGAAACTCCCGAAGTATGTAAAGAATTTCATGATAATGTAGCAACTGCTTCTTCCAATTTTAATAAAATCCAAAAAAACATCAAAAATTGCAATGATAATATTTCATCTGCAAATTACACCATTTCATCTTCAAATGAAAATATCGAATCCGCTCAAACAGAAATCGATGAATTGTCTTCTGAAAAGACAAAATCAATCTTTTCTGGTATTTTTAGCTTAATTATAAAACTTGCTAGAATTGCTGGTTATGTATTTCTAATTATGTATGTGCTGAATACTGAAGAGAAAAAAACAGGTATTATAGCATGCTATCTGATGGCAGGCGCAGCCTTCTTAGCTATGTTCTTAGGATTATTTTTAGCAAATCTATGTAATATTATTTTATATGGACTTTTCTACATGCTGATTGCTGAAAAAACCCAAAACAGAGTTTCTGCCAGAGTTTTTGCAATTGTTATTGCAGTAATTATCGGATTGATTAACTTTGTCTCCACACCATTTTTATCCGTTCTCCATTCCGTTACCATGATTATGTTTGCTTTAATCCTTGTTCCGGCTAAATTCTCTGATCAGGAATATCGAAGCATTGCTAAATTTATTTTCTTAAGCTTGATTACCTTAGGTATTTACTACCTAATCTGGATTTATAAACTTACCGCAAGTCTCAACAAGGTTGAAAATGCCGAAAAAAGATCACCTGTAAGCGAACTTCTGTTGTGTATTTTCTTACCGCTCTACTTTATCTTCTGGTTATATAAAACAGCAGAAATTACTGAATTGTATGGTGTTGAAAACAGTAAAACATTCAAAATTGACGTACTTTGCCTGGTGCTCGGTTTAGTTTCTCCGTTTATTTCATCTATTGTGATTCAAAATAAAATCAATTTGATCGTTGGAAGACCTGAATAAAACAAATTTCCAAAAAAAGAGTTGCCTCTAAAAAAGGCAACTCTTTTTTTCTGACACATATAGTAATACAGCATGGCTGTATTACACATACTAAAAAGAAAAAAAGGAATTTTAAAAATGGAAAAAAAGAACAAACTAAAAGCATCTTTTGATTTTAATTCTTTCGATTTTACAGATGCGTCCTCCTCAACCGAATGCACAGGTATCACACCAACACCGCCCTGCAGTGACAGTGAATATGAATCTTATCAAGAGATTATTAAATTTGGTGTTCCAAAGGTAAGAAATAAAAAAGAGAAAATGTAAAAAAGTGCAACCTGATGGTTGCACTTTTTTTGATGCCAAAAGAATTAGTAAATTTTGGAGCCGTCTTTAATTTCTTCAAAGGGTTTTAATAACTGCAGAATATCTCCGTCTTCCGCACATAAAATCATACCTTCAGAAAGAATACCTTTTAATTTTACGGGTTTTAAGTTGTAAACCATAACAACTTGTTTGCCGATTAAATCTTCAGGCTTGTAATGTTTTTTAATGCCGGAAACAACGGTTCTTATCTGAGAGCCGACTTTTAATTTAAACAGTAACAGTTTATCGGATTTTTTTACTTCTTCACATTCTAAAACGGTTGCGATTCTTAAATCCAGTTTGGTGAAATCATCAAATTCAATTTCGGGTGCCATCGGAATGGTATCATCGGGAATATTTGCCGCAATTTCTTCTTCGATTTCTTTTAATTTCTTTTCTTCATCTATTCTCATAAAGATGGGAGTGGGATTTTCCAAAGTAATTTCAGAAACGGTTTTGCCAAATTCCACAGAGTCATCGGAGCAAGCAATCTGGCACTGAATTTCTTTTGCGGTATCAGGCATAAAGGGAGTTAAAATTACGGAAATAATACGGATGCTTTCCAGTAAATTATATAAAACGGTTTTTAAGCGTTCTTTGCCTTCATCATCTTTTGCCAACACCCAGGGAGTAGTTTCGTCAATATATTTGTTGCAACGGCGAATCAACTCAAAAATCGCATCCAATGCATCTGCAGTTTTATACTCGTCCATTTTCTTACGATATGCAACAATGGTATTTTCGATGCAGGATTTTAAATCTTTATCCAGCTCAGTTTCTTCACCGGGTGTGGGAATAGCACCGAAATATTTGTTCACCATAGCAATGGTACGATTTACCAAGTTTCCTAAAGTGTTCGCTAAATCTGCGTTGAATTTTGCAATAATATTTTCGTAAGTAATGGTACCATCATTACCGTAAGGCATTTCGGATAACAGATAATATCTCATACCATCCACGGTGAAATGACGAACCAAATCATCAGCGTACATCACATTACCCTTGGATTTGGACATTTTATCATTACCGGATAACAGCCAGGGATGACCGAAAATCTGTTTGGGTAAGGGCTGACCTAACGCCATCAACATAATGGGCCAGTAAATGGTGTGGAATCTTAAAATATCTTTTCCGATCACATGCACATCGCAAGGCCAATATTTGTTGTATAAGGTATCATCTTCCTGGTCATATCCTAATGCGGTGATGTAGTTGGTTAAAGCGTCAATCCAAACGTAAATAACGTGATTGGGGTCAAACTCAACAGGAATACCCCATTTGAAAGAAGTTCTGGAAACGCATAAATCCTGAAGACCGGGTTTTAAGAAATTGTTTACCATTTCTTTTTTACGGGATTCGGGCTGAATAAAATCAGGATGGGTTTCAATATATTCCATCAGTTTATCCTGATACTTGGACATTTTAAAGAAATATGCTTCTTCTTTGGTGGGTTTTACTTCCCTGCCGCAGTCGGGACATTTTCCGTCAACCAACTGGCTTTCGGTAAAGAAGGATTCGCATGGAACACAGTATAAGCCTTCGTATTCCCCTTTATAGATATCACCCTGGTCATATAACTGTTTAAAAATTTTCTGAACGGTTTTTTCGTGAAAATCATCGGTGGTACGGATGAATTTATCATAGCTTGCATTCATCAGGTTCCAGATATCTTTGATTTCACCGGCAACATTGTCCACATATTCTTTCGGGGTGATGCCCGCTTCTTTTGCGCAGTCTTCAATTTTCTGACCGTGTTCATCGGTACCGGTTAAAAAGAACACATCATAGCCCATCTGTCGTTTATAACGTGCAATGGCATCGGTTAATACAATTTCGTAAGTATTGCCGATGTGGGGCTTTCTGGAAGTATATGCAATCGCAGTTGTTACATAAAATTTTTCTTTGTTTTCTTTCATTTTATTTTCTCCTTTTCTACTCAGTTATCTTTTTACCGTTAATAAACACGGTTTCCGCTTTCGCCATCAGTTCTAACGGGAATTTATCAAAAATTACAATGTCGGCATCTTTTCCGATTTTTAAAGAACCTACTTTATCATCAATTCCTAACGCTTTCGCGGGATTTAAAGTGATTGCCTTTAATGCATCTGTTTCTCGCATTCCGTATTTCACTGCCAAAGCTGCACATAATGGCAGATAGTTAATCGGAATCACGGGGTGGTCGGTAATCACAGAAACCGGTGTCCTCTGCTCTGCTAAAATGCGATATGTATCAAAAGTCATGTTGCGAAGTTCCGGTTTAGAACGGTCTGACAAGGTGGGACCAAGCTGACAAGACACGTTCTGCAATTTTTCTGCAATCAAATGACCTTCGGTAGCGTGTTCAATGGTCATATTCAAATGGAATTCTTTCGCAATACGCAGTGCGGTTGCAATATCGTCTGCTCTGTGAGCGTGTGCTTTTACGGGTAATTCGCCCGATAAAACAGGAAGCAGACTTTCTAATTTTGCATCGTAATCCGGTTTATCATAGTCATCGGGATTCTCTTTGGCAAGCTTGATATTTTCAGCATATTCCTGTGCTTTCTTTAAAGTTTCCCGAATCAGTGCCGCTGTTGCCATACGAGTAATCGGTTGTTGATTTTTTCCGTGATACACCGTCTTTGGATTTTCACCAAAAGAAAATTTCATAGCCACCGGCGCTTTTATAATCATGTCGTCAATCACAGTGCCGTGGGTTTTCATCACACAAAACTGACCGCTGATTGGATTAGCACTTCCGGGACCGCTGGCAATGGTGGTAATACCCGCAAGCTTTGCCTCAGTAAAATATCGGTCATTGGGATTGATGGCATCAATAGCTCTTAAATGAGGAGTAATCGGGTCGGATTCTTCGTTGCCGTCATCCCCTTCAAAGCCCATAGAATCCTCAAACATTCCTAAGTGAGTGTGTGCATCAATGAATCCCGGGAATACATATTTTCCGCATGCATCGTATATTTCTTCGTCGGTTGGTTTATAATCTGCCATAGAACCGATTTCCAAAATTGTGTCTAAAAAACGGATATAGCCGTTCTCAATGGGAGAATCGGATTCTATCGTGTAAATTTTAGCGTTAATGATAATCATACAGTTGCCTTTCTTCGGATGGCAGAAATTACTTCTGCACCGTCGCTGCAAGCGGTCACAATCTGACGAAGTTCTTTTCGTCTTACGTCACCGATTGCATAGACACCATCCAGGTTTGTCATCAAATCTTTATCGGTAATAATTTCGTTTGTTTCACTTTTTAAAATACCTTCCGGCAAAAACGAAACATTCGGTTGATAACCAATGGCGATAAATACGCCGTCTGTTGGTAATATAAGTGATTCACCGGTGCTTGTATTTTGCAGATGAATTTCGCTTAATGAATCTTCGCCAATAAATTCTGTGGGAATATATTCGGTATATAAATGAATTTTTTCATTTGATTTTACTTTTTCCACGGTGGAAGCATCTCCGCGAAATTCGTTTCTTCTGTGCACTAAATTGACCCGTTCACAAAAATTAGCAAGATAGAGTGCATCATCCAAGGCGGTATTTCCGCCACCGATAACCGTTGCAGTTTTGCCACGGTAAAAAGCACCGTCACAAGTTGCGCAGTAGGATACTCCCCTGCCTGTTAAACGTTCTTCGTTTTGAAATCCTAATTTTCTCGGATTTGCGCCGGTGGCAATAATGATATTTTTTGCTTGAAATTCTTCTTTTGCTGAACGAATTGTCTTCGGGTTTCCTAAAAGATCCATCAAAAGAATTTCTGTGGTTTTATAAGTGATATCGGTTAACTGCTTTTTCATATTCATAGCAAGTTCAGCTCCGGAAATTCCAACAAAGCCGGGATAATTTTCCACGTAATCAGAAGACACCATCTGACCGCCCGGAAAAGCTTTTTCCAAAAGCAGAACCTTCATCCCTGCCCGCATTCCATATAATGCAGCAGTCATACCGGCAGGACCTGCGCCGATAATTGCAATATCGTATATCATAAAATCACTCCTTTGTGAGGGTGGTAACCTGATATTCTTTGTTTAATAATTCAAAATTTTTAATACCTGATGATACGAAAACCAAATTGTCTTTGGTGACATAAATCACTTCGGCATCTTCGGGAATTCGCATGGAGCTTTCTGCAAATAAAGTTGTGGACAAAATGTCTGCCTCTAATGCAGAATCGCAAATAACAGTGACGCTGATCAAATCAGTTTCTGCAGGATATCCCGTTTTCGGGCTTAAAATATGATGATACAATTTATCATCAAGGGTAAAACTCCGTTCATAAGAGCCGGAAGTGGAAACCGCTTTTTTGTTTGGTAAGATAAAGGAACACAATAATCCGTCATGATTAGGAGATTTTACGCCTGCGGTAATATCTTTTCCGATTGTTTTTACTGTTCCTCCGATATCAATCAGTGCGGTTTTTCCGAAAATCATTTCTGCTATTTTATCGCATACATAGCCTTTTGCAACAGCGCCAAGTTCAATTTCGGTGTTATTGTTTAAGCGAATATCATGATCGGAAATTTCTATATTTTGATAGCCCACGGCAGAAAGGTTATTTAATATGTCGGATTCATTCGGTAACGTCGGATTTTCCGATTTAAAATCCCAAAGTTTGGATACAGGACGGATGGAAATATCAAATAAATCATTACAATGCGGCAATGTTTGCTGAATCAAATCAAAAACCATTTTTTCATCCGAGGTTGAAGACGAGAGTAGTTTTGTTTGATTTAATCTTGAAATCGCAGAATCTTTGCGATAAGCGTTAAAAACATTGTCAATATTATGCAGATATTGTTTGATTTTGGTTTCTTGCTCAGACGAAAGATTTTCTGCTTCAATCCGATAAGAAGCATCCATGGAAAACCCTTGGATAATATTTTTTTGAGATTGACATCCCGTCAAAATCAAAAAACATAATATCAGCGGAAGTATGCGTTTCATATCAATTTCTCCGAAAAAATGCAACGTTATTTAGAAAATCCCTTAGCAGAAGATTGAAATTGATTCACAAACGAAGACTCCCCTTCCATATTGGCAATTTGAAGTTTCAATTCTTCAATTTCACTGTTTTTACGGGCAACCTCGTTTTTTAATAAACCGATTTCTTGTTGCAATGTTGCGAAATCTTCTCCCACAAAAGTTAGTCGGTACGAATTCATTAAGATATATGTTGTGGCAGAAAACGAAAGCAAAAATAAAATAATCATTCCAAACAAAAAACAGAACAAAATTTTTCGTTTTTTGCCGGCAGTTCTTTGCGAGGCATGATGTTCATTTGATTTCATAGAAGCAGGCTCCTGTTATAAAATAAATGCGAGAAAACAAAAGCCCATCATATATTTTGTTATTATACCATAACCTTGGTAAAAAATCAATTGTTTTCCCTAACTTTTTATGAATTTTTTATGAATTTTTATATTACGGGGTTGACAAAAAATATTGTCTTTGTTATAATATGTTAGCACTCTGATAACAAGAGTGCTAATGCTTCGATAATACTTTTAGAAAGAAGGATAACTATGGAGAAAAAACAGTTTCAAGCAGAGTCAAAACGTCTGTTGGATTTGATGATTCATTCCATTTATACCAATCAGGAAATCTTTTTAAGAGAGCTTATTTCCAATGCAAGCGATGCGATTGATAAAATGTATTATAAAACACTTTCGGATGATTCCCTTCTCTTTCGAAAGGAAGATTACTATATCCGAATTGATGCAGATAAAGAATCAAGAACCCTTACCATTACCGACACCGGTATCGGTATGACTAAAGAAGAGCTGGAAAACAACCTCGGCACCATTGCGAAATCGGGTTCGTTGGCATTTAAAACAGAAAACGAAGCCAAAGACGGTGTGGATATCATCGGTCAGTTCGGTGTTGGATTTTACTCCGCATTTATGGTGGCAGATCGTATTGTTGTAAAAAGTAAAGCCTTCGGTTCCAACAAAGCTTATCAATGGGAATCTGCAGGTGCAGACGGATACACCATTGATTCTTGCGGAAAATCCACTCAGGGTACCGAAATTGTTTTATACATCAAGCAAAATACAGAGGATATAAACTACGATGAATATCTTGATGCTTACAGTTTGCAACACCTTGTGAAAAAATATTCTGACTTTATTAAATATCCTATCAAAATGGATGTGAAAAAAAGCAGATTAAAAGACGGTAGCGAAAACGAATACGAGGAATATTCCGAAGAAGAAACCGTAAACAGTATGGTTCCTATCTGGCGCAAAAACAAAAACGAATTATCCCAAGAAGATTACGAACGTTTTTATTTAGACAAGCATTACGGCTTTGAAAAACCGTTAAAATACATTCATGCATCCGTTGACGGTGTTGCAAGCTATAACACCATTTTATATATCCCCAAACGTGTTCCCTACGATTTTTACACCAAAGAATTTGAAAAAGGGCTGGAGTTATATTCCAACGGCGTTTTGATTATGAACAAATGCGCTGATTTGTTGCCTGATTATTTTGGTTTTGTGCAAGGGTTGGTCGACTCCCCCGACCTCTCCTTAAATATTTCCAGAGAAATTCTGCAGCAGGACAGACAGCTTCAGTTTATTGCAAAAAAAATTCGGGATAAAATCAAATCCGAATTACTTTCTATGTTAAAAAATGACAGAGAAACCTATGAAGAATTTTTCGGGCAATTCGGAAAAAATCTGAAATTCGGTGTATATAGCGATTTCGGTGCACATAAGGATATTTTAAAAGATTTACTCCTTTTCTATTCCTCCAAAGAAGACAAATTAGTTACTTTGGAAGAATATGTGTCCAACATGGCACCCGAACAGAAATATATTTATTATGTTTGCGGTGAATCTGTTGACCGTGTGTCCAAACTGCCTCAGACCGAACTGGTAAAAGACAGAGGCTATGATATTCTCTACTGTACTGACGAGGTAGACGAATTTGCATTGCAGATGCTGATGAACTATCAGGAAAAAGAATTTAAATCCGTTTCTTCCGGCGATTTAGGCTTAGATGAAGTTGAGAATGAGGCTTCCAAAGAGACAAATGAAGAATTCAAAGATTTATTTAATAAAATGAAAGAGATTTTAGGAGAACAAATTAAAGAAATTAAAATTTCCAACCGCTTAAAATCTCATCCGGTTTGTCTGTCTTCTGATGGCGGCCTTTCCATCGAAATGGAAAAAATTCTTCGTCAGATGCCAAACGGCGAAGGAATGAAAGCTAACAAAATTCTGGAGTTAAACTCCAATCACCCTGTTTTTGAAGTATTAAAAACCGCATATACCGAAGATGAAGAAAAATTAAAAAGCTACACCAATCTCCTCTATCAGCAGGCATTGTTAATTGAAGGATTACCCATCGAAGACCCGGTAGCTTTCACCAATGAAATCTGCAAACTAATGAAATAACTGAAAATATGCACTTGCAAAATTGATTAGCAGGTGCATATTTTATTGTTTTCTTCCAAAAATAATAACGGTGATATTTTGGAAACTGTAAAAAAATATATGATTATCGTATTGGGTTCTTTTTTATTTGCATTATCTGTAAATGTGTTTATGCTTCCTTTTAAAATCGTTTCAGGGGGGCTTAGCGGGATTGCAACCGTATTTTATTATTTATTTGGCATATCTACCGGCATTACGGTTGGAATATCCGATTTGTTGATTTTATTTTTCGCACTAAAAATACTGGGAAAAAAATTTGTAATGGATTCCATGGTTGCAATTATTTTAATTCCGATATTTTTAAGCATCACAGAGCAATTCCCACCTATCACAGATGATATTTTGATTGCCTCTGTTTTTGGAGGTGTGCTTTTGGGAATCGGAATCGGCATGGCATTTTCTCAAGGCGGAACAACCGGCGGCGTGGATATTTTATCCAGAATATCTCAAAAAAAGTATCCCCATCTTTCAATAGGGATACTGATGACTGTTTTGGATTTGATTATCATTACATTTTCCGTAATTACCATAGGAAATTTGAATTTGGCTTTCTACGGGATTCTTTCTTTGGTGATATCCACCGGAGTGATCGATGCAATTATTGCAAGATTAAATCGAGCAAAGTTGATTTTAGCAATTGTAGGTAATTCCTCAAACATTGAAAAAGAAATTCTAACCTTTGTAAACCGTGGAGTCACCGTGATTAACGCGATTGGAGCGTATTCCCAAGAAGAAAAAAAGATATTACTGTGTGTAATGAAGCCAAAACAAGCGGAACATTTTAAAAAAATGATGCAGATATCGGAACCGAATTCTTTTATGATTGTTACCGATTCCGCAGAAATTTTAGGAAACGGCTTCCGTTATTATCGGTGATTCGTTTGTCAGCAGGATATGTGTTTCATAAACGGCTGACAAATCTTTCCAGAAATCTTTATCAATAGTTCCTGTTTCTTCTTTCCCGAGTATTTTTTGTAAAGATTTCACTGAATTTACAGAAGCTTCATCATGAACGCCCGTTATCTCTAAATCGGAAACGCTGCCAAACTGTGACGCTAAATTTTTTAAAATTGCCTGAATGGGATGTAAATGGATACTTTCGTCATTTGGTAAAATCACATCGAAATTCTTTGGCAATAGATTAATACAAACAGGCGGTTCCCTTTCGCTTAATAAAAACAAATAATCTTCCAACAAAGTATCCCAGGTTTGTTTATCGATAACACCCGTGACAGGGAGTCCTCTGAAATTCTGAAACCATCTGACTGAAGCTTCTGTTTGTTCCCCGTAAATTCCATCAGGAATCACGGTAGGCATATCTTCATATTTTTGACCGATTTCTCTTAAAAAGGTTTGTGCGCTCCGAATGGGTTGCCCTAAAAAGGGAGAAAAATCATTGACGGATGTATTCAAACTAATAAACTCCTTTCTAATTATTGGGGTCACGGTCGTTTAACCGCAATTCTTTTCCGGGATATTGAGTGGGGCGCGAGGTTAAAGCCGAGACTTCCACACGATAGGTTCCTGCAATGGAATTCCATGTTTGTTCATCCACTCGTCCCGTAGTCGGAAGGTTAAACTCTCTTTGATAGCCAATCACCGCTTGCCGTGTCTGAGGGCCAAAGTTTCCCGTCGGGGTGACAGAATTGATTTCAGGATAGGATAAGGAAATAATATTTAAGTATTGTTGCAACGTAGTAACAGCCGAACCCGTTGAACCGAATTCCAAAACAGTGCCACCGTAAGGTTCTGTTTTAATACCGAAAATTTCTTCGTCCAAGAAAACGGTATCTACAATTCCTTTAAATACGGCGTACATTTTATCCCAAGTTTTTTCACCCACAATACCGTCTTGTTCCAAATCGTATCCTTGTTGGAAAGAAAGCACAGCATTCTTGGTTTCGGGACCGAATGTTCCGTCAATTTTCACGAACGGAATACCGGGGTCAAAGCTTGCAATCACCGATAGAAAATACTGTAAAATAGTGACTTTTTCTCCTGTATTCCCCTCCGAAATTGCATCGGGATATTGCAGATTTAAGCCAAATAACCGTTGACCTTCCGAATCTAATTCATTTAATCTTAAAATCCCTGTATACAAGTAAATCAGTCGATACCAGGTTGCTTTCCCCACAATACCGTCGGGAGTTAAATTAAATATTCTCTGGAATGTGCGAACCGATTCTTCCGTATTTTCTCCAAAAATACCATCTACGGGATTGATTTTCGGAATCAACGGATAATTCTGAGAAATCTGATTTAATTCTCGTTGAATAACTTTCACATAAGCGCTGCTATCCCCTCTTCTGATGGGAGTACCGGGATAGGATTCCCGAAACTCTCGAATTGGTGCATCATTAACCAACTCAATATTATAGCCGTAGTAATAATATAAAATATCCAATGTGGAATAGCCTTGTTGTGCTAAATTTTCGCTTCCCCATTGTGATAACCCCTCGCAAGTGACGGTTGTTCCGTTACAGTATTTTGCTGCCAACGGTTCTGCAACACCGATTTCACGGATATAATCATTAAAAATTTCATTCACAATGCGGTCGATATTATCAAAAATATTTCTGCCTTTAATAAATTTTTGGTCAATTGCTGTAGAGTTTGTAATATCAAAATTGTAACCGCGACTTCGATAATATTCTGTGTAAACACGATTTAATGCAAAAGAAATTTGCGCATAAATATTGGCACGAATTGCGGATTCATCCCAGGTGGGATAGATTTCTGAGGATGCCACATTTTTAATATAATCAGGAAAAGTAACCGTCACATTTTCGGCATTGGACTCAGGCGGTCCCAAGTGAACCGTAATGTATTGGGGGATAAAAGGCGTAATTGTAATTGCCATAAAAGTTCCTCCTTTATAAATTTTGCGGCGTGATAGGATAAATTGTTTCTGTTGTTTTTGGATTTTGAAATTCATCCAATGGAATCATATTCACATTTTGAATGGATTCCCGATTTGGAAAAATCTGCACATTTTTTACCAGTATTTTTTGATACATGGGATGGGTAATTAAAATATCCACAACGGAAAACGGAGCAGCATATCCTGCTTCTTCGGGTGATAATGATAAATCTGTATCAGGCGTTTCCAATTCAAATACAGTAGTTAACCCCTCCTCGTTTGTAGAACGAAACCCTATTAAGTCTTGGGTTTTACTGTCTAATAAAGACACTCGGGCATTTTTAATGGGAATTGCCATTCCGGCAGTATAAACAAACACAATCAAAGTTCCTTTTTCAGCCACTTTAATCATCCTTTCTATTGAATTATAATTTTTTTCATAAATTCTTCGGTGGTAATCCCCTCGGGACGATTAAAACGCCCCAAAGAATATAAACACCCTTTATTTTTTGAAATATGATTGATTCTTTCATAGCAAGATAAACTTGCCAAAAATCCAATCTCTTCAATCGGCTCCTGCGATTCCGGACAGATATAGCCAAAAGGATAAGTAAATGTTACAGGTGGATTGATATCTGATTTTTCTTTTAATGCCACCTGTAATTGTTCCAAATCATTTTTTAAGTGGATTTGATATTCTAGGGATGATTCCCCGGCTAAAATGCTGCAACCTTTTCGGTTGCTCTTTTCATGAAGATAGTATGTGTGATTTGCGATTTCAATTCGGCCGCTTTCTTCCAGTTTTTTAATATCCTCCCAGGTCAGATATGAATAATTCGGATTATGTGCATCCGATTTGGAAAATTGTTCGGTGTAACTGCCAACAACAGAAATTACCGCTTTCATCTGATATTTTTCCAATAGCGGAAGCAAATAGACCATATTGTTATAATGTCCGTCATCAAAAGTTAAAACAATCGGCTTTTCGGGAAGCGGTTTATCTTCGTACACATAGGCAATCAAATCTTTTATCAAAACTGTTTCATAACCATTTTGTCGAAGATATTTCATATCATTTTCCAAAGTAGTTGGAGTAACCACATATTTTCCGCTTCGATTTGGGTCTTTTAAAATACTGTGATACATTAAAATCGGAACAGAAATCTCATTATCTTCTGTGTTTGCTTTTACGGTTGCATAGGTAAAAACTCCGGTTATCAATATAATAAGAATCAAAAAACAACTGATGAGTTGTTTTGTTTTGGTGATACAAATAATCATAAAACATCTCCTTTCATAGGATTCAATAGTCATTTTATGAATCGTTTTTCACAAACATAACTATAAAAAAATAACAATGCTAATCTTTTTCAATTAACATTGTTATTCTAACATTCCTTATAAATGATCAGGATAATCACCTCGGGATAAATCAACCAATAACCCGATGGATTCAATTTCTTGTTTGAGCAAATGAAAACTTTCTGCAGTTTCCTCGCCAAATGAAATTTTATTCTCATATAATGAGTAATTTTTTCGTTCCGTAGCAGGTGTTAAATTCGGCATCACAACATTTGCCCCCGAAAGCAACGCTGTTTTGCGATTTTTTTGATCCAAAGATGCCAAGGCGGTAGTGGACGGGATAAGTGACTTGGGTAACAAAAGTCTTGTGAGTGCTACCATAATCATTGTTTTATGAACAGTTCCGTCTGCAAACTCAAAAAAAGGTGTGTCTTGATGGTGAATAAAAGGTCCGATTCCAACCATTTCGGGTTGCAATTCTTTTAAAAATAATAAATCATTTACCAGATGTTCACTCGTTTGGTAAGGAGAACCAACCATAAACCCTGCACCGGTTTGAAATCCTATTTTTTTTAATGTTTTTAAACATTCTATGCGATTTTCAAGTGTTAGATTCTTTGGATGCAGCTTTTGATAATGTTCCTCGGTTGCCGTTTCGTGGCGAAGCAAATATCTGTCAGCGTCTGCATTTTTTAACGCCTGATAACTGTTAAAGGAGCGTTCGCCAACCGATAGCGTAATTGCTTTTCCAGGGTATTTTTCCTTGATTTTTTTAACAATTTCAATTAGTTTTTCATCTGTGAAATACGGATCTTCTCCGCCTTGTAAAACATAGGTTTGAATCCCAAGTTGATCTCCGATTTCACAAGAGGATAAAATATCATCAACAGATAAACGGTAACGTGTCGCTTTTTTGTTGGAACAACGAATGCCGCAATAATAGCAATCATTCTTACAATAATTTGTGAATTCAATTAAACCACGGATATATACCGATTTTCCGAAGGTTTCTTCTTTCTTTTGATTCGCTTTTTGACATAAGTATGAAAAATCATTTTCGTCCGTGATATCAATTAAAGTAAGAAGTTCCTCTTTGGAAAGATTTTCTTCGTGGTAAAGTTTATCAATCAGATGTTTAATCACAGAAAAACACCTCGCTTGAACGCTTGGAAATTCCGTTTAAATATGCCAAAATAACACCGTAGTTAGTAATCGGCAATCCTGCCTCACCACACTTTTGCAAACGATTTAAAATGCTCCGTTTGGTAATCATACAACCGCCGCAATGAATTGCCAGTTTATATCGGGATAAATCTTTTGGGAAATCATATCCCACATAATATTCAAAATCCAATGAAACACCGGTTTTCTTTTGTAATAATGCAGGAATTTTTACTCGCCCGATATCTTCGTGGGTGTGATTGTGCGTACAAGCTTCCAACATTAAAATTTTATCACCGTCTTGCAAATCAGAAATTGTGTCACAAGCAGAAAGCATTGTTTTTAAATCTGCTTTTTTGTGTGCCAACAACATGGAAAAAGAGGTCAACGGGATTTCATTGGGCACAATTTCTGCCACAGATTTAAAAATCTGCGAGTCGGTTACTACCAAATCAACTTTGGTGATTTTTTTCAAGGTTTCTGCCAACATTTCTTCTTTGGTAACGGTACAGATAACTCCTAAATCAAGGCAGTTTCTTAAAAAAGCAACCTGCGGAAGAATCAATCTCCCTTTCGGTGCTGCGGAATCAATCGGTGTAACCATTACAATATGGTCACCAAAAGATACCAATCCTGCCAATTGATTGTCATCTTCTTCCCCTATTTTTTGCAGTTCTTCGGCTAAGAACTGTTTTAGATTTTGAATGGATTTTTTATCGAAAATATTTACAAATTGAGAATTCGGAAACCGATTTGTTAAATACTCAATTTCATTATCATTTAACAAATCAGTCTTGGTAAACACAACAGTATGCGGAACTTCATCAAATAATTTTATTTGATGAAAAATTTCGTCACGAAGCGCCTCGCGGCTATCCACTGCAAAAATAACATAATCGCATCTGTCAAGCATCTGTATGGTTTTCTTAGTTCGTTTCCCACCAAGTGATGAAACATCGCCAAATCCCGCCGTATCAACCAAAGCAATAGGACCATACGGAATCAGCTCCATCCCCTTTACAATTGGATCGGTGGTGGTTCCCTGCTCATCTGACACAATGGCAAGTTCCTGACCGATGATTTGATTAAATAAAGCAGATTTTCCTGCATTGGTGTTGCCAAAAATACCGATATGTTTACGATTTGCCAACGGGGTTTCCTGTTTTAACATATCATTACTCCTTTTTAGAGAAATAAATCGCGCTCGCCTTGTTCCAGTTTTTTGAGATTTTCAATCACCAAAGCTCTGATTGTATCATTTGTAATATTAGGGATATGCTTTTGGATTACCTCATCTGCAAGTTTTCTAAATGATTCGTCACCATAATCCAATGCATATTCCTTTAACGTCATTAAACCATTGGGTAAGCATACATTTTTGATATTTCCCGTCTTTGCAAGTTCCATAAAACGGTCTCCCGTTCTTCCTTTGCGGTAACAAGCTGTGCAAAAGCTTGGAACCATCCCTTCTTCCATAATCCAACGGATAATATCTTGAGCACTTCTTTCATCGGAGGTTACAAACTGGGAACATTTGTTTTTTGCTTTATGATATCCCCCCACATCCACAGAAGAGCCGCCGCTCATTTGAGACACGCCCAATCGAATCAGTTCTTTTCTCATTTGTGAGTTTTCACGAGTGGAAATAATAATCCCCGTAAACGGAACCGCCAGACGAATGATGGAAACGATTCGCAAAAAAGTGTCATCATCAATAGGATAAAAGTCAGATAAATCATTTCCATCCGCAGGACACATTCTGGGAACGGAAATGGTGTGAAATCCCACGCCAAAGGTGTCTTCTAAGTGCTTATTATGAAGCATTATCCCCAAAATTTCATAACGCCAGTCCTGGGACAAACCAAATAACACGCCGCCGCCCACATCATCAATTCCTGCTTCCATTGCACGGTCAAATGCGGTGAGATGATAGTCATAGTTTTTCTTAGGGCCACCCAGATGGACTTTTTCATAAGTTTCTTTATGATAAGTTTCCTGGAATAAAATGTAAGTACCAATCCCTGCTTCTTTTAACTTTTTGTAATTTTCCACGGTGGTGGATGCGATATTCACATTCACACGGCGAATTTCGCCGTTCCCCAATTTCATATCGTAAATTGTTTGCATACAATCTACAATATAATTGATATCACAATGAACGGGATCTTCTCCTGCTTCCAGTGCCAAACGCTTATGCCCCATCGCTTCCAGAATTTTTACCTCATCGCGGATTTCATCCATACTTAGACGAGTTCTTTGAAATTTATTATGACAATTAAAACCGCAGTAGGTACAGTTATTCACACAATAATCACTCACATACAACGGAGCAAACATCACGATTCTGTCTCCGTAAATATGTTGCTTGATATGATCTGCAATTTTAAAAATGCGTTCCCGGTGTTTTTTGCTATCGCAAGTCAACAAAATTGCCACTTCTTCAGGAGATAATCCTTCAAAGCGTTCTGCCTTATTTAAAATTTCGGTGATTTTTTCATCATCTGCCGATTTAGATTGTTCCAACAAATCAACAATATACTGATGATTGATAAAATTGTTGTATTCCTTCATAAAAATCCCCTTTTTCAAAAAAAAGAAAAAGCATCTGCTCCGAGATGGAACAGATGCTTTTAACCGTTTGGCATACACTTCCAAATCAGAAATTTCTTCTTTGTCAGTTTTGATTTTAAAAATTGGTAAGATAAAAGGACTTTCGTGCTGATATCAAACGGTAGTTTTCATTTTATTTCATTAAATTGCGGATTTTTACAATGATATTTTCTGCATTCAAGCCATATTCTTTCTGCAAATCAGGACGGTTACCGGACTGACCGAAACGGTCTTCCACAGCTACCTTGTCGCTGATTTTTCCGCCCAACTCTGCAACCACTTCCGCAACTGCAGAATAAAGTCCGCCATATACATTATGGTCTTCTGCGGTCATAATATGTTTGGAAGTTTCCAATGCAGTTTTAATAGCGTCTTTATCAATGGGTTTTACGGTGTGCATATTTACCACGCCAACCGAAATACCTTCTTTTTCCAGTTCTTCGGATGCAACCAATGCTTCATATACCATATCGCCCATTGCGATTACGGTAACGTCGGTGCCTTTTTTTAGTACATTTGCTTTTCCAAAGGTGAAAGAATAATCTTCGTTGGTATTAAACACGGGCACATCATATCTGCCGAATCTTAAATACACGGGACCGGGTTCGTTAATTGCCGCTTCCACCGCATATTTTGCTTCAATGGCATCAGAGGGAACCAACACTTTCATATTGGGGATCGTTCTCATTAAAGAAACATCTTCGATTGCCTGATGAGAACCGCCGTCTTCCCCGATTAAAATACCGCCGTGAGTACCAACCACTTTTACATTCAGATTATTGTAACAAATTGCATTTCTTACCTGCTCGTAAGCTCTGCCTGCCGCAAACACAGCGAAAGTGCTTGCAAACACGGTTGCACCGCAGGAAGCCAAGCCTGCCGCAGTACCCATCATATCACCTTCCGCAATCCCCATATCGAAGAAGCGTTCAGGATATTTTTTTGCAAAATCAATAGTTTTGGTAGCTTCGGCTAAGTCAGCATCCAACACATAATAATTATATTTTTCCGCAAGCTCTGCAAGTGCTTTCCCGTAGCCTGCTCTTGTTGATAATTTTTCCATTATAAGCTACCTCCCGTTAATTCTTTGATTGCCTGTTCTGCCTGTTCACGATTGGGAGCAGAGCCGTGCCATTTTGCTAAGTTTTCCATAAAGGAAACACCTTTTCCTTTGATGGTTTTTGCAATAATTGCGGTAGGTTTGCCTTTCACGGTTTTTGCTTCTGCCAAAGCGCTTTCAATTTCTTCAAAGTTGTGACCGTCAATGTTAATAACATGGAAACCAAAAGCTTTGAATTTTTCATCAATGGGATAGGGAGACATAACCTCAGTTACTTCCCCGTCAATCTGCAGATTATTGTTATCCACAAAAGCAACCAAGTTGTCCAGTTTGTAATGAGCTGCAGACATTGCCGCTTCCCAAACCTGACCTTCCTGAATTTCCCCGTCACCCATCACGGTATATACACGATAGGATTTATTGTTTGCTTTTGCATATAATGCCATACCGTTTGCAATGGATAAGCCCTGCCCCAAAGAACCGGAAGACATATCAACCCCGGGAATTTTTTTCATATCGGGATGCCCCTGGAGAATATGTCCCAACTTACGCAGATTCACAATTTCATCAGCAGAGAAGAATCCTTTTTCTGCCAATGTTGCATAAAGTGCAGGTGCAGTATGACCTTTAGAGAGCACAAAACGATCTCTGTCTTCCATTTTGGGATTCTTGGGATCCACATTCATTTCTTCAAAATATAACACGGTCATAATATCTGCAATAGATAAGGAACCGCCCGGATGACCGGAAGCTGCGTGGTAGGTTCCACGGATAATATTTGCGCGGATATTTGCCGCATGTTGTCTTAACTGTTCTTTTTCGAGCATTACAACAAACCTTGCCTTTCTGTGTCAATCAAAATCCTGCCATATAAAAACAGGCACTTTTTTATCTTTGGTATTATATCATAACTGAACCCTTCTGTCAAGGTGGGAAAACTATTATAATATATTATATTGTGAAAAAACTGTCATATTTGAATTGTTTTTTAAACATACTGCAATACTTGTTTCCAATCAATAAAAAAGTGCCAAAAAGTAAGCAACACACTCTTTGACACTTTAAAAAATTTATGAATCCGTTAGCATAGTAATCATAGGTAACGATATCGTTGCCTTGTGTCTTTCTGCCTGCGTGTCAGCAGAACCGTCCCCTTGTCTTTATTTTTATTATAAATTAATTGATAAAAATGCGAAAAAAAGTTGCAAAAACTCAGAGAGTATTGTATAATAAAAGAAATTTTTAACAAACAAAGTGAGGAATATTTGTTATGTGTGCATTTTCCGTTACCTTACAACAAATTGTGAACGAATGTAATTTAGAAATTATTTATGCTGATAAAGATCTGAATGAAGTAAAAATCACCACCACGGATGTCAGCCGTCCGGGTCTTCAGTTTTTTGATTTTTTTGACTATTTTGATAAAAACAGAATTCAGATTTTCGGAAAAGTAGAACAAACCTTTTTAGAACAGAAAACATCCGAAGAACGCCTGCATTGTATTACCGAATTGTGTAAACGGGAAATTCCTGCGATTATCGTATCAAGAAATCAGGAAGTGTTCCCCGAATTTCTTGTTGCTGCAAAAAAATATAATATTCCTATTTTCAGAACAACTCAGACCACCTCTAAATTTATGGCTCGCTTAATTGCGTACTTAAATGTGGAATTGGCAGAACGTGTTACCTTGCACGGTGTTTTGTGCGAAGTTTATGGCGAAGGCGTCCTTATTATGGGTGAAAGCGGCGTCGGAAAAAGCGAAACCGCAATTGAGCTTGTAAAACGTGGTCATCGTCTGGTGGCAGATGATGCGGTTGAAGTGAAAAAAGTATCCGATAAATCCTTGGTGGGTACCGCTCCCGAAAACATTCGCCATTTTATTGAAATCCGTGGGATTGGAATTATTGATGTAAGACGAATTTTCGGTATGGGTTCTATTAAAGAAACCGAGAAAATCGATTTAATCATCAAATTAGAAGTTTGGGACCCCAAAAAACAATATGACAGATTAGGATTGGTTACAGAATACACAGAACTTTTGGGAAATAACATTCCCAGTTTAAATATTCCTGTAAAACCCGGCAGAAATTTAGCTGTTGTTGTGGAAGTGGCTGCGATGAACAACCGTCAGAAAAAGATGGGCTACAATGCGGCAGAAGAATTAAACAATCGTTTAATTGAACAGATGTCCAGAGATATCAATCTTCAGTAACAAAAACAGAAAGGAACTCAATATGACTACTGCAAATTTAATTACTATTATCAGAATTTTATTAGTGCCGGTTTACGTGTTTTTCGCAGCCGGAACCCCCGATATGAATCGTGATATCATTGCTGCCGTGATTTTTCTTGTAATTTCTTTAACTGACTTTCTGGACGGATACATTGCAAGAAAATATAATCAGATTACCGATTTCGGAAAATTTTTAGACCCGTTGGCAGATAAAATTTTAGTGATTTCCGCCTTTGTTTTATTTGTTGCACAAGGAAGACTGAACCCTGTTATTGTGATTGCTGTTATTACCAGAGAATTTTTGGTAACCTCCATCCGTTTGGTTGCGTCCGGCAAAGGAAAGGTAATTGCAGCAAGTATGAGCGGAAAATTAAAAACCGTTACTCAGATTATTTGTGTAGTTGCAATTTTATCAGAAACTTTGCTTTGCAAAATATATCCCCTTCCCTACGGTGCGATTTTCAGTTGGATAATGCTGGCATTCACTGTGTATTCCGGTCTGGAATATTTGATTTTAAACCGCAAACTGATTTCTCTTAAATAGTAACGGAGGATTTATTTTTTATGAAAACGGTTGGTATTGTTTCGGAATACAACCCCTTTCATAACGGACATAAGCATCATATTTCGGAAACAAGAAAACAACTGGATGCCGACGGTGTGATTGCTGTGATGAGCGGTAATTTTACCCAGCGTGGTGAAATTGCTTTGTTTGATATGCACTCCCGTGCAGAAATCGCAGTGAAAAACGGTGTGGATTTGGTGCTTGAAATCCCGCCCCGGTTTGTGTTGAATTCTGCCGAGTTTTATGCGTATTACAGTGTGTATTTGTTGCATCGTTTGGGCGTGGTGGATTATCTTTCCTTCGGCTCGGAATGCGGAGATTTAAATACACTAAGAAATTGCAAAAAAAATGATATTGATACCATTAAAGAGCAAATGAAATCAGGCATTTCATATGGGAAAGCAGTTTCTGATTCCGTAATTTCTCAAACGCCCAACAATATTTTGGGAATTGAATATCTTCACGCTCTTAAGCAATTAAAATCCGATATCATTCCGTTTACGATAGCACGAAAAGCTGTGGAACACGGTGCAGAGGCTCCCGTCGGAAATTTTGCCTCAGCATCATGGATTCGAAAACAAATTGCAGAAGGAAATTCTGTTTCCGAGTTCGTCTCGGAGATTCCTCGCACAACCCCTGTTTTTGAGGACAAGCTCTTCCCTCTTTTTCAGTATCGTCTGATTACGGCAACACATGAAGATTTACAAAAAATCAATAATATCAGTGAAGGACTTGAAAATCGAATTTTAGCAAATCGTGACGCAAAATCTTTTTCTGATTTAATCGCAAAAATCAAGTGCAAACGCTATCCCGAAACCAGAATCCGACGTGCGCTTTATTCTCTGCTTCTGAATCTGGAAAAATCTGCAGAGCTTCCCACCTATACCCGAGTATTGGCGTATAACGAAACCGGTCAGAAGCTTCTTCGCGAAATCCGAAAAAAATCGGATTTCCCCGTTTTCAGCAGAATTACAAAAAAAGATATTTTCACACATCCGCAATTACAAAAAGAGCTTTCTTGCAACGAATTGTATGAATTGGCAAAGAAGATAAATTTGTGAGGTATCAAATATGGAATCAATTTTGAATATTCGCAAAATGACAGAAGAAAACGAGCAAAAAATGATGAGTCCTTATGCGTGTTTGAGTATGAAATCACAAGGTCGTTTTGAACCTATTGAGGAAGATAGTATCCGAACTTGTTTTCAACGAGACCGTGACCGTGTGATTCACAGCAAAGAATTTCGACGTTTGAAGCATAAAACTCAGGTGTTTTCCAGTTTTGAATATAACGACCATATCCGAACCCGCCTGACCCATACTTTAGAGGTAAGTCAGGTAGCAAGAACAATCGCAAAAGCTCTTCGATTAAATGAAGATTTAACCGAGGCGATTGCTTTGGGGCACGATATCGGTCATTGTGCTTTTTCCCACGCAGGAGAAACCGTCTTAAATGAAATTTTTGCGGGGTTTTCTCATAATAAACATAGTGCACATCTTGCTCGTAAGATGAATTTATCCAAAGAAGTGGTTGACGGAATTTTAAAGCACAGTAATATAGAAACCGGCGAAGAAGCCTGCACATTGGAAGGCAGAATTGTAAAATATGCAGATAAATTTGCATATCTGAATTCCGATTTGGATGACGGTATCCGCCTTGGTTTGATTACAGAAGAGGATATCCCTGCGTCTATCCGTAAGATTTTGGGCAAGTCGTCAAACGACAGGTTGGATACTATGATTCGTGATATGATTATCACCAGTCAGGGAAAAAACGAAATCAAAATGTCTGAAGAAATTGATGAAAATTTCAAAAAGCTTCGTCAATTTATGTTTGAACGGCTTTATTTTAATGAAAAAGTGACCAAAAAAGACGATACCGTTAAGAAAATATTTTATCATATCTATGAAGAAGAACGCAAAGCCAAAAAATCTGATGAAGAAATTCTGGAATTTATGGCAGGAATGACCGACTCCTATGCAGTCAAATACTTCCTGAATTCTTATAATATCAATGTGCAGTTTTTGGAAGTATTGTAAGAAACCGATTCTTTTTCCCGATTCAAGAGCATGAACTTATTTTTTCTAAAAAAATCCAAAAAAATTGTAAAAAAGTGTTGATTTTTCAAAGATACTTGTATATAATAGAACAGTGTATAAAAAAAGTACAGACAGATTGTGAGGGCAAAATTATGGCAAAAGAAATTAAAACCATTGGTGTATTAACCAGCGGTGGTGATGCACCCGGTATGAACGCAGCGCTTCGTGCTGTTGTAAGAGCTGGTCTGCATTACGGAAAACGAATGATTGGTATTTACAACGGATATAAAGGTCTTCTGGAAAACGATATGAAAGAATTAACCTATCGTGATGTTTCAGGGATTATTAATCGTGGCGGCACTGTTTTAAAAACCGCAAGATGTAAAGAATTTTTAACTCCGGAAGGTGTTCAGAAAGCAGCAGATAACGCTCGTGCTTTCGGTATCGACGCCTTAGTTGTATTAGGTGGCGACGGCAGCTTCCGTGGTGCACTTGATTTATCCAGACACGGCTTCCCCGTTGTGGGTATCCCCTGCACCATTGATAATGATATCGGATGTTCTGATTACACCATCGGCTTCGATACTGCATTAAACACTGCTTGCGAAGCAATTGATAAAATCAGAGATACCTGTTCTTCTCACGACCGTTGCAGCGTTGTTGAAGTAATGGGCAGAAATGCAGGTTATCTTGCAGTGAATGTTGCAGTTGCAACCGGTGCCGAAGTATGTTTGATTCCCGAAAAGAAATTTGATTTAAACGATATTATGGATAAAATCAGAGAAACCACCGAAAAAGGAAAAACTCACTTTATCGTTGTGGTTGCAGAAGGTGTTGGCGGAATTGAATTTATTGCCGAAAATGTTGAAAAACAAACCGGCGTTGAAACCAGACCTTCTAATTTAGGTTATATTCAAAGAGGCGGCAACCCCAGCGTAAAAGACAGAATTGTAGCTTCCAAAATGGGTCTGAAAGCTGTTCAGCTTCTGGTGGAAGGTGTTGCAAATCGTGTGGTTGTTTACAAAAAAACCGATATTGTTGACTTCGATATTGAAGAAGCTTTGGCAAGCAAAAAATCCTTTGATGATCCGTTGGTTGAATTAGCCGACATTCTTACTTACTAAGAACAAAGCGGGTGAAAAAAATGATACGCAAGTTACCGAATATTCTGACAGTGTTGAGACTTTTAATGGCATTGGCATTTGTTCCGGTATTCTTTTATGAATTGCATCATCATGCTGATGGTATGTTGTCATTGGCATTATATACAGTTGCTTCTGTTACCGACATTGTGGACGGCTATCTGGCAAGAAAGTTCTCTGCAATCACAAATTTCGGAAAAATTTGTGACCCGTTAGCCGATAAACTCTTGCAATTTTTAGTTTCGATGTGTATTGCTTTTGTTGACCCTTTGTTTATCATCGTTCCCATTTTCCTGTTTGTAAAAGAAATTTTAATGCTGGTAGGCGTGGTTGTTTTATACCAGGAAAAGATAGTTTTAGGCGCCAACATTTACGGAAAAATTGCATCTTTCATTTATTTTTTGTTGTTTTTCATTCTGTTGGGATTCCGCCAAAGTTTATCTTTACCGATAAAAATTCTGTTTATCGCCGCTTTTCTGATAGCATCGGGATTGGCTTTTGCACAGTACCTTAAAATTTATTTTCAAAACAAAAAACACGAAGCAAAGTGTTAATTGGTAATAAAAAAGAGCGCCTGAGCGCTCTTTTTTATTACCAATTTTATTTTACTGCAAAACGGTATGATGTTTTGGAATAAAATTCTTCGTCTTTTTTCAAGAGACAAGACGGAAAATTCGGCTGATTGGGAGTATCGGGAGAATACTGTGTTTCCAAGCAGAAACCGGTACGACGAGTCATGGGAAGATTATCTTTACCGTTAAAGGAGCCGTCCAGGAAATTACCGATATACAACTGAACTGCGGGCATATCGGTGGAAACCGTCATTACAATACCGCTTTTTGCATCATAGATTTCACAAGCATCTTTTTTATAAGTGTTGGGTTCACCAAGAATCAAGTTGTGGTCATAACCGCCGCCATTTTTCAAATCCTGATCATCCGCTTCCACATCCTGACCGATTGTTTTTGCAATTCTGAAATCAAAAGGAGTATTTTCTACGGAACGAACTTCACCTGTGGGAATCAGATCTGCTCCGGTAGGAGTATAAAAATCTGCATTGATTTTCATCAAATGGTCGGTAATGGGACCGCCATTGAATCCGGATAAATTGAAATAAGCATGATTCGTGGGATTAAAATAGGTATCTTTGTCTGTGGTAGCACGATATTCAATTTCCAGAGCATTATCATCGGTCAAAGTGTAGGTTACAGCAAGACGAACGGTTCCGGGATAATTTTCAGTTCCGTCTTCATCCACCAATGATAATGTAACACTATTATCGGTTGCATCATCAATATTCCATACTCGTCTGGAATAACCGATATTTCCACCGTGTAAGTGATTGATTCCGTTGTCGTTTAACGCCAACTGATAATCCACGCCGTTTACATTGATTTTCCCTTTTCCGATACGGTTTCCGTAACGGCCGATTAACGCCCCGTGACTTGCACCGTCAACACGGTATTCTTCCACGGTGTTATGCCCTAAAATAACATCAAGCATTTTGCCGTTTTTATCAGGAACTTTCAGGGAATGTAATACGCCGCCAAAATTAATAATTTCTGCAGAGCAACCATTTTTGTTGGTCAATTCGGTTGCAATAATGTCTGCACCGTTATAAGTGTCAAACTTTCTTTGTTTCATAGCAGTTTTCTCCTTTTATAAATCATTGTTTTCTTCTGTTTCAGTTAATTTTTTTGCAGGAATCAGCATATGTTTTTCAAGAGTGGGATAAACGGAAAACACAACAATAAATCCACATAAAGCATATAAAATCAGAGCCAAGAAAATGGGTCCGATTAAAACTTTAAAGAAAGCCAGATAAGAAAGTGCACAAACTAAAATCAGGACAAAAAGGTTCAAAGGTAATTTTGCCAATGCAAAAATCAGGGAATTTTTCAGAACATCCGAAAATTTCAGCTTGAACATTACCATCATCGTGTAGGCATAATAAGAAACCAAAATAAAGATAATGTTCACAATCAACAAAGGAATCTGCATCACACTTAATGTAACTGCTTCACCAAAGAAAAATAACGGCTGATTTCCGTAAATCAATGTAAATGCAAAAGAAACAATAAAAACACCGTTTAACAAAGTCATTAAAGTTGCCTGCTTAAAATTCTTTTTGGCATGTTCAAAGAATTCCGAACATAAAAACACAGGCATTTCTGTGGAAAAACATTGCAGTATATGGGATGCTCCTGCGGTTGCAGGACCAATCACAGGAGAAAAAACGATAAATACCAAACCAACACTTGCAATAAATTCTCCGATAAAAGCAAGGGATGGCTCTTTTATCATAGTATCACTTAACACATACAACAAAACAGAAATCCAAAGCGGAATAGTTACAAGAACATACAATAAATTTAACTGTATTAACTTTCCGAATTTACGGAAGAACAGTTCCAAAAAGAATAACGGACGAATGGGACGCACAGTTCTTTTTTCAACACCCTTCCCCTCTTTCAGATAAGAATTAAATAAACCCATTTAAAAAACCTCTTTCTATATATTTCGCCTTACGCGGTGATTACTCAGCAAAGAAAACCTCATTATAATTCACATAAACAAAAGACACCTTAAATCCGTCTTCAATCGTCATTTCATAGGCGCCTTTATCTGCAAGTTGGTCATTAACATACAAAATCCAACCATCAGTTTCGGTAGAATCATAGCCACCGAATCCATCAAACATATGATTGTTAAGACGATACGGAATTTTGTTTTTTTGGCAAACTTCCAACAACACATCTTCTGCCGTAACGCCTGTGGTAATAATTTCTTCCGAAACAATATTTCGGTTATCATACACAATGGATACGGTTCCGGAAATAGCAGGCTTTGCAGAATTGTTTTGGCATCCCGTTATACAACATAAGATCAAAACAAAGCCGAGAATTAAATTTTTTTTCATTTTATTTCTCCTTTTTCGATTGTGCTTTCCACCAGTTTATACACATTCGGGAAAACTTTTTTCAGATTCATGGGCTTAAATGCATCACAACCCACCCAGACATGAACAGTTTCTCCGTAATGAATCATTTGATTATCCTTAAAAATTTCGTATTGAAATTCAACGCGATACGGCGTCAACCGTTTTACTTTTGTATAGATAGTCAATACGTCATCATACCGTGCAGGGCTTTTGTAATGAGAATGGACCTCGTAAATCGGAGTCATAATCCCCATTTCTTCCATTTGGGCATACTTTAGCCCCATTTGTTTGCAAAAATCGGTTCTGCCAATCTCATACCACACAGGATACACAGAGTGATGCACAATACCCATCTGGTCAGTTTCCTGATAGCGAACCGTTATTTCAGAGGATGTAATCATAAATTTCACCTCATATCGTTCATTTCGAAATATTATAACATTTTTTTCTTCATTTGTCTAGCATTCTGATGATTTTTTCTGAAATTTTATAAGAAGTTTTGCAAAAAGAAAAAAATTAAAAAAATTTCCAAAAACACTTGATTTTTTTATAATATAATGTTATAATACATAAAGTAAAGTAATATTTGTAGTTAAAAGAGTGGGTTTCCCACTCTTTTGTTTTTAAATATTGCTTAAAAAAAAGCATACAAAGGAGATTGTTATGGCAAAGAATGTTCTGACTTCTGTTATTGAGATGGTAACACCTCTTTGTGAGGAAAACGGTTGTTTCCTTTACGACGCAGAATTTCACAAGGAAGGAAAAAATCAAATTCTTCGGATTTTCATTGACAAAGACGGCGGTATCAACATTGATGAATGTGAAACTGTGTCACGACTGATTTCAAAAAAACTGGACGATGAAGATATCATTGCCACAGCATACCAGTTGGAAGTTTCTTCTCCCGGTGCGGAAAGAAAACTTACCAAAGCATGGCACTATGAAAAGGTAATGGGAAAACAGATTGAAGTTTCACTGTATGCTCCCATGGACGGAAAGAAATCCTTAGTGGGAATTTTACAAACATATAGTGAAAACCAGATTACTATTATGGAAAACGAAATCCCCCTTACTCTTCCCAAGGATAAAATAGCATCTGCAAAATTATATTTTGACATCAACGAAGTGCTCAAAGCAAAATCCTAATCCGTATTAAAATTTAACTGATATATTTTGGAGGTAGAAAACAAAATTATGAACAAGGAATTTTTATTGGCTCTCGACCTTTTGGAAAAAGAAAAAGGCATTGAGAAAGAAATCTTAATTGAAGCCATGGAAAACGCATTGGTTACCGCATACAAAAAGGACTACAATCCTGTTGCGGAAGTAATCGCAACCGTATCCCGTGAAACCGGTGATGCAGCTGTTTACTTAAGAAAAACCGTTGTAGAAGAAGTAACCGATCCCGAAGTTGAAATTGATTTCAAAGCTGCGAAAAAGATTTCCAAAGCAGTTGCAATCGGTGATGAAGTGAACGTAAACGTTACTCCCAAAACCTTCGGCAGAATCGCTGCACAGAATGCAAAAGGCATTGTTGTGCAAAAAATCAGAGAAGTAGAACGCGGTATGATGGTTTCCGAATTCACCGAAAAAACCGGAAGCTTGGTAACCGGTACTGTGGAAAGAATTGAAAAAGGAAACGTTATGGTTTCCATCGGTAGAACCGAGGCTGTACTTGCTCCCCAGGAACAGATTCCCGGAGAAACCTATAAACACGGTGACAAAATCAAAATTTATGTGGTGCAGGTAAAAATTATCGGTAAAGCACCTCAGATTGTGATTTCCCGTTCTCATCCCATGCTGGTAAGATGCTTGTTTGAACAGGAAGTTCCCGAAATTGCAACCGGTGTTGTTCAGATTAAGTCCATTGCGCGTGAAGCAGGCGCAAGAACCAAAATTGCAGTATATTCCAACGATGAAAATGTTGATTGTATCGGTTCTTGTATCGGCCCTAAAGGAATGCGTGTTGAAAACATTTTGGCAGAATTAAAAGGTGAAAAAATTGATATTGTAAAATATGATGAAGATCCCGAACTGTTTGTAAAAGAAGCGCTCTCTCCTGCTGAAATCGTTAGCTGCACCGTAAATCAGGAAGAAAGAATCTGCAATGTAACCGTTGAAAGAGACCAGTTATCCCTGGCTATCGGCAAAGAAGGTCAGAATGCAAGACTGGCAGCAAAATTAACCGGTTATAAAGTTGATATCAAAGCAATCTAAGGAGTTTTTAAGATGAAATACATTCCCCACAGAAAATGCATTGCCTGCCGCAAGATTCAACCTAAAAATCAAATGGTAAGAATCACACGGATGCCCGACGGTAATTTTCAACCGGACACAACCAATACTGCCGACGGACGAGGTGCATATCTGTGCAAGAACCCGGAATGCATCAAACATGCGATTGTAAAGAAATCATTGCATCAGGCTTTTAAAACAAAAGTGTCGGATGAGTGTTATGATGCATTAAAGAATCTGTTGGAGGAATCCGTTTGATGAAACAAAAGCTATTACGATTCTTTGGTTTGGCAAGACGAGCAGGCGCTTTGACCTATGGTCAGACCGCAGTTGGGAATGAAATAAAAAAATCCCGCAGTAAGCTTATTATATTTGCGTCGGATTTTCACGAAAAATCCAAACGTCATTTGATGGAATCCATCAAAAACATCAAAGTGTTGACTGTTCCCTGCTCTATGGAGGAAATCGGTTATGCAATCGGAACAAAACCTACCGGAGTGTTATCAGTTAACGATGAGAATTTTAAAAAAGGAATTTTAGAGGTGAGTTCATTTGAAGAAAAAGAAAATATCTGAACTGGCAAAAGAATTTAATTTGCCAAATAAACAGATCATGGAAATGATCAAAAATCTCGGAATTGAAGGAAAAAACAGCGCAAGCAGCTCTTTGGATGAAAAAGAGCTGGATTTAGTGCTGGATGCAATCATTTTCTCTCATCAGGTTGAAGATTTTTCTATGTATGCCGTTGAGAAAAAAGCAGAAACTAAACCCGAAAAAGACGAAAAATCCGTTGATGAAGAAAAGAAAAACGAACAGGACATCATTGAAGTAATCGAAAAACCCATTGAAAAGAAAGTTCGTCATATCGATACCCGTCAGAACACCATCGATGAATCCCGTCTGGATGACTCCAAAATCGAGCAGATGATGCAGGGCACCGATATTTACGCCACCGAAAGCACATCCAAACAGAAAATCAAAAAAGGCGGTAAAAACCAGAAGTTTGACCGTCAGAATAATAAGTTTAATAAAAACAATCAGGAAAAGAAGCAGCCTGTTGTAATTAAACCCGAAATCTTAAAGGTAAAAATCCCGGATGAAATTTCTGTTGGCGAATTGGCAGAACGCTTAAAGAAAACCGGTACCGAAGTTATTAAAAAATTGATGGGATTCGGCGTGATGGCTTCCCTCTCTCAGATTATTGACTACGATACTGCTTATTTAATCGCAGAAGAATTTGGTGCACAGGTTGAAAAAATTGTTACCGTAACTTTAGAAGAAGAATTATTCCAAGAAGCAGAAGACCGTCCGGAAGATTTAAAACCCAGACCGCCCGTTGTGGTTGTTATGGGCCATGTTGACCACGGTAAAACTTCCTTGCTTGATACCATCCGTAATACCGATGTTACTGCAACCGAAGCAGGCGGTATCACTCAGCATATCGGTGCATACAAAGTAAAAATCGGTGACAACGATTTAACCTTCTTAGATACCCCCGGTCACGAAGCATTTACCGCAATGCGTGCCAGAGGCGCCAAAGCAACCGATATCGCAATTTTGGTTGTTGCAGCGGACGACGGTATTATGCCTCAAACCGTGGAAGCTATCAACCATGCAAAAGCGGCAGATATTTCCATCGTTGTTGCAATCAACAAAATGGATAAAGAAACCGCAAATCCCGATAAAATCCGTCAGGAATTAACCGAATACGGTCTGGTTCCCGAAGAATGGGGTGGCGACACCATTTGTGTGCCCGTTTCTGCAAAAACCAGAATGAATATTGATAAGCTCTTGGAAACTGTTCTGTTGATTGCGGAATTAAAAGAGTTAAAAGCAAATCCCGATAAAGCTGCAAGCGGTATTGTTATCGAAGCAAAACTGGACAAAGGCAGAGGTCCCGTTGCAACCGTATTGGTACAGAATGGCACCTTACATGCAGGTGACATTGTTGTTGCAGGCACTAGTGTTGGTAAAGTAAGAGCAATGAATGACTATCAGGGAAAAGCTGTTCGTGTAGCAGGACCTTCTGTTCCTGTGGAAATTCTCGGTTTAAGCGAAGCACCTACTGCTGGGGATGTATTTAAAGTTGTTAACGACGAAAAGAAAGCAAGACAGTTGGTTGAAGACAGAAAATTCAACGAAAAAGAAGCAATCTTTAATGCAAGAAAAACCATCACTTTAGATAATCTGTTCTCTCAGATTGCCGAAGGCGAAATCAAAGATCTGAATCTGATTGTGAAAGCAGATGTTCAAGGTTCTGTGGAAGCGGTTACCGCTTCTTTGGAAAAACTGTCCAATGAAGAAGTACGAGTAAAAGTAATCCACGGCGGTGTTGGTACCGTTACCGAATCCGATATTTTATTAGCATCCGCATCCAACGCGTTGATTGTCGGATTTAATGTTCGTCCCGATAATAAAACTATGGAATCCGCAAAAGCAAATGATGTTGATATTCGTTTATATCGTGTTATTTACCAGGCAATTGAAGAAGTGGAAGCTGCTATGAAAGGTATGCTTGCACCCAAATTCAGAGAAAACATCCTGGGCCATGCAGAAATCCGTAACACCTTTAAAGTCAGCGGCGTAGGTACCATTGCAGGTTGTTATGTACAAGACGGTAAAATCGTAAGAAACTCCGAAGTTCGTATTGTTCGTGACGGTGTGGTTATTTATGAGGGTGCCTTAAACTCCTTAAAACGTTTCAAAGACGATGCAAAAGAAGTTGCCAGCGGTTATGAATGCGGTATGGGCTTTGACAGATATAACGACTTAAAAGAAGGCGACGTTATCGAATGCTTCGTGATGGAAGAAATTAAACAGTAATTTCGGAGGTGTATCATGGCAGGTCACAGAGAACAACGTGTGAATGAAGAAGTAAAACGTGAATTAACTGCGGTTCTGCGTCAGTTAAAAGACCCCAGAATCAATGGAATGGTAAGCGTTTTAAAAACCAATGTCACCAAAGATTTAAAATTCTGTAAGGTTTATATCAGTGTCTTCGGAGATGAATCCTTAAAAAAAGATGTGTTAAAAGGATTAAACAGTGCAAAAGGCTTTATCAGAAAAGAAATTGCCTCTGCCCTTTCCTTACGGGTAACGCCCGAATTCATCTTTGAAATTGATAACTCTTTAGAAGAAGGTAACAGAATTTTAAAAATGATGGAAAGTTTGGAATATCATGAAGAATAATATTGCTTTATTAAAAGATGCTATCAATAAAAGCAACCGAATTTTAATTTTAACTCATTCCTCTCCCGACGGAGATGCATTGGGCTCGGTTGCAGCATTCAAACAAATCCTTTCTAAAATGGGAAAAGCGGCAGATTGCTTTTTGGAAGAACTCTGCCCTTCCCGCTTTCCGCACTTAAAAGAATATTTTACGGTAAAAGAATCCACCGATGAAGTCTATGATTTGGTGATTTTGGCAGACTGTGCAGACAGAAGCAGAACTGGTGTGTCCTATCCGATGCCGAAAACCCTTTGCTTTGTGGATCATCACATTTCCAATCCTTTGGATGGAGATATCAATATCGTGAATCCTGATGCTGCAGCTACTGCGGAAATTATGTACGATTTGATGAAAGCCTGGGATATTCCTTTCGATGAACATCTTGCAGCGGCAATTTACACAGGCATCTTAACGGATACCGGTGGATTTTTATTCCAGAACACAACAAAGAAAACCCATCAAATTGCTGCCGATTTATTAGAATATGATTTTGACAAAACCGCAATTGCAAGAATCAGTTTTCAGGAAAAATCCTTAACTTACAGTAAGTTATACGCTCATTTGTTTGAAAACTTGGAATATTATAAAGAATATTGCGCCGTAATTGGATTTACCAATTACGATACTTACACCTCTCTAAATGCAACGGTAGAAGATACCGAAGGATTATCTGCCGCCCTCAGAAACATTTCAGGAGTTGAGTGCGCAGTACTGTTAACCGAGCGCGAAAAAGGATTTATCAAAGGAAGCGTTCGTTCCAATGACAAATACAACGCCAACGAATTAGCAGGTATTTTCGGCGGTGGCGGACATATGAGAGCTGCAGGCTTTAAAACGAATCTTTCCTACGGGGAAATTAAGGAAAAAATACATGAATGGTTATCTACTCATCAATAAGCCAAAGGGTCCCACATCTCACGATGTGATTTATCGTGTGAGACGAATCGCAAAAACAAAAAAAGTTGGTCACACAGGAACGTTGGACCCAATGGCAACAGGTTTAATGGTTGTGTGCATCGGTAACGCAACCAAAGCCGCAGATTATATCACAAACGGAAACAAAGCCTATCTCGCAACAATGAAATTAGGCTTTGTTTCTGATACATTAGACAGCACCGGCGAGGTAACAAAGCTTCCAGAAAAAGCAATCGCCGAAGATGAAATCAGAACCGTATTTTCTTCTTTTATTGGTGAATATGAGCAAACCCCTCCGATGTATTCCGCAAAAAAAATTGACGGAAAAAAATTGTATGAACTGGCAAGAAAAGGTGAAACGATAGAAAGAAAAGCTGTTCTTGTTTCTATTTTTAAATTAGACATACACTCCATAGAAGATAATACCATCACCTTTTATGTGGAATGTTCCAAGGGAACTTATATTCGTTCCTTAATCGATGATATCGGAAAAAAGCTGAACTACGGCGCCATCATGACAGAATTAAAAAGAGTGAAATCAGGACAGTTCTCTTTGGAGTCTTCCAAAGCTTATACTTTAGAAGAATTAGAAGAAATGAATGATATCACTCCCCTGCTTCATCCTGTTGATACTGCATTTTTAAACTATCCAAAATATGTTGCAAACGCTCATTATGAACGTCTCATCAAAAACGGAATTATGGTGGATTTAAAGCGTTTGGGATTGTCCCACGAAACTGAAAACGGGAAACGCTTTCGCGTTTACACGGAAGACGGAATTTTCTTTGCAATCATGGAAATTTACGAAAACAAATTTCTGAAACTGAAAACCACATTTTTTTCCAACGGAGAAAACAGATAATGAAAACTATCAAGCAAACCACAAAAGAAACTGTGGTCACTATCGGTAATTTTGACGGCTTGCATAAAGGTCATTTGAAACTGATTCAAAAAACGAAAAAAATTGCCGAAAAATACAATTTAAAAAGTTTGGTTTGCAGTTTTAATTGTAACACAAAAGGAGCTCAAACCATTTTTTCGGGGTCCGAACTGAAAGAAAGTTTATCCCTTTTAAAAATTGATTATTTTGCCAATCTGGATTTTTTAAAAGAAATCAAGCACCTTAACTGCGACGAATTTGCAAATCATTTTTTAAAACAGCGTTTTCATGCCAAATATGTGATTATCGGCGAAAATTTTCGCTTTGGAAAGAATCAAAGCGGAGATGTTTCCACTCTGAGGGAATTAGGGAAACAATATGGATTTTCGGTAATCGAAATCACTATGGCAAAAGCAAAAACAAATCGTCTTTCCTCCACACTGATTCGAAAATGGCTCTCCGAAGGGAAAATCACTTTGGCAAACCGTGTGATGTTTCATCCTTTTTCCCTGACAGGCACCGTAAAAAAAGGATATTCTGCAGGTCATTCTTTGTTAAATGTGCCCACAGCTAATTTTACAATGCCGAAAAACAGCGTTCCTCTTCCCTTTGGTGTTTATATCACTACCACCATAATTGACGGGGAAAAATTCCCTTCAATTACCAATATCGGTTATGCACCCACCCTACCTAAAAAGCACCCCACCGCAGAAACTTTTATCCTGGATTTTTCCGGTGATATTTACGGAAGACGTATGAAAATCAGTTTCTTAAAATACATTAGAAAAGAGCGAAAATTCACTTCGATAAACACTTTGAAAAAACAAATCGAAAAAGACATTGCAAAATGCAAAGCTTATTTCGAACAAAAAGGATTGTAGTTTATGGAATTTATTAAAGAAATCAAAAATAATATCGTATATTACACTGTGCCTGAATTAACAGATGCAGGTTTTCATAATTTATTCACCACCAAACTGCACGGGCATAGCTTTCCTGAGCGTACCGCAGGTGGTGAACTGAATTTCGGTACCAACTGTAATGACACTGAAGAAGCTATTTTACAAAATTATACCGAAGTCTTAAAACTCTGGAATTTAACACCCGATAAAGCAGTAAAATCCAAACAAACCCATAGCGATATCACTTTAACCGTGGATAAAAGCTATGGCGGTGAAGGAATTTTAAGAGAGCAACGCTATCCTGAAGCAGACGGATTAATTACAACCGAAGAGGATCTGACAATATTGATTTTCTTTGCTGATTGCGTACCGGTTTTAATCGGAGATAAAAAACAAAAAATTTGCACAGCAATCCATTCCGGTTGGAAAGGTACCTATAAAAACATCGTGGGAAAAGCAGTAGAACAATTAGTGACCGAACATCATTGTGATCCCAAAGATTTATTATGTGCTATCGGTCCTTCCATCGGTCCGTGTCACTTTGAAGTAAGCAACGATTTATTTATTGAAATGACAGACTTATACGGCGCTGGTATTGGCAGAGTGGAAAACGGAAAATATTATCTTGATTTAAAGAAAACTGTCAAAAAGCAGTTGACAGATCATAATATTCCAAACGAACAAATCGCCATTTCCCCTCTCTGTACCGTTTGCGATGAATCGTTGTACTCTTACCGCCGTGAAGGAGAAAGCGCCGGACGTATGGCAGCGTTTATCAGTTTAAAATCCAACTAAAAAGAAAGTGAAACTATGCATTATAAATTTGCCGCAATAAAAAAATTAATATGTTTATGTTTGCTCGTTGTATTTGCGGCAATTTTATGCTCCGGTTGCTCAAATACATCAAACTCGAATGTTGTTGATACTCCTCAGGGAAACAACGCAGCATCGGATTCCGAAAAAATTACCGTTGGAGCATATTTTACTCAGGATAAAAATCCTCTTGCCACAAAAACGTCATACAATGAACAAATGTATTTTTTAATGTACGACGGATTATATCATTTGAATTCAAAATATGAGGCAGTGGAAAATCTTGCATGCGGTTATCAGATTCAAGATAGCGGATACACCGTGCAAATTGCCGTAAAACCGAACGTTTTCTTTCACGACGGTTCCGAATTGACTGCACATGATGTGAAAGCCACCATTCAGTATTTACTGGATAACGGCGGATATTACAACTACAATATCCGAAATATTAAGGAAGTCAGCGTGATTGATAACCACACAATCCGCTTAAAACTTTCTGACTTGACACCGAATCTGAAACTTCAACTTACCTTTCCGATTGTATGCAAAAAAAATTTGCTCGATGCAACCAAGTTTCAATACAATGGAACCGGACCATACTGTTTATCGTCTGAAACAAGAGGAAAACATCTTTTGTTAAAGCAGAATGAAAATTATCATAGAAAATTTTCGTCCGATATTAAAGAAATTGAAGTGTCTCTGATTCCCGATGCCAAAACCGCTCGTTCATTATCTGCAAGCGGTATTTTAGATATGTTTTACTCTTCCTTTTATGAAGAAGGATTAAAAACAGTAACCAAATACGAATCACAAAAATTTGATTATCTTTCGGATGAATATACATTTTTGACACTGAATTATGACGTCAAAATGTTAAATGAAAAAACGTTTCGACAAGCGTTGTACTATGCAATTGATCGGGATAACATCCGAGACAGTATTTTCATGACTCACGCAACCAGCGCATATTTGCCTCTTCCGCCCGAAAGTTGGGCATATAATGATAACAAAGAAAATATGCGAAATATCGAATATGCAAAACAGGTGCTTTCGGATTTGGGCTTTTCTGATAAAGACAACAACGGAATTTTAGAATTTCATGATGAGGATGAGGAAAAAGAACTGGTGTTGGATCTTCTTTCTACGGATGACATCATCAAGAAAGAAATTTGCGAAAGTTTAATTTCCAATTTGAAAGAAGTGGGCATTTCTTTGAAAGTCCAATATGTAACCCCGGAAGAATTTCCGCAAAAAATAGAAGAAAAGATTCACGATTTGTATCTGATTACCACAAATTTGGGATACGATCTGGATCTCGCTCCTTTTTTTAACGGAACATTCGCATCCCCTGTTTCAATTGATTACGGCTCTTATCTGAAAAAATTTGCAGTATCCGACGAGCTTGCCGTAAAACAACCGGAATATATGCGTTTGTGTGATGAATTTTATGAATATGTTCCTCATGTTCCTATCGTCTTCTTAAAACAGACCATGTTACTAAGCAACAAACTGAACACGATTACAGAAGTGAATCCAAGTTATTTTTATTACGGAATTTTAAATCAATAATTCAGGAGGTATCCAATGATTCGATTATTAGTTCTGTTCGGCGGTGAATCCCCGGAACACGATGTATCCAATATTTCTGCATCCAATATCTTAAACGAATTGGACAAAAGTAAATATCAAATCACTAAGGTGGGTATCACCAAAGACGGAAAATGGTTTTTAGTGGACGATACCTGTTCTTTGGAGGAAATCAAAACAGGCGAATGGACCAAAAAAGTGTCCTATCCTGCTCACATTTCTCCTTCTAAAGAACAACAAGGAGTTGTGGTATTAAAAGATAATTTGTATGAATTAATTCCCGTTGATGTTTGCTTCCCCGTATTGCACGGAAGCAACGGTGAAGACGGAATTATTCAGGCACTTCTCCAATTAGCGGGAATTAAATGCGTTGGAGCAAATTGCTTATCCTCCGCAATGGCTATGGACAAAGCAGTTTCCAAAACGATGTTTGAAAAAGCCGGTGTTCCCGTTGTGCCTGCCGTTTATCTGAATCAAAATGACAGTTGGGATGATTTACTTACCAAAATTTCTCTCCCTGTGTTTGTAAAACCCGCTAATGCAGGTTCTTCCGTGGGCTGCTCCAAAGTATTTACCAAAGAAGAATTAGTCCCCGCCTTAGAAAATGCTTTTGCAATTGATTCCAAAGTATTGGTGGAAGAATACATAGACTGCCGTGAGATTGAATGTGCCGTTTTGGGAAATGATGATATTTTTGTTTCCACTCCCGGAGAAATTTCCACCGAAAGTGAATTTTATGATTTTGAAACCAAATATATCAACACCGGTGCAAATCGTTTGGATATTCCTGCAAATCTGCCGGATGAAACTGTAACGGTTATCAAAGATTATGCAAAGAAAGCATTTCTTGCTTTAGGATTAAGCGGATTTTCCAGAGTGGATTTCTTTGTATGCAAAAACACCGGAAAGATTTATCTTAACGAAATCAATACCATCCCCGGATTTACGGCACAAAGTATGTATCCCCTTCTTATGAAAAACGAGGGTGTTCCCTACGGCGAATTATTAGACCGCCTTATTGAACTTGCAAAATAAAAAGGATGTGAACCTTATGAATTCCTGCAATATAAATCAATCGGATAACCGTGCGATTGGAGTTTTTGATTCAGGACTTGGCGGTTTAACCGCTGTGAAAGAATTTATGGAAATTATGCCAAATGAATCCATCATTTATTTTGGCGATACAGGAAGAGTTCCGTATGGTACCCGTTCCAATGAAACCATTGTGAAATATGTGCGTCAGGATATCAAATTTCTGCTCACCCATCAGGTAAAAGCAATTGTTGCCGCTTGCGGAACTGCAAGTTCCGTGGCATTGGAACAATTAAAAAATGAATTTGATATTCCTTTAATCGGTGTTTTGGAACCGGTTTGCCAAGTTGCGGTGACCAAAACAAAAAACAAAAGAATCGGTGTGCTTGGTACTCCCGGCACCATCAATAGCGGTTCCTATAAAAAAGGTATCCAAGCACTTTTACCGGATGCACTGGTGTTCCAGAAAGCTTGTCCGATGTTTGTTCCTTTAGTTGAAAACGGATACATAGAAAGCGAAGCTACCTACATTATTGCAAGGGAATATCTGGAAGAACTTATCAAACAAGAAGTTGATACCATTATTTTAGGATGTACCCACTATCCCCTTTTGGAAAAAGTAATCACCGATATTGCAGGAAAAGATGTGTCCATTATCAATGCCGGTTTTGAAACTGCATTGTTTACAAAAGAACTTCTTACCAAAAATCAGATGTTATCCGAAGAAACTCAAGTTGGATGCAATCATTACTTTGTCAGCGATGATATCGAAAAATTTTCTCATCTTGGCGGAATGTTTTTAGGGCGTCCCATTGAAAGCAACGTCGAAAAAATCGATATTGAAACTTATTGATTTCTTTGTATCAAAGGAAAAAGGAGGAATCAACAATTGAATGCAATCAGAAAAAATATGCTTTTGACCTTTAAAAGCAATATGAAAAATTTAGAAGAAGAAAAAGACCAGATTGAATTTATTACCCAAGCCGAGATGGTCAAGCAAAACAACAAATATTACGTTACCTTTTGTGACACCGAATCTTTAGGCAACGAAACTCCGTCCAAAACTACTTTAAAAATTGAACAGGACAAAGTTACCTTATTGCGATACGGAACCAGTAATACACAATTTATTTTTGAGCAAGGAAAAAAACATACCGGACAATATGAAACCCCTTACGGTGCATTTTCAGTAGGTGTATTCGCAGACAATCTGAGCGTTGATATTTCAGAAAACGGCGGAAGTCTTGACGTGTCTTACGGTATTTACTTAAATGATTTAATTTCTCAGTATAATGAACTGAGTATCCACTTAAAAGAACAACTGTAACAAAGGAGGCAGATAACAATGAGAAACTTTATCAAAGAAATGAAAGAAACCATCAACACTATGGTATATGATGCATATAAACAGGCATTTATGGATGGAGATCTTCCCAAATTAAATGAATATGTATCTGATATTGAAATTCCCAAAGATAAAAATCATGGTGATTTTTCCGTAAACTTTGCTATGAGAAATGCAAAAGCTTTGCAGAACAATCCCAGAAAAATTGCCGAAATCATCATTTCTAAACTGGACTATCAGGAAACCGATGTGGAAAAATGCGAAGTTGCAGGTCCCGGTTTTATTAACTTTTATTTGAAAGACAGTTTTTACGCCAACAGTGCAAAAAAAGCATTAGAATTAGGTAACGATTTCGGTAAAACCAATGTGGGTAACGGCAAAAAAGCCAATGTAGAATACATTTCCGCAAACCCCACAGGTCCCATGCATGTGGGAAATGCCAGAGGTGGTGCTATCGGGGACTGTATGGCAAATATCTTATCCTGGGCAAATTATGATGTTACCAAAGAATTTTATGTAAACGATGCAGGAAACCAAATTGAAAAATTCGGTATTTCTTTGGAAGCACGCTTCATTCAGTTAGTAAAAGGTGAAGATGCAATCGAATTCCCCGAAGATGCATATCACGGTGAAGACATTATCGAATCCATGAAAGCTTTTATCGAAGAATTCGGTTCCGATGATTATATTGATATGGATTCCACCGAACGCAAGAAAAAATTTGTTGCATTCGCTTTGGAAAGGAACTTAAATGCTCTGGTAACAGACACCGGGAAATACGGCATCAACTATGACGTATGGTTCCGTGAAAGCAAATTGCATGCCGAAAATAAAGTTATCGAAGTTATCAACAAATTAAAAGAAAAAGGTTTAGCATACGACAATGACAATGCTACCTGGTTTGAATCCACAAAATTCGGCTCCGAAAAAGACGATGTGTTAATCAGAACCAACGGTATCCCCACCTACTTTGCCGCAGATATCGCATACCATGCAGACAAATTTGAACGTGGCAACGAGCTTTTGATTAACGTTTGGGGTGCAGACCATCACGGTCATATCGAACGTTTAAAAGGTGCTCTCTCTGCCCTCGGTTACAACGGAGACAAGCTTCATATTATCTTAATGCAGTTAGTTCGTTTAATCAAAGATAATGAGCCTTACCGTGTATCCAAACGTAGCGGCAAAGCGATTTCCTTAAATGATTTAATTGACGAAATCGGAAAAGATGCAGCAAGATTCTTCTTTAACTTGCGTCAACCCTCCAGTCATTTTGATTTTGATTTGGACTTGGCAGTTTCTCAGAGCAACGAAAACCCCGTGTTCTACTGCCAGTACGCACATGCAAGAATCTCCAGTATTTTAAGAGTGTTAAACGAAGAAAATATTTCTTACAACAATCAGGCAGACTTCACCTTATTAAAAGAAAAAGAAGAAAAAGTTTTGATGGAAAAACTGATTCAGTTGCCTGAAGAAATCGAAGCAGCAGTTGTAAGTTACGACCCCTCCAGAATTACCAAATTTGTGTTGGATGTTTCTGCAGATTTCCATTCATTCTATAATGCCTGCCGTGTAAAAATTGAAGACGAAGCTTTGATGCAGGCAAGAATCGGACTGATTATTCTGACTAAAAACGTAATCAAAAATACGCTGACTATTTTAGGAGTTGAAGCACCCGATTCCATGTAAGGAGTGTTTTTATGAAACAAAGAATTCTTTCGTTCCTGTTTATTTTGATATTCTGCTTCACACTTCCCGTTAGTGCAAGCACAATTGATCGAAATAATAAACGGGAATTAATTCGCTATATCTATTTAAATGCGCAGAATCATTCCAAAGAAACCGTGGATACCGTGGATTTATTTCTGGATACTTTGATGAAGATTGCCGAAGACGATGACGAAACCTATGAGCAAATTTTAAAATATTTTACCCAATCTATTGATGATTACGGAGATTATATTCCTCCTGAAGAAGTGTCCTCTATGGATGCGGATTTAACAGGTAAATCAGGCGGCATCGGAGCCACCGTTGAAATGCGTAACGGTAAAATTTATGTGGTGAATCTGATAGCAGGCTCCCCCTCCGATAAGGCAGGCGTCCAGGTAGGCCATTCCATCGTGAAAGCAGACGGTATTGATTTATACGGAATGTCTTTGGATGAAGCCCTAATGTTCATTCGTGGTGAAGTAGGCACAGAAGTTGTGATCACCTTTGAAGACCCGATGGGAAAATATTACGATATGATTTTAGTTCGTGATATTATCGAAGTTGCATCGGTCAATTACTCCACTTTGGTGGAGCATCCCGAAATCGGATACGTTGAAATCACTAATTTTTCCCTGACCACAGGAGAAGAATTAAGAAATGCAATAACCGATTTAACCGCCCATGGTGTTACCAAACTGATTTTGGACCTTCGTTATAACGGCGGCGGTGTGTTGGAAGGCGCTCTGGAAGTGGCGGGTATCTTTTTGAAAGAGGGACAGGAAATTCTGACCGTGGAACCCCGTAATGAAAAGAACAAAGAAGTTTTCAAGGCTTCCGGAAAACTGTTTGACGGCGAAGTTCTGGTTCTGGTAAATGAATATACCGCCAGTGCCTCCGAGGTTGTGACGGGCGCTTTAAAAGAACACAAACGCGCAACCATTGTGGGTGAACTAACATACGGAAAAGGAACCGTGCAACACCTGTTCCCTCTCCCGCTCTACGGCGGATATTTTAAGTTTACCATCGCAGAATATTTAGCACCCAACGGTGTTGAAATCAACAAAAAAGGTGTTTCTCCCAACCTTACGGTTTACAATGAAACCTATCAGTTAACCGAAGAGGAAATTCCTCATTTTCCCTTTATGAGAGTAATGCGAATCGGCGATTCCGGAGAAGATGTAAAAAATATCAAAGAATCTCTTAAAATTTTAAACTATTCTTTAGATGATACCGATATTTTTGACCAAGACACTTTTAATGCCGTAAAATCATTCCAGAAAACATCAGAATTATATCCCTACGGCGTTTGCGATTTTACCACTCAGCAGCATATCAAACAAAAGTTGCTCGATACCGTGTTCTATTACGACACCCAATTTGATGAAGCCGTAAAATTATTAACAGAATAAATAAAAAACCATCTGTTTTGAAAACAGATGGTTTTTTATTGTAAATTCTTATTCGTTAGAAATCACCATATCGCATTGTTCTAAGACGGAATGCTTTTTAAAATACTGTTCTTCCAAAGGAATCCAAAGATTTTTAAAACGAAGATATCCGGTATCTCCGTTTCTTTTTAATAAACGCTCTTTCTGAAACTCCGGTAAAATATCCATAAAAACACAATAGTGATAATATTTTTTTAATTTGGGATGACAGGAATAAGAGCCCTCAATAATGGTCAGGCGATTTTTGTGATAAATAATCGGTTCTCCAAATTTCCCTTCGGAACACACATACGGAGCAACTTGATATGTTTCCCGATGAGGTGTGTTTTTAATAACGCTTTCCAATCGTGCAAAATCAATATTTTTTGCGGGATTTTTTTGCCAGTTTTCTTCCCGCTCATTCATCGGCAAATAAAAATCATCCACATGAATCACATTGCAACAAAATTCATCTTGCAGTTTCCCTGCCAAGGTGGTTTTTCCAGACGCACAACGGCCGTCAATTGCAAGGATGACACCATCTTTTTCGGATAATAATTGCCTTATTTTGGAAAACAATGCGGAATAATCACTGTTGTTCATAGTTTTTTGGTTCCTTTTTCTTATGAAATCCGGCAAATTTTGTCTGATGAAGAGACAGCATCAAAGCAGGAATTAGAATCAACTGTAAAATAATCCCGGGCACCGCATTGGTGATTACACCTGCCAAAAATAACTGCCAAGTGAAAACTTTTCCGCTGATTCCCAAAAGAAGCAACTGCGCAATCCCCCACACAATTCTTCCCAAAACCATTGCAGAAACCAAAGAAATATATAACGATTTTAAACATCTCCACGGTCTTTTTCCATATAAGAATCCCGCCACAAATCCGTAGGTTCCAAGTTCAAATGCCATTCCGATTGCCATAGGATACATCACAGGCATAGAAAATAACGCCGAACGAAATACCGGCAAAACGAAACCAACCAAAAGACCGTATTTCCAACCGCAAATAAGCCCGCATAAAAACACGGGTAAATGCATCGGCAAAAGCATATTGCCAAACTGTTGCATCTGCCCCGTAAGAAACGGTAAAACCAACCCCAACGCCATAAATAAAGCAGAATATGTAATTTTATGGATTGTTTTCATCATTTTCTCCTCCTTTATTAAAAATCGGCAAACTAATCTTTTAAATTGTATGGACTTGACACGAGTAAAACTCAAAGAATTTTTGTTTTGTTTTATGTGAGCCAAAAATCAAGTGCATCTTCATATGTGTCTTTGTCATAATTATCATTTTTTATCCATGCCACATTAAACACA
>JAZQUU010000038.1:0-165475 GCA_045631485.1 Clostridia bacterium | reverse complement strand
CTTTTAATATTAACAAGGCGGATTGTATCCTGCACAAGCAGTTCTTCCTGCTCTTCAATAAGTTTATCAATTTTTTCAAGAAGATGTATATCCATACTGTTCCCCTTCTCTTCATATAATCAACCAACCTATATTATAGCACATCAAAATTATAAATACAACTTTTATATTTGATGATTTATGAAGCCTTGAAAAAATATGCTTTTGATTGTATAATAGAATCAAAGCTGAAATTTGCGAGGTAATCAAAATGATTAATTACGGATTAAAAGATAAAGTGGCTATTATTACAGGCGCAAATAACCCGCAGGGAATCGGTGCGACGACGGCACTTGCTTTTGCCCGCGAAGGAGCAAAAGTTGTTTTGGTTTATAAGAAACTTCCGAGGGATTTTGATGAAAGCAAAACCGACAAAAACGGTGTTGACAGATATTTCAAGGCTAATGCCGAGGATGCAAGTGTTGTTGAGGGCAAACTTCAAAAGTTAAATGCAGACTACCTCATTTTAGAAAGTGATATTTCAAGTGAAGATTCAGTAGAGGAAATATATTCAGCCGTTATGAAAAAATACGGCAAAGTTGACATTCTCGTAAACAACGCGGCGGATGGAGATATGGACGGCATTGACACGATAGAAACCATAACACAAAGTGTGATTGACGATACATTTGCGGTAAATGTCCGCGGAAGCATACTGATGATACGCGAATTCATCAAGCATCGCGGAGATTATGGAAGAATCGTCAGTCTGTCTACCGACGCTGCCCAGACATTCGCAGGTCAGATTACCTATGGCGCAAGCAAAGCAACATTGGAAGCGCTTACACGCAGTATTGCACTTGAAGTGGCTCAGTACGGAATCACCGTAAACGCGGTTGCACCGGGACCGACTCAAACAGGTTGGATTGATGAAGATCTTGAAAAAGCCGTGTTGCCGTTAATTCCCCTGGGCAAACTGATTATGCCGGAAGACATTGCCGAAACTATTTTGTTTTTATCAAGTGAGCAGGCAAAAATGATTACGGGTCAGGTTATCAAAGTATCGGGCGGAAAGGCGCTCTGATATAAAAGGAGTACAGTTATGAAGAAAATTTTATGTATAGTGTGCTTATCGTGCATTTTACTTACAGCCTGCGGGAATGATAGCAGTATCGGAATTATAGGCGGAGCAGATGGTCCTACATCTGTGATTATTACTGAAAAAGGAGAAAAAACTATGTACGAGCAGATTACTCAGGATGAAGCAAAGAAAATAATGGACAGCGAAGAAAAACATATCATTTTAGATACAAGAGAGCAGGACGAGTTTGACGAAGGTCATATCCCCGGTGCAATCCTCATCCCCTACACCGAAATTGAGGACAAAGCGGAAGAAATGCTCCCTGACAAAGATGCGCTTATCCTTGTGTATTGCAGAAGTGGCAGACGAAGCAAAATTGCCGCACAGAGCCTTGCTGAACTTGGCTACACCAATATAAAGGAATTCGGCGGTATTATAACTTGGAAATATGAGGTAGAAAAATGACCAACAAGAATAAATTTATACTGATAATAGCAAGCATCGTCATAATTCTTGCCGTACTTGTTTTTGTCGCATTCCTTACGGATAACGGTTTTATCAGCGAAGGAATTTCAACAGTAATTGCTTTTATTCTGACGGCGTTTCTTTTTGTATTATGCTTTTTCGCAGGAATGCTTGAATACAAGACAAGTGTTTATGAATGTCGTAATTGCAAGCATATTTTCAAACCTACAAAAAGCGAATATATATGGGGTCCTCACTCACTCTCAACCAGATACCTCAAGTGCCCCGAATGCAATAAAAAAACATGGTGTAAAAGGAAAATAGATCCCCAAGCATAAAAAGAGCGATGAATAATTCATCGCTCTTTTTAATGTGAAATTAAAGTATTCAAGGACGAAGGTCATTCCTTCTGCCGTATTAAATTCAGCTAGTTTTTCCCTTTTTCTTTCAACAGGTGTCCGTTTTTACGGACACCTGTTCTTGTATAATTAAATCATCAAAGGAAAGTAGGTGTGTATATGTTTTATTACAGTATTGAATCAAGAAGCAAGGTTGTCCATTACGAAGGATGCCATCATCTGAAAAAAATCAAAAAAGAAAACCTGAAATCTTCCGACAACATCCATGAGTTGCGCCAAAGCAGTTACGGGATTTGTTCTTGTTGCTCCCCTATCGCCAAGCATCTGAGGTCAGAACGTGCTCAACTGGAGCAATTGTGCCAGGAAAACGGATTATCATACTCTCTTAAAAAAGATGCTTTGCACGTAAATACTCATAGCAGCAAGTGGAAAATTCTTGTTTCCAATACCGGTTGCACGTTTGAGCTTCATCATGGAAACAGTTTTGAAAGCGAGCACAACGATTCAGTTCCCGGTTATCACAAGCAAAATTTCTTTTCCGACTCACTCGTTGGATATTTAGACTATATCAATAGCCACGAATATTACCGAATGCTGAATCCTTTACATATCGTTACGCCGAAAGAACATCCCAAAAAAGGCACCAGACGTTACAGAGCATTGCAAAAAAACCTCGCCGCAAAAGAGCGCAGAAGAAAAATCAGCAACGTTATCAACTTGATTGACAGTATTTCACACAGGGCCTGCTATGTGTGATTCTGAGATGGATTTTCCAATAGAAAAAGCGTGATGATAGTAAAATCATCACGCTTTTTATGAAAGAACCAAACGGTTTAGATGATAGTAATTTTACTCTTCTTCATTCCAAGCAGAGACAAAATGAATTTCACCCGAATCCATATCTAATGCCATGTTATCGGACATTTTCATCATCATATTTCCGCCTGAGTCAAGGCCGATATCTCCTGATGTGGAAAAAATAAAATCACCATCATCAAAATCTAAAATTTGTTTTGCATTTTAGGACTCCTCAATTAAGTTTAATTATTTCGTATTCACGTGTACCATAAATTTTTTGGACTTGATAGAGGCAATTATCAATCCAATATGTAATTTTATCTTCTGCTCCATTGTTTGTGTAAATGTTAGTACAAATTAAATTGTGCTTATCGTTCGTTCCACCACAAGAAAGTGGTAAAATGTGATGAATATTCCAACCGCAATATATACGTTTACCATAATGATAGACGCAGAAAGCATCGTTACCATATCCTTCTCGGCACATAAGGTTTCCGTGAAAATCCTCGGCGAATTGTGAACTGCCAAAAAACTCTTGCCACAAGCGAAGTGCATTTGCTTTGCAAATCTTCATATTATCACCTCCCACTCGGATCAAAAATAAAAGTCCATACACTACTGCGTGTATAGACTTCAATGATCCGAATTGAAACTTTACACGCATATCAACATAGACAATCACATATAGCAATTGTCTAAGCAGTATGGTGTAAAGTCTTGATACAGCATCTGGGCCCACCTCAAAGGAGAAAAATCTCCCGGAGCCAAGCTTGTGGGTTCTCAACGACGTAACGAGAATTTTAATCGGCGTTGATAGTATCTTAGAATTACAAATTTTAAAGTGTAGGCAACTTGACACTTTTGTTATTTTTCAGTTTTCTCGTCGCACTGTCAAACAAACTTGTTCAAATTTAGCTTAATCTACACGAAAATTATAGCAAAAAAGCTTTTATCTGTCAAGAAGTTGACAAATAAAAACAGAACAACATAGATTGATATCTAAATTGTTCTGTTTCGTTGGCGGACAGGGTGGGATTCGAACCCACGTGCCGGATTGAATACCGACAAACTGATTTCGAGTCAGCCCCGTTATGACCACTTCGATACCTGTCCGTGTGTATGTTTGAACTCCGATTTGACGGAGAAAAAAACAAGCAAATTATAAAATTTTGTTAGAAAAATGTTAGAAATGGCTAGAAAAACCGCTAGATAAGGGTGTAAAAACAAGGTTTGAACCTCGCCTAAACCCGCACGGTTAAGCCATTTGTTGGGGTATAGTTACAGTGTAACCGAGGGGATTTCGAGTCATGTCCGTTATGACCGCTTCGATACTTCTCCTTGTGTATTTTTAGCGTTTTTCACACGGATTTTTTTATGGGAAATTCGTGTGCGAAACGTTATAAACCTGTATTAAATTTTTAATGATTTAAGTGATTGAAAGTGGTGCTAAGTTCCACTAATTTCCGTTAGGTTACGACAACTTCCGTTATCTTCCACTAAGTTCCAAATAGCCGATATGATTCGACAGATTTCGAGTCATGTCCGTTATGACCACTTCGATACCACTCCATATAAGACTTTCATAGTTTACCAAATTTTCAGGATGTTGTCAAGATAAATGGAGATATTTTTGTATTTGAGGAAGAGAAAAAGAAATCCCGCTGATTCCTTTTGGGGAAAAGCGGGATTTTTTATATTATTTTTCTTCCAGGAGAGCTTTCACGAAATCGGTGTTGATTTTGTTGCGGTTCTTTAACTCGTGGAGGCGGATTTCCAATTCCGCACAGAGTTGTTCCCGACTGTTTAACACGCGGTCTGCTTTGGAGGTGAAGCTCATTTTGGTGAATTCCAAAAGCCCCATATAGGTGCTCTGGCCAAAATATTTCATCACGCTTTCCACCTTGGGGTCATAGGCAAGACCGATGGAGGGCACGCCGGCTGCAAAGGCATAAATCAACAAATGCAGACGCATTCCCACGGCTAGGAGGGCAGATTTTGCCAAACCGATGCAGGTATCTGCAGACAGGCGTTTGGTGATGCAAACGGAGTTGGTCAGTTTGGCATATTTCTGATTGATTGCCACATCGTTGGGATGCTGCATGGGAACAAACAACAGTTCGCATTGGTGACGGGTTTTCAGTTCCTTTAAGGCTTCCAAAAGCTCCGATTCAAAAATGGGAATTGTTTTCCATTCCCGAAGTGACACAATCACATAGGGCTTCTGATATAGCTGATAACGGTACAGAAGATTGTCTGCCTGCTCCATATCAATATCGGACAAAGCAATCGCAGGGTCGCAGGTGACTTTGATTTTGGGGTTAATTACACCCATTTCGTTTAAAGCATCCTCGGAATCTTCTTCTCTTAAGGTGATCACGTCCACCAGATTCAAGGTGTTTTTTGCACGTTTCTGATTTGCAGGCTTTTTCACGGGGCCGATGCCGTTGGCATAGAGCATTACCTTGTTGCCCAGTTTTTTTGCCATACGGATGAGTGCCAGATAATAGAGCAGAGATTTGGTGGAGGTCACATCCTGAATGATGCTTCCGCCTCCCGAAATAAAGAGACGTGACTCCTTCAAGGCTTTTCTGATGGCAAAGAAATTCCAACGGTTCACCGCATTCACACGGTAAATGCGTTTGGTATCGCCGGGACGGTTGGATAAAATAGTAATGCCGATGTCCGGGTCATAATCACGGATATCTTTGATAATCATTTTTAAAATGGCATCGTCACCGGAATTGCGGAATCCGTAATACCCCGACAGTACAATATCGGACTGCTTCATTTCATAGAGCAGCTGCTGATACACCGAGAGTGCATCCTTGGTCATTCGTTCTGCGGAATATTCGGTAAGCACCATAGCGCTTAGGCGGGACACGGTGTCTGCTTTTTTATTTTTTTCCATACGATATGCATCGCAGACAGAGCGAACCACATCTTCTTCTGTGGGGTGCTTAAGTCCCCGACAGGTAAAGTTGGATAATCTCATTTCGGGAAAATCCTTTTCGGTGAGAACGCCAAGATGACCGTAGCTTCCTGTTAACACCACGATTTTTCCTGCCGCCATTGCTTCCAAAGCCGCACGGGAAATTCCCACAAATACGTCTGCCAATGCAATGATTTTATTCACATCGCTTCGTTTTCCTGTTAAGATGACGGTGTTTGCACCTAAGGTGCGGTTGATGACTTCAGCTTTTTGGGAAAGTTCTTCATAGGCATCACCGTCCCCCACAATCACAATCTGCACATCTTTTAATTTGCGGTTTAATTCTTCCGCCCGTTGCAGAAGCAGGAAAGCACTGTCGCAGTTTCCTTTTTCCAGACGGCACACGCAAACGATTTTTTTGGAGGATTCGCGGATGCCCAATTCTTTCATCAATTCGGCATCGGGTTGGATTCCCACAAAGTCTTTTTCGTTGATGCCGTTGACGGTGATGGTGATGTCTTTGGTTTTCATACGGCTGTTTCTGATCAGATGACGCTTTAAGTCCTCGGAAACAACCAGACATTTATCTCCCCAAACCGTAAATTTTTTCACCAGGGTGTTTTTGGTGAAAGCAAAATGCAAGGTGGACACAAAGCCGAAGCGGAATCTTCTTTTTAAGGTATGTATAATCACGTTGGGAATTCTGGCGTGAGAGTGCACAATATCAAACTGTTCTTCCTGCATCAGTTGTTTTAAAATGTTGTAGGATGACAGAATGCTTTTGGGAGTTTTTGAGGAAAGGGGGGCGTAGGTATGGGGAATGCCCATGCTTACCAGCTCGTCTGCAAAGATACCGCCTTCGGAAACCACGTGAACCGTGTGTCCTGCCGCTGCCAGACCCTTTGCCAACTCCACAATGTGTGTTTCGGCACCGCCGATGTCCATTTTCATGGAAGCGAGTAATATTTTCATTTGGGGATTCACCACCGTTCTGTTTGATATTTGTTAAGAAGCAAACCCGTTTCCGTCTTTGTCGTAAAAACCAAGTCGGGTTGCCAAAAATGCGGTAATGCTGATACCGCTGTCTGTCATTGCTTTCTTTAAAAGCAGGGGATTTAAGGTTTTTTCGTTTCCGCAGGCACAGTTTAAAGACAGGTTGATGCCGTCTTCCGTGTTGGTGATATCATAGCGGAAAATCAGTTCCTTTAAGTCAATGGTTTTGGTTTTTCCTTTGGAGAATTTTTCAAAGGGGATGGTATCCTTTGCTAAAAATTCACGGATTTTTTCGCCTTCTTGAGTGCGGATGGCGATTTGGTAGTCCGCATTATGGGTTTCGTTGAATTTTTTCAAATTTTCGGTGTAAATTTCCACGGGCACAATCCCCTGGGGACTTGCCAGACGGAGCTTTTCTTTTACTTCTCCGAAAGAAAGGAAATCGGTTTTTAATTCAAAATCCAAAAATTCTTGCTTTCCCACAATGCCCAAGGGAAGAGGGTTGGCAATATTTAACACCATGTGTGGATTAAACCCTTCGGAATATTTTAAGGGAAGCCCTGTGCGCTTTAAAATTTTCTGCACGGCTTTCATTAAATCCAGATGGGAAATATAGGGCATATTTTTTTCAAACTGTAATCTGATTTTCATAATAAAATCCTTTTTTTATTTCTTTTTCAGAAGGTAGAGCTTTCTGCGCAGTTCACGGAAGATTTTTTCGCCGTTATGCACCGCCCAGTTGATAAAGGGAGAGAATACCACTTCGATTTCGCCTAAGAATTCGGTGAATTCTCCGTTGAAGCCTTTTTTGAAGCGATACAGACCATATAAGGGATTATCTTCGCTTAAATCGCCGGATACGCCGCGGAAATCGTAAATATCGCAGCCTTTTTCAATGGACCAACGAATCATTTCCCATTGGAGCTGATAGTTGGGCATTACGTTACGGTATGCGTTGCCTGATGCACCGTATAAGTACCACACTTTGTTGCCGTAGTAAATGGCTAAGGTGCCTGCGATGGGTTTACCCTCGAAATCTGCCATATACAGACGGGCATTGTCTCCGTAAACATCCAGCATTTTTTCAAAATAGGATGCAGGACGAACCACAAATTCGTCACGAAGACCGGTTTCTTCCATCAGTCTCTGGAAGTCTTTCACATCCTCTTTGCCGCCCAGTCGTACGGTTACGCCTTTTTTCACGGATAAACGGATATTGTAACGGGTTTTGGAATGGAAAATATCGAACACTTCTTCTTCGGTTTTGCCCGCCACATCCAGACGGAACACAAAGCAGGGTTGAATCCCCTCAAAGTTTTTGTTGCCGGGGATGATTTTAAAGCCTGCATCGGTTAAATTCTGTTTGAATACTTCATGATCACTCTTGACGTCGGGGTCTGCTTTGAATACATACGCTTTATGTTTTTTTGCCAAAGCTTTCACGCCGTCGTAGAGTTCTTTTAGGGTTTCTTTATCGTCTAAGTCGCAAACGGGACCTCTGGGAGAATACATAATTGTTCTTTTAATCACGGGAACGGGACGGATTAACACGCTCATAGCACCTTTGATTTTGTTGTTTTCATCGGTACAGATTAAAATCACGTTTTTCCAGTCCGGTTTCATTTCGCCCCACAGAACAGACTGCATAAAATGTCCCTTGGGATGGTTTTTATTAAATTCTTCGTATTCTTCGTATCTATCTTTTGTGAGTTCGGTTACCATAGTGTAAAACATATCCTTTCGCAAGTTTTTCATAGTTGCATTCGATGGGAGCAAGGTCGGGAAACGAGCCGTATTTTTTCTCAATTGCTTTGGCAATCAGTAAGTCACACACTTCGGGATTTTTGGGAAGCAGGGGACCTGAGAGATAGGTGCCGATGATGTTTTTTTGCATAGCACCCTCGGTTTTGTCTTTTCCGTTGTTTCCAAAACCTGTTAAAACGGTTCCCAAAGGAGATGCTCCCTCGGATAAGAAGGTAAGACCCGTGTGATTTTCAAATCCTGCCAACACGCCAAGAGGGGAGTTTAAGGCGATATTGCCAATCAGTTTTTCTTTTCCCGCTTCTGTGGTGATGGGAAGAAGACCGAGCCCGTCATAAGACACGCCTTCTGCCACAAAGGTGTTGCCGAGCAGAGGGTATCCCGTGGCAACGCCCAAAAGAACACCGTCTGCATCACGGTAGCGAAGAAAATCTTCCTGACAGGTTCGAAGCTTTTGGGCAATTTTGGGCAAGTCCTTTTCGCTTCCACCACCCAAATAGACAATATCCACATCCGTTAAATCGATTTCTTCCGAAAAGGGAAGAGAAATCACCTGTAATTCGATGCTTCGCATACGGCATCGTTTTTCAAACACTGTAAGGTTTCCTCGGTCACCGTATAAGTTTAAAAGCTCGGGGAATAAGTGCAGTAATGTCAGTTTCATAGCTTATCCCCTTTCTTGATTGTTTTCTCGGCTTTTTGCAGTTCTTTTTTTGCATCAAAAATCAAGGTGTAGTTCACCAGAAGATAAACCACTTCACAATCGGTTTTTAAAAAGTCCAATGCAACGGATACGGGATTTTCATTTACCGAAACATTTTCCACATCGGCATAGAACCATCTGAGTGCCATATCCTGACACCGTTTTCCAGATGCTCCGTGTGCCGCACAATCGGAAAGCAATTCAAAATCCACATCGTATAACCAGGAAATATCAATGCCGTCGGAGGGCATATCGTTGATGCCCACCACCACCGCTTTTTTGCGGGGGTCGTTTTTTAAGGTGGCAATCGCCTGATTGAAGCCTGCAGGATTTTTGGCTAAGTTTAAAATCACGGGTTTTTCCAGGTGGAATTCTTCCATTCTTGCCGTTTGGGTTTCGTAGTCGGCAAACGCCTGAGTATAGTTTGCAACATGCAGGCGCAGGGTTTCTGCCACGCTGATTGCCGCCAGCACATTATATAAATTGTAAAAGCCGAGTAAGGTTGTTTTCACCTCCTGCTTTTCGTTAAGCAGGAAGGAAATGGTGGGGGATAAGTCCACACAAGATGCCGAAAAATCGGGAGCGGGACGCTTGTAATCACAATTGGTGCAATAAAAATCTCCCAACTGATTGTAGTGATAGAAATTGTAGGACAACTCACTTTGGCAGAAGATACAAGTTCTGCCTTCTTTGGTTTCGGTTTTTGGTTGATTGGTTTCTTCCGACACGCCAAACACCACACAAGGATTTTGCACACTTTTGGTAAAGGATGCACACATGGGGTCATCCCCGTTTAACACAAGAGTGGCCTGGGGTGCTTTTGCCACGGCGATTTTCAGTTGGTTGAGGGTTTCGGTGATTTCTCCGTAGCGGTCCATCTGGTCACGGAATAAGTTGGTTACCACAATCACATCAGGTGTGAGATGGTCAAACACAATTTTTGCACTTGCTTCGTCAATTTCCAACACCGCATAGTCTGCCTTCAGAGAGCCGAGTAACCCTGCGGAACTGATGAAGGAGGTTGCCACCCCGTCAAACATATTGGCGCCCACTTTGTTACAAACGGTGGTGCAGCCTGTTTGGGTGATTAAGGTGTCAATCATATTGTTGGTGGTGGTTTTGCCGTTGGTACCCAACACACAGATAATCTTTTCTTTGATTTTCGGAGCAAGAAGCCGCAGAGCATCGGGACAGATTTTTAAGGCGTATCTTCCCGGTGCGGAGGAGCTTTTGGTGCCCATCAGTTTTCCCACCACAATGAGCAGCTTGCAAACGATCACGGCTAATGCCAGTCGCAGTTGTTTCATAAGATAATCCTCGTTGTTTTGATTTTAAAAATTTACACTTCCATAATAATGGGGAGAATCATGGGAGAACGTTTGGTTTTTTTGTTTAAATAGGTGCCAACCTGAGTACGCATTTCGTTCTTTAAGGTTGCCCAGTCGGTCACTTTTCGGGAAATCATATTTTCCAAAGCTTCTTTGGCAACCTGACGGGTTTCATCCATTAAATCTTCGCTGTCTCTCATATACACAAACCCACGGGAGATAATGTCGGGTCCCGAAAGAATCTGCCCGTTTTCGGAAGATAATGACACCACGATAACAATCAAGCCGTCCTGAGACAAATGCTTTCTGTCACGAAGCACAATATTGCCCACATCTCCCACGGAAAGACCTTCCACAAACACCTTGCCCGAGGAAATACTGCCTGCGGGTTTGGTGCCCGTTTTGGAAACCTGCAACACATTGCCAAGTTGCATCACAAAGATTTTGTCTTCGGGAATGCCCACTTCCATTGCCAGATTTTTATGGTGAATCAGATGTTTGTATTCCCCGTGAATCGGCATAAAATATTTGGGCTTGGTGAGTGCTAAAATCAGTTTTAATTCTTCCTGACAAGCATGCCCCGAAACGTGCACATCCGCCAAGTTATCGTAAACAACGGAACAGCCTCTTTTGAATAATTCGTTTACCACGGTGGAAACTAACTTTTCGTTCCCCGGAATGGGGTTTGCACTTAACACCACCAGGTCGTTGGAGGTGATTTCCACTTTCCGATGGGAAGAAAACGCCATACGGTGCAACCCGCTCATAGGTTCTCCCTGGCTTCCCGTAGTGATGATGGTTAAATGCTCGTTGTTATAATTTTTGATGTTGTCAATGTCAATGAGGGTGCCCTTGGGAATCTTCATATAGCCAAGCTCCTGCGCAACCTGCACCACATTTTCCATACTTCTGCCCGACACTGCAACTCTTCGGTTGTAACGAACGGAAGCATCAATAATCTGCTGCACACGATGCACGTTGGATGCAAAGGTGGCGATGATGATTCTCTTTTTGGGGTTGGAAATAAAAATATCGTTTAACGCTTTCCCAACGGAACGTTCACTCTGGGTATAACCGTGACGCTCCGCATTGGTGGATTCACTCATCAATAAGGTAACACCCTGTTTGCCAAGTTCTCCGAATCGGGCTAAGTCAATCATATTGCCGGTTACGGGAGTGGTGTCAATCTTAAAGTCACCGGTGTGCAGAATCACGCCCTCGGGGGTGTGAATTGCAATGGCAACCGAATCCGCAATGGAGTGGTTGGTGTGAATAAATTCCACGGTGATGTCGCCAAATTTTAATTTGTCGCCTGCCGAAACCTGATTTAAGGAAACCTTGGAAAGCAGGTTATGTTCCTTTAATTTGAATTTGACCAGACCGTTGGTCAGCTTGGTGCCGAACACGGGGATGGTGCAATCCTTCATCAGATAGGGAATGGCGCCGATATGGTCTTCGTGACCGTGGGTTAACACCAATGCCTTATATTTATGCTGATTCTTCACAATGTACGAAAAGTCGGGAATTACCAGGTCAACCCCCAGCATATTCTCGTCGGGAAAGGCAACTCCGCAGTCGATTAAAATGCCGATATCTCCGTACTCAATAGCGGTCATGTTTTTTCCGATTTCGTGCAGACCGCCCAGGGGAATTACCTTTAATATTTTCTTTTTTGCCACAATAGTCCTCCAATGTTGAAATTTTTCCGAACATAATAATAGTTATCATAGTATAACATAGTATTTTTGTTCTGTCAATTATATCCCGTATTATTTCTATCCCTTTTTGGAAATAATCAAATGAGAGAAAAAAGTTTCCATTTTTTAAAAATATCTTTACAAATGCGTAGGTTTTGTGATATACTGATAATGATAGAAGATCAGGATGATAAAGAAAAACAAAATGCAACATTTTTTCTTATAAACGAAACAGTTTGGTATTCTTATGAATACGAAAGTGAGGTTTTTATATGTTTCAGATTACCAAGCGGGAAGAATTAAATCCCACCGTGACCAGAATTGCGGTGAAAGCTCCCCGTGTTGCCAAAAAAGCGTTGCCCGGTCAGTTCATTATTTTAAGAGTGGATGAAAACGGAGAACGTATTCCCTTAACCGTTGCGGATACCGATATTGATGCAGGCACCGTAACCGTGATTTTCCAGGTAGTGGGAGAATCCACCGAACTTTTAAATCACATTCCCGAAGGCGGATTTATCCACGATTTTGTGGGTCCGTTGGGCGTTCCTACCCACATTGAAGGCTTAAAGAAAGTGGCAGTTGTGGGCGGCGGCGTTGGTTGTGCCATTGCATATCCCATTGCCAAAGCACTTCATAAACAGGGCACCGAAGTGCATTCCGTGGTTGGCTTCAGAAATAAAGACTTAGTAATTCTGGAAGATGAATTTAAAGCGGTAAGCAACCGTCTTTGCATGATGACCGATGACGGCTCCTACGGAGAAAAAGGTCTGGTAACCGATGCATTAAAAGCCCTTATCGAAAGCGGCGAACAGTACGACGAAGTGATCGTAATCGGTCCGCTCATTATGATGAAGTTTGTTTGTAAATTAACCAAAGAATACGGCGTAAAAACCACCGTAAGCATGAATCCCGTGATGATTGACGGAACGGGTATGTGCGGCGGTTGCCGACTGACTGTGGGCGGTGAAACCAAGTTTGCTTGTGTGGACGGCCCCGATTTTGACGGTCATCTGGTAGATTTTGACGAAGCGATTCAGCGTTCCCGTATGTATCACGGGTTTGAGCGTCACCGTCACGAAGATGCCTGCAATCTCTTTAAGGGGGTAAAATAAGATGCCGAATATGTCTTTACAAAAAAATCCCATGCCTCATCAGGAGGCAGATGTTCGTAATAAAAACTTCTCCGAGGTAGCTTTGGGTTACACTTTGGAGCAGGCAAAAGACGAGGCAGAACGATGCTTAGGCTGTAAGCATAAGCCCTGCGTAGGCGGATGCCCCGTTGCTATTGATATTCCTGCTTTTATCGGCAAGATTAAAGAGGGGGATATCGAGGGTGCGTATCAGATTTTAAATCAGTCCACCTCCTTACCTGCAGTGTGCGGACGTGTTTGTCCTCAGGAAGTGCAGTGCGAAGCAAAATGTGTCCGCGGTATCAAAGGGGAACCCGTTGCTATCGGCAGATTAGAACGTTTTGTGGCAGACTGGCATCGTGAACATTGCAAAGAAGAACAGGTTGAAACCAAGCAAAACGGCAAAAAAGTAGCGGTAATCGGTTCCGGTCCCGCAGGCTTAACCTGTGCAGGGGACCTGGCAAAAGAAGGCTACGAAGTAACCGTGTTTGAAGCACTCCATATTGCAGGTGGTGTGTTGGTGTACGGTATTCCCGAATTCCGTTTGCCCAAAGCTATTGTGCAGGCAGAAATTGAAAAATTAAAACAGATTGGCGTAAAAGTGGAAACCAACGTGGTTGTGGGCAAAACCTTAGCGGTTGACGAACTGTTTGACGAAGGTTTTGATGCTGTGTTTATCGGCTCCGGTGCCGGTCTTCCCAGATTTATGAAAATCCCGGGCGAAAACTTAAACGGTGTGTATTCCGCCAACGAATTTCTGACCCGTGTGAACTTAATGAAAGCATATCGGGAAGATTCCAGAACTCCCGTTCTGCACGCCAAAAATGTGGCAGTAGTAGGCGGCGGTAACGTGGCGATGGATGCTGCCCGTTGCGCAAAACGTCTGGGTGCGGAAAATGTGTACATTGTGTATCGTCGTTCCCTGGATGAAATGCCTGCCAGAAAAGAAGAAGTGGAACACGCCATGGAAGAAGGCATTCACTTTAAGGTACTTTGCAATCCCAAAGAAATTGTGGGAGACGAAAATAAATTCGTTTCCGGTATCCGTTGCGTGGAAATGGAACTGGGCGAACCCGACGATTCCGGCAGAAGACGCCCCATCGAAAAGGCAGACAGTGAATTTGTGTTGCCCGTGGATGCGGTGATTATGTCTATCGGTACCTCTCCCAATGCGTTGATTAAGAGCACCACCGAGGGCTTGGAAACAAACTCTCACGGTTGCATCGTAACCGACGAAAACGGCAAAACCTCCCGAGAAGGTGTGTATGCCGGCGGTGACGCCGTAACCGGTGCCGCAACCGTTATTCTTGCCATGGGTGCAGGCAAAACCGCTGCAAAATCCATCAAAGAATATCTGGAAAACAAATAAAAATCCCATAAAACTCTCAGGAAAACCTTTCCTGAGAGTTTTTTTGTTGAAAAATTGCGAAAAAGATATGCCGAATGTTTGACAGACGACTGTTTTTATGCTATGATATATATGAGGAAATTTCGACGGGAAAGGGAACGAAATGATATGGCAAAAATTGTGGCAAAAAAATCATTGGGGCAAAATTTCTTGCAGGACGACTCGGTGATTGATAATATTGTGACCCGATCGGGTGTGAACAAAGATACCGATGTGTTGGAAATCGGCCCCGGATTAGGTGCTGTTACCGATTTGTTGGTGGAGCGTGCAAGAAATGTGGTTGCCGTGGAAATTGACGACCGTTTGTATCACAATCTGGTGAAAAAACACGGGGCTCGTGATAATTTCACCATCATCAATGCAGATATTTTAGAAACCGATTTATCCAAAATTGTCACTGACAATATGATTGTGGTGGCAAATTTGCCTTATTATATCACCACTCCCATTATTACCAAATTGGTGGAAAATCCATGCGGTCTGAAAAGCTTGACCGTGATGGTGCAATTAGAGGTGGCAAAGAGAATCTGCGCCGACCAGACCGAAAAAGATTACGGTGCCATTTCGGTGTTTTGCAATTACCATTGCGATACCGAGCTTCTCTTTACGGTTCCTCCCGAAGCCTTTGACCCCATCCCGAAAGTAACCTCCGCCGTGATGAAATTATCTTTCCGGGAGGAAAAAGCGGTTTCTCCCAAAAACGAAAAACATTTCTTCTCGGTGGTGAAAGCAGCATTTTCCAACAGAAGAAAGACCTTGTCCAACTGCTTGATGCAAAGCTTCGGCTTATCCCGTGAGGAAGCAATCGGCTATATCACTGCCTGTGGCTTATCCGAAACCATTCGGGGAGAAAAGCTTTCTCTTTCTGATTTTTGCAAATTAAGCGACCTGATGGGGGAGCAGGGAAAATAAATCCCAAATAAACAAAATCAAAACGAAGCAAAAAAATTTCAAAAAAATAAAAAAAAACACTTGCAAAAAGAAAAAAAGTGTGGTATATTGGTGGTATAATGGGTGGGAATAGGATTTTTCCAAAAATACCGCCCCCGAAAATGATTAAAAATATAGTTTATTATAGAATGAAAAAGGAGTTATCACTATGACTGACAACAAATTTGTGTTAAGCTGGGTTGAAGAAATGAAAAACCTGGTAAAACCCGCTAACGTAGTATGGATTGACGGAAGCGAAGAACAGCTGGATGCGTTAAGAGAACAGTCTTGCAAATCCGGTGAAATCATCCGTTTAGACCAGGAAAAATTACCCGGTTGCTTCTATCACAGAACCGCTCAGAACGACGTTGCTCGTGTAGAAGACAGAACCTTTATCTGTGCAACCAGCGAAGAAGAAGCAGGCCCCACCAACAACTGGATGGATCCCAAAGCTGCTTACGAAAAATTAGGCAAATTATTTGATGGTTCCATGGCAGGCAAAACCATGTATGTTATTCCTTTCATCATGGGTGTGTTAGGCTCTCCCTTCTCTAAAGTTGGTATCGAAATCACCGACAGCATCTATGTTGTATTAAACATGGCTATTATGACCCGTGTTGGTATCCAGGCTGAAAAACAGCTGGGTGACAGCGCTGATTTCACCAAATGTTTACACGCTTGTAAAGATGTAAACCCCGATGAAAGATATATTATGCATTTCCCCCAGGACAACACCATCTGGAGCATCAACTCCGCATACGGCGGAAACGTTCTCTTAGGTAAAAAATGTCTGGCATTAAGAATTGCAAGCTACCTGGGTAAAAAAGAAGGCTGGATGGCAGAACACATGCTCATCTTAGGCTTAGAAAATCCCAAAGGCGAAGTGAAATACATTGCTGCAGCGTTCCCCTCTGCTTGCGGTAAAACCAACCTGGCAATGTTAATTCCTCCCTCTATCTTAAAAGGTTACAAAGTATATACCGTAGGTGATGATATCGCTTGGATCCGTGTTGGCGAAGACGGAAGACTGTGGGCTATGAACCCCGAAGCAGGTTTCTTCGGCGTTGCTCCCGGTACCTCCAACAAAACCAACCCCAACGCATTAGCTACCACCATGAAAAACACCATCTTCACCAACGTATTCTTGAAAGATGACAACACTGTATGGTGGGAAGGTATGGACGGTGACGCTCCTGCAACCGGTACCGACTGGTTAGGTAACCCCTGGACTCCCGAATCCGGCGTAAAAGGTGCACATCCCAACTCCAGATTCACCGCTCCTGCAGCTCAGTGCCCCTGCATCTCTTCCGAATTTGAATCCACCGCAGGTGTACCGCTTTCTGCAATCGTATTCGGCGGAAGACGTGCAAAAACCGCTCCCCTGGTATATCAGTCCTTCAACTGGAATCACGGTGTATTCATGGGTGCTACCATGGCTTCTGAAACCACCGCAGCAGCTGCAGGTGCAGTTGGCGTGGTTCGTCGTGACCCCATGGCTATGATTCCCTTCTGCGGATACAATATGGGTGACTACTTCCAGCACTGGTTAGATATGGGCACCAAAACCGACAAACTGCCCTTAATCTTCCACGTTAACTGGTTCAGAACCAATGCAGACGGCAAATTCATCTGGCCCGGATTTGGTGACAACGTTCGTGTGTTAAACTGGATTTTAGCTAGATGCGCAGGCGAAGTTGATGCAGTAGAAACCGAAATCGGTTACCTGCCCAAGAAAGAAGATTTAGACTTAACCGGTCTGGATATTTCTGACGAAGTATTAACCGAACTGTTAAGCGTTGATAAAGAAGTTTGGTTAGAAGAAACCAAAGGTATCGGCGAATTCTTCGCAAAATTCGGCGACAGACTGCCCAAAGAATTAGCAGCTGAACTGGAAAACTTAAAAGCAAGATTATCTAAATAATCTTACCAAACAATATGATGCCGCATCCGAAGGGGTGCGGCATTTTTTGTGGAACAAACCGGATGTGCAAAGTTTTTTTGAAAACAAGGAGCAAAACGATCACATTCTTATCAAAATACGGAAAAATACGGGGTTTTTGCTAAAAATCGGAAAACCTTTAAAAACAAGAGAAAATAAAAGAAATGAAAAGAAAAACAAGTTTAATTTGCGATAATCGGATTTATCTATGATTGCGATTATCGGTGACCTCTATTATAATGAATTAGCACTCTAAAGTTAAGAGTGCTAAAATTGTCGAAAATCCTATGAAAATTAAGTATATCGGAGGAATTACACATGAATTTAAAACCCTTGGGTGACAGAGTTGTTATCCGTATGGTAGAAGCCGAAGAAACCACCAAAAGCGGTATCATTTTAGCCGGCAGTGCCAAAGAAAAACCCCAGATGGCAGAAGTTGTTGCAGTGGGTCCCGGCGGAATGGTAGACGGCAAAGAAATCAAAATGGAAGTTGCAGTTGGAGATAAAGTTATCACCAATAAATATGCAGGCACCGAAGTGAAATTAGACGGTTGCGAATATATCGTTCTGCGTCAGGCAGATATTTTAGCAAAAGTAGAAGACTAATCTTTTTAATCTTCGGACTCAAACAGTGAGTTCTCTTTTGCAATAGCTTATGTTTAACAGAAATAAAGGAGAATTGATACCAATGGCAAAACAGATTATTTATGGCGAAGAAGCCAGAAAAGCATTAGAACGCGGTATTAACCAGTTGGCAGATACCGTAAAAATCACTTTAGGCCCCAAAGGCAGAAACGTGGTTTTAGATAAAAAATTCGGCGCACCCTTAATCACCAATGACGGTGTGTCCATCGCAAAAGAAATCGAGCTGGAAGACCCCTTTGAAAATATGGGAGCTCAGCTGGTAAAAGAAGTGGCAACCAAAACAAACGATGTGGCAGGGGACGGTACCACCACCGCTACTCTGTTAGCTCAGGCTTTGGTTCGTGAAGGCTTAAAAAACATTGCAGCAGGCGCAAATCCCATGATTGTTAGAAAAGGGATTGCATTGGCAGTTGCCACCGCTGTGGAAGAAATCAAGAAAAATTCCAGAAAAATTCAGGGCAAAGAAGATATCGCAAGAGTTGCGGCAAACTCCGCAGCAGATGAATATATCGGCACCTTAATTGCAGACGCTATGGAAAAAGTAACTGCAGACGGTGTTATCACCGTGGAAGAATCCAAAACCGCAGAAACCTTATGCGAAGTGGTAGAAGGTATGCAGTTTGACCGTGGTTACATTTCTCCCTATATGGTAACCGATACCGATAAAATGGAAGCAATCATTGACGATGCTTACGTTTTAATCACCGATAAGAAAATCTCCACCATCCAGGAATTACTGCCCTTACTGGAACAGATTGTTCAGCAGGGCAAAAAACTGGTAATCGTGGCAGAAGATATCGAAGGGGAAGCGTTAACCACCTTAGTATTAAACAAATTAAGAGGCACCTTCACTTGTGTTGCCGTAAAAGCACCCGGCTTTGGCGACAGAAGAAAAGCAATGCTTCAGGATATTGCCATCTTAACCGGCGGCGAAGTGATTTCCGATGAATTGGGCTTAGATTTAAAAGAAACCACTATCTTCCAGTTAGGCCGTGCAAAACAGGTAAAAATTCAGAAAGAAAACACCATCATTGTTGACGGTGCAGGAGATAAAGAAGCAATCAAAGCAAGAGTTTCTCAGATTAAAGCACAGATTGCGGAAACCTCTTCCGAATTTGATAAAGAAAAACTCCAGGAAAGACTTGCAAAACTGTCCGGTGGTGTAGCAGTACTCAGAGTTGGTGCCGCAACCGAAACCGAAATGAAAGAAAAGAAACTCCGTATTGAAGACGCTCTTGCTGCAACCAAAGCGGCTGTGGAAGAAGGCATTGTTGCAGGTGGCGGTACCGCTTTCTTAAATGCTCTGCCCGCAGTAAAAGACTTGGTTGCAAAAACCGAAGGCGATGAAAAAACCGGTGTGAAAATCGTGTTAAAAGCGCTGGAAGAACCCGTTCGTCAGATTGCGAAAAACGCAGGTGTGGAAGGTTCTGTTATCGTGGATAAAGTGTTATCCCAGGAGAAAAACGTTGGTTACAACGCTTTAACCGAAGAATATGTGGATATGCTCTCCTCCGGTATCGTTGACCCCACCAAAGTAACCAGAAATGCTCTGCAGAATGCGGCATCTGTTGCTTCTATGGTGTTAACCACCGAAAGCTTGGTTGCCGATATCAAAGAACCCGAAGTTGCTGCTCCCCAGGCAGGTATGGGCGGCATGGGCGGAATGTACTAATTTTTTTGGTATCCGTCGAGACTACAACATTACAAATAAAAAAGGATTGGAATCTTTTAATAGATTCCAATCCTTTTTTTGTATTTGTGTTATTTGTAGGGGACGGTGCCCACACCGTCCCGTGTTTTGAATTGTACAATGAATGGAGCGGACAGATGTGGGCATCTGTCCCTACAAGAAGATGGTCTTTCTTAAAACGGGACTTCCTCCGCCTCTGCCAGAAAATCTGCCAAATTGGTATATCGTTTTTGCTCGGTATTGTTATGAATCATTCCCGTGACGCAGGATTTTCGTCCCACAATGCACACAAAGGTTTTGGCACGGGTTACAGCGGTGTATAACAAATTCTGGGTCATCAGTTGAGGATAACCGTACACCAAGGGTATCACCACCGCATCAAATTCACTGCCCTGGCTTTTATGCACCGTCACCGCATAGGCAAGCTCTAAGTTTTCCAACTTCATAAAATCGTAGCAGACGGTTTTATCTTCATCAAAGAGGATGGTCATTTCCTTATTTTCCAAATCAATTTCGGTGATTACGCCCATATCCCCGTTATAGATGCCTTGTCCACGGTAACCGTCCTCGGTTTCCCATTCGATATCGTAATCGTTTTTGGTCTGCATCACACGGTCAAATTTGGAAAATACATATCCGTTTGCCGATTTTTGGGGTTGGTTTTTGCGAACGGGATTTAAGGTCTGTTTTAAGGCATTATTTAAAGCAACCGACCCCAACACACTTTTTCGCATAGGGGTGAGCACCTGAATTTTATCGGGAGAAATATTTAAAAAATTGGGCAAACGGTTTTCCACCAAATCACACACGGTTGCCACCGTGTCCTCACCATTGGGGCTTCCCACAAAGAAAAAGTCACTTCCGTCTCCGTTATATACCGGTTCTTCAAAGTTTAAAATGCGGTGCGCATTTTCCACTATCTGAGAAGCGTTTTCCTGCCGGAAAATCTGATGGAAACTGATTTTTGCTACCGCATCGGAGGCAATCATATCCTTGAGCACATTTCCTGCTCCCACGGGAGGAAGCTGGTCGCAGTCACCCACCATAATGATGCGGGTTTTCTCGGAAAATGCCCGTAAAAAAGATTCAAAAAGCAGGGAATCCGTCATAGACATTTCGTCCACAATCACCACATCGCACCGCACGGGATTTTGCTCGTTTCTCTCAAACTGTGGGCGGTCACCGCCTGCTTGTTTTACTTCCAGCAAACGGTGAATGGTTTTTGCATTTTTGCCCGTCACTTCCGAAATTCGTTTGGCGGCACGGCCTGTGGGAGCTGCCAAAATTACCTTTTTGTTTAAGGCATCAAAGGCGGTAAGCAGGCTTTTGATTACGGTGGTTTTTCCCGTTCCGGGACCGCCCGTTATGATGAATACTTTCTGCTTTAAGGCTTCGGTGATCGCTTCTTTTTGTTCCGAAGATAATGACACATCACAAAGGTCGTCGATATCCAGCTTTTTGGATAAATCTTCACATTTTGTTTGTTGCAGAGCGGAAAGTCTTGCGGCAATATAGGTTTCGGCTAAGTAAAAATGGGGGAGAGAATAAAATACGATTCCCGCTTTTTTCACATTGATGATTCTGCCCTCCATCAGAAGCAGGGACAACGCATTTTCCACTTCCGTTTCACCCACATTTAAAAGTGCTTTTGCTTCGGTGACAAGTTCTTCCTTCGGGAAGCAGGTATGCCCGTTGTATGCCGCCTGATATAGGAGATAAGTTACTCCCGATTTGAGCCGTTCCATGGAATTTTTTGGGATGCCCATTTCTTCGGCGATTTTATCCACGGTTAAAAATCCGATTTTTTCCACCTTTTCGCAGATGATATAGGGATTTTGATTACAAAGCTTGATGGCGCCGCTCCCCAGGGTGTTATACACCTTCACCGCAATGGTGGGGGAGAGACCGAATTTCATAAAATAGGATACCACATTCTGCACTTCGATTTTTTTCATATAATCCTTGTGAATCAGGATCGCTTTCGGCAGAGAAACCCCCGAAATTTCAGAAATCCGTTCGGGATAAAGCTCTATGATTTGCAAGGTTTCTTCTCCGAATTTATCCACAATCTTTTTAGCGGTGGCAGGACCCACACCACGGATAAATCCGCTGGATAAAAATTTATAAATGGAGGCGGTATCTTGCTCTAAGTGTGGTTCGTAATATTCACATTGAAACTGAGTGCCGAACTTGGGATGCTCTACCCATTTTCCGTAAGCAATAATGCTTTCGCCCTCGGCAATCATGGGCAAATTGCCCGCCACATTTACATAATCCTCGGAGGTTTCCAAAGCCACCACACCATAGCCGTTTTCATCATTATAGTATATTACTTCTTCCACAAGTCCCGTGATGCGTTCCATAGCGTCCATCTTTGGTTTCCTCCTTTCTTGTTGCTTATTTGTTATCATACACCTTTTTTGCCCATTTGTCAATACGCAATACGAATGTTTGTTCGCATTTTGTGTAAAGTTCTCTTAACAAAAAAGTTCAGACACCTCTGGTGTCTGAACTTTTTTGTTGATTATAACTGCTATTACTCAAGAATTTCCGGAGCGCATAGAGGGATTGAATCTTGTAAACTATTCCAAACGAATATCTTCGCTGCGGTGTATGGGGTATCAGTTATAAATTGAATATCATTACCTTTGAATGTATCTGCGTGGACATCTGTCAGTGTGTCACCTGTGTAAAGAGCAAGAATAATACTGTTTCCGATTTCTACGTTATGAGGTGTTATTGTAAGCAGATTGAATTTATCATATTTATAAATAGACGTGGTAGTTTGGATTAATTGGTAGCGTAAATGCAAAATAAGATTTTTGGTAATGGGGGTCGTTGGTTCAAATTCGTTGGTGCAGTCCGTGTCCGTAAACAGTTTAGGTATGTAGCCGTCTTTTTTTGGGATGTTCAAAATGGAATTTTCTTCATACGTTTTATTAATCAAGGTTTTTCCATTTTCTCCATAAATTGTTACATAAAAAATAAATCTTTTAGTTGCGTTTTCGATTGCGGTGTTGGTTGTATCTATATTAATTTCATTCCATTGAGTTGCACCGCCGTTAAAATAGATTGTTTCTATGCCTGAACAGTTGTAGAATGCATTTTGCTCAATTGTTGAAATTTGATTGCAAAGCACGATTTCTTTTAGATTATTGCAGTTATAAAAAGCATTTGCATCAATAACAGTATCGTTTGTAATTTTTACCTTTTTCAGAGAGGTTGGAATGTTATAATAGTAGTATCGACGGTAATGATTATAGGCAATGCCTGTATGCCATTCTTTATAGGGATATGTATAATTTTGATATGTTTTACCTTCAGGTGCATAGGTTCCTATTGTATATTCAGGGTTTAATGCGGGATAAGATGGTTGATAATGTAATATTGGCCCATCTGCTAGAGTTTGGTATCCAAATATATATCCGAATCTTGAAGCTTCTTCTGTTCCGTAAACATCTTTTGGCATTGTGATTTCTTCTAAGGAAGTACATTCGTCAAAAGCTGAAAAGCCAATGTCCACTACGGTATCTGGGATTGTAATTGATGTGAGAGACATACAATTTGAAAATGCACCAAATCTAATTTTGGTAACAGGATAGCCTTCTATTTTATCAGGTATTACTTGTTTGCCTGAGAATTCTTCTTTTGATGTAACACCGGTAATGGTTACTTCTTCGTTGTTGATGGAATATTGGTAGACATTGTCTGTTTCCGCATTAGTGGAGATTCTAAACGATAAGAAAATCCCTAATACGAAGACCATTACCATAATAATTTTGAGTTTTTTCATAGTCTAACATTCTCCTTGTGTTAGGTTTTTGTTTTTAATACATTATACTCAATATATTAAGTATTGTCAAGAGGTTGAGTATGATATAATAAAAAAGGTGATGAAAGTGATAAGTTATAAACCATTCTATGAAACTCTCTATAAAAAAGGATTAACAGAATACTATTTGATTTTTAAACAGGGTTTTTCTGCTAATACGTTGCACCGCATTAAAAAAGGTGAGGCAATCAGCACGAAAACACTGGATGCTCTTTGCTATGTGTTAGATTGCCAAGTGGAAGATATTATCAGATTTGAAAAAGAATAAAAGACTGTTCCATTCGTTTTAGAAACAGTCTTTTTTTATTTGTGAAATGTGTGGTTGTAAGTTGCTATAAGAAATAAAAAAGCAGACACCGTAAACGGCATCTGCTCTTTTCTTGGCGCGCCTTGAGGGACTCGAACCCCCGACATTTCGGTTCGTAGCCGAACCCTCTATCCAGCTGAGGTAAAGGCGCATACAAACTTTTATGTTTGCAACAGTGGTATTATATCAAAAGAAAGTTGGTTTGTCAATGTTTTTTTATGATTTCTATTGAATTTTTTTGGAAAATATGCTAAACTTAGGGAGTGGAGAGCAAAATTTCTCCCGTAATATCACAAAATTTTGATTCCCCGACAAATGCAGAGGTTTTTATGAGTTTACAACCTGATTTCTTATTACCGAATGTGGAGGCGGTGACGCCTTCGTTTTTACAACAGAATAAGATTCGTCTTCTGATTTTCGATGCAGATGCCACTTTGATTTTGGCACAGACAGATTCTATTTTACCCGAGCGTGTGGCTTTGGTGGAAGAAATCAGAAATTCCGGCATTCGGGTGATGGTTGCATCCAACGGAAAAACCCACCGTATCGAAAAGGCGTTCGGCGAACACAAAATTGAGGCACATGGGTATTCCTTAAAGCCCTTGCCCTTCCGTTTGGCAAAGCTTGTTAAGGGGTATGCTAAAAGGGAAGTGCTCTTGGTTGGCGACCAGTTTTTTACCGACATTTTATGTGCAAAACTGCTCGGCATCCAATGTGCGATGGTGGAGCCTTTCGGTCCCGACAAAGGTCGTGGAATGGCACTTCGCCGCTTTTTGGAAAAGAAAATTATAAAAAGGAAATAAATTTGTTATGAATATTATTTTTGGCCCCGGCGGCAATAGTGAACAATATTATGACGACGGGCATAAATCTTCCTTAGACAGACCCGAATATCTTGCTAAAATCGGCTTAAACGGGTATGAATACCAATGCAACAAGGGTGTTCATATTTCGATGGACAGTGCTCGTATTTTAGGAGAAGAAGCGAAAAAACACGGGGTGCATTTATCCATTCACAGTCAGTATTATGTGAGTCTTTCCTCCACAGACCCCAAAAAACGTGAGAATAGTGTGGAATATTTGCTGGCGTGTTTTCGGGTGGCAAAAGAGATGGGTGCCGACCGCATTGTGGTTCATTCCGGCTCCTGTGCCAAAATGACCAGAGCAAAAGCTTATGAGCTTTCGTTGGATACTCTGCATAAAACCCTTGAGCGTGCCAGAGAAGAGGGGTATGACGGCATTTATCTTTGTCCCGAGGTGATGGGTAAAATCAATCAGCTCGGTGATTTTGATGAGGTAATCAAGCTTTGCACCACTCACGAAATGTTATTACCTGCCATTGATTTCGGGCATTTAAACTGCAGAACTTTGGGAAGCTTAAAAACCAAAGAAGATTATCTTGTGCTCCTTAATAAAATGGAGAAAAAGTTAGGTATTGAAAAGGCAAAAAAATTCCATTGTCATTTCTCCAAAATCGAGTACACCAATCAGGGCGAAAAACGGCATTTAACCTTTGAAGATACCGAGTTTGGTCCCGATTTTGAGCCCTTTCTGGAGGCGGTGCACGAAAAAGGCTTCACTCCCATGATTATCTGCGAATCGGCAGGTACGCAAGATAAGGATGCCCTTTCTATGGCGAATTATTTTAATCAGCTTTAATAAGGAATCAATTATGAAACAGTTTTACGAATCGCGTCTTTTGAAATTGCGGAATCAGTTAGCCGAACAAGAGGGAATTTTAGTCAGCGACCCAAAAAATGCCTTCTATTTTTCGGGCATCAATTCCTCCAATATTCATTTATATATCACCCGCCACAAAGCCTATTTGTTAACCGATTTTCGTTATGAAACGGCGGCAAAGGAAAACGAAGCAGGGTTTACGGTGGTAACCGAGGGTTCTTTGGTCTCCAAATTAAAAGAACTGATGAGTGAATCCACCGTGTATATTGAGCAGCAGTTTTTAACCGTTCATTTTTATAAGATGCTCTTAGACCATTTTCCCAATACCAACTTCCCCAATGTGAAAAGTATGATTATGGATTTGCGACTTATTAAAGATGCCTCCGAGTTGTTCAAACTGCAGCAGGCACAACGGATTGCGGATACCGCGTATCTGAAAATGCTGCCCTTGGTGAAAGAGGGGGTAACCGAGTTGGAATTAAAGGCGGAGCTAGAATATCAGATGACGCGCCACGGTGCCCAAAAAACTTCTTTTGATACCATTGTTTTGTTTGGCGAGCGTGCCGCAATGCCTCACGGGGAGCCGTCCCAGAGAAAGCTTGCCTCGGGAGACGCCTTGCTTTGTGATTTCGGTTGTGTGTATGAGGGGTATTGCTCCGATGTTACCCGAACCGTGTTTTTCGGTAAGGTGTCCGACAAAGCGAAGCACGCTTATGAAACGGTGTTAACCGCCCATAAAATGGCGTGGGATTTTATCGGTGTTGGAAAAGCTTGTGCCGATGCGGATAAAGTTGCCCGTGATTATATTGAAAGCAAAGGATACAAAGGTGTGTTCGGGCATAGTCTGGGACACGGTGTAGGTGTGAAAATTCACGAACATCCCACCCTGGGACATTCCAGCAGCGAAGTATTTGAGAACGGAATGGTGTTCTCCAACGAACCGGGAATTTATCTGCCCGGCGAATTCGGTATCCGTATTGAAGATACCTGCTATTTGGAAGACGGGAAATTATATTCCACCACCAAATTGGAAAAAGAATTAACGGTGCTGTAAGAAATGGAATTTCCAAACCGAAAACCCACCCGATTGAAAGATTATGATTATTCCCGCCCGGGTGCATATTTTGTGACAATCTGCACCAAGGACAGACGTAAAATTTTGTCTGAAATTATTGTAGGGGGCGACGTCCTCGACGCCCCGCAAAACATACTGTATCCACGCGGGGAAATAGCAAATAAACATCTTTTGTCTATGTGCAATTTTTATGATAATATATCAATTACAAAATATGTGATTATGCCAAATCATATTCACCTGCTGATACAAATCGAAGATAGCGACAACGGACCGCCGAGGACGTCGGTCCCTACAAAATCTTTGCTTTCAAATTTTGTCAGCACTTTCAAGCGATTTTGTAATAAAGAATGTGGCGAAAATGTGTGGCAACGGTCATTCCATGACCATATTATCCGTAACGAACAAGATTATTTAAAAATAGCGGAATATATCGAAACTAACCCATTAAAATGGGAATCGGATTGTTTCTATAATGCCGAAAAATAATAAAAATCGCAGTGGATTTCACTGCGATTTTTTTGTTGCGTTTTCATTTTTTATTTTTCGAGCCCGTTCTTTGCATCGCATCTTGTTTGAAACTTTTCCTTAAAAACCACAAATCTGGTGTGGGTTCCTTCTGCGATTTTTTCCACCTCGTCATAAGCTTCCACCGAGAAGACAATTTTTCTGCCTTCCCATTCGGTCACGGTGGCAGACACGGTCACATTCATGCCAACGGGGGTGGCTGCCATGTGCTTCATATTCATTTCGGTGCCTACCGTAGCGGTGCCGTCTTCTAAATAGGGGAAACATAATTCGTGTGCCGCTTTTTCCAGCATCGCCACTAAGTAGGGGGTGGATAACACCCGTGCGTTTCCGCTTTCCAATGCGATAGCAGTGTGATTTTCGGTGACGGTGAACTGATGTTTATTGGTTACGCCGATTGCATTCATATTAAAAAACTCCTTATTTCATTTCGCAAATGGTAACTCCTGCTTCGCCCTCGCCGAAGTTTCCTAAACGGAAGGATTTTACCGATTTGTTTTTCTTAAGTAACTGATGGATACCTGCACGAAGCACGCCGGTGCCTTTTCCGTGAATAATCACCACGGAGGGAATGTTGGCTAACACCGCATCGTCAATGAATTTTTCGGTCACATATTCCGCTTCCTCCAAATTCATTCCCCGAAGGTCTAATTCGGGACGGATTTCTTTGCCTCTTGCACTTGCATTCCGATAGGGACTGTGCTGAGGTTTTTGCTTTTTCGCTTCGCAACGGGACAGATTTGCGATGTTGGTTTTAATGCGCATAATTCCTGCCAAAACAGTCAGATTTCCCTTATCGTCGGGCAGAATATCCACGGTAACGGGGGTATCGAAATCGTCCATCATCACCGTCATACCCACTTTTAATTCTTTGGGGGTTAAGGGGTTCTGCTTTTTCTTTTCTTCGTTGGCAAGTTTTTGTGCCTGCTTCTGCCGTTCTTCTGCCAGTTGTTTTCTTGCTTCGCCAACGGCTTTGGCGCGTTCCCGTTGATTTTTTGCTTCCTGATTTAATTTCTGAATGATACCCTCTGCTTTTTCCTGAGCTTCCTCGATGATTTCCATAGCTTGCTGCCGTGCTTTTTCGATGATTTCTCGGTTTTTTGCAAGCGCATCATCTTTTTTGGAGGATAATTCCTCTTCCAAAGAACGGATTTTTTCTTTTAAAAGTTCGGCTTCCTGCTGATCCCGTTCTGCTTTGATTCTTTGCTCATCAATCACGGTTAACACATCTTCAAAACGGATGGCATCGGCAGAGAGTCGTTTTTCGGCTGCCTCTAAAACTTCGTCTGATAGGCCTAAACGCTTGGAAATGGCAAAGGCGTTACTTTTCCCAGGCATCCCCATTATGAGGCGATATGTGGGCATCAGCGTTTCCACAGAGAATTCCAGCGAGGCGTTCTGTACGCCGTTTTGGGAAAGGGCATACAATTTCAGTTCGGGGTAGTGGGTGGTTGCCGCCACGGTGACACCCCGTTTTCTTAAATATTCAATAATTTCAATGGCAAGTGCCGCACCCTCGGTGGGGTCGGTGCCTGCACCCAATTCATCAAAGAGAGCAAGACTTCCGAAGGTGGCATTTTTTAAAATCGACACAATTCTCGTCATGTGAGAGGAGAACGTGGACAGAGATTGCTCAATGCTCTGCTCGTCTCCGATGTCGGCAAAAATGTGTTCGTAAACGGCAATTTCGCTTCCCATAAAGGTGGGGATGGCGAAGCCGCTTTGTGCCATTAAGGTGAGAAGACCCAAGGTTTTTAAGGAAACGGTTTTACCGCCCGTGTTGGGACCGGTAATTACCAAAGTGTCACACCCGTCACCGATTTCAATATCGATGGGAACGGCGGTTTCGGGATTTAATAAAGGGTGTCTTGCTTTTTTTAAGTTGATTTTTCCTTGGTCGTTTAAAAGAGGGATTTCCCCTTTTACGCTGCGGCTGTATTTGGCTTTGCAGAAGATAAAATCCAAATCCAGAATCAGTCCGTAAGCCACTTCAATTTCTTCCCAGATGCCCGAAAGCTGACCGCTTAAATAAATGAGGATTTTTGCGATTTCTTCTTTTTCTTTGGATTCTAATTCCCGCAGGTCGTTGTTTAAAGAAACAATCGCCATAGGCTCGATAAACACGGTGGCACCCGAGTCGGAGGAATCGTGGACAAGACCGGGAATTTCGTTGCGGTATTCCTGCTTTACGGGGAGCACATAACGGTCATTTCGCAAAGTAACTGCCGCATTTTGCAGGAATTTTTTATAGTTTTGGGAATTGGTGAATTTCTGCAGAGTTTCCTTGATTTTGTTGTTGGCGGAGATCTTCTGCCGACGGATTTTATAAAGCTCGTCGCTGGCATTGTCCGACACTTCGTCCTCGGAAATAATTTTCATAAAAATTTCCTCTTCCAACCGCTTCTGAGCGGTGAGACGATATTCGTAATCGGAGAAAATTTCGGTTTTATTATCGGCAAAATATTCCTTTAACGAACGGGAGGATTTTAAAAGACTTGCGGTGGATAAAAGCTCTTTCTGAGACAAAGAGCCGCCGATGGATAAACGCTTGATAATTCCTCTCATTTCGCCGAATGCATCAATGGGAGGACTGCCTGCTTTCACCAAAAGAGACATTGCCGCTTCGGTTTGACTAAGCAAACGGGAAACGGCGCCCAAAGAGGTTTCCGGCTCCAGGGAAAGAATGTTTTCTTTGGTTTCCTCCAACACGGCATATTCTTTGGCACGGGCTAAAATTTTATCAAATTCTAAAGTCTGAGATACGGTTTTTGTTTCCAATTTTCATAATCCTTTCTTAAGGCATTGGGAAATGGATGGGTTCTACCGAAGAATTCAGCGCCGCAAAACGGTAACCTTTTTCTTTCATGTGGGTGATATAATCTTTTACCACCAAGGAGATATCGCTGTTCTTTTTGGTATCGTGCATCAAGGCGATGACGCGTTTTTTGTTTTCGGACTGGGTGATGAGATTGTCAAGTTGTTCTTCATAGGTTTTTGCGGTGGAAGCGTCCTCGGAGGTAACATTCCAGTCGTAGTAAACGAAGCCTCGATTGTTCATTTCCGTAACTAAATCCCAAACCAGATGGCGGTTATAGGAATTCACACTTCCTCCGGGGAACCGAAAAATACGGGTACGGTATCCCGTGGCATCCCAGATGGCATAGTAGCAACGGGAAAAGTCTGCTAAGTAAGCACTTTTGGTCCAATAAACATAGTGATAATCGTGGGAATAGGTATGTACCCCGATGGAATGCCCGTCATCATAAATTTGCTTTAACAAATCGGGGCGTTTGTCTGATGCGATAAAAAAGGTAGCGGGTACCCCTTCTTCTTTTAACACGTTGAGGAGTGCGGGAGTAGAATCGGATGGCCCGTCATCAAAGGTCAGATAAACAACCCCTTCTTCGCCGGTTACAAACTGTTGGTCGGGATTATCCCCGTACAAATCGGGATAGGGGTCCGACGGGTCTTGGGACACGCTCAATTTCTCGGGTTCATTAGTGGGAAATGGCGTGGGGGACGGTGTTGCGGAGGGGGTTCCTGACGGTGCGGCTGACGGTGCAGGTTCTGCCGAAACAGTAACGGTTTCGGTTGTTTTTTCGGGGGAATTCCAAAATATTTCCGCTCCCGAAAGAAAACATACCAAAAGCAGCAGAACCACGCAGATTATCAAGTTTTGATTGCGGTTGGATGAATTTTGTGGCATAACGGACTCCTTCTATCAAAATGCCCTTTAGGGCATATCGTTTCAAATGGTATTAACAGTATGCTACAGAAAAGGGATTTTGTCAATAGATTTTTTGTTTTTGTGTGTTTTTCTTTCACCTCGAAAAAACAGTTGGCATAAAATGAATTAGCGAAGAGAACGGGTAATTGTAAAAGGTGAGAAACCGGGAGGTAAAAAATGTGTGACGGATTGTTTTACGGGTGTATGCTGTTTTTTTCGGCATACGGGATTTTTTCGTTGATATTTTTTCTGCGCTCTTTTTTCCTGGAGAGAAAATATCTGCGGGGAAAATGTATCTGCACTCTTTTATGTGTGGAGGAGGAAGACCTGTATGCCGAGGAAATGGTGCGCTCGTTGCTCTTTGAAAATTATAAGAACGACACGGGTATCTGCGAGCGTAAAATCATTGCGGTAACAAGGGATAAAGAGGGGTGTGTTGCCCGAAGAATCGCAAAGTTTTTCGGCGGGGAAACCGATGTTTTGGTGTGCGGGGAAGAGGAACTTATAAAACAGATGAAAAAATAACGGTTTTTTGCGCATTTTTTCGGAAATTTTCGGGATTTTTTTCATAAAAACTCTTTACAACCGATAGGTTTTGTGTTAGAATAATATAGGTATATTATATTTATATTTTTTCATTTTTCCCGTAGGGAAAAATGAAACTGCTTTCCCGATAAAAAAGAGAGGAGGGGACAGAATGTATCTTCATATCGGTAACGATTTCGTGTTAAACGAGCAGGATATTATCGGTGTGTTCGATTTTGATCACATTTCGGAGTCCCCCTCTACCATGGAATACTTAAAGACGCTGGAAGAGGACGATCGGTTGATTGCCGTGTCGGATGAGCTTCCCAAATCTTTTGTCCTCGCCGTGAAGGACGGAGTGGAGGTGGGGTATTTGTCCCCCCTCGCTTCCCGTACCATACAGCATAGAAAAGGACTTGTGTTTTAGCAATTGATACAAACGAGAAAATCCCATAAGAAAGGATGAGACAGTATGGCTGAAGAATTAAACGAAAAAGTGGAAACAGTCTATGACGAGAATCAAATACAGGTATTGGAGGGCTTGGAAGCCGTAAGAAAGCGTCCCGGTATGTATATCGGTTCCACTTCGGTGAGAGGTCTGCATCACTTGGTGTATGAAATCGTGGATAACGCCATCGACGAAGCGTTGGCAGGTTATTGCGAAAATATTGATGTTACCATCAATCCCGATAATTCCGTGACCGTTCGTGATGATGGCCGTGGTATTCCCGTTGGTATTCATCCCAAAATGGGCATCCCCACCGTGGAAGTGGTATTCACCATTTTACACGCCGGCGGTAAATTCGGCGGCGGCGGATACAAGGTGTCCGGTGGTTTGCACGGGGTAGGTTCTTCGGTTGTAAACGCATTGTCCGAATGGCTGGAAGTGGAAGTTTCCAACGGGGAACACGTTTTCAAGCAGCGTTATGAACGAGGCAAGGTGGTATCCAAGCTGGAAATTATCGGTGATACCGATAAAAAAGGAACCACCGTTACCTTTATGCCCGATGCTCTAATTTTTGAAACCGTTCAGTTTGAATATGATGTGCTCTTAACCCGTTTAAGAGAACAGGCGTTTTTAAACAAGGGAATCCGCATTAACTTTGTGGACAAGCGTCCCGAAGAACATATTGTGAATGAACTGTATTACGAAGGCGGTATCAAATCCTTCGTGGAATACATCAATCAGGAAAAAACTCCCTTGCATCCCGATGTTATCTACCTTTCCAAAGAGAAAGAAAATATGATTGTGGAAATTGCAATGCAATATACCGATGCGTATAGTGAAAATCTGGTAAGCTTTGCAAACAACATCAACACCACCGAAGGCGGTATGCACGAAACCGGCTTCAAATCCGCATTAACCCGTATCTTAAACGATTATGCAAGAAAGCGTAACCTGTTAAAAGACAGTGATAAGCCGTTAAGCGGGGAAGATGTTCGTGAAGGCTTAACCGCCATCATCAGCGTGAAACTGCAGGAAGCACAGTTTGAAGGTCAGACCAAAACCAAGCTGGGCAACTCCGAAGCAAGAACCGCAACCGAAAGCATGATGCAGGATGCCTTTGCTTCCTACTTAGAAGAAAATCCGGGCGTTGGCAAAATGATCTTAGAAAAAGCATTCTCTGCATCCCGTGCAAGAGAAGCGGCAAGAAAAGCAAGAGAATTAACCAGAAGAAAAACCGCCCTGGAAAACACCCGTCTGCCCGGTAAACTGGCGGACTGCTCCGAACGAAATAACGAATTCACCGAAATTTACATCGTCGAAGGGGACTCTGCAGGCGGTAGTGCTAAGCAGGGACGAGACAGACGATTCCAGGCGATTTTACCGCTTTGGGGTAAAATGCTAAACGTAGAAAAGGTGCGTATTGATAAAGTTATCGGTAACGAAAAACTGCTCCCCGTTATCACCGCATTGGGTGCAGGGGTTGGGGAAGATTTTGATGTGCAGAAGCTTCGTTACGGCAAAATCATCATTATGGCCGATGCCGATGTTGACGGTTCTCACATCAGAACCTTGCTGTTAACTTTCTTCTTCCGTTATATGCGTCCCTTAATTGAAGAAGGTCACGTTTTCTTAGCGCAACCGCCTCTTTACAAGGTGTTTAAAGGCAAAAACGTGCGTTATGCATACACCGATGAACAGTTAAAAGAAGCACTGGCAGAAATCGGCAACGATGCCAATGTGCAGCGATACAAAGGTCTTGGTGAAATGAACCCCGATCAGCTTTGGGAAACCACCATGGACCCTGCTACCAGAACCGTTTTACAGGTAACCCTGGAAGATGCCATTGAGGCAGATAAAATCTTCAATGTGTTGATGGGTGAAGAAGTTGAACCCCGTCGTGAATTCATTGAAGCAAACGCAAAATACGTTTCCAACTTAGATATCTAATTTGTCAGAAAGGAAGAACAGTTTATGGATACTCAAATGTTTGAAAATGAGCATATTGTTCCGGTGGATTTGGTCCATGAGATGAAATCTGCCTATCTGGCATATTCCATGTCGGTTATCGTGGCAAGAGCCTTGCCTGATGTGCGGGATGGTTTAAAACCGGTACACAGAAGAATTTTATACACCATGCACGAAGACGGGTTAACTCCCGAAAAGGCATACAGAAAATGTGCAACCACCGTTGGTGACGTGTTGGGTCGTTACCATCCTCACGGTGACGCATCCGTTTATGATGCATTGGTTCGTTTAGCCCAGGACTTTTCCCTTCGTTATCCTTTGGTAGACGGTCAGGGGAACTTCGGTTCTATCGACGGTGACCCTGCCGCTGCTTATCGTTACACCGAAGCAAGAATGGCACGCTTAGCGCAGTTGATGCTTAAAGAAATCGACAAAGAAACCGTTGATTTTGCACCCAACTTTGATGAACGATTAAAAGAACCCACCGTGTTGCCCTCCCGTTTCCCCAATCTGTTGGTAAACGGTTCTGCTGGGATTGCGGTTGGTATGGCAACCAACATTCCGCCTCATAACTTAACCGAATGTATTGATGCCATTTGTGCCACCATTGATAATCCCGAAATCACCATCGAAGAAATTATGGAATATATCAAGGGTCCCGATTTTCCCACCGCAGGTAACATTATGGGAAAAAGCGGTATCCGTTCCTATTTCCAGACAGGCCGTGGTAAGGTGATCGTTCGTGCCCAAGCGGAAATCGAGGATGACGGCAACCGTCAGAGAATTATTGTAACCGAACTGCCCTATCAGGTAAACAAAGCTCGTCTGATTGAAAAAATCGCAGAATTGGTACACGAAAAACGTTTGGAAGGCATCGCAGACCTTCGTGACGAATCCGATAAGGATGTTGGCGTTCGTATCGTGATTGAAGTGAAAAAAGATGCGGCAGCCAATATCGTGTTAAATAACCTCTATAAATACACTCAGATGCAGGATACCTTCGGGGTAATTATGTTGGCTTTGGTTGATGGTCAGCCCAAGGTGTTAAACATCCGTGAAGTGCTGGATTGCTACATCAATCACCAAAAAGACATTATCGTAAGAAGAACCATTTACGATAAGAGAAAAGCCGAAGCAAGAGCTCATATTTTAGAAGGCTTAAAGAAAGCGTTAGACCATATTGATGAAGTCATCGCCACCATCCGTGCATCTTATAACAATGCAAAAGAAAACCTGGTGGAAAAATTCGGCTTCACCGAAATTCAGGCACAGGCAATTTTGGATATGAGACTCCAGAAATTGCAAGGCCTGGAAAAAGAAAAGATTGAAAACGAATTAGCAGAAATCATTAAGCAAATTGCTTATTACACCGAAATTTTATCCTCCGAACAGATGGTATTAGACATCATCAAAACGGAACTCACCGAAATCAAGGATAAATACGGCGATGCAAGACGCACCAAAATCACCTTTGATTATTCTCAGATAGATGATGAAGACTTAATCGAAGAAGAAGATATGGTTATCTCCTTAACCCACTTGGGTTATGTGAAACGTCAGCCTACCGACACCTTTAAGAGTCAGCACAGAGGCGGACGGGGGATCGCAGGTCTTTCCACCCGTGAAGAAGACTTTGTGGAAGAACTGTTTGTTACTTCCACCCATAACTATATTCTGTTCTTTACCAACACGGGCAGAGTGTTCAAATTAAAAGCATATCAGATTCCCGAAGCCTCCCGTACGGCGAAAGGTACCGCAATCGTAAACCTCTTAAATTTAGAGCCGGGTGAAACCATTTCGGCAACCATTCCCATGAGAGATTTCGAAGAAGATAAATACTTGGTTATGACCACCAAAAACGGTGTTATCAAGAAAACCGAACTGATGGAATACGACACCAACCGTTCCGGCGGTCTTCGTGCCATTGCGATGGACGAGGATGACGAGCTGATGCAGGTTAAGATTGTAACCGACGACGAAGAAGTGGTTCTGACCACCTACTTAGGTATGTCTATCCGCTTTAAAATCAGCGATATCAGAAGTCAGGGACGTGTTACCCGTGGTGTTCGCGGTATCAAGCTGAAAGAAAATGACCGTCTGGTTGGTATGAGCGTGGTTCACGATGATACCGAGCTTCTGATTGTTTCCGAAAACGGCTTAGGAAAACGTACTCCTTACAGTGAATATAAGGTGCAAAACCGTGGTGGTATGGGCGTTAAAACCTACAAAATTACCGAAAAAACAGGTAATATTGCAGGTGTTCGTTCCATTAAAGACGGCGATGACGTTATGATTATCACCTCTGCAGGTGTTGTGATTCGTTTGAAAGCGGAAGATATCAACACCGTTGGCAGAAACACCCAGGGCGTTATCTTAATGCGTCCCGATGCGGATGTGAAGGTGGTATCTGTGGCAAGAGCACCCCGTGAAGAAGAGGAATCTTCCGATACCGAGGAAGCAACGGAAGGTGCAGAAAATGCCGAAATTACTGAAAATACTGAAAATACAGAAGAATAAGGTGAAAAAGGGGTTCTCCGACCCCTTTTTTGCACGTTTGGAAACAAGAAAAAAAGGATAAAAAATGGATTATTTTGAGTTAAAAATCACTTGTGATGCAGGGATGACCGAAGATGCGGAAAACTTCCTTGTGATTCACGATATTTATAATTATTTTGTTACCGACCCAAAATTGGAAGCCGACATTATGGCAGAAATGCCCTGGCTTTTAAAAGACGAAAGAGACACGGGAGATGCCTATATCACCGTGTGTTTGGAAACTGCCAAAGAAGCGGAAGATTTATATAATTTGCTCACCGAAAACGGCTTTTCGGTGTCTGTTCGGGGTGCCAATGATTCCGAATGGAAGGATAACTGGAAACAGTTTGCCAAAATCGTAAAGATTACCGACACTTTGGTGGTAAAACCCGCTTGGCTAGACTATGAACCGTTACCCAATGAAAAAGTGCTGGAACTGGATAGCGGTGCCGCATTCGGTACCGGTACCCACGAAACCACTCAGGCTTGTGCAAGACTCATTTGCAAATACCAAAAAGACCAAACCAAAATGCTTGATATCGGCACAGGTAGCGGAATTTTAGCCATCATCGGCGGTATGCTGGGCGTTACCGAACTGGTGGCAACCGATATTGACCCCGTGGCGGTGGACACCGCAAAAATCAACATCGAAAAGAACGGTTTTTCTGATATCTGCGATGTTCGTTGCGGCGACCTTTTGGAATGTGTCGGAGAAGAAACTTTTGATATTATTACCGCCAATATTATTGTGGATGTATTGCTCATTTTATTAAAAGATGTGAAGCAGTGCTTAAATCCTGACGGTGTTCTGATTTTATCGGGCATTTTGGAAGAAAGATGCCACGAAATTTTAGCCTCTGCAGAAGCAAACGGCTTCCAATTGGTTGAAAAAATCGTGGACCACGATTGGTGCGGTTTGGCATTACGATTGGCGTAAGGCTATATAACTTTCTTGCAAAGCTAAACCTTACATCCTTTATAGTAAAATATGCTGAATATTGTAGAAAGGAGTAATTTATGATATGAGTATTTTTACATCTTTAGCAGCGATCATTATTGTTATAACATTAAGCTTTACTGTTTTTAAAATTTTGCACAAAAAATCACATGATGTCAATGTGAAAAGAGGAGTGTTGAGTGGACTAATAACTGGAATAATTCACATTGTTTTTTCTTGTGTGGTTTGTGCATTGTGTGAAGGAAGCGGGTTTATTACATATCAGGAAACGCATGAGGTTATAAATGGAATCTCGTTTAATACTGTTAAAACTGTGGGTGTGTGTTTGGCATCACTTGTACCTATCATATTATGCAGATTTAAAGACTTTAAAGGATATTTGAAGTACATAATTTCATCATCTTTGTTTTTTGGCATGGTATATGCACTTGAGTATATTAGTATATTGATTGTATTTTATATAAGTGCAGATATCATATTTCCGTTGAATACTTATGATTCACTTTTTTTCGCTTTAAGATATTTTCCGATTGGTTGTTTTTTAGGAACATTGATTGCGGTAATTGTAAATGTTATTTTAAATGTACTACAGAAGAAACGAGTGGGTTGAAAAAGCTTATGTTTTTTATCCTAAATCAACACGAACTACTGATGAAAACGACTGGCATCCAGATGATACAGTCTTTGTCGTAACAGTGTTGTAGAATGCAGAACAAAGCCTCCCCTTACACAGGGAAGTCTGCAGAAGGCTTCACAACAGCAGAAGGGGTACAAAGCTTTTCTATCCCCCTATCAAAAAAGGAAAAATATTATGATTGAAGAACAGTATATCAATTTTGAATTTATTTTGCGCTATATCCGTTCCCTGGTGACGGAAGATGTGACTAAGTTATACGATTTTGCCATGGATAAAGATATCCCCGTTGCAAAACCCGAAACCACCAAGTTGCTTTATTTATTAGCGATGTTAAAGCAACCCAAAAAGGTGTTGGAATTAGGCACGGGTATCGGTTGTTCCGCTGTGATTTTATCAAAAGCTATCGGGAACGATGCTACCATCATTACCGTGGAAAAAAATCCCGAAAATTTTGCAGAGGCATGCAAATTGTTTGAAGAACGAGGATTAAAAAAACGGATTTTCCCCAAAAACGGTGACGGAATGGATGTTTTGGAAGAATTGGTGCAAGAAGGCGAAACCTTTGATTTTATCTTTTTGGACAGTGCCAAAGGCCAGTATTATGACTACATTCCCTATTTAAAGAAACTGCTTCCCAAGGGTGGGGTGTTGGTCACCGATAATGTGCTTTACAAAGGAATGGTAGCAAACGACGACCTGTTGATTCTCCGCAAAAAAACCATTGTAAAACGGCTTCGGATGTACTTAGATGCCATCAGCCACGACGAAGAATTGGAAACCGTGGTCATTCCCATCGGCGACGGCGTTTCTTTGACCATCAAACGATAATTTAGAATAAATTTGAGGAAAATAATATGGATAAATTAGAGCTTTTATCTCCTGCAGGGGACTTGGAAAAGTTGGAAACCGCAGGGGTTTACGGCGCGGATGCCGCCTACATCGGCTTAAACGGACTGTCGCTAAGAGCACCCCAGCAGCTATTCTCGGGAGATTACTTACAAAAAGCAATCGAAATCAAGAAAAAATACAATATGAAACTGTACGGTGCCTGCAATATGGTGATGCGAGACGGAGATTTTTCCACGTTGGAGCGTGCCATCAAGGAAGCCTACGAAATGGGTGTTGATGCAGTGATCGCTTCCGATTTGGGAGCATTATGCCTTATCAAAAAATGGTGTCCCGACTTAGAGGTTCATATGAGCACCCAGGCAAACATCCTAAATTCCGTTGCCTGCAACACCTACTATGATATGGGCGCAAAACGGGTGGTATTAGCAAGAGAACTGACCTTAGATGAAATTGCCACCGTTCGTGCAAACACCAATCCCGATTTGGATTTGGAAGCTTTTTGTCACGGTGCGATGTGTATTTCCTATTCGGGCAGATGCTTGCTTTCCGCCTATATGACGGGCAGAGATTCCAACCGCGGCGAATGTGCGCAGCCTTGCCGTTGGAAATATAAATTATATGAAGAAAAACGCCCCAATTATCCTTTCACTATCGGCGGCTCCGAACACGGAACCTACATTATGAATGCCAAGGATATGTGTATGATTGAGCATCTGGACCAAATGGCAAAGGCGGGGATTACCTCCTTTAAAATTGAGGGCAGAATGAAAACGCCTTACTATGTGGCAGTTACCACCAATGCATATCGCAAAGCGTTGGATATTTTGAAAAAAGACCCCGACAACTATAATCTCCCTCCCGAAGTGTTGGAGGAAGTGAACAAAGTAAGTCACCGTGAGTATTGCAAGGGCTTTTATTTCGGCAATCCCTATGCAGACGGACAACTGGTGCATACTTCCGATTATGTGAGGGATTACACCTTAGTCGGCGTGGTGACAGACTACGATAGTGAAAATAAACGGCTCTACATTGAGCAACGAAATAAATTCTATCGGGATGATATTTTAGATGTGTTGACCACCAAAGGCGAAAGCGTTCTTTTGGCGGCTTCCGACCTTCGTAATCCCGATGGGGGAGAAATGGAATCGGCACCCCACGCGCAACAGATTGTGAGTATTGCCTGCGATACGCCGTTCCCCAAAAATTCCATGCTTCGCAGAAAATGCAAATGGCAGGAAGATTCTTCCAACCGATAAGTTTGATAAATCACAAGAAAGGAACGTGAATCTATGCACACTTCCACCATTATCATACTGATTTTTGCGGCATTTATGTGGTTCTTGTATCAGGACCAGAACAACCGTCTGCAAAAAGTGAACGCTCAGAGAAAACCCACGGCAGGATGCCTGGTGACCCTTGGCGTGATTACATTGATAAAAATTCTTATCTCCCCCTATTTTAAAGGATATGAGGTAGATATGAATACCTACACCGCCTGGATGGAACGAGCCGCAGGCGGCTTAAACGGTTTTTATGCCGACGGATATTTTTGCGATTATCCGCCCCTTTATATTATGATGACGGGCCTGTTCGGTTGGGTGAAAAACCTGCTTGGCGGCGGAGAATATCTCACCAAACTGTTTGTAAAAATGCCCGGTATGATAGCCGAAGGGCTCATCGGTTACGAGCTTCTTTCGGCATACAGTAAACGCTATCCCCAAAATAAACAGTTACCCTTTACTGTGATGCTTGCACTGTTGCCCTCCTTTTTGATTACGGGCACCTATTGGGGACAGACTGATGGTATCTTTTGCTACTTAATGCTTTTAACCTTCCGATTCCTTTTGGAAGAAAAGCTGACCCGCTCGGCATTGTTGTTTACCTTGTCTGCATTAACCAAACCTCAGAGCTTCTTATTTGCACCCCTTGTTGCCATTTTATTTGCAAAAAGTGATTCTCTGGTGCTTGTTCCCGTTTGGAAAGACAAGTTCCCAAAAGCCGTAAAAATCATTTGGAATTTAGCGGTAACCTTCATTTTCGCTCTGGCGATTATGAGTATCTCCATGATTCCCTTCAGAAACGGTGTTCCCGACTTAATGTTCTTGGTGAAAAAATACACCGAGACCTTTTCTTCTTATCCTTATGCCTCTTTAAATACCTTTAATCTGTTTGGTTTGTTAAACGGAAATATGAGAAATTTAACCGATAATTTCCTGTTTTTGACCTTTGAAAAATGGGGTACCATCCTGATGGCGGTTTGCGTGATGGGTGGCATTCTGGCGGTTATTTTCAATCGGGATAAGAAAAATCTGTTCCTGATTTTTGGCACCTATTTATTTGCCATCGTGATGCTTGGCTCCAAAATGCACGAGCGTTACTGGTATTTTGTGCCTCTTCTTCTCCTTCTTGCATTTGTGTTTACCGGCAAGAAAAAATATTTCGGCATTTTCTGCACCTTGGAATTAACCTATTTCCTCAATTTGGATTTTGCCTTAAAATATTTAAGCGGCGTTTCCGACCCTTACTACAATATGATTTTTGTGGTAGGCTCCATTGTGAATTTAGCAATCCTTTGGTATCTGGTGCGGGATATTTATATGACCATCCGTGCAGATTATCCCCAAAAAGAAAAGAAAATCCGTGAATATTCCGAACAATTCAATTGGAAAAGTGCGGTTGCACTTCTTTGTGTGATGGTGGTATTCGGCGGTTGTGCATTCTACCGTTTGGGAAGCACCGATAACACCCCTAAAACCTATGCCAAGGTGGCAAAAGGGCAGAGTGTGACCTTCCAATTTTCCGAAACCGAAAACCTTGCGGAAATTCGCTATTTTGCAGGCTATGGGTTAAGAAACTTTAAACTTCGTCAGGTAAGTGCCGACATCAATCAGTATATAAATTTTTCCGGCAAGCAGGAAAAATCCACCTATGTGTTTAGCTGGCAGCAGGAAAAATTGCCTGTTTATCCCACCGATGCAGTGGTGCTTGAAGTGTTGGACAACGGTTCCGATGCCATCACCGAATGGGGCGAATTTATGTTCCTGGATGCGCAGGGCGAGGTTATCGCATACACCGTTTCTGCACCCAACGGAACCGATGTTGCGGCATTTTCGGATGAACCCCACACCGTTCCCGATGTGCCCTCTTACGAAAACAGTTTCTATTTTGACGAAATTTATCACGGCAGAGCCGCGTATGAATACAAAAACGACCTTTCCATGTATGAAACCACTCATCCGCCCCTTGGCAAACTTTTAATGACCATCGGTATCAGCTTGTTCGGATGGAATATGCTAGGTGTTCGTTTTATGGGTGTTGCCATTGCCATTGCGATGATTCCCGTGTTTTATCTGTTGGCAAAACGGTTGCTCCGATATAATAAAGTAGCCTTTTTAACAACCGTATTGTTTACCTTTGGCTTTATGCATTTATCCCACACAAGAATCGCTTCCATCGATTCCTTTATGGTATTCTTTATCGTTGCGGCATTTGCGTTTCTTCTGGAATTTGTGCACGAATATGTGCAAGGGGGAGTCAATTGGAAATCCCTTACATTCCTTGGAATTTCGGGCGTGATGTTCGGATGCGGAGCTGCGGTAAAATGGGCGGCGATTTACCCGGGTATCGGCCTTGGTTCCATCTATCTGTTCGCCATCTGGATGCGGTATCAAAGAGCTCCCAAAAATACACAGGCAGGCAAACTGATTGCGTGGTCTTTGGGACTTTATGCCTTGATTCCGTTTATGATTTATTATCTGAGCTACATTCCGTATTTTGAATGCTTTGACCAGACACTCACCTGGCAGAACTTTGTGTCGACACAGCAACACATGTTCAATTATCACAGTCAACTGACTGCAACTCATCCTTACAGTGCATCCTGGTATGAATGGATGATTAACGCCAAACCCCTCTGGATGCATCAGGGTGTTCTGTTGGAAAACGGTTCCCGTGAAACCATTGCCACCTTCGGCAATCCCATTCTGTTATGGGGCGGCCTTGCGGGAATGATTTATCTGTTGGTTCATTCTGTGAAGAACAAGAAAGTTTCCTTGTCTGCATTTGTCATTTTGGCAGGCTATCTTTCTCAGATGCTTCCCTGGATGTTTGTAACCCGTTGCACCTTTATGTATCACTATTTCCCCATGGTTTGCTTCTTGGCATTGGGGTTGGGATACTATTGGAAGCAAGTGGCAAAAAAAGGAAAATCCCTTTGGATTCCCCTTGGCGTCTGTGTGGCGACAATTGCACTCTTTGTTGTATTCTACCCGGTGCTCACCGGTGTGGTTGCAACTCCCGAATATATCAATCAATTAAAAATAATGCCCAACTGGACATTTTAACAGTTAAGAAAAAATTTTTTAAAATAAAAAAAGGATTTTACGACAGAAATGTCGAATATAACAAATAAGAGGAGAGATGAACATTGAAAACTATTTTAGCAACTGACATTACCAAAACCGTAAGACAGATGTGTATTGATGCCAATACCATTCTGCCTGATGATGCATATCAGTCCATCTGCAGTGCTTGCAAAACCGAAACCAGCGCCGTTGGCAAAAATATTTTAGAAAAACTGGTTGTGAATGCAGATATTGCAAAAGAAGAAAGAATTCCCATCTGCCAGGATACCGGATACGCAGTATTCTTTATCGAAGTGGGTCAGGAAGTTTATGTTGACGGCAACTTAACCGAAGCAATTAATGAAGGTGTTCGCCAGGGTTATGTGGACGGCTACTTAAGAAAATCTGTTGTGGCAGACCCCATTGACCGTGTGAATACCGGTGATAACACTCCTGCAATCATTCACTATGATATCGTTCCTGGTGATCAGATGAAAATCACCTTTGCACCCAAAGGCTTCGGTAGCGAAAATATGAGTAAAATCGCAATGCTGCCTCCCTCCGCAGGTTATGACGGAGTGGTAAATGTGGTACTGGATGCAGTTCGTTCTGCAGGTCCCAATCCTTGCCCACCCATCGTGGTTGGTGTTTGTGTTGGCGGTGACTTTGAGCAGGCGGCAAAACTGTCTAAAGTGGCTTTAACTCAGCCTATCGGTACCGTACCCGAAAAACCCCTGTATCAGAAAATGCAGAAAGAACTGATGGAAAAAATCAACAGCACCGATATCGGTCCTGCAGGTCTTGGCGGCAAAAACACCGCTTTGTGGGTAAATATTATTGACCATCCCACTCATATCGCAGGTATGCCCGTAGCGGTGAATATCTGTTGCCACGTTTCCCGTCATATCACTAAGGTTCTTTAATTCGTTTTTGGAGCGGATTTTCTGATTCCGCTTTCCATAAAAAAATATCAGCTCGGTTCGATCGGAACCGTGAAATTACGGATTTTCCATTCGAATCGGCTAAGACAAAGGAGAATCAGTATGAGAGTAATTTTTAACGAAAGAAAATTCCAGGCGAAAGACAGTTTTAAAGAAAAATTTGCAGCAAAGCTTTCTAAGTTCGACAAAATTTTTGACGATAATGCGGAAGCAACTGTAACCCTGTCTCTCATCAAAGATACCTACATTGTGGAATTAACCATTTTCTATAAAGACACCATCTTCCGTGTGGAAGAAGCGGATGCAGATATCTGGACCGCTATGGATGAACTGATGGAAAATTTAAAGAAGCAAATCAGAAAGTATAAAACCAAAATCGAAAACAAAATTAAAAAAGAATCTGCAATCCAAGAAACTTTTGATGCCTTTGAAACCGATGAAGAAGAAAAAGACACCCTGTATTTGCCCGAAGAAACCGAGTTCACCGTGGCTCGTTCCAAGGTAATCACCGTGAAACCCATGTTTGTGGACGAAGCAATTCTTCAGATGAATCTTCTGGGACATACCTTCTTTGCCTTCCGCAATGCGGAGCATGACGGCATCAGTATTGTTTACAAACGAAAAGATGATAAATATGGCATCTTAGACGTTGAATAGGCTCGATAAAAGAACACAGACCACAAAAAAGCAATGAAGCAAATAAGGGAGAGGCTTTGTCCTCTCCCTTAGAATTTTGGAACTCCTTTTTTGTTTCAGGTGAAAATTTGTTGTCACAAATTTTGATTTATATTGCTTTTTTGTTACAAGCAAACCTCGCCTCTCGGCGTACCTATGTACGCCTTCGGGTAATCCCTTCGGGCTCGGTTTGTTTGTTCTGAGTCCTTTTCTCATCGCCTTATGATGGCGGCTTGATAAAACGCACCAAACGAACCAACCTCATCACTCGCCGTACACAAATATGCTATACGCAGTACTACGGCTTCGGATAACCCCTGCGGGTTCGGTTGTTCCGTTTTGCATCCTTTTCTCTGCACCTTAGGTTAGGTAGAAAAAAAATCAAAATTAAAAACAAAAGAAAGGTGAGCATTTGCTCACCTTTTCTTTGTATTACAAAACATTTCAAAAAACGATAAAAATTTCCAGAATAGATTTTGTATCAAAGCACAAACTATGACTGTCTTCCACGAAAAAAAGTTTTTGGAAACGAGCATTTTCCAATACAATTTTTTTGAGGATGATAAATTATAAAAAGGAGATTTTTATTATCATGGCAAGCAAAAAGAACTTAGTACCCGAAGCAAAAGAAGCGTTAAACAGATTCAAAATGGAAGCTGCGCAGGATGTCGGCGTAAACTTAAAACAGGGTTACAACGGTGACTTAACCTCTAAAGAAGCAGGTTCCGTAGGCGGTCAGATGGTAAAGAAGATTTGTCCCGAACGAACTATGAATTTTATGCGTAACAATCGTAATGCGTATGGTCATACGATGAATGTGGAATATGAGTATAGAATCATAGTATAAGAGTATTGTGAAAATTTGTAACATCCGAGTAACCAAGAGGTTACTCGGATGTTTTTTATTTCGAACTATTCTTGATTTACCAATTCCAATATTTTATCTGCGGATACATATACAGAGGTGCTTTTGGGTGACTGTTTCTTATCGGACACGTATTCCGTGAGAACACCAACCAGTTTTAGCTGAGAGTTATTTAAGAACAGGGGAGCGCCGGAGCAACCTTCTTCGCCAAACAGGTCAAGGTAGCCTTGACCGTTTTCCGTAAAATCTTTTGGCAGGCTGGAGAGATACCCCATTTTAAAGAGTGGGAATTTGTGGTGGGTACTGCTGACACCGTAGGGGTAACCCATTGTTAATATCTGAGTCAGTACATTCAGTTCGGAGAACTCTTCTTTTGTCATGATATCTTTTTCAGTGAGTGCAGTATAAAACATGGTTTTTCCGTTGATTTCTTTTAATTTATCTGAAATAGGATTGATTTCACAGTATGAGATATCGTAATCTTCGGAATCTATCCAGTCTACTCTTACAGTTATGGGCATTGTCACTACGGTATTATTGATTTGGTAATGTACGGGCAATGTCAGGTTGGACATTGCTTCCTAGGCAAAATGCTTTGCAGTAATCAGAACAGGCTTGTTGTTTAGTATCGCATAGAATCCTGTTGCTGTGCTGGTACGCTCTACATTGCCAATTTCTTGAGTTGTGGTTAGGTTTACGGTTAAGTATTTTAAAAAATCATGTCCATTCATTTTGTTAGGTTCCTTTCTACACTTTTATCAATATATTTGTCTAATTCTTTTCTTGGAATCTTCCATATCTTCCCGATACGAAAAGCTCCAAGCTCGCCACTTTTTAAAAGGCGGTATAGGGTGTTTTCGCCTACGCCAAGATAGTCCATGGCTTCGTAGGCAGTTAAGATGTCATAATCACTATGGAACATTATGACTCATCTCCTTTCCACTAGTATAATTTAATGTTATGTTATTTCGTTATAATTCGGTTTCTGACCATGATGAAACAGATATTATACTAATGAAATCAATAAAAGGAGTGATATTTATTTTCCAAAATCAAAAATTTATAACCTGCGGTGTCCGAGATAAGATTCCGCTGATTTTACAAGCTCTGATGTGGGAGCTGATTGAGAAACTACCTGTAGATAAAGACTATCTGCAGGTTTTTTTATTATCTGCAGAAGCATCCGGCAAACAGAGAATCAAACACATTCAGGAAGAACCTGCGTATGAAAAAGAATATGAGTTGGATTGGGAAGAACCTGTTACCGCTAAGATTTTCGTAATCGATGATGAAACCCATTCCACAATGCTATTAGCGAACGAATATTAAAAGAAAGGAATTAAAAAATATGAACGAAAAAACAACCTGTGCTCACTGTGGCGCAAGAATTTTATCAGAAGAGGAAGCACATAGCTTTGACGGACAAATCCTATGCGCAACCTGCTTTTCGGAGCAGACAACCACCTGCGATAACTGCGGGGACAGAATCTGGAGAGATTCGGCAGAAGGAGATACCCACCTGACCATTTGCCATCATTGTTATGAATATGAATATGTTAACTGTGAAGATTGCGGTAAACTGGTTCATAAAGACTATGCTTACTATGAAAATGACGATAGCGATTATCCCTATTGCCAGGATTGCTGGAACCGTATGAATAACCGTGCCATTAAGAATTACAGCTATAAGCCCGACCCGATTTTCTACGGTTTGGGCAATCTTTTTTATGGGGTAGAATTGGAAATCGACAAGGGCGGTGCCTACGGAGACAATGCAGAAGAATTGATGAGTATCGCAAATTCTGAGGGAGAACGGATTTATTGCAAGTATGACGGTTCTATTCCCGATGGTTTTGAAATCGTGTCGCATCCGATGACCTTGGAATTTCATACCACTCATATGAATTGGGAGGACCTTTTGTATCGGGCAATTGAATTAAGCTATCGTTCCCATAACACAAACACTTGCGGGTTACATATCCATTGCTCACGAAGCGCATTCGGGAAAAATTATGAAGAGCAGGAAAAGGGCATCGGCAGAATCGTGTTCTTTGTGGAAAAGCATTGGAACGAGTTGGTTCGATTCAGTCGCAGAACGGTTGAAAATCTGAATCGTTGGGCAGCTAAATATGCCACTATCTCCGAGACTACTACCGAAACCTACAACAAAGCAAAGGGCAAACGGATGGGCAGATATTGTGCCGTCAATATCCAAAATTATGATACGGTAGAGTTTCGTTTATTCCGTGGAACTCTGAAGTATAAAACCTTCCTTGCGACCTTGCAGTTGGTAGATGAAATCTGTCGTTGTGCTATAGATATGACAGACAAGGAAATGGAAGAAATGAGTTGGTTGGATTTTGTTCGGAAGATTCCCAAGGAAAAGAAAGAACTGATTGAATATCTGAAAGAAAAAATGTTGTATGTAAATGAAGAAGTGACCGTAGTAAGGGAGGGTGAATAATTATGTGTGGTTTATTTGGCTTTTTAAATTACAACGGAGAGAAAATGAATAATCTTTCAGCTCTGACTAACGCTCTGGCAGAGCAGTCAGCCGTCAGAGGTACGGATGCTACAGGAATTGCATATTGTAACCCCACCGGTATCACAATCGCAAAGGAAAATAAATCGGCATTTAAGCTGAAATTTAATCATACAGATTGTCTGATCGCTTTGATCGGTCACACACGTCACAGCACTCAGGGAAGTGAGAAAAACAATCGGAATAACCATCCTTTTTTCGGCAGATGTATTAACTCCAAGTTTGCCTTTGCTCATAACGGAGTACTCTATAACGACAAGACGTTAAGAAAGGAGCATAAGCTTCCCAAAACGAAGATTGAAACGGATAGCTACATCGGTGTCCAACTGATTGAGAGTCAACGATATTTTAATTGTGACAGTATTAAGTATATGGCAGAGAAAACAGAGGGCAGCTTTTCCTATTCGTTGCTGGATGATAAAAATAATATCTGGCTGGTGAAAGGGGACAGTCCGTTATCTATCCTGCATTTTCCGAAGCTGAAGGTCTATGTTTACGCCTCAACAGATGAGATTCTCTATAAAGCATTGATAGACTATCCGCCTTTATTTTACGCCTTGCAACGAGGCGAATTTCAGACTGTGGAAATTGCCAGGGGAGAAATATTGAAAATACGCTCTGACGGTAATTTAGAGCGTAATACCTTCCGATACAGTTCTTACAGCGGCAGAGAATGGTGGAGCTACGGATCATATTCTTCCTGGGGTTGGGGCGATATTGGTTATGACACAAAGGATGAGTATATCCGTGACTTAAAATCAATCGCAAGATTCCAGGGCTATACTCCCGACGATGTGGACAGAGTGATTGCCTCAGGTTGGGAGCTGGATGAAATTGAAGAATACCTTTACTGTGGGTTTGGAGGTGAGATATAAAAGATAAGATGAGATATATCAAGCTGGTGTTGGTGGCAATAATTGAAATTCTGGTAGATGCCTGGAACCATAAAAATAACAACAACAGCAGTTAGTATCAATAAAAAAATCGTTGCATTTTGGGACGTTATGACCCATTATGCAACGATTGGCATCGGTTTTTAGTTTTATTTTTTTGTGCCGTTAAATTTTTCGTGTGTTAAATATTTTTGCTAGTATTTAATTCCTTTTTCGTTAACCAAACCATTTCCGAATCCGCTGGGCCAACCGTCTTCATCGTAAGCCCAGGCGTACATCCCCACAAATTATAACAGAAGTTTGGCAAGAGTATTGAAAAACAGCGGGTTGGAAGGTGTGACACCCCATACACTCTGCCACAGTTTTGCAACTCGTTGTTTAGAGGGCGGCGCATCCTTAAAAGCATTGCAACAGTTTTTGGGGCATTCCTCTATTTTACTTACCGGAAATGTTTATTCCCATGCTCTTCCGGATTATAAAAGACAAGAAATTAAAAAACTTCTGCAGTTTTCGGAGTGAAGCTGTTGAATTGTGAGGAAAGTGATGGGGATGAAGCTCTAGAAGTAATTTTTATTGTACTTTTGATTTTTGGATGCAAAACAGTTGGGAATGGCTTGTGAGAATGTGTTACAATAAGGGGGCGGAGATGTTTTGATATTATGAATTATACTATGATGGGTTTATTAAAGGAAAATTGAGGAATATTTTGGCATTTTTTTATCTTGAATTAGTTGATATTCCGTATTTTTACAATTGAAATGACATGAATCGGGAAACTGATTGATCCTTATTTATGTTGTTTCTGTTGTTTTGTCTGTAATGAGTTTTCGATGAGATGTTCAGCATCCATTGTTATTTACTGTCATATCCGGCTTGTCGCAGTTCGAAAGAGGTGTCTTGGCAGAACGAACAACTGAAGGATGAAAAGCGGTAAAGCCAAAGGACATTTTGGTAGAAAATCAAAAAACATCGTTTTTTGGAATTGAGGAAATTGACAATTTACAGTGAGTATGGTATAATTGAGTCATGGCTTTCATGCAAATGCTTCTGATGGGCCTTCTATTCAGAAGACTTTCACTTTTGGTCAGGAAGTTTCGGTAGGTATTACCGGCTATATCAAATAATGTGAGGATATCTTATGAGAGTATACGAACGATTGGGTACAATCAGTGAAAACAGAGAACCCCAAAGGGCATACTATATCCCTTATGATTCTTTGGAAAAAGCATTAAAAGGGGAGAAAAGAGAATCATAATGTGAAAAATGAGGGCAGGTTATTATGAAAAATAATCGTTTCCGCTGGAAGATTCCATTTAGAATTACAAATGAAAACAGATATTTAAAAAGAGTTACTGCCATTATTATGGCGTTTTCTTTGAGTATCGTAATATTGGTTTCTGCAGGTTTGTTTGCGGGCGCAAATGACATTGTAAAAAAAGAAGTTTATAACGCTAATTTGGGAGTTTTATCGCAGTTAGCGACATATGTTGATATGTATATTTTAGAAAATATTCAAACAGTCATAAACGATAACTTCATCGATATTGAAAATGATCAGCGGTTGCAGGATTTTTTTAAAAATGATAACTGCTCTATGAAATCTTATTATTATTTGATTGATTTTATGGCGAATATTGAAAACAAAAATTCATTTATGGATTCCATTTGCATTTATAGCTTAAAGAATGATGCTGTAATCAGTTCCAACGAAGGTTTGACTCAAACAGCGCGGTATGACAGCTATGGCAATATCGCTGATATTTATCAAATAATCAAGAAGGGCAATAAACGTCAGTTTTGGATTTCCCCTGCTCAGAATCGCAATGATATTATCACCTATGTGCAGTTAATTCCTGCAATGAGTTATGATAATTATGATGGCTTTGTTGCTATCAATATTGATTCTGACAAGGTGGTTAAGGAAGTCAATAATAAATTTGCCAAAAGTGGTAATATAGCTGTTATTTCTGAGGATGGAACATTATTGTCTCACAGCGATAAGAATGTACTCAAACAAGGCACTCTTCAATTTGATCATCGGATGTTTGAACAGGATGACGGCACATTTTCTATGGAGATTAACGCAGAGAAGCAAGACGTCGTGTGGGTGAAATCTCAAAAAAGCAATATGAGATATGCCGTTTTGTTTTCGAAGCAAGCATATGCCGACCGACTCCAGATTTTACAAATTTATAGTCTTTTGATTATGTTTGGAATGTTGGTGATTGTGTTTGTTAGTTCACGCTACATCAGCCGTTGGTTAACGAAGCCGATGTTAAAAAATGCAACCTTCTTAGAGGGGAAGTTTGTTCACGATATTGTGCACGGCAATCTCAGCGAAGATGAGGATATTACCACTCGCCGTTCGATTTTGGATGCGCAATTTGAACAAAAGAAATTTTATGTTTTAATGCTTGAGGCTTCGCATCTTGCTTTGAATGATATTTACTTTACAGAAAAGAAGAATATCGCCAAAGTTTCCAAAGAAAATGTCAAAGAGATACTGTCAGAATATGGCACTGTGATGTGTGCATCAGAAACGTTATCACAAGTTGCGGTGATTTATAATACCGACATCTCGAAAGAAGAGGTTCTTGCATTGGGTGAGACTCTGCTAAGAAAATTAAAGGAAAACATCGGAATTTCTTTTAATATTGTAATCAGCGATGATGTGGATCGTATTCAAAAAATCAGAAGCATGAGCGATTCTGTATATCAGTTGTTGGAATATCGCTATATTTTTGGATATGGCTGTATATTCACATTCGACGATCTGAAAAAATGGGGCAATGATTTTGAGATGCTTTCTGCAAAAGAGCAAAGTGACTTGGAAAAACGGCTTCGGATGGGGCAAATTGATGAATTTTCTGAAGAGGTTGAAAAGATTATTTCTGCAATACGCGAGGGGAAATATTCAGTTGCAACGGCAAAAGGACTCCTTTTTCAAATACAATCTGTTATTTATAGAATTGGCAAAGAAAAAGGAAAGCTTAGTGGAAATGTAGAAATTTCAGAGTTGCTTGCTGATTCTGATCCGGTGAAAACTGTAGATGAATATGAAATCCGTTTTGGTTTCGCTTTGGAAACATTCAAAAAAGATTCTGTAAAAACGTCTGATAGGCAGGGGCGTTTGATAGGGAGAGTGGAGGAGTATGTTGTTTCTAATATCGGAAAAAATATTTCTTTAAACAGCGTTGCCGATGCGATGAATATCAGTCCGACATATCTCAGCAGAATTTTTAAGGATGAAACAGGAACGAATTTTTCAACTTTCCTGGCGGATAAAAAATTGGAAAAGGCAACTGAACTTCTTTGCAGTACAAAATTCTCAATGTCGGAGATAGCTGAACAGATTGGATATTCCAATGAAACCTACTTTACGAAACTGTTCAAGGCTAAGTATGGAACCACGCCGGGGCAATACAGAAAACTGAATAGATAAATAGGCAAAATGCGCCATTCTTTGCAGAATGGCGCATTTTTTATGGAAAAACCTATAAAAATTTATGAAACCTATAAAATTTTATTCTGTTATAAATTCAAGGAAATTTCATTTTTTTTCCGGTGGACACAGAAACGGAGTTCTGTTAAACTTAATATATAAAATGTATATTTTTGGAGGTATCCGTAATGCAAATATGGAAGAAGATTATTTTGTTGTCACTCACGTTGACACTTTTATTTACAAATCTTATATATGCAAGCGACATCACAGCTTTGACAGATAGCGGGGAAACTATTTCCATCAATGTGGTTCCTGATACAACTGCGGGAACCGTGGTAATATGCGGACGGTTGCCGGTCAATGCAGAAACGAATTTTTTTCTTCTCATTTTAAAAGATAGCTCTGTTTCTCTCGGTAGCATCACGAATGAGAATTTTTTGACCAATGTGGACTTTTTTATTCAGAGCACAACAGATCAGCAAGGAAGCTTTTCTGTTACTTGTCTTCCGTTGACAACTTGGAATGAGAATGAACATATTGTGTATGTAGCATACACTCAGAAACAGTCACAAGTGTTTTTATTTCCAACAGAAACCATAGAAAACACAATCATCACAACGATAGCAACAGCATCTGCAGATACAGTGGGGAAATTGCTATCAGGTGAAATACTGATTAATGATAAGCCGTTAAACAATTATCTTGGTTTAGATTTAACCTTGTATCATCAACTAAATAACAAAACACCGGTTCATGCTTCTGTTGCTGGGCAAACCTTTCCAAATGTAACGACAATTATTAATACATTAAAATCGGCGATTGAACAAAGAGCAGAGGAAGAAATTTCCGAGAGAGAGGACGCTAGTTTTCTGCAAAGCATAAAAGATGCCTCGGAGGCGGAGCTGATTGCAATTATCGAAGCAAATGATCCGAGACTTGCGCTTGATTTAAGCGGGTCCTACGGATATACCTACCTGAAATTCTTATATAACAGTGGGGATAAGGCTCCGTTACAGTTTGTACTCTCCAAATTGAGAGCAATTTCCTCCTTGACGGAAGCGCGTACGGTTTTTGGGGACAGTGTCATTCTATCTAGTGTAAATACAGCAGACTGGCAAACGGTAGATGATGTTCTCACAGCTTATCAAACAGAACTGAATCTTACTGATTTGAGTCGGTTGAACCAATTATCAGATGCAAAACGAACCAACTTGCTTCGGGAATTCGTTTTAATCAATTTTACCGATAAATCCAGTGTCAAAAGTCAGCTTACCACATTGATTACCAAGTATTCCAGACCGCAAGAGAATATTGGCGGTGGAGGTGGAGGAGGCGTGAGCGTCGTGGCTCCCATACCGACTCCTGAAGCAACAGAACCGATAAAATTCAGCGATGTGTCAAATGCACATTGGGCTTCTCCTGCAATTAATGATTTGACTGGGAAAGGTGTTCTCAGTGGATATCCAGACGGTAGTTTTCAACCGGATAAATCGGTCAGCAGAGAAGAATTTGTAAAAATTCTGGTGTTGGCGATGGGGTTATATAATGAAAACAGCCAATGTGCTTTTATCGATGTGACAGAAAACAGCTGGTATTATCCTTATGTAGCGAGTGCTTATGAAAACGGTATTGTAAACGGCAAGGGTGATTATTTTGGTAGCGGAGAACAGATTACCCGTGAAGAAGCTGCAACGATGATATACCGTTGCACCAAAATACTTGGAAAAAACCTTTCCGGAAGTATGGAATTTGTAGATAACGATATGATATCCGGATTTGCTAAAGAAGCGGTAACAACCATATCCGGCACGATTATCAATGGCGATGAAAATGGCAGATTTAATCCTTTTGGGTCAACAACCCGTGCCCAGTCTGCCAAAATGATATATCAGCTTTTGCAATTGAATTAAGGAGGTGTGTAGGATGAAAAGAATTTTTGCTATGATTTTATGCATGGTGCTATGCTTCTCTATGGGCGTAGGTTTTCATAGCTATGCACAGGAGAATACATCAGATTTTTCCGAAGAAATAGCCATTCTGAAAGCAATTGGTGTGATCAAGGGCTATAAAAACGGAACATTTTTACTCGATGAACCTGTTACAAGAGCAGAGCTGGCGATGCTATGTGTTGGTGCAATGGGTTTTGATGAATCAGTTGTTCCGGAAGATGTTTTTTACCATGATGTTCCGAAAACCTATTGGGCAACTCCGTATATTGCCCATGCAACCAATATGAAACTGATGGTCGGATATGAAGGATTGTTCAATCCGGATAGTAAGGTAACGCTCCAGCAAGCAAGTAAGGTTATGGTTCAAATGCTGGGTTATGAGCAGAAAGCAATTGCCAAGGGGGGATACCCGGCAGGATATATGGCGGTTGCATCGGAACATAAAATTCTCTCTGGCATTGGCAGTAGTGCAGAATTGACTCGCGGTCAGGTTGCTAAAATGCTACTGAACACATTAGAGGCCGAAGCGATGGAATTTGACGGAGTGAAAAATAATGAAGCAACCCATTCCAGTCAGAACAAAAGGCTCATGGAAATTACTCTGGGGGTTGCCAAAGAACGGGGAAGGATTCAATCCAATGCTATTTCCAGTCTTTTGGGAAATGCAACCTGCGGTCAGAACGAAATCAGTATTGAGGATAAAATCTATACCACTTCTACCACGGAGTACAATGACTTCTTAGGACGCGATGTCTGGTACTATTATGAAATAACCACAGAAGAAAAACCGGAACTTCTCTACTGCAAATTGGCGAATCAAAACAGTGAGATTCTTACAGTAGTAAGTGATGATATCTTGGGATCAGACCCATCATTCAACACAAGAAAGTTTGTCTATTCCGACGAGAAAGACCGGACACAAACCAAAAATATAGATGGTGCTGTTGTTTTTGTAAATGGGAAGGTTCTTTCCGGTCAGCTTGTGAAAAATGATTTGATTCCCACGGACGGGGAAGTAGTATTAATTGATGATAACAACGACAATAGAATTGATCTGGTGAAGGTGTTTAGTTGGAGAACCGCTATGGTAGCCGGCGCAAATACCCGAACATCCGTTGTTACAGACAAGTTAGGTGGGTTACCTGTTAACTGTGATGGAACAACGCCCAGAATCGTTGAAATTTTCAAAGATGGAAAATCTGCTTTGTTCAGCTCACTCAAAGAGTGGGATATTCTTTTGGTAACCGAAAGCAGAGATCAGAAATATATCCGTATTGAAGCATCTTCCAAAACGGTACAGGGCGAAATTACGGAATACAGCAGTGAGGATCAGACGGTAACAATTGGGGAAGCTGTATATCGCCTGAATCCCAAAATGACCAATATTTCTGAAAAAATCGGTGGGAACTACCAATTCCGGATTGACAGTCAAGGCAGAATCGTGACTGCCGAACAATCTGAATTTGTAAATGGTGGATATGCTTACTTATTCCAAATCGCACCAAAGAATGGGTTTAGCAGTCAGATTAGACTGAAAATGCTTACGCAGAGCGGCGAGATAGAAATTTTCGAAAGCACAGAAAAAATCGTTTTTAACGAAGAAGGAAAATTAGATGCATCAACCGTATATAGCCGGATCTGTCCACAGGGAGCAGATGCGAATACGCTGATTTTGTATACTACAAATCTGGATGGCCTGGTGAATAAAATCTATACACCACAAGCAGATTCTCCCTATTTAACGCCTGACTACTCAGAAGGGGAACGATCTTTCTCGGTATTGGCAAATATCTTTGGATTGTATGAAACGGAAGGATTTTTCATTGATTCAGAGGCGCCCATATTCTACATTGTGAATGGAGATGCGGATGAGTGTAAGTTGATTACCGCAGAGTCTCTGGTTGATAAAACAGCTTATACTGTTGCAGGATATAACGCAGGAGACACCATGACACCGGATGCCATTGTGATGAAGGTGCAAGAGGGGGCTAGTGGCAATATGCCTCTTGCTTATGACACACCGATTGCTATCATTAAACAGATTTCAGTGGGTGTGAATGATGATGAAGAGCAGGTTCCGGTATTTACGCTCATAACCAACGGGCAGGAATTAAGACTGATGGGAAAAGAAGCCGGCAAAATCAATGTACGCAAGGTTCTCTATCCCAACCGCACACAAACTGAGATTCCTTTTTCCGAATTACAGGCGGGAGACATTATTTATTACGACACCAATTATAAAAATGAAATCGAGATAATCTGTAAGGTATTACCTTATGTGAAGAACACTGGAATCAGTGAACGTCCCGAATGGATTAGTGAACATGGCTGGTCAAATGAAAAAGTATTCGGCACGGTTGAGAGAATGAGTGGAAACCTGGCAGAAGTGTCTGTAAACGGCACAAAGTATTTGTTCTCATTGGCCGGTGCGTCTGTAACATCAGTGAACGTAGCAAACAATAAGATTTCTGTAGGTTCCATTGATGAAATAGTTCCCAGGAAACTGGATGCTGTGAATTATTCCAAGGTGTTTTTGAGTGTAGGAACCGGTCAGACAACTACTGTGATCGTGTATAATAATTGGAATGAATAAAGGAAAGGAGGCGCGAAAATGACCAAGAATGTTACTTCAACGGAAGCAATTCCTTTGGAATATGGTTCACAAGGTAAATTCAAACGTTTTCTTCATTCGGTCAAAGTGAACAAGGCGTTTCTTCTGATGCTGATACCAGGGTTGATTTATTACATCGTATTTTGTTATATGCCGATGTATGGTCTTGTTATCAGCTTTAAGGATTTTAAAATTTTAGATGGGATTGCCGCAAGTCCTTGGGTTGGATTTAAATACTACGAAATGGCGCTTTCCAACCCGGAGTTCTGGCGCGTGTTTAAAAACACACTTATTATCAGCGGATTAAAATTGTTAATTTGCTTTCCGATGCCGATTATTTTTGCATTGCTTTTAAATGAAGTACGAATTTTGCGGTTTAAAAAGACCGTGCAGACAGTATCATATTTACCGCATTTCTTATCTTGGGTTGTATTAGCCGGTGTAGCACAATCATTATTGTCTCCATCTACAGGACCTATCAACAGTTTGCTGGTAAGTATGGGGATAAAGCCAATTTATTTTCTTGCTGATAAAGAGTGGTTCCGTCCGATGCTTGTGATTTTATCACTATGGAAGGAAGTGGGATGGAGTTCCATTATTTATCTGGCTGCATTAAGCTCTGTGGATACTGAATTATATGAAGCTGCAACTTTGGATGGAGCTGGTCGGTTGAAGCAAACTCTACATATTACATTGCCTTCTATTGCAAATGTTATTGTGATTATGTTTATCTTTGCGGTTGGCGGAATTGTAAATGATGATTTTGACCAGATTTTCAATTTATACAATCCGGCGGTTTACAGTGTGGGAGATGTTTTATCCACTTATGTTTACCGTGTTGGTCTGGAGGGTATGCAATACAGTTACTCCACTGCGATTGGCTTGTTTAAAAATGTAATAGCGTTTGTGCTGATTTTAACCACCAACTATATCTCGGGTAAATTCAGCGACTATGGCTTATGGTAAAGGAGGTAGAGGCATGGTAAGAACGAAGGGCGAAAAAATCTTTAATGTGATTAACATTATTGTGCTGACATTGATTTCGCTGATAATGCTCTATCCCTTCTGGGATATTATCCGTGTATCATTTAGTACTCCGGCAGAAGCAGCAATGCAAAAATTTTCATTGTGGCCAAAGCTTCCTACTTGGGATGCTTATAAGCAGGTTATGGCAAATGAATACATATGGAAGGGGTATATGAACACCCTTTTAAGAATTGCAATCGGAATGCCTATACAGATTATTCTAATGATATTGACTGCATATCCGCTTTCCAAAAAAGAACTCCCGATGAGAAATTTTTTCACATTGGTCATTATCTTTACGATGTTCTTTTCGGGTGGTTTGATTCCGTCATATTTGAATATTCGAAAGTTAGGTTTGGATAATACGATATGGGCATTGGTACTTCCGGGAGCAATTCCAACCTTTAATATGCTGATTCTTCGGAATAACTTTATGGCAATCCCGAAGGAATTGGAGGAAAGTGCAAGGATTGATGGTGCAGGACCGCTAAGAACGTTAATTAGTATTGTGCTTCCAATTTCGAAACCGATTTTAATGACAGTAGGATTATGGGGTCTGGTTGCACATTGGAATGCGTGGTTTGATTGTCTGGTGTATATTCGTGATCCTAATAATTATGTATTGCAAGCTGTTCTTCGGAAAATTATCATTGATTCAGCACCTCAGTTCGGTGATATGAGTGTGATGAGTGCAGAAGGAAGTGTTCCCTCTGCAGAGGTAGTCAAATCAGCAACTATTATTGTATCCACTCTTCCGATTCTGGTTGTTTATCCGTTTATCCAAAAGCATTTCGTGAAGGGTATTATGGTAGGTTCATTAAAAGGTTAATTATAAAAAACAAAAAAGGAGAGAAAAACATGAAACAAAAATTAAGAATTGTTGCACTTTTTCTATGTGCACTGCTTGCCCTGACGGGTTGTGGAGCAGGTTCCAACACCGGAACAAAAGATGGTGAGGTGATGACAATCACATGGCTTCCTCAGTGTGATTCTCCCGTTGACGAAAATTCTCCGGTAATCAAAGAGCTCGAAAAAGAGTTGGGCGTGAACTTTGAATTTATTTACATTGACAGAAGCAAAAAAGCAGAACTGTTGAATGTGCGAATTGCATCCGGTGAAATTCCCGATGTGTTTGTACCATCAGATGTGAATACCTTTGGTCTTTATATGCAGCAGGGTGTTCTTGCGGAAATTCCTGAAAAAGTTTTAATGAATGAAGGAAAAACCCTGTACGAGATTACCAAACAGAATGGAGGAGACAACATTTGGGAATATGCTAAGGAAGACGGTAAAATCTATGGAATTCCGATTCTCAGCATTCAAGGACAGTACCCGCTTGTTCCGATCTGGAGAGATGACTGGCTTCGTGAAGTTGGTATCGATAAAATTCCCGAAACTTTAGAAGAAGCTGAAAAAGCATTCTATGCGTTTGCAAATAACGATCCCGACGGTAACGGACAGAAAGACACCTATGGTCTTTCCAATAACGGTATGCAAGCAGTGTACGGAGCATTTGGTATTCAACCTGAAATCTGGCAGGAAATTGACGGAAAAGTAGTTTACACCAGCACCACTGCTCAGATGAAAGAAGCTCTGATGCTATTAAACAAATGGTATAAAGATGGTGTGATTGATCCCGAATTCATCTCCGGCGAAAATAAAGGTCAGTCTTGGGCAAATGCAGTTTCTTTCTGGAACGGAAAAATCGGTTTCAGTGTGCCCGGTATGTACTATAATGTAAGTGAACCCAATGAGTATTCCGTAGCCTCTGTAAACTATTCCAACTTCAAAAAAATCCAGGGTGATGATGCAAGCTATGTAGCTGCAAAACCCTTTACCGGCAAGGATGGAAAAAGCGGTACTACCAAATGGGGTGTTTTTTCCGGTGCGATGCTGTGTGTAGGCAGACACGTGAAGGATGATCCTGCAAAAATGGCAAAAATTATTGAAATCAATAATCGCCTGATGGAAGATGAAGAACTTTATGCTTTGGTTGTAAAGGGCATTGAAGGGGAACATTACGAAATTCGGAATGACAGATATGTTAACATTGTGGATACCACAGCAGATTCTTTAGCATTATCTAAACTTGGATTAAGCTCCAATGGTATCGGTTACCTGAACGGAAACAATTTTGAATTTGCAAAACTGACAAATGCTGACAGATATGAAACTGCAGACAAGATTGCAAACTTTGAAGGTTATCAGAATGCCATTTTGGGAAGTCTTCCTTCTTCTGCACAGTATATGCCTACTATCACTGCTAAAGTGCAAGAAGCCAAGATTCTCTTTATCACAGGCGAAAAACCCTTTAGCGAATGGGATCAGTATGTAGAGGAATTGAATCATGCAGGTTTATCTACTTTGACCCAGGAAGCAAATGATTGGTATAATAAATATAATTAATAATTTATAAAAATTTATTGGAGGAAAAGCGTATGAAAAAGATTTTATCTTTATTACTGACAGCTGCAATGCTGTTGGGAACATTTTCTTTCTCAGCATTCGCAGAAACTTTCGCAACTCCCGATGCAAATGGATACTATGTGAATGAAGGGTTCGACATAGGTCTGGGTGATTTTGAAGCAACCAACACCAATGTAACACTGAGTGTTGTTCCTTCTACTACTGAAGGCGTTGGTGGAAACGGGAACGTTCTGCAGATTACTTCTACTGCGGCAGATTCCTCAAACATTGGTGATTTTGGCGCAGATATCGTTTTTGAAAATCCTATCCCTGTTGATAAAAAGCTGGTGTTTGAAACAAGAATTAAAGCACCCAACAACACAGGAAGTTATAAATACCTTTTTGCTATGTATGGCGGCAATAAAGGGAAATGTTACGGATTAGCCAGATTGGTCACCCCCGGCGGTGGAAACAATTTCTATTCCGTAAACCCATCTTCCGGTACAAGATGGGATGCAACCAATCCTCTTAAAAATGATAACGGAGAAATTATCACATTAACTACTACCGATTGGTACAGAATTAAGGTAGTGTATAACAACGGTGTGACCGAATCAATTTCGTTATATAGTGATGCAGGCGATTTAATTGCAACCGGAGATTATACCGAATACGCAACTCAGAATCATGCATATCCTCCCGCACAGATTGATAAAATCAGATTTGCACAGGCTGCTGCCGATACAATTTATCTGGATGAAGTGAAAATTTACGAATATTCTGATTTGGCAGTAGCAAACTCTTTTAATACAACATATCCTGCAGGTGCAACAACCATTACCATTCCTTTCAACAAAGAATTAGACGATACTACATTGAATGATATTACTGTGGTTGGTGTGAATGCAGCAAATCCGACCATCATTTCAAAAGATGTTGACGGTTCTGATTTAATCATTACTTTGGCAGAAGGATTAGTTGGTTGCGCATCGTATCTGATTGATTTGACCGGACTGACTGCGGCAGATGGTTCAGAACTCGTTGCGCCCTCCGTTACTATTCAGACAGAAGCAGCTCCTGCGGAAGGTATGTATATTAATGCAACCTTTGAATCCGGAGTGAACCCCTTTAATGTTGTAAGCAATACTTTGACCGGAACCAGCGCCGGAACAGTAGCAATTGTCGATGCTACTACTGATGCTGTAGTAGGAGACGGAAAAGTTCTGAAAATTTCTTCTACTGCAAGCGGCAACATCATTTCTGCTTCTGCAGAACTGAGCACTCCTATTTCTCTGGATGAAAACCCGGTTGTATTTGAAGCACGTTTTATGAACTCCGGCAGCTATGCTGAAAACAAAAGTCTGTTCGGACTTTACAGCCATACACATTCAAACAGAACAAGAGCAACCGGCTTGGCATATATGTCCCGTCCTCAGAATGTGAATTCTGCATTGGGAACTTATTATAACTACAGTGTGTTTGCAAACGGTCCTGCAAAAACCTGCTTTATGGATCCTGAAAATACAACTGCTCCCGTAGTTCTCGCAGGAGACACCTGGTACAGAATCAAAATTGTATATGATGAAACCGGCGAAAAAACCATGGTGAAATCTATGCAGCTGTATGATGCAAATGATAATTTGATTCAGAGCATCGCAAATTGCGAAACTGACAACAGCGGATACCCGCTGACCGATATCTCCAAAATTAGTTTTGGTATCTCCAAAACCTGGGGCAATACACATACTCTGTATTTAGATGATGTAAAAGTATATGACTACTCTGCTTTGCTTGTAGATGATTCCTTCGACGGAAGCTTATCTGCAGGTGCAACAACCATTACCATTCCTTTCAACAAAGAATTAGATAATACTACATTGAATGATATTACTGTGGTTGGTGTGAATGCAGCAAATCCGACCATCATTTCAAAAGATGTTGACGGTTCTGATTTAATCATTACCTTAGCAGAAGGTGTGATCGGTTCTGCATCATACCGTGTGAATCTGACCGGATTGGCAGCTCTTGACGGAAGTGTTCCGGATGAGGTGTTTGTTCTTCTTCAGACAGAAGCAGCTTCTGTGGAAGGTATGTATATTAATGCAACCTTTGAAGATGGAGTGAACCCCTTTAATGTTGTAAGCAATACTTTGACCGGAAGCAGCGCAGGCACCGTAGCAATTGTTGATGCTACCACTGATGCTGTGGTAGGTGAAGGAAAAGTTCTGAAAATTTCTTCAGCTGCAAGCGGCAACATCATTTCTGCTTCTGCAGAACTGAGCACTCCTATTTCTCTGGCTGAAAACCCGGTTGTATTTGAAGCACGTTTTATGAACTCCGGCGGCTATGCTGAAAACAAGAGCTTGTTCGGACTGTATAGTCATTCTGTTCCGAACAGAACAAGAGCAACTGGTTTGGCATATATGTCCCGTCCTCAGAATGTGAATTCTGCATTGGGAACTTATTATAACTACAGTGTGTTTGCAAACGGTCCTGCAAAAACCTGCTTTATGGATCCTGAAAATACAACTGCTCCCGTAGTTCTCGCAGGAAACACCTGGTACAGAATTAAAATCGTATACGACGAAACCGGTGAAAAAACGATGATTCAATCCATGCAGCTGTTTGATGCAAACGATAATTTAATTCAGAGCATCACCAATTGTGAAACCGATAGCAGTGGATATCCTCTGACCGATATTTCCAAAATCAGCTTTGGTATCTCCAAAACCTGGGGTAATGAACATATTCTTTACTTAGACGATGTAAAAGTATATGACATGCCCGAGCCTCTTGCATTTATTGGTGCTACTATTACTAACGGTGCAGAAATTTCTCCTGTTTCAACCGATTCTGTTGTTTTGAGCTTCAGTGAAAGAATTAACCATTTATCTCTGAATAACATTGTAGTAACTGCTAACGGCAGTCCCGTTGCTTACGAAGCAGATTTGGTTGGTGATTCCACTCAAGTACAAGTTACCTTTACCGGCGGACTTCTTGGTGGTAAAAACTATGTTGTTGATTACTCCACCCTTGCAGATGTCAACGGTTCTTCTGTTGCAGGAAGCGTGACTTTCAGCACCAAATCCGGATTGTTTGTGAAAGATATTGTGTATACCGATAACGATATCGCTGCGGGTGCAACGATTCGCGGAGCTGTTAACTTCTACAATGCAACAGATAGTTCAGCGCAAGCGACCATTATTGCAGCTGTGTATGAAAAGATTGGTTCTGCATATCAGTTAACTGCTGTTACTCCTTTGATTAATCAGAGCGTGGCAGTTGGTTCAGTTCAGATTCCGATTCAGGTGACAGTACCTTCTGATGCATCTGTAACCAATACAGAAGTAAAGGTTTTTGTAATTGAAGATATGAATACTTTAAAACCGATACTTTCCAAAAATTTTTCTGAGTATTGAAGGGAAGAGGCTGCTGATATGATTGAGCAGTGGAAAGATGAAATCATTATTAATGAGTTTGGATCCGTAACCGACGGGTGCGATTTGTATGTGGAACGGGTATGCAATCTGTTGGGAGTTCCCGACGATGCAGAAGTGATACAAACGGTGCAATCCATGAACACGGTACATCCCCGCATCATTGCTACCGAGGACACTTTAACGGGTATTAAAGGCAAAAATGCCTTTAATACCCGCACATACCAGAAGTTAAAGAATTATGCAGAAACTTATCGGAGCAAGCCGGTTGTTTATCCCGATGAATTTCAGAATAATCTGAAATATTCCCGCGAAGTTTTAGACCGTGCTTTTGTACTTAGTTTTCTGTATCAGAATGAAAAAGAATCAGAATATGTAGACCTGTTGAGACAACAGCTCCAAGGAGCATTAGCGCTATATCAGACACTGGACTTAAACGACAGTACTCATGTTTTACCGTATGGAGAACTTACGGTAGCTTTTTCGATTGCCTATGACTGGTGTTACGATTCCCTCACAGTTGGGGAAAAGACAGAAATCAGAGAAGCCATCAAAAGATTGGCCACCCATAGCTTATCGTTTTATCAATATCCGATGAAGGCGAATGCGACTCAGGTAAATAACTGGAATGCTATTTTCAGTTCAGCCAATATCATTGCCGGTCTTACCATGTATGGGGAGGACGACAGTGATCTGTGGGCAAATTTAGTGAATAAGGCGATTCGATCCTATACGCTGCCACTTTCAGAATTCACGCCAAATGGTGGATTTCCTGAGGGAACCGGCTATTGGGAATATCAGGCACAGTATGTTGTTTATGCGATAGCAGCGCTGGATAGCTGTTTAGGTACGGATTTTAATCTTTCCAAAATGCCCGGAATGGAAAGTACCGTTTTTGTGCCGATTTATCAGCATAACAATGAATTTATGGCATACAACTATTCCGATTCTTCTGTTTATCGCAGTGTTACTGCGTTTATGCCTTGGTTTGGCGCAAAGTATGGTATTCCGGAAGCATTCTCCTACTGCGATGCCGTCAATCCCAATGGAGTGAACTATTCCAGTTGGGAAGGCGTTCACTATGATCTTATGATTATGCTGTGGAGAGAAGATACGCCACAGGATTTATGGAAAAAACTCCCGACAAGCTATTGCTTCAAGGGAAGACAGCAGGTTATGACTATTCGTAACTCCTGGGATAAAAACCGAGCATTTCTTGGGTTCAAAGGCGGTTATAATCAGCTTCCGCACTGTAACCTGGATTTAGGTTCTTTCATTTATGACTGGAACGGAATCCGTTGGTTTACCGAAGTGGGTAACGAAGATTATTCCGCAGGCGGATTTTGGGATTTTCAATCCGGCAGATGGAATTATTATACCCAAAGAGCGGAGGGGCACAACACTTTTGTTGTGAATCCTGATGAAGGCCCTGATCAGAATATTTATGCAACAGCCACTGTGGATTCAATAAACGCCAATACCGGGGTTGTTGATGTAACAAATGCATATCCTGATCTGAGAAAAGGGGAAAGAACTTTTTCTCTCAAGGATGATGTTGCTGTGATAGAAGATTTTTTATATTTGAAAAAACATAGCATCGTATACTGGTTTATGCATACCGACGCAGCAATTGAAATTACCGGCTCTGACACGGCAATCTTAACGAAAAACGGATCAGCCATTTGTGTTGAGTTTGATTTGCCGGAGGGGGCAGAGCTTTCCGTAATGGAGGCAAGGCCGTTGGTAATTGCCGGTGCTTCAGGAACGACACTTAGCAATGTGAAAAAACTTTGTGTGCGTGCCACAGGGGATAAAGCCCTGAATCTTGTGACAAGAATCATTCCTCAAAATTAAAACAGAAGGTGAGGTGTCAAGGTGAAGAGAATTGTGTCTTTAATCATTGCGTTTTTTTTAGCGCTGCAAATGACGAGCCTTGTATTTGCCGAGGAGACCGTGGAAAGAGAAGCGGCAAAAAATAAAGCAAAAGAAAGCGTTGTTGTTGACAACGCTGGATATATAACAGATCATTACAGTGAATACCTGAAGGAGCTGTCTCTGCTGTTAAATGTGCCTGATGCAAACGGATGCTATCAGCTGCTCAACGAAGTGGGAATGGCAGGTGTTCATCCTCGAATTCTGGCAACCAAGGAAGACTTTGAAATTATAAAAGAACGCATAGAATCAGATGAGTTTGTTTCTTTACTGTATTTGAAACAAAAGGAATATGCTGCTAACCTGATGACACAGCCTTTGGCTACGCTTGATTCTCATAGAGGAGATAAGCTCAGATTTGCAAGAGAAGTGGTTGACCGGATGGTATTACTTGGAATGTTATACCATATAACCGGTAACCCTGATTATGTGGAATATGCACAGAGTCAGATTGAAATTGCAATGAAAGACAGTGTGAATTGGGTAAATGATGTATTGCAGACAGCAGAAATGACGGCTGCAATGGCAATTGCTTATGATTGGTTCTATGATGCATTGGAGCCCTCTGTGAAAGAGGATGTCAAAAATTACCTGATGTCTAAAATGGGAAAAATATCTGTCAATTACTACCCCACAGTACAGGGTTTCGCAAGGCAGATAAATAACTGGAATGGCGTATGTAACGGTTCCTACGGATTGGCAGCAATCGCTTTATTGGATGAAGAACCTGAATTTGCCGGCTCCATATTGTCAGGGGCAGCAAATGCCATTGCACTTTCCATTGATGAGCTGGGACCTGATGGCGGCTTCCCCGAAGGGCCAGGATATTGGGCATATCAGATACAGTATATTGCATACTTTTTATCCGCTTGTGAATCTGCTCTGAAAACGGATTTCGGACTTGCGGAGTTAGAGGGATTAAAAAGAACAGCATTTTATACCATGCATATGCATGGTCCCACTTACACTGCATTTAACTACGCCGATTCCGGCGAAGGAAAACCGCAAACTCAATATTTCTATTGGTTTGCGAAAAAATATGGATACCATGGACTTATGAATTATGCTAATGCAATCAATCCTGCAGGAACTGATTTTTCAAGTTGGGAATTCAAAAGCACAGATTCCTTTATCATGCTGTGGTATCAACCCACCGAGAAAAGTCCCTATGAAGGTGTACCGGAGGGTGGCGTTTATCACGGAAAGGTTCCGGTTGCGTCATTAAGAACCCGATGGGATGATCCGAATGCCACTTATGTAGGATTCAAGGGCGGTTATAATCAGGTTTCTCATGGAAACCTGGATATCGGTAGCTTCGTTTTGGATGCATTGGGACAGCGGTGGGTATCTGACTTTGGATCCGAAAGTGATTACAATTTAGAGGGATACTGGGATTATGCGGCAGGAAGATGGAATTTTTACTCTCAGCGTGCAGAAGGTCATAATACCATTGTAATCAATCCCAGCAAAAGTGCAGATCAGAATCCCTATGCTCATGCTGAAATATCTGAATTTCAATCAGAAAACGGAAATGGATACGGCATTGTTGATATGAAAACTGCCTATCAAGAACATGCAAACTCTGCAATGCGGGGAATTGCTCTTTGCGGAGATAGTGTGTTAGTCAAAGATGAGATTGCACTGAAGGATTCCTCCGAAGTTTTATGGGGAATCAATACCAAAGCGGACATTTCGCTGAGTGATGATAAAAAAACGGCAATTTTGTCCCTGTTTGATAAACGGATGCAGGTCAGCATCATCGAGCCCAGCAATGCTACCTTTGAAGTATTACCTGCCGAAAGTTTATCTGTGAAACCGATTGCCGGAGCTAAAACCTTCCCGAATTTCAGCCGTCTTGTTACCAGAGGAATTTATTCAGGTGATGTGAATATCACCGTGCAGTTTACGGCATTTACAGACGGAGAGTCTATGCCGGAAACCTTTTCTTCTGTAAGTCCTCTTAGTGAATGGAAAAATGGTAAGTTTTATATCAGCAATGGAATTGCACAGACCGTAAAATTAAACGGAGTTCTGATGGAGGATTTCAGTCCTTCCAAATTGGGCTATACCATCGCCTTGGAAGAATCTGAAACTGTCCCGGTTATTTCTGCAGAGCATGACAGAATCAATTCCAGTATTACGATTGAGCAGGCGGAAAGTATTGGTGACGTTGCAAAAATTATTGCTGTGTCAAAAGATCCCCGTATCGGGAAAATGATATATACATTCCGGTTTGAAGAGAAGAAGTCCTTCGGAAAGCCAAAGCATAGATCAGAAATTAAGGTGGTAGACGCAACTGCATCCACTGACCAACCAAAATTGTCCGTTGACGGAAGACTGGATACTTGCTGGGCTTGTGAAGGAGAACAGTGGCTGTTATTGGATCTTGGAGAAAAACAGACTGTTGATGTTGTTGCTATTGCGTTCCGTTCCGGTATGGAACGAATTGCCTATTTTGACATAGAAGTATCAGATGACGGCGAAGCATTTACGAAAGTATTTTCAGGGGAAGCCAGTGGCATCAGTAATGATTACGAAAACTTCAAACTTCACGATGTGAATGCACGTTATGTTAAAATCATATGTAAGGGTAGCAGCACAAGTGCTTGGGCAAGCATTAACGAAGTAGCATTATTCCATTAAACTTGTTGCACAAAGAGAAACGCTTGTACGGTTTTGTGCAAGCGTTTCCTTTTTATCAAACAGAATGAAATTCAGCGGGAAATACCGGTGGAATGAAACGTTTTATCTAAAATAAAAAACTATGGGTTGCAAGAAAGGTTGTAGTATTATGACAATCGGGATGACATCTTTAACGTTTCGAAATGAAGAAATCCCAACTGTATTTGAATATGCAAAAAAAGCCGGAATACAAGGGATTGAATGGGGAGTCAGTGAAAAGCATATCAGAATCGGCGATGAATGCCATATTCACCTTGTGAAGCGTCTTTCCGAAGAGTATCAGATCAAAATATTATCTTTGGGGTCCTATTGTGATATGACAGATTTTGATGTGGCTCTCAAAGTTTTAGACACTGCTAAAAGTCTCGGTGCTCCGGTGATACGCTTATGGGCAGGAAACAAAGGAAGCGATTTTTGTGGTGAAACAGAATATCAGCTGATTGTTGAAAATACTCGTAAGTTAGCTGATTTATCAGTATGTTCCTCGATTCAACTCGGATTTGAGTATCATCCGTATACCCTGACGGATACTGCCGACGAAGCAGTCCGGCTTGTGAAGCGGATCGGGAAAGCTAACGTAGGGTTATATTGGCAGCCTCAGGGACATTTGAATTACAACCAGAATAAAGAAGCTTTCCAAAAGGTGAAACCTTATCTTTGTAAGAATATTCACCTAAATCACTATCATGCAGAAACAGGTTATGATTATCTGGACGGCATTTTGGAAGATCTGCGAGGATATTTTCAAAATACGCAGGATGACGGGTATCATTTTATTATAGAATTCGTAAAAGATTCTTTGTTGGAATCACTGATAAAAGATGTAGCTGCTGTCAGAAAAATTTTTGGGTAAAGGATGGGGATAACTATGATTCGTATTGGAATTGTCGGTGCAGGAGCAATTGGCATTGAGCACAAAAATGCCATTGAAAAAAATCCGGACTGTACGATTGTTGCAATTTGTGATGTAATCAGGGAAAAGGCACAGGAACTTGCAGAGGGCACACAGGCAAGGGTGTATACTGACTACAAAGACATGCAGCAAAGTGAAGAGCTGGATGGCGTGATTCTAAATTTACCTCATTTTTTACATAAGGAAGTAACAATTTTCTTTTTAGAACACCATATCCCAACCCTGATCGAAAAGCCTATGGCAAATACCGTGGAAGAATGTGAGGCTATGATTGCAGCTTCCAAAAAATATGCTACTCCCTTTGGGGTTGGACACGTGCAGAAGTATTATCAGTCGCACAAATACCTACGGAAGTTGATTCGTGAAAATACACTTGGTAAGCTTTGTGCAATCACCGAAACAAGAAATATCAGTTATTTTCCCAACCGACCGAAATGGTTTTTGAGAAAAGAACAATCGGGTGGGGGAATTCTGATGAATTACGGAGCTCACACACTGGATAAAATATTATACATGACAGATCAGTCTGTGGAGTCTGTGATGGCTTGCGGAAATAATTTTTTAACAGAAGACAATGTAGAAGCAACTGCTCAGGTATTGCTCCGTTTGTCTGATGGAAGCAGTGCTACACTTACCTATTGCGGATGCCGGACTCCGGGACAGTACGATACCTATTTGTATTTTACAGATGGAATGGCTTATATTCACGGTTGCCTGGAATTATGGGTTGCCAAAGGGATCAATCCACTCACGAGGGTTAATTTACCCAACGACGATATCATGGCTGAGCAACTCGAGGAGTTTATCAAAATGATTGAGGGAAAAGAAAATGCCTTGGTAACACCGCAATACGGAAAAGCTGTCATTGATGTATTAGAAACAGCATTTTCACAATTTGAATGATAAATTCATCCGAAAGCACCTTGTGTGGGAAAGAGGAACAAACAGTGAGCGATATTGCAAAAATAGATAAAAACTTTGAAGTAAACACCAGCATTGACAAAGAAAACATTCAATTTTATAACGTTAATTCAGAGCCCTTTCAGTTGTACGGTATTTTTATGGAAAACGGAAAGTACCGTCGTATGCCGGAGGCTGTGGCAAAGAATGTGAGTGAAGGCGTACATGGGCTGCATGGGAATACTGCAGGTGGAAGAGTACGATTTGTAACAGATAGTATGTATGTTGCAATTCATTCTATTATGGAAAATGTTGGGAAGATGCCCCACTTTGCTTTTACAGGTTCGGTTGGATTTGATTTATATTGTGAAAATGATTTTGTGAAAACCTTTGTGCCACCATGCAATACGGAAAGTGGCTACGAGAGCATCATTGAATTTAAAGAGAAAAAAATGCGGATAATTACCATTCATTTTCCGCTGTATAGCGATGTAAAAGAGTTGTATGTCGGTTTGGAAAAGGATTCGTCTGTTACGGAGGCTGCTCCTTATCGGAATCAGAAGCCAATCATATACTACGGTTCTTCTATTACTCAAGGAGGATGCGCTTCCAGACCGGGAATGAGCTATCCCAGCATCATTTCCAGAAAATTCAATCTTGATTATGTTAATTTAGGATTTTCCGGAAATGCAAAAGCAGAAGATGAAATGATTGAATATATCAAAAATCTGGATATGTCAGGTTTTGTTTATGATTACGATTACAACGCTCCAACCACAGAGCATCTTCGGAATACACACGAAAAAATGTTTTGTGCCATCAGAAAGGAAAAACCGGATATTCCTATCATTATGATGTCGCGTCCAAGAGTAGTTTTAACAGCGGATGAGCTGATCCGTCGGAATATCATTGAAACAACATATCGTAATGCATTGTCAAGAGGAGACAGCAATGTATATTTTCTTGACGGCAGTCAGTTGATGGCGATTTGTGGGGATGAAGGCACTGTGGATGGGTGCCATCCCACGGATTTCGGTTTTGCATCTATGGCAAACGCAGTTTCCACGATTGTGGAAAAATGCAGTTTTCTGTGATCTGATAAATTGAGGTTTAGCTATGGAAAAAACAAATGGTATGTACAGTATCAAAGAGATTTACCGATTGGGCAGAGGACCGTCAAGCTCCCACACTATGGGACCAAGCAGTGCTTGCGAAACGGTGCTTTTAGAGTATCCCCAGGCAGATACCTTTCGTGTAGTGTTATACGGTTCCCTGGCAAAAACAGGTATCGGACACAGAACGGATTATGCCATCAGAGAAACTTTAAAGGATAAAAACTGTGAAATCGTGTTTGATGAGGAAACCGAAAACATTCCTCATCCCAACACATTGGACATTATTGCGTTAAAGGACGGAAACGTGCTTTGCAAAAAAACGGTATTAAGTGTTGGTGGTGGAGCAATTCATTTTGTGGGAGAGCAAATCAGGCAGGCGGAATTGGTTTATCCCCATACCAATTTTTCAGAAATTGAGACTTATTGCGAAAAACATCACCTTTCCCCTGCAGATTATGTTTTTTCTTTTGAAAATACGGATATCAAACAATATTTAGCCGATGTCTGGGAACAGATGAAAGCAACAGTTCGTTCGGGACTTTTGAAAGAAGAAATTCTTCCAGGCGGACTAAATATTAAGAGAAAAGCAAAAATGCTCATTCAAAAAGGAAATTCCAAAGCGTTCGGACACGAGAAAGAAATTTATTTACTATCTGCTTATGCCTACGCAGCAAGCGAGGAAAACGCATCGGGAGAAAAGATGGTAACAGCCCCCACTTGCGGAGCATCGGGAGTGCTTCCCGCAGTTTTAATCTGCAAACAACGGGAATTGGGCTTTTCCGATGAGAAAATTATAGAAGCATTAGCTGTGGCAGGCTTGATTGGCAATCTTGTGAAGAAAAACGCCTCCATCAGCGGTGCCGAGTGTGGTTGTCAGGCAGAGGTTGGAACCGCTTGTATGATGGCAGCGGCAGCGTTGGCATATTTAAGAGATTTTACGATGAAACAAATAGAATGTGCGGCAGAAATTGCCTTGGAGCATCATTTGGGACTCACCTGCGACCCCATTAAAGGATTGGTGCAGATTCCCTGTATTGAACGAAATGCCGTGGCGGCAATGCGGGCGGTGGATGCGGTAACTCTTGCCGAGATGCTTTATGAAAGCCGAAAAATATCATTGGATATGGTAATCAAAACAATGTATGAAACCGGACGGGATTTATCTTGCCGATACCGTGAAACCTCCGAGGGCGGTCTTGCAAGAATCTATCAACCCGAGTGCGATTAGAGAAAGGAAGAAACAGTATGTGGACAGAAGAAAAATTAAATGAATTATTAACCACTCCTTCAGATGCCTTAATTGAAGATATGAAGAAAATCAAAGGGGACATTATGGTGTTGGGTGCCGGCGGTAAAATGGGACCTACCCTTTGCGTTTTGGCAAAAAATGCGATCAAAAAAGCAGGCATTGACAAGAAAGTGATTGCAGTATCCCGCGGAAGCGACAAAATCGCTACCCAACTGATGCTGGATAACGATATCGAAGTGGTTGCTATGGATCTTTTGGATAAAGAGAAATTATACTCTTTGCCCGAAGTGGAAAATGTCATCTATATGGCAGGCAGAAAATTCGGTACCGACGGAAATGAGTGGCAGACCTGGGCGATGAATGCAACCTTACCTGCATTTGTGGCAGATAAGTTTAAAAAATCCAATATTGTGGTATTTTCATCCGGTAATATTTATCCTATCGTGAAATTGTCTGAGGGTGGTTGCAGAGAAACCGATAAAATCGGCCCCATCGGGGAATATACCATGAGTTGTCTCGCCAGAGAACGTGCCTTTGAATATGCGGCAAACACCTTTGGCACCAATATTTTTATCTACAGATTAAACTTTGCGGTAGATTTGCGATACGGCGTTTTGTTTGATGTGGCAAACAAAATTTTAAAAGGAGAACCCATCAGCTTATCCACCCCCTGCTTTAACTTCATCTGGCAGGGAAGTGCAAACGAAATTGCCATCCGTGGCTTATTGCACGCAACCGCTCCCGCAAAAATTATGAATGTGACCGGTCCCGAAACCGTTTCCATCAAAAAAGCAGCATTGGAGCTGGGCGAATACTTAGGCAAGGAACCCATCTTTGAAGGCGAAGCGGGCAACGATGCTTACTTAAACGATGCCTCCCTGGCAATGGAAATTTTTGGTTATCCCTCTGTTCCCGTGAAAACCTTAATTCGCTGGCAGGCAGAATATATTAAAGACGGGGGCAGAACTTTGGATAAACCCACTCATTTTGAAGAAAGAAAGGGGAGCTATTAATGAACAGACACGAAATTGCATTGCAAAAATTAAAAGAAGGAACCGTGATTCCTGCTACCCCCCTTGCTTTGGATGACAACCGATGCTTTGATGAAAAAGGGCAGCGGTTACTTATGAATTACTACTTAAACTGTGGTGTTGGAGGCATTGCAACTGCAGTACATACCACACAGTTTGAAATCAGAAAACCGGAAGTTGCTTTATTTGAGCCTGTTTTAAGAATCGTATCAGAAGAAATTGATAAATTTGAAAAGGCAAATGATACTGTCATTGTAAAGGTTGCGGGTGTCTGCGGTCCTATCGAACAGGCGGTGAAGGAAGCAGAGCTTGCCAAACAGTACGGCTTTGATGCGGTACTGTTAAGTCCCGGTGGTCTTAACGATATGAGCGAAGATTATATGATAGAACGTACCAAAGCGGTTGCAAAAGTGATGCCCGTGATTGGATTCTATCTGCAGACCGCTTGCGGTGGCAGACAGTTTAGCTACAACTACTGGGAAAGAGTTTGTGCGGTAGAAAATGTGGTTGCAATCAAATGTGCCTCCTTTAACCGCTACACCACCCTGGATGTGGTTCGTGCAGCAGCATTGTCCAACCGTTCCGACGATATTACCTTATATACCGGTAACGATGATAACATCGTGATTGATTTAGTGACAAAATACCGGTTCCAAAAAGACGGTAAAACCGTGGAAAAAGGCTTTGAAGGCGGACTTTTAGGTCACTGGTCTGTATGGACCAAAAAAGCAGTAGAGCTGTTTGAGAGATTAAAGGAAGAAAAGAAAAAAGATACGATTTCTTCTGAAATTCTCACATTGGCGGCAGAGGTTACCGATACCAACAGTGCATTTTTTGATACTGCTCATAACTTCAGCGGTTGTATCGCAGGACTTCACGAAATTCTTCGCCGTCAGGGACTGATGAAAAATATCTATTGCTTAAATCCCGAGGAATCCTTATCCGATGGTCAGCTGGAAGAACTGAACAGGGTACAGGAGAAATATCCTCACTTAAACGATGACGAATTTATTAAAGCGCATATCGATGAGTGGAAAACGGAATAAGGATTCTTAAAATTTGCAGTAGGCATATGCTGCACATCTGTCATTTCCTTTTGTTATATAAACGATATGACTAACACCTATATTTATCAAAAATGCAGGCATCTGTCGGGGATGCTATGACCTTTCTTTTTTGATTAAGTATATTCCCATCTTCATGTAAAATAGTATGTGCAGCATTTCCTCTATATAACTTATATAAAAACCGCAGTTCAGCTTGCAAACAATGTCGGCTCGTTGCTGCGCTTTTATGAAACACGAAAATTAAATAGGATATGTTAAAAAATCCGTAGTGTAAAAACACTGCGGATTTTTGTTTTATTTATGACTTCTTACAATAATATCAAGCAATATTGGCAAATTTATACACTGGTAGCAGAGTAAATATCGGTTAGGATTGTTTTAGTGATAGATATTATACAAGTGAAATAAAAAATATCGGTTATTTTTGTGTTAACAGTAAAACCAAACGAAAGAAGGGATGCGAATGGGTAAAAAAGTTTTATTTTATCTTATGTTAGATTCCGTCGGTGTAGGAATCACGTTTTTAATTCGTTGGGGACTTTTGCGTTTTACTCTACAGATTCAAGAACCGTCATTACAAAGCATATTGATAGCGGGTATAAATATCGTCACAGTTGCCGCCTGCCTCTTTATCTTGTTTTTCTTTCTGCTGTACTGGCTGTCAGAGCGAAAATGGAATGAAATCCAACAGAGATTTAGCAGGCGAAAAACAAAATAAACAGCCCGACAGCATCAGTGACTGTTAAAAACAGTCTTTTTAGGGTATACCTTAATGGGAGTGGGGAAAACCGTCCCATATAAGTTGGTTTTTGAATTAAAAGACCTCCCATAAAAAAATGACACCCTATTGGGAAGGAGATGATGCCAATTATGAAAATTGGGATACGTTAGATGTAGCTCAGAACAGCAAAATACTGCCAGACAGGAAGTTTTGATGCGGGAACTCGGTGTGGACGAGATTTTTATTGATAAACTGTCCGGTAAAAATACAGACCGCCCGCAGCTTAAGAAAATGATGTCCTATGTGAGAAAAGGGGACACGGTGATTGTATCGGAGATTTCCAGATTTGCCCGTAACACCAGGGACCTTTTGGAGTTAATTGATGCGCTAGCACAAAAGGAAGTCGGATTCATTAGTCAGAAAGAAGCCATCGACACGGATACCCCAACCGGGAAATTTATGCTGACGGTGTTCGCAGCGGTTGCAGAACTGGAAAGATCCTATATCCTTTCTCGTCAAGCTGAGGGGATCGCTATTGCGAAAAGCGAGGGCAGATACAAGGGCAGGAAGCCGTTGGAGCTTCCTGCTGATACTAAATTAGTGATTCAAAAATGGAGAGAAGGTCAGATTACTGCTACAGAGGCTATGCGAAAATTACATCTTAGCAAGAGTACCTTTTATCGTAAGTTTGGCAGTCGCTAAGGTTGTTCCAATGTTCCGTAAAATTTCTGAAAATATTTAAGAATCATGAAAATATATACTAAAAAAAGTTTAGATTAAATAGTGGAACAACGGAACAAACTGCATAGATACAGGATTTTTAATGATATTGTGCATGGAACATGAGTTTTATGATAATGCTTGTTTATTTTGTAGAAGTATGGTATACTTTTAGTAGGTGATTTTTATGAGTACTATTAAAAATATGCTGGACGACTGTATGCGACGCGTTGTTGAAGAAACAGAAATAGAAGAATTTCTGATAATGGCATTTAACAATACAGATGAAGTTTTCTTAACAGATGCAGTAGTTTTTATAATTAACAGCCTTATACTTGAACGAGTTTCTGAATACGAAAGAAGTGAATTGTTATCAAAATATGGCGAGATTGGATATATGGCAAGCAAAGGGGAAATTATAGAAGAACGTAAAAAAATAAAAAGAAAGTTTCTGGAAGAGAACCTAACAACAGGTATAGCCAATTTTTTTGATGCTTTTACCCTTGAATTCAATCCTGAAAAACATTTTTTGCCAAGGATACGAAAACGTTTTAAAAACTACAAATTCAAGAAAATAAATATCGTTAATGATTATGCCATATTATTTTTTGCTTTTAAACTGATTGATGAGATTCATGCTACAGAAACTAATCCTGATGATTTAGCTATGTTTTCTGACTATTTAGCTGACATGTGTTTCGAAGAATTACATAATCCATACAATAAGAAGGCAAAAACAGTTGATTGTGAATCACTTTTGCGATTCTTTAAACGATTTTTTGAAAGTGATTATGCGAAAGCTTATGTTCGAATGATGGTTTTGTTTGTCCAAGGAATTGAGGATTCAGTATCATTACCCGCTCATATAAAATATGATTTTTATGAGCGATTTTGCAAACACATTGAAGTAATAAATTTGGGAGCATTTTTGGCACAAAAAGCAAAAAAAATAGAAACAGTATTTGATGGTACGCAAACTGATACAAAAAAGATTTCTAAATTTATTTACAATATGATACAAAAAGTGAAAAAGAGCGATGGTTCAGAGGATATCGAAATAGCCTTAAAAGAACTGCAGAAAAATATGCTTTGGCTCCAAAGGAATGCTGCACAAATCGATAAAATATCAAAAAAAGGTCTATATAAGAGATGCTCCCTTATATACGATAGTATCATGAGGTTGAAGGATTTATCTAACGGTCAGTTTGAATTCGTGTGTCCGGAGATTATGCAACAATATCAATCATTAAGTTTTGAATTGGAGGGGGAAAATTTAGGGGTTTTAGATTTCTTATTATTCATATTGATGGAAGAGGGAGTAGCTGGTCTAAAATTTCTACTCAAGAAAAAAGGATATGAAAAAAATCCACTTCTCGTGCTTCTGTTTTCAGTAGCCGAAATAAAGAATATAAAGGAATTTCAGAGTGAATATTTAAAAATCATTGGAGAAGTTCGTAAAATTGTTAATAGTACAGTGCCCGTATTATCGCAGGCAGAATATAGTAGAGTAACTACCGGAATCAATTTTAACTGGATTGATATTCCGATATTCAATAATGATGCAGATGATCGTTGCTTTGAAATTGCAACGAAGGTTATCAGCGGATAGGTGCAGTTTGGCAATGTTAGCGTGTCAATAGAAAAAGCGCAAATAATTTAAATCCCTAAAATCCTTGAAATCACAAGGATTTTAGGGATTATTTTTTAATTTTTAAAAAAGTTTTTCGTAAGCAACGTAAACGTAAAAAAAATGGCGAAAACGTTGTGTTGATAAGCAATTAAGTGTTTTTTTAGTCAATTTATTTAGTAAAAAACGAGAGTTTTTTTTGAATACCCCCTACAGGATACTATAGGTGCGGGCAACAAAAGCTCGTAATTAAAAAAAGGAGGGTGTTTAAATGAACACACTTGTAAAAAGAGATAACAGATATGTTATCAGCTCCCGAGAAGAGCAAATCAAAAAAATGATGGAGGAAGCAGAAAATGTACAGCCAAAGGGCGTTGTAAAGGGTTTGCGCCATTTAACCCCAACACCACTTTACATGCGATTAAAGCTTCTAAAGCGGTTGGAGGACTTAGGATACAAAATCCCGATTCCCGAATCGTCTTCTCAGAAGACAGAGAATCCGCTGCAAAAAAAGAAAAAACACAAGAAGAAAAAGAAGAACAAATTCAAGGATAAGAAAGGCGTAAAGAAAATGTCTGAACACATCAGTTGCAATCTTACGGAGCGCAACGAGCGAAACAGTAATCTAATGGCAGAATTGCTTAAGAGGGCGGATGAGTTGGCATTGATAGATGGTTGCTTATGGGTTTATAATTCCAGAACAGGTTGCTATGACAATAGCGATGCAAACAATGTTGCGTTAAAATTAAGAATGCTGTTGCCTGAAAAAGACAGAATGAAAGTTTCATCGCAAGAATACAAGGAAGCATATAATCAGTTGATAATTTCAGAAGAATTGGTGACTGATGATAATTTCTTTGCGAACGGACCGTTCGTAAATTGTGTAAACGGTGTAGTTGATGTTATGAATGGTACGTTGTTACCACATTCGTCAAAGTATAAGTTTAAACACTACATCAGGGCAAGTTATAAACCGGGAGCGAAGTGTAAAGAGTTCTTGAAATATGTAGACCTGATAACAAATGGCGATGAAGAGATGAAAGAACTCTTACGAGCTATCTGCGGGTATATACTTTCACAATATAATAACGCCAAAACTGCGTTTTTATTGATTTCAGAACCTCATACAGGAAAGTCGGTTTTGTGCAAAGTGTTGTCAGAAATTATAGGTAAAGATTACGTTGGATATTCAGATTTGGCGGATTTACAAAAGCAAGAGTATGCGGCAACTCTATCAGGAAAAATTTTGAATGTAGCTCCTGACTTGAAGAATGAAGATTTAAAGGACGTAGGAGCTTTTAAGGCTTTAACATCTCATAATGATACCATTGCAGCTCGTGCTTTGTACGCTAATCCATGCACTGTTAAAGGTGAAACAAAGATGATATTTTCATCTAATCACTTGATTAGGTTTGATAGCAAACTTGATATTGGGGACATAGAAGCAGTTTTCAACAGGTTGTTGTTTTTTCCGTATCTAAATGCTCCTATCATTGATGATAATAAAAACTACTCAGTCGATCTGCTCGACGAAAAAGATGGAATCTTTTCTTGGGCAATCGGTGGGCTTAAGTCATATCTGGACAACGGAGAAAAATTTCCGTATGCCAAAGAAGCTCATAAAATTAAACAAAAAAATATGGTGCAATTCTGCCCGGAAAAGAGCTTCTTTGACAAGTGTTTAGTTGTTGAAAAAGAATCTTGCGAATCAACAGAAGTCGTAAAATCTGCTTATGAAGCATTTTGTAAAGAAAATGATGCATTGGTGAGAGGTAATATTAGGAATTATATTACAGAACACAAGAAGATAGCAGTCAAGAAGAAACGCATTGACGATGATGGCAATCTTTTGTCATCGGGTTCACCTAGGGCAACCTACATAGGAGTGCGCCTCAAAGATAAGTACAGAGTTAGTCAATGACGTGCAATATAAAATCGTTTTTGAAACTACCATGGACAGAAAGTACGGCCTTTCTGTCCATGGTAGAAATCTCCCTAATTTTTTCAAAGTTGGAATTATTATCCGAAAGACCGGTAAAAATAAAAGCGTAAGAGGTGAACCAACATAGATCACAGAGCAAAAGAGGTGTGGCTTCATTACTTTAACAAGGTTCTTTTCTCTGAAGGGATTATCACCGAAAAGGAGAAAAACCGTATGGAGCATTTGATTTATCTAAAATGCCATCCAAAAAGCCACAATCCAAAGAAATAAGACATCAATTAGAAGAGGAATTGATGTCTTATTTTTTTTCTTTATTTTCGGTGCTTATGTTAAAAAAACATAATATAATAAATGGGGATATATGTGATTTTACCTTTTTTGGTTACATCTCTTTCGTTTGATACCACAAAGGCTTTTTTGATATGATAATCCTCGTTGGAAACAAATGTGTTAAGAGCGCTATGCACAGTATAATCTTTTCCGGATTTTACCTCGATGGGAACGGCAGACAGACTGTCATAGTCATCAATCAAATAGTCTACCTCACCTTTTGTACGATTATCATAGTAGAACAGCTTATGCCCATGTGCTGCCAACTCGCTTGCGACTACGCATTCATAGACCGACCCAAGATTGATGCTTTTTTCATCATCCAGAATGGCACGTATATTATTCCCGTATAAAATTCCGGTGAGAAGACCTACATCATTCAGGTATAATTTCAGAAGATTTTTTCCCGTGGATTCAATCAGCGGAAAAACCGGTGTGGACAGCGCCTGAACATTCAGGGCAATTCCGGCACTAATCAGATATTCAAATTCGTCTTCATAATCTGAAAAAGTTTTTCCTTTTTTATTTTCAATGCTTTGTGCGATGACCCTTTTTTTCTTATTTTCCAAGTTGGAGGGGATTAAATCGTAAATTCTTCTGATTTTCAGTTTTCGTTCTGCATCGTACTTGGAGGCATCTGCGGCATAGTAGTCGTGAATTTCATTTTGAATTTCTCTGACACGTACAATGTTCTTCTCTGTAATAAATGCGTTTACCGCATCGGGAAGACCTCCCACAAGTAAAAATTTTCGGAATAAATCCATCAGCTTACAATGCATCGTTTCGTCAAGTGATTCTAAATTTCTGAATTTTTTCTCTATGATGTCGATTGCAAGCTTGTTAAATCCGTTTGCATATAAAAATTCCTCAAAGTCAAGAGGGAACATTCGTATCTTTCGGATACTTCCCATAGGGATGGAAGTGGTCTGAGATAAGGTAACGCCCAGAAGAGAGCCGCTTGCAATATAGGTGAATCGACCATCTTGCGATAAAAATTTCAAAAGTGTGAGTAAATGGGGATATGCTTGAATTTCATCAATGAAAATTAATGTATTTTTTTTGTCTTTCATTTTGTCGCCCGCAAGCATGCTGACTTGCAGGTAGAAATCTTCCACGGTTTTTGTGTTGGCAAACAAGCCGGCGCCTAACGAATCTTCAACCATATTGATTTCAATAAAGTTTTCAAAAAGTTTATTACCGACATAGCGGATGATATACGTTTTACCGACCTGTCTGGCGCCATCTACTAACAGAATCTTATTTGTATCTGAGTGTAAATGGTCTTTAATCACAGTTTCTATTTTTCGGTATAGCATAGAAAAAACCACCTTTCTGACTTTTCAAATGAATTATAACATAAAAAAACCAACTTTTCAATATTTTTTGAAAAGTTTTTTTATGACTTTTCAAAAACGAAAAAACTATTGCATTTCTTTTTTTAATATGATATAATCTAAAGTAATGATACAACGAAACTTTTTACGATATGAGGTGTTTTAGATGCAGTTACATGAGATCAGACAGCAATTACGTCTAAAATCTATCTATGAACTTCCGCTCAAGGTTACTTTTTATGCTCGTGTTTCTTCCGAAAAGGATGAACAACTTAACTCCCTTGACAACCAGGTGATGTACTACACCAATTTTATTAAGGAAAATAAAAATTGGGAATATGTGCCCGGATATATCGACGAAGGGATATCCGGGATTTCTACACAAAAACGTGAAAATTTTAATCAGATGGTTGAAGATGCCCGTCAGGGGAAATTTCATTTTGTGATTACGAAAGAAATATCTCGTTTTGCACGTAATACACTCGATAGTATTCAGTTTACCCGAGAACTTTTGAATTATGGGGTAGGTGTTTTGTTTCAGAACGACAATATCAACACCTTTGAAGAAGATTCTGAACTTAGGTTAACGATTATGTCCGGGATTGCTCAGGACGAATTGCGGAAGCTGTCTTCCCGAATTAAGTTTGGGCATCAGCAGGCAATAAAAAACAATGTTGTTTTGGGAAACAGCAGAATTTTTGGTTATGACAAGAAGGATAAAAGATTGGTTATCAACGAAGAGGAAGCCGAGATGGTGCGGGAATTGTTTGAACTGTACGCCACAAATGAATACAGTATGAAGCAATTGGAAAATTTATTTTATGAGAAAGGCTACCGCAATCGGAATGGGAATAAAATAGCACATTCAACCATGTCAAATACCATTTCCAATCCCAAATACAAAGGGTATTATGTAGGAAATAAAGTAAAAGTGGTGGATATGTTTACAAAAAAACAGCATTTTCTGCCACCTGAGGAATGGGTGATGTTTAAAGATGAAACGGGGCAGATTGTACCGGCGATTGTATCTGAGGAGCTTTGGGAGCAAGCCAACGAGGTTCTGAAAAAAAGAAGTTTAGATGTGAAGGCAAGACAGAATTTATGCAATCACGGAAATCTGATGACCGGAAAGCTGTTTTGTTCGCATTGTGGGTGTTCCTATTATCGCAGGGGAAGCAAAGACCGGAAAGGGAATGTCAACAGTAAGTGGCTTTGTTCCAATAAAATCAACAATGGTACTGAGGCGTGCCCTTCGTTTGCTATTTATGAAGAAGAACTAAAGCCGATATTGCTGGATGTTTTTCGTGAAACTTCTCGCATAGCGGAAGATCTGATTGAAGAGTATATTGAAATGTATAAGACCATTGATGAAACTGATGAAATGCAGCGGAGAATCAGTGAACTGAAAAAGCTTATTGAAACAGAGAATAAGAAAAAATCAAAATTGTTGGAATATAATGTAAACGGCGATATTTCAGATAAAGAATATTTGCAGATGAATGGTGAATGTAAAATAAAAATTAAAAAATATGAAGAGGAACTTTTCGAGATTACAGAACAGCAGAATTCAAAGGAAGAATTTAAAAAGCATATTGAAACCATTCGTGCAGTATTAAAAAAGGCACAGGGAGATGCTGTTCACGGACTCATTACGAAGGATTTTGTTGATCAATATATTGATAAAATTTTTGTTACACCTCAGGGCGATTGTCTGAAACTGGAAATTAAGATCTTTACGGGAGAAATTTGCGAAAAATATTTGGCAAAACTCAAAGGTCGTTCGGGTCACATTAGTAAGAAAATGATTCAGTCCTACGAAAACAACATGAAATAAGTTTTTGGGATTATTTCAGATTTTTTTAGCATTTTTGTATCTCGTTGTATGATACTATACAACGACACAAAAAACGGTATTGCATTGCAATACCGTTTTTTACATTTTAAATTAAGGTGTGGGAATAAATTTTAAGTAATAATTTCTGGTTCTGGGTCCGTCAAACTCCATAAAGTAAACGCCCTGAAACTGCCCTAACACAAGTTTGCTGTTTTCCACCGGTAAGGTGACGGACACGCCTGCTAAGGTGGAACGGATGTGTGCATGGGAGTTCCCCTCGTAGTGCAGATGGTCGTCCCGTTTGGGAAACGCCTGACTGACTGCGGCCAAAATATCCGCTTTCACATCCACATCCACGTTTTCGCTTACCACCACAGATGCGGTGGTGTGGGGACAGTAAATCAGCAAAATTCCGTCCTTGTAATTTTGTTTTTCCACTTGTTTTTTGATTTCGGCGGTAATGTTATACATTCCCTCCGCACCGGTTACCAAACTGCAGGTCAGCATAAGCGCACATCCTTTCGTATGATAGTATTTATTCGGTTTCTTTTTTTTCAAAATGGGCAAGGGGATTTAGGTCGATGGCCTCTTTTACCAAGGTGTCATCGGTGTGGGTATAAATTTCGGTGGTGTTTAAATGCTCGTGACCCAACACTTTCTGCAGCGTTTTAATATCCACTTTTCCATGCTTATACATTAAGGTTGCAGCGGTGTGACGAAGTTTATGCGTGGATAATTTTGTGGCATCCAGGCCTGCTTTTCGGAACAGATTCTTCATCGTGTATTGAATGCCTGCCACCGAAATGGGAGTTTGTCGGGAAGAAAGCAACAGATAATCGCTTTGGCAACGGGGACGCACTTTAAGATAATCGTTCAACGCTTTCTCGGTGGCATCGTTTAAAAACAGTTGCCGTTCCTTATTGCCTTTTCCCGTTACGGTCAATGTGTTTCCGCGGATATCCGTCAAACGGATATTCTGAAGTTCCGACACACGCAATCCGCAATTTAATAGAATGGTGAGCATCAGAAAATCACGTTCCTTTTGTTTGCCGTCCACCGCATTCAACAGTTGCTTTGCTTCTTCCAGCTCTAGGTAGCGGGGAAGGGTTTTCGGCATTTTCGGCATTTCTAAGTCTTTGGCAATATCTTTATCCAGAAGATGCATTTTCACGGTAAGATATTTATAAAAGGACTTGATGGCGGAAAGCTTTCTGGCACGGGATTTTACCCCATTTCCTTTTTCCTTGCTTAAAAACATTAAGTACTCGTATATATCCGTTAATTCCACGGAGCGGATAAAATCCGGGTCAATGTGAGAAATATCCACTTCTTCCATGGGAGTTTGGGGAGTTTGTTTTTGCTTTACCAGGTAACGGAAAAAAGTTTGCAAATCGTAAGCATATTCTTTCACGGTGAGAGGTGATTTTCCCTCAATAGTCAGCTTGTGAGACAAGAAATTGCGCACCAGCTGAGAATGATTTTTCCGATAATCCGTTTGCACAAGCCAACCCTCCTTTTTTGTCCGATTTTCTTTGTTAAATTCAGTATAACACAGTTTTTCTTTAAATACAATAACAAATCACAAAAATCTTGGGATTTTGTCAACGAAAATAATGACCGATGCGACAAAATTGACTAAATTTTTTCCGCCGGATGTGCTATACTCATCCTACTTTGAAATTTGCGAAAGAGGCGTTTTTTATGGAACGTACCGTTGTGTATTTTGATGTGTTGTTTTGTTATAACTTTGTGATGAATCTTCTGCTCTTGTTTCTCACTTCCTATGCAAGAGGCGGAAAATTCTCTTTTGGCAGGGGGATTTTGGGGAGCATCATCGGCAGTTTATATTTTTGTTTGCTTTGTGTTGGTTCCTATCGTTTTTTGGAGCATCTGATGTTTCAGATTTTGGTGGCGGCTTTTATGATTTTTATTACCTTTTCGGTGCGACGGTTTGCAGAGTTTTTAAGACTCTTTCTTCTGTATTATCTGCTTAGCTTCACCCTGGCGGGCGGAATTCGGTTTTCTGCCTCCTTTTTTTCGGAAAACGCCAATCGGGTCACATTGTGTGCCGTGGCAATCGGTTCCTTTTTACTGGTGGTTTGCGGACGGTTTTATCTGGCAACCATCCGTCAAAAAGGATCGGAGCAGAAGAAAACAATTTGTTTATCTTACGGGGAGAAAACCATTCGGTTGGAAACTTTTTTAGACACGGGAAACCGCTTAAGAGACCCTTTGGAGCATAGCGGCGTCATTGTGGTGAATTCGGAACTGTTAAAACCGTTGTTTGATATACATTCTCCCGAACATGTGAAAAATTTCAGGGTGATACCCTGCCGTACTATCACAGAAAACGAGGGAATATTATATGCGTTTAAACCGGATCGCATCACTTGTGATAACAGACCTGTGAAAGCGGTGGTCGCCTGGTCAGATGTTTTTTGTCACGAGGGATATGACGCTATTTGCAATCCCGCCGTTGTAATGTCAAATTAGAAAGGAAATCATTATGAAGAAATTATTTCAATCTTTGTTAAAACGGATATTTCGTTTGTTCGGCAGAGAATGTCATTATGTGGGAAGCTCCGATGTTTTGCCGCCGCCTCTGGACCCCGAACACGAAGAGGCGTTAATTGCAAATTTATCGGATGAAAAAGCAAAACAGACCTTAATTGAACATAACCTTCGTCTGGTGGTTTATATTTCCAAAAAATTTGAGAATACGGGAGTATCGCTGGAAGATTTAACTTCTATCGGCACCATTGGTCTGATTAAGGCGGTCAATTCCTTTAATCAGGAAAAGTCCATTAAACTTGCCACTTATGCCTCCCGATGCATCGAAAATGAAATTTTAATGCATCTTCGCAAAATTTCCAATCAGCGAAATGATGTGTCTTTGGATGAACCCTTATCTATGGACGGCGACGGCAACGAATTGCTTTTATCCGATATTTTGGGAACCGATGGGGATATTATCCATAAAGCAATCGAGAAAAAACTGGAAAAAGAAGTGCTCATAGATGCCGTTTCCAAACTGAGCAAACGGGAACAGTTGATTATTTCTCTTCGGTTCGGGATTTTCGGTCAGGAAGAAAAAACGCAGAAAGAAGTGGCAGATATGATGGGGATATCTCAATCCTATATTTCCCGATTGGAAAAGAAAATTATCGCAAAATTAAAACGGGAAATGGAAAAAACAATGCAATAAAATGATAAAAAAGTTGCATAAACCGGCGCCTGAAAGGCGATACTAAAAAACACAAAGCTTTGATTAGAATAGATTAGCGGGAGGACGTTATGAATCACAGTAACTATGTGAAGGGAATTCTTGCAGGTATGGTAGTGGGCGCCGTGGCAGGAATGGTTTTTGACCCTTTACGCTCCGAAAAAGAAAATGCCCACTTAAAAAAGAAAGCCGCTAAAATGCTCAGAGCGGCGGGACAGATTGTGGATAATATCACTTGTCTGTAACCATTTTTGATTGGAAAGCGGATGCAGTGTGAAAAACATACTGCATCCCGGTTCTTAAGGTACATCATTTTGCATAATATGATAGCAGAAAAACAACCGGAAAACCGTTTTTTATAAATTTTATAAATTTTTTTCACAAATCTCTTGACAAATCGCTTTTAGTATGGTATTATAGTTTAGCGCTTGAGTAAGAGAGATGCGCCGGAGTGGCGGAACTGGCAGACGCCCAGGACTTAAAATCCTGTGGGAGGTGACTCCCGTACCGGTTCGATTCCGGTTTCCGGCACCATGTTTTTCTTGCTCAAGCGTTTATAACGCGGGATGGAGCAGTTTGGTAGCTCGTCGGGCTCATAACCCGAAGGTCGGTGGTTCAAATCCGCCTCCCGCAACCATAAAGGCATCCGAGAACGGATGCCTTTTTCTTTTATAAGAAACGAAACAATACAAAAAAAATCGGGTTATGAGACAGACGAGCGTGGCTCGTTGGGCAGTGATTGCGAACGCCGCGAGGCGGAGAAAGAGAGCAATCACTGGTGCAGCGGTCAAAACTGCGGTGAGCGAGCAGCGAACCGATAGCAGTTTTGGGCACCGCAAACCGGCACGAAGTGATAACCGGTCGGTCGGTGGTTCGTAACACGCCTCCCGAAACCAATTATGGAGTATCGCAGAAGATTTCGGGAAATCAAGAAGGTACTCACATATGATTCAATAAAAAAAGACATCCTGATGGATGTCTTTTTTTGTTGTAAGGATGTTACATACCGGAGTTTGCGATGGCATCTACCACATCCATACCTTCGATCACTTTACCGAAAGCTGCATATTCGCCGTCTAAGTGGGGCGCATCTGCATGCATAATAAAGAACTGACTGCCTGCAGAATCGGGATCCGTTGCTCTTGCCATAGACAGAACGCCGCGGGTATGTTTTAAATTGTTTTCCACGCCGTTGGAGGAAAATTCACCTTTGATGGAGTAGCCTGGTCCGCCGGTACCGTTGCCAACGGGACAACCGCCCTGAATCACAAATCCGGGAATGTTTCTATGGAAGGTTAAACCGTCATAAAAGCCTTTTTCGATTAAGGAGATAAAGTTTTCCACACTGATGGGAGCCACGTTGGGATAAAGTTCTGCTTTCATCACACTGCCGTCTGCCATTTCGATGGTGACGATGGGCTTTTTGGCATCGGTTTTATCCACGGTAACAGTTTTCATAGTGACGATTTCCATTTGTTTAGCAAGCAGGGACGCATCAACTTTGTTAAAAATCAGGGTGTACATATCCTCGGTGAAAGATAACTGATTTCCATTCACACTTAAAACGATGGGGTCATCCGGAAAATTGGGATTGATTAAGGTAACACTGTTGCTATCTTGTGCCCAGATGAAGTTTTCTGTGGTGTATCCGTCGGATAAGGAGCCGGTATTATTCGTATTGAGAATCAAATTCAATCCCATCGATGATGTGTAGATTCCGTCCACACTGCCATTTTCTGCAGGTTGTTGACCAAGATAAACGGTACTGGTGGCATCATCCCAGCCAACCTCTTTGCCGAAGGCATTGGCAACGGCTCTTACGGGCAGGTAGGTGGTGCCGTCCATAATAAAAGGTTCCACGGGATTGCCGTTGGCATCTGTGGGAGTGATTTGGCTTCCATCCACCACGATTTTAATATCACGGTAGGTCACATCTTTTTGTATGGTGCCTGCAGGAACGGTTTCTTTTTGGGCGGTTGTTTTGCTTTCGTTTGTTTCATTTTTGGCATTCAACGAAACGGTGCTGGTGGCATCCTCCCAACTAACATCTTTATCAAAAGCGTTGGCAACGGCTCTTACGGGCAGGTAAGTAGTGCCGTCCATAATAAAAGGTTCCACATAGTTGCCGTTGGCATCGGTGGGAGTGATTTTATTGCCGTCCACCGCAATTTCAATATTGCGATAGGTGATATCTTTTGTGAGAGTAGCATTTGCCGCAAAGGCGGTCATAGAAGAAACGGTTGCTCCCAGGAGCAATCCGATAGTAAGTTTTTTTAGTTGATATTTCATATTGAAACACTCCTTTCGTGAGTAAAGTATATCATTAACCGATTTTTTTGTCAAGTGATAGATGGGGGGAGCTTTGCCATCGATTTTTTTCGGTTCGGTTTTTTCTAAAAAAAATGTTGACATTTCAACATTGGTGTGATACAATATACTTGTTGAAGTTTCAACAAGTATATTGGTAAGGCGGTTATCTTATGATTGGACGCTTCGAAATTTTTTCATTAGGTTTAACGCAACTCACTTCCTCCTGGAACAAGATTGCAAACGAAGAATTAAAACCCTTTGGCTTAAAAGGAAGAGCGGCAGTTTATATGATTGCTCTTTATAAAAGTGAAGAAGGCTTAACCTGCACCAACCTTTCGGAAATTTGCCACAGAGACAAGGCGGAAGCCTCCCGTGTGATTTCCGAAATGGAGAAAAAAGGGTTGGTAGAACGAGATGCGGGCAACGGTTACCGTGCCAAAATCCGTTTGACAGAAGCAGGCAAAAAAGCCACCTATGAGCTTCGTGAGAGGATTAAGCTTGCCGTGGAAAAAGGCGGCAGCGGTCTTAGTGAAGAAGAACGGGAACATTTTTATTATGCACTGCAGGTGATTGCAAAAAATCTGCAGGAAATTACCAGAGAAGGTTTATAATATAGGGAGAATGGCTATGAAAACAAGAATTATTATCGATTCCACCGCAAATTTAATGGAAGACCGCAGAGCATTGACCACCGTAATTCCGTTGACTGTTCGTTTTGGCGAAGAAGAATTTATTGACGGTGTTACCATCACCAACGAAGAGTTTTACAAACGATTAGAAACTGTGGAGACTCTTCCCACCACCTCTCAGGTAACTCCCGAAGCCTTTCGCAGTGAGTTTCAGAAAGTGGCCGATGCAGGAGACGAGGCCGTGGTAATTACTGTGGCATCAGGACTTTCCGGAACCTGCCAGAGTGCACATATCGCATCCCGGGAATTTGATAATATCTATTTAGTGGATTCCGGCAACGTGGCAGTTGGTTCCGGCGTTATGGTGGAATATGCACTTCGTTTGTGCGAAGAAGGAAAATCCGCCAAAGAAATTAAAGATATCTTAGATTCCATCAAAGATAAATTATATATTATTGCAATGGTAGATACCTTAAAATACTTAAAAATGGGCGGCAGAATTTCCGGTGTGGTATCCCTGGTGGGTGGTTTGTTAAACATTAAACCCATCGTGAAAGTGTATGACGGTGCCATCCATCAGATCGGCAAAGCCAGAGGTGCAAAATTAGGCAATCAGGCATTGATTGAGGAAATCAAAAAAGTGGGCGAAATTGACTACACCAAGCCTGTTCTGTTCGGACATAGCGGTCAGAATGACGAAGGGGTAAAATTGTTCTTAGAACAGACCAAAGATTTCTGGAAAGACGGCAACGCTCCCAAAGAATCCATCTTAATGGGAAGCACCATCGGTACCCACGCAGGCCCCGGCATTGTTGCCATTGCATTCTTTACGAAATAATAAAAAAAAGACACTTTCTTTCTAATAAAGCTAAACGAAAAAAAGGACTTGCATTAAAAAATGCAAGTCCTTTTTCGTTGTATTTTTTAGTGATAGTGCTTATCTAAGGTTAAGAAAATGTCCATTACTGCGTCTAACTCACTCTTTTTGTTCTTCTTGAGCCAGTCTTCGGAGAATTTTTCAAGCCAGGATTTGGTATCGGATTTTCTTTCGATGGCATAGCCTGCCACCTTGGCGAGAAGCTCGTCCATCACGATGATGCCTTCTGCGGAAATTATCATCTGTTTGCGGAATTCATCCTGTGTCCAACTCTGTTTGGATAATTCATCAATCACATTTTGGCAGATGGTTCTGATTTCTTCTACACGCTCAGGGGAGGGAGCATCAAACAGACGTTTTTTGGTGTATAAGGTGTTGGAATAAGCGTTTGCAACAAAGGTGAAACGTAAATCCTTCTGACAATCACTTAAGGTTCTTAAATAGTGATAACCTTTTTCGTTTTCATAGAGCAGGTGGTTCACATCTGCTTTAAAGCTGTCGGTAGCTTCGGTGGCAACAGTCCATCCTTTTGCACCGCCGAATACCATACCGTAAAGCGCCAATTCAATGGTGCAGGGGTTTCCGAAGTCGCCCCAGTTGGTGTTTAACACGCCGTTGGCACCGTGGCGGTAGCCTGCGTTAATCATATTGGCGATGTTGCCTTCTTCTTTTTCCACCCATTCCACAACGCCTTCCCAGCTCCAGGTAGCAGGACAAACGATTTGAGGTTTTTGCATTTTTTCAAAGAGCTCAATATCGTTTTCGTGAATTTCGGGTTCATACCACCAGTTTAAGTATTCGATGCCGTTTTCGGGCAGTTCGGAAATCACTTCGGGGTGATGGAGCAAAATATCTGCCCACATCATAACGGTTTTGCCTTTGGACTGCAGATAACTTACCAGTTTCTTTACGAATTCAATGTAGAGATTACCTGCATTGCCGTTCCAATGACGACCAATCTGCAAATCGAAGGTTTCATCGCAGCAGATGTTGAATTTATTACTGCGGAATAAGGGCATATACTGGTCGATTAAGCTTTTAATCAGTTCAAAGCTTTCGGGATTTGTGGGGTCGATGGTGTGATGCGCCATTCTTTCCCACCAGGTCATATATTCCTGTTCAAAGGTGTCTAATTCTCTTAAATGCTGATATTCGGGCTGCTGGAGCAGTTCGTATAAGTGACCAAAGCAGGATAAAGAGGGGATAAATTCAATAAAGTTTTCGTAGCAGTAGTCATCAAGTTCTTTGATTTCTTCTGCGGTGAAGTAACCTGTTTTTTCTTTGGTGCCTGCATATTCTTTAAAATCAAAGGAATGCTCCACATAAAACTGCAGAGAATTTAATTTGTAGTATGCCATTTGGTCAATTAGTTTCTTTAAGGTTTCCACTTTGGGCACTTTGCCTCGGGTGGTGTCGTGATAGAAACCGCGGTACCCCATATCGGGAGCATCGGAAATGGTTAACTCAGTAAGGGTATCGTGGGTAAAAATCTGGCGCAAGGTCTGGATGCCGTAGAAAGCAGCCTGTGCGCTTTCCCCGATGATTTCTGCCTTTTCGTTGGTTAAGGTTAAGGTGTAGGCTTCCGATCCTTTTTCTTCGTAAGAAATATAAAGGGGGATTCCGCCTTCTGCTAAAGGCAGATTTTTGGTAGCGTTTTTGAGTCTTGCATCATCTAAGGAACAAGCCAAAGAGAGCACTTTCTTTTCTAAAACAACGGGAATTTCCACGAGCGTTTTCGGGGTTGGAATTAAATGAAGCATTGGTTTTCTCCTTTTTTGTTATTCAAATTTGTAGGAATAAATATCTGCACTTCGCATGGTGAATCGTAAACGAATCACTTTGCCCTGCAGAGATGACACATCTTTGGAATCGCCAAAATACACGGTTCTGTCGGTAGTGTTACCAAAGAGTTCGCAACTGTGCCAACCCTCCAGGGGTTTGTTGTTGGCGTCTAACACATCCACATAAATCCAGCCAAGTGCGGAGGTGGAGAAGTTTAAGTGGAGTTCGTTACCTGTAAATAAGATGGATTTGGTGGTAACCTGTTTTACATCATAATCTGCGTGGTAGGAAGCAAAGCCGTCCAAACGCATACAATGACGGTACAAGTTTGCCGGGAGCCCGGGACGGGCAAATTCCTGCACAAAGAAAGAAAGTTCGTTTCCTTCCCAGGGTTCGGGCATTTTGGTTTCAATAAAGGGATAAACGGGGGTGGAAAAATCACCGTAGGACCAGTTATAGGGATGTTCTTCTTCCCGTTCTAAAAACATTTCGTCATAACGTTTCCAGTTCATCCCGTCACGGGAACACATAAACAGACAATCTGTGATGGCGGTACCCATTCTTAATTCTTTGGTTTCGGCACGATCCCAGCGGAGACGCTTTCCTTCTTCGCCGCCCATCTGCTCAAAGTTTTTGCCTAAAGAGGTCCGTTCCACATATCGCATGGGGAACCCGATAAACATATGGGGAGCTCTGGGGTATTTCATAATTTCGTTGGTATAAAGCTGATATTCTTCGCTTTCACCATAGTTTAAGAGCACCGGCTCCGACCAGTTTTTAAAATCGGTAGAGTGCATATATTTGATGTCTCGCACTCTATCTTTCATAAACACACGGATAAAGCAATGATATTTTTGGTCTTCTTTATCCCACCATGCCACATTCTGACTGTCAAATCCGCCACGAACCGCGGTGTCGGAATCCATTACCAAAAAGTTTCGTTTAAAGTGGATGCCGTCGGGGGAAGTGTAGCACCACATTTCTCTCTGGCTCAGCCAATGGGTACGGTTGTGCTTGTGATAATCGTAGCAGAGTGCAATGGCTTTGTATTTTTCTTCGGGCAGACAGTCGGGATTTTCGTCAATAAACACGAAGAAGTTATCAAAGGGTTCACCGTAATCATCGTTATTGGAGTTTACTAAAATAATATTGTTGTCGGTATTGCCGTCGTATTCGTGCAGACCAACGTTGGGACGGGTCCAGTTGACATAGTCGGTGGATTCCATCATACAAACAATACGGGTACCCACTGCCCCGTGCATATTGGGGCGGGAGGCAACGTAATACATACGGTAGATGTCGCCGTCTTTTACGGTCATGGGATAAGCCACGCCTGCAGCTTCCCAGGGAGCATCAAAGGCAAGTGCAAATTCTTTTTTCACAGGGTGATGCAGTTTTAATTCTGCAGTGGTGTGTTCGGGGATAATCATGGAATCATCCCAAAAAACTTCTCGTCTGTTTTTAATGTCGATAAACATAATGGTGTCCCTTTCTTTTTTTCGGTTTATAGTAATTTGATCAATTATTCAAATTTGTAGGAGTAAATGTCTGCACTTCTCATAGTAAACCGCAAACGGATAACCTTGCCCTGCAAAGAGGAAACATCTTTAGAGTCACCGAAATACACGGTTCTGTCTGTGGTGTTGCCAAAGAGCTCGCAGCTGTGCCAACCCTCCAAAGGTTTGTTGTTGGCATCCAACACATCCACATAAATCCAACCTAAAGCGGAAGTGGAGAAGTTTAAGTGGAGTTCGTTTCCCGTAAACAGAATGGACTTGGTTGTCACCTGCTTCACATCATAATCTGCATGATAGGAAGCAAACCCGTCCAGACGGATGGAGTGACGGTATAATTTATGAGGATTGGGGGAGAATGAACCCTCCGGAATGTAGAAGGAAATTTCCTTGCCTTCCCAGGGAGCGGGCATATCGGTTTCCAATAAAGGATACATGGGGCAACTGTTGTCCCCGTATGCCCAGTTATGGGTATGCTCCTGCTCTAAGGGGAAAAACATATCATCGTAGCGTTTCCAGTTCAAGGCATCACGGGAGCACATAAAGATGCACTCGGTGATGGCGGTGCCGATGCGAAGCTCCAGCTTTTCGGCACGCTCTTTTCTTAATCTTGCACCTTCCTCTCCGTTCATCTGCTCAAAGTTTTTGCCGAAGGTGGGCCTTTGGATATACCGTTCGGGGAAGCCGATAAACATGTGAGGCGCACGGTAATATTTCATAATGTGGTTGGTGTAAAGCTCATATTCTTCGCTTTCGCCGTAGTTTAAAAGAATGGGCTCGGACCAATTCACAAAATCGGTGGACTGCATATATTTAATGTCTCGAACTCTGTCTTTCATAAACACACGCACAAAGCAATGGTATTTCCCGTCATCCTTATCCCACCAGGCGGTGTTGATACTGTCAAATCCGCCTCTGCCCACAAAATCGGAGTTTACTACCATACGGTTTCTCACAAAATGAATTCCGTCGGCGGAGGTATATAACCACATTTCACGGGGACTTAACCAGTGAATGTGCTCTTTTTCTTCTAAGTTTCTGCAAAGTGCCAAAGCTTTGAATTTTTCTTCTGGCTTGCAATCGGGATTTTCGTCAATAAACACGAAGAAGTTATCGAAAGGCTCCTGCAATTTCTCATCACGGGTATCTGCCAGAATAATGTTGTTATCGGTGGAGCCGTCAAACTCATGAAGACCCAAATTGGGACGAATCCAGTTGACACCGTCACCAGATTCCATCATACATACCACACGGGTGGCAAACACGCCGTGTGTTTCGGGAATGTTGCACACATAGTACATCCGAAATAATTCCCCGTCTTTTACAGTGATGGTGTAGCCGATGCCTGCACGCTCCCAGGGAGCATCAAAGGTGAAAATATGTTCACGCTTTACGGGGTTATGAAGCTTTAACTCTGCGGTGGTATGTTCGGGAATAATCATCGCATTATCCCAAAACACTTCTCGTCTGTTTTTAATATCAATAAACATAAGATAAGTCCTTTCTTACAGCGGTTGCTTAATGGGTTTTGGTGCGTTACGGGGGTATTTTGGCAAGGTTTTTGCCAGTTTTTTAATCACCACGATGTTTCGCTTGTCTTCCGAGTGGGGAAGATTAAAGGAAAGCACCGTTTCAATTTCGGCATTAAGCTCCTTCAATGCTTTTTTGGAGGCGGCAATTTCTTCCGCCGCGCCGGAGCCTTTTAAGGCGATAAAATATCCGCCAACCTTTACAAAGGGAATGCAAAGCTCGATAAGAGAGGGGAGTGAAGAAACCGCTCTTGCGGTGGCAATATCAAATTGCTCTCTTAAATCGGGGTTTTTGCCGCCGTCTTCGCCTCGGGAGTGAACGGTGTGTGTATTGGTAAGGTTTAATTCCCTGATCACTTCGTTCTGAAACAGCACCCTTTTATTCAGCGAATCCAGAAGAGTCACATCCAAATCGGGACGGGCAATTTTTAGGGGGAATGAGGGGAATCCCGCACCGCATCCGATATCAATGACGGAGCCTTGCATTTTTCCCGTTTGCAAAATAGTCAAACTGTCGATAAAGTGCTTAAGTTCAATTTCACCGGGCTCGGTAATAGCGGTTAAGTTGATTTTTTCATTCCATTCCCGAAGAAGGTCGGAAAATTTTTGGAAGCGATTCATCATCTCGTCTGTGGGAGTAATATTTTGTGTTTTCAAATAGTCTTGTAAGCGTTCTAACATAGTAAAAATCCTTATTTTTTCAGTCCTTCCCATTCCATAAATGGGATGTTATCAATCTCGAAAATCCGTCCGTTTAAGTAATATAGCGGGTTTTCTTTGTCCTTTAGGGCGAAGCGGAACCGATAGGCATAAAGGTACTGATATTTGGCATTAAATTTTTTGTTGATTTCATTTCTGCCGTACTTTCCGTCACCGATTAAGGGATGCCCGATATGAGCAAAATGGGCACGAATCTGGTGGGTTCTGCCCGTAATCAGATGAACCTCCGCCAAGGATACGGGGCAGGAGTGCAGATTGGTTTCTTTTAGTATCCGATACTTGGTAATCATTTCCTTGTAGCCCTCTTTTTTGCGGTCGGACACATAGACTTGTTTTTTCACTTCGTCTTTATAGTGATACGCCTTTAAGGTAGCCTCTTTCTTTTCCAAAAAACCGTTCACCAGGCACAGATATTTTTTCTCGGTTTCGTTTTGCTTGATGGCTTCATTCACCGCACGGAGTGCCACCGAGTTTTTTGCGGCAATCACGATGCCGCCCGTATTTCGGTCAATACGGTTACAAAGGGCAGGGCGGAAGGATAATTCTTCGTCGGGGTTGTATTCCCCTTTTTGATAAAGATAAGAGAGAATATGAGAAATTAAGGTGTTGAAATTTTCCTTTTCGTCGGTATGTACCACCACACCCACCTTTTTGTGAATGAGCATAATGTTTTCATCTTCATACACAATATCTAAGTCGGGCTTGATTTTTAAGAAGGAATTTTCGTTTTCCTCGGCATCAAAAAACAACTCGTCATTTACATAAAATTCCAGCACATCTCCTTCGGTTAATTTGTAGGAGATTTCTTCCTTTTTGCCGTTTACCTTGATTCGCTTTTTCCGAAGGTATTTGTAGATGAGCGAATCGGGTGCAAATTTCAGCACTTTTTTAATAAATTTATCAAGCCTTAAGCCCGCATCGTTGCGGTTCACGGTGAATTTTCTCATAGCATCCTCGTATCATAAAACATAGTTGGTTTCATTATAACAGATTTTCCCCGAAAAATCAATAGAAAAGGTGTAGAAATCCCAACTGTTTTTTCGGGAATTTTGTATAATTTTTCTGCCGTGAAACAAAAATATTGATAAAATCGTAACAAAATTAAAAAAATTTAAAAATTCCACTTGAAAATCGGAAAAAAATGTAGTAATATAGTATATGGCAGATTTCGTCTGCTTGTTCATAATGCATAAAAATTTATATTATATTACAGAAGGAGACACACTCTCATGAAAAAGACTATTGAAGATATTCAGGTAGCAGGCAAAAAAGTCCTGGTTCGTTGCGACTTTAACGTTCCCCTGGATGAAAACAAAAATATCACCGACGAAAACAGAATCAACGGTGCATTACCCACCATTAAATATTTAATGGGTCAGGGCGCAAAAGTAATTCTGTGCTCTCACATGGGCAGACCCAAGGGCGAATTCAATATGAAATATAGCCTCTCTCCCGTTACCAAAAGATTATCCGAAATCTTAGGCAAAGAAGTAAAATTAGCAGAAGATGTTATCGGTGATAGCGCAAAAGCTTTGGCTGCTGATATGAAAGATGGCGACGTGATCTGCTTAGAAAACGTTCGTTTCCATAAAGAAGAAGAAAAAAATGATCCCGAATTTGCAAAAGCATTGGCTTCTTTAGCAGAGGTTTATGTAAACGATGCATTCGGTACCGCACACAGAGCACACGCTTCCACCGCAGGTGTTGCTGATTACTTACCTGCAGTTTGCGGTTATCTGATTCAGAAAGAAATCGACATTATGGGAAAAGCTTTATCCAACCCCGAAAGACCCTTCGTTGCAATCTTGGGCGGTGCAAAAGTTTCCGACAAAATCGGCGTTATCAACAACCTGATTGAAAAAGTGGATTCTTTAATCATCGGCGGCGGTATGGCATACACCTTCTTAAAAGCTCAGGGCTACGAAATCGGTAAATCCATCTGCGAAAACGATAAATTAGACTTAGCAAAAGAACTGTTGGCTAAAGCAGAAGCAAAAGGCGTTAAAATGTATCTGCCTGTTGACACCGTGGTTGCAGACGGTTTCTCCAACGATGCAAACTTCAAAACCGTTGATTCCAAAGAAATCCCCGCTGATTGGGAAGGTCTGGACATCGGTGCAAAAACCATCGCTTTATTCTCCGATGTTGTGAAAAATGCAAAAACCGTTATCTGGAACGGACCTATGGGCGTATTTGAAATGTCTAACTTTGCAAAAGGTACCATCTCCGTTGCAGAAGCTATCGCAGCTTCCGATTCCATCTCCATCATCGGCGGCGGTGACTCTGCAGCAGCAGTAGAACAGTTCGGTTTCGGCGATAAAGTTACCCACATTTCTACCGGTGGTGGCGCTTCCTTGGAATTCTTGGAAGGTATCGTTCTGCCCGGTATCGATTGCTTAAACGACAAATAAGGTACTGCGTACAGCATAGTTTACCAACTGCATTTCAGAACAAAGCAGAGTGCAGAATTTATAGAAAGAGAGATTAAAAAAATGAGAACCAAATTAATTGCAGGCAACTGGAAAATGAATAAAAAACCCTCCGAAACCGCAGAACTGATCAACTCCTTTAAAGGTGCAGTTGACGGTGCAAACTGTGATGTTTTGGCTTGCGTTCCCTTCGTTTGTATCGCAAACGCAGTGGAAGCTGCAAAAGGCACCAAATTAAACATCGGTGCACAGAACCTTCATTTTATGGAAAGCGGTGCATACACCGGTGAAGTAAGTGCAGATATGTTATTAGACTTAGGTGTTAGCTATGTTGTTATCGGTCACTCCGAAAGAAGAGAATACTTTGCAGAAACCGATGAAACCGTTAACAAAAAAACCATCAAAGCATTAGAAAAAAATATCGTTCCCGTGGTTTGCGTGGGTGAAAAATTAGAAGACCGTGAAAAAGGCATCACCAACGATTTAATTAAAGACCAGGTTGTAAAAGCATTTGCAGAAATTTCTGCAGATGATGCAAAAAAAGTGGTTGTTGCTTACGAACCCATCTGGGCAATCGGTACCGGCAAAACCGCAACCGACGAACAGGCAGAAGAAGTTTGTGCGTTCATCCGTGAATGCTTAAAAGAACTGTATTCCGCAGACGTTGCAGATGTTGTAAGAATTTTATACGGCGGAAGCATGAATGCAAAAAATGCAGCAGGTTTACTGGCTATGCCCAACATTGACGGCGGCTTAATCGGCGGTGCTTCCTTAAAAGGCGAAGACTTCACCACCATCATTAATGCCTGCAAATAAGTTGTATCAGAAAACGGAACTTATTTATGGATTCCAAAGGTAATTTTTCCGCAATGGTGCGTTAAAATGCTCGCAAATACACAAAGTATTTGCTGTGCTTTTGCCTTCCCTTGCATAAAAAATTCCGCTCCGGAATCGCTTCGCCCCCTTCGGGGCACAAATCGTTCCGCAATCTGATACGAGATGAAAAATATCTCAGAATTTGTGAAACACCAAAAAGAAAAATGGCAAGAGCTTTTCGAAAAACTCTTGCCATTTTCCAAGAGAAAGGAAAACGGTATGAAAAAACCTATCGCATTACTGATTATGGACGGTTACGGCTACAATCCCGAAGAAAAGGGTAACGCCATTAAAGCCGTTCCCAATAAATATATCGATACCTTGATTGCAAAATATCCCAACACCTTAATTGATGCCAGCGGTATGGCAGTTGGTCTGCCAGAAGGTCAGATGGGTAACTCCGAAGTTGGTCACACCAATATCGGTGCGGGAAGAATTGTGTATCAGGAATTAACCCGTATCACCAAAGCCATCAAAGACGGCGATTTCTTCCAAAATGATGTTCTTTTGGATGCAATGGAAAATTGCAAGAAGAACGGCACCGCTCTGCATCTGATGGGCTTACTTTCCGACGGTGGTGTGCATAGCCACAACACCCATTTATACGGCTTGCTTGAAATGGCAAAGAAAAACGGTTTAACCGACGTGTATGTGCATTGCTTCTTAGACGGTCGTGATGTTCCGCCTTCCTCCGCAAAAGAATATTTAGCACAGCTGGAAGACGAAATGAAAAAAATCGGCGTAGGTAAAATTGCCACCATTATGGGCAGATACTACGCAATGGATAGAGACAACCGTTGGGAACGTGTGGAAAAAGCATACAGTGCTATGGTAAAAGGCGTTGGCGAAACTGCAGTTTCCTCCGAAGCGGCAATCACCGCATCTTATGCAAAAGAAGTGGTGGACGAGTTCGTTCTGCCCACCGTGATTGACGGTGCAAAAACCATTTCCGAAAACGACAGCGTGATTTTCTTTAACTTCCGTCCCGACAGAGCAAGAGAAATCACCCGTACCTTTGTGGACGAAGCATTTGACGGTTTTGAAAGAAGCTTCTTCCCCTTATTCTATGTATGTATGACTCAGTACGATGCAACCATGCCCAACGTATCTGTTGCATATAAACCGCAGAGCTTGAAAAACACTTTTGGGGAATATATTTCCGATAAAGGATTAAAACAGTTAAGAATTGCGGAAACCGAAAAATATGCACACGTTACCTTTTTCTTTAACGGCGGAGTAGAAGCATAATTTGCCGGTGAAGACAGAGCGTTAATCGCATCTCCCAAAGTTGCAACCTACGACCTGCAGCCCGAAATGTCTGCATACGAAGTAAAAGACGAAGTGTTAAACCGCATCAATTCCGATAAATATGATGTCATCATCTTAAACTATGCAAACTGCGATATGGTTGGTCACACCGGTGTGTTTGATGCGGCAACCGCAGCGGTAAAAGCAGTGGATGAATGTATGAAAGAAACTGTGGAAGCAATTCTGGCAAAAGGCGGTATCGCAGTAATCACCGCAGACCACGGCAATGCAGACTTAATGTTCTCCGACGAAGAAGGAATCGTAACTGCACACACCACCAACAAGGTTCCCTTTATCGTGTGCGGAGCAGGGGATGTAACTTTAAAAGACGGCGGATGCTTAGCAGATGTTTGCCCCACCATGCTGGAACTGATGGGATTACCTCAGCCTGAAGAAATGACCGGTTCTTCCTTAATTTCCAAATAAGATGAAATCTTTTGATATTTTTGGAATGGTGAAAAACCTTTTCTTAAAAAAAGATTTTATCATTTTTGTGGTAATCGGCGGGATAAATACCCTGACCACCATTGTGCTGTCCGCTTTGTTGGCAGACCTTTTGGGCGTCAATATTGCTTATGTGGTAGGATATTTGACAGGATTTTTGGTATCTTATCTGTTAAATAGCCGATTCACCTTCTGTGAAAAATTAGCTTGGGGAAAATTGGTGAAATATGCCGTTGCAACCGTGCCTAACTTTTTAATTCAAAACGGCGTGGTCTTTATCGTTTATAATCTTTTGGGATGGCACAACATCATTGCATCCGTTTTGGCGGCGGCAATCGGTGTTCCCGTCACATTTTTGCTTCAGAAGTTTTTCACATTTAAAAAGTAAAAACAGCGCAGACCGCAAGATTATCTTGCTATCAATCAACGAAAAAACTCGCAAAAATATTTTTGCGAGTTTTTTGTTACAGGAGAAAAATTGGAGAGTTTCTCCAAAAATATCATTAATAATATGGTAAAGATTCGTGGGAGTTTTTTAGAAAATAGGGTTGCATTTTTTCAAAAAATCGTATATAATACAGGTATCGTGTGATAATATGCGGTATTTTTTTAAAAGTTGAGCAAATCTGAATGAAAAAGGAGATTTAAAATATGGGTGGAATTTTTGGCGTAGCATCCAAATCGGATTGCGTACTGGACTTATTTTTCGGCACCGACTACCATTCTCACTTAGGCACCAAACGCGGCGGACTTGCCGTTTTGGGCAAAAACGGTTTCAACAGAGCCATTCATAATATTGAGAACTCTCCTTTCCGTATTAAATTCGGCCGTGACTTAGAGGAAATGGAAGGAAATTTCGGCATCGGCTGTATTTCTGACACCGACCCTCAGCCTCTCATTGTCCGCAGTCACTTAGGCAATTTTGCCATCACCACCGTGGGCAGAATCAACAACACCGATGAATTGGTAAAGCTGGCGTTCTCCAAAGGGAATCCTCATTTCCTGGAAATGAGCGGCGGTCAGATTAATCAGACCGAGTTGGTGGCTTCTTTAATCAACCAGTGTGATTCCATCGTGGAAGGGATTCGTTTTGCACAGGAAAAAATTGAAGGCTCCATGTCTATGTTGGTACTGACCACCAAAGGTATCTATGCGGCTCGTGACCGTGTGGGCAGAACTCCTTTAATCATCGGGAAAAAAGACGGTGCACGCTGTGTCACCTTTGAAAGCTTTGCTTATTTTAACTTAGGATATACCAAAGAAAAAGAATTGGGACCCGGCGAAATCGTCCTGGTTACTCCCGACGGTATTCAAACCTTACAAGCACCCGGCGAAGAAATGAAAATCTGTAGCTTCTTATGGGTATATTTCGGTTATCCCACCTCCACCTACGAAGGTGTGAATGTGGAACAGATGCGTTATAAATGCGGGGAACTTCTTGCCAAGCGTGACGATGTGCAGGCACACATGGTAGCAGGGGTACCCGATTCGGGAACTCCCCACGCCATCGGTTATGCCAACCAATCTGAAATTCCTTTTGCAAGACCCTTCATTAAATACACTCCCACCTGGGCGCGTTCCTTTATGCCTCAGGTGCAAACCGAACGAAACAAAATTGCAAAAATGAAACTGATTCCCGTGGAAGAACTGATCCGCAACAAAGATATGGTGTTAATTGACGATTCCATCGTTCGCGGCACTCAGCTTCGGGAAACTGCCGACTTCTTATATCAAAGAGGTGCCAAACAGGTTCATATCCGTCCTGCTTGTCCTCCCATTATGTTTGGTTGTAAATATCTGAATTTCTCCCGTTCCGGCTCCGATATGGATTTAATTGCCCGCCGTATGATTGCCTTAAGAGAAGGCGACAACGTGGACGAAAAAATAATGGAAACCTACACCAACCCTGACCACGATAACTACAAAGAAATGGTAGAAGCCATCCGTAAAGAAATGGGCTTCACCACTCTGAGATATCATCGCCTGGATGATATGGTAGAATCTATCGGTTTAGACAAATGCAAGTTATGCACTTACTGTTGGGACGGAAAAGAATGTCCTAATAAGTGCAAGTAAAAATGGCGCACAATCCGTGAATCTCACCACTCGCCGTACACTCGGTACGGCTTCGGGCTCGTCAAGGCGTTGCCTTGATTCGATTTCCGAATTCTGCATCCATTTTTAAGTTGCACTGTGGTTGTGCGAACATCTTCCTTGCCTCCCTCTGACGAGGGAGGTGGCAAAACCTCAGGTTTTGACGGAGGGAGAGATAACGAAAAGTTACAGAAAAATTTCCATACTATATTATAATAACAAAACTCCCGTCCGATGTTGGACGGGAGTTTTGTCTTTTGGTACTGAACTTTGGTATCAATTAATCCTCTTCATTGCGTACGAATTTACTGTCTGCGATAACTTTTTCAGCAACATTCGCAGGAGCTTCTTCGTAACGAACAAAGTCAAATTCAAATTTACCTCTGCCCTGAGTCATGGAACGCAGGTCGGTGGAGTATTTTGCCATTTCGGAAACAGGCACTTCCGCATCGATTTCCTGAAGCTTGGAGTTTACGGGAGTCATACCCATAATACGTCCGCGGCGTTTGTTGATATCGCCGATAACATCGCCCATGTAATCATTGGGAACGATTACTTTTAAAGCACCGATGGGTTCTAAGATGCAGGGCATTGCTTCAGTCAAGCCTTTCATATAGGCTTTATGAGCAGCCATCTTGAACGCCATTTCGGAAGAGTCAACGGGATGATAGGAACCGTCATACAAGGTCGCTTTTAAGCCCACAACGGGATAGCCTGCCAGCACACCATGTAAGATACTTTCTCTTAAACCTTTTTCCACAGCGGGGAAGTAGTTTTTGGGAACGGCACCGCCCACAACTCTTTCTGCAAAGATTAAATCGTCTTCTTCGTGGGGTTCAAATTCAATCCAGCAATGACCGAACTGACCGTGACCGCCGGACTGTTTCTTATGTTTACCTTCGGCAGAAACTTTGCGTTTGATTTTTTCTCTGTATGCCACGATGGGTTCCTGCAGAGTGAAATCCACATTAAATCTGGTTTTTAATTTGCTCTGAATTACTTCCAGATGCTGTTCCCCGATACCGCATAAAATAAACTGACGGGTTTCGGCATCATTATAGTAGCTGATGGTGGGATCTTCTTCACGGAGTTTCGCCAAACCGGAACCGATTTTTTCTTCGTCTCCTTTTTCTTTGGAGATAATAGCCATTTTCACGTGAGGAGTGGGTAATTTAATCTTCTTAACTTCCAGTTTATCGTTTTTCAAAGCTAATGTATCACCGGTTTTGGTAACGGCAAGTTTTGCCACGCAACCGATATCCCCTGCAATCAGTTCTTTGGTTTCCACCTGTTTTTTGCCTTTGGGTAAATAGAGTTTACCGATTTTTTCTTCTTTATCACGGGTGATATTATATAATGTAGTATCGGCAGTCAGTTTGCCGGACAATACTTTAAAGATAGAAAGCTTGCCGATAAAGGGGTCGGAAATGGTTTTGAACACAAACAGACGGGTGGGGTCTTCTGCTTTCATTTCCAAAATAACTTCTTCTTCGGTATCCAAATTGATAGCCTTTTCGGGTTTTGCTTCATCGGGAGAGGGGAAATAGTCTTTAATTGCATTTAATAACCCTTTGATACCGATGTCGTGGGTGCTGGAGCCAAACATAACGGGAGTGATTTCGCAGTTTGCAACCCCTTTTCTTACTGCAGCGAGGATTTCTTCGGAAGTGAAATCTTCGCCTGCAAAATATTTATCCATCAAAGCTTCATCGGTTTCTGCGATTGCTTCATACATCTGGTCCTTGATATCGGCACAAGCCGCTCTCATGGGGTCGGTAATCGGAATATTTTCTTTGGTGGTAAAGTCTCTTGCACGGTCGTGAATCAAATCCACATAACCGGTTACGAAATTATCAACCTTTAAGGGTACATAGAAAGGAGCAACGGATTTTCCGAATACTTCTTTCAACTGATTTACCACCTGAGTGTAGTTGGCGTGTTCATCATCAATATCGTTGATGTAGATAATCTTGGGCATATTTTTGCGTTCTGCATAATCCCAGGCGTTTTCAGAACCAACGCCAACGCCGGATTTACCGCTTACCAAAATGACAACCGCATCCGCAGCACGAAGACCGCAAGCCAGTTCGCCTTCAAAATCAAAAAATCCGGGAGTATCTATAATATTAATCTTTGTATCTTTCCATTCACCGCTGGAAATTGCAGTAGAGATTGAAATACCGCGCTTGATTTCTTCGGGACTGTAATCCATAACGGTGTTGCCGTCAACGATTTTGCCCAGTCTGTCAATTTCCTTCATATTGAGAAGCATAGCTTCTGCCAATGCGGTTTTTCCGCAGCCGCCGTGTGCTGCCAATGCGATGTTTCTGATGTTTTTTACATTGTAGTCCAAATGAACTCATCCTCTCTTTTTTGGGTTTGATACAACAAAATACAAATTCCAATCCCCAAAGGGTGAAAACATTCCTCATATCCGAAATATATGCGTTTTCCTTCGCGTTGATGCCTTGCATCGGCGGACGGGAAAGTTCACTCCGAACGGGTGAGACGGTATTTGATTGATGATTAATTTTATTATACAATATCTTTTTGAAAAAATCAACTGAAAATTGTACGATATTTTTCTATTTTTTTGTGCAGTTTCAACAATAAGCACCCCGAGGACGGAAAAATTGTTTTGATAATTGAAAAAAAATTGAAAAAAGGGGTTGACAATCTTGACTTTTAATGATAATATGGTATAACCGCATTTTAATGGAAAAGTGTTCCTATTTATCAGTATATTTTGTGAAATATTCGTAGAATATCAAGCAAAAATACTTAGCAATTGTGCACGAAAGCATCGGTTTCTCTTCCCAGGAAAAGGGAAGAGTCGGTGATTTCCATGATGTAAATTTTTAGAAGAGGTGATTTTTGTGGTACATCCGGTCCGCTACGGCAATGTAGAGAGAATGAATTACTCCAAAATCGAAAACGTTCTGGAATTCCCCAATCTGATTGAAATTCAGAAGGATTCTTATGAATGGTTTATTAACCAGGGCATAAGAGATGTGTTTGAGAGCGTTTCCCCGATTGTGGATCATATGGACAAATACGTGCTGGAATTTGTTGACTACAGATTCGATGATAAGCCGAAGTACTCCGTTGCAGAGGCGAAGAAGAGAGAATCTACCTATTCCGTACCCCTTCGCGTCCTGATGAGATTAATCAATAAGGAAACCGGCGAAGTGAAGGAACAGGAAATTTACATGGGTGAATTCCCGAAAATGACCGATTCCGGTACTTTCATCATCAACGGTGCTGAACGTGTTATCGTCAGCCAGGTTGTGCGTTCTCCCAGCATTTATTTTGAAATGCAGAGAGATAAATCAGGGAAAGAACTCTATCTTTCTACCATGATTCCCAACCGTGGTGCATGGATTGAATTTGAAACCGATTCCAACGATGTGTTATCTGTTCGTATCGACAGAACCAGAAAAATCGTTGCTACCATCCTGTTAAAAGCACTCGGTTATGCAACCAATCATGAGATTGCAGAACTCTTTGACCATGATCCGTTAATCGTGAACACTCTGGAAAAAGACCCGGCGAAAAACACCGAAGAAGCAATCATCAAGATTTATGAAAAATTAAGACCCGGTGAACCCGCTTCCTTTGAAAATGCGAAAAAACTGATTTTAGATTTATTATCTGACCCCAAACGTTATGATATCGCAAGAGTGGGCAGATATAAATTCGATAAAAAACTGTCTTACTATCTGCGTGTTTCCGGCAGAGTGCTGGCGCGTGATGTGGTTTGTCCCGAAACCGGAGAAATCTTAGGTTCCGCAGGGGATGTTATCACCGAAGAAATGGCAAAAGAGTTTGACCGTTCTCCCGTAAACGCTGTTTATCTGAAACTGGATGACGGTTCCGAACTGAAAGTAATCTCCAACAACACTTGTGATATTACTTATTTCTTCCCCAAAGCAGACACCAAAATCATCAACGAAAAAGTACATTACGGTTTATTAAAACCCATCCTGGATTCCGATTTATCCGATAAAGAAAAACTCCAGGAAGTGTATCGCCAGAAACATGTGTTGATTACCAAAACCGTTACCACCGACGATATCGTGGGTACCGTAAGCTATCATATCTGTATTGCAAAAGGTGTTGGTACCACCGATGATATCGACCATCTGGGTAACCGTAGAATCCGTTCTGTGGGCGAACTGCTTCAGAACCAGGTAAGAGTTGGTTTGGCAAGACTGGAACGTGTGGTTCGTGAAAGAATGACCGTTCAGCAGGAAGCCGACATCTTAACCCCCCAGACTTTGGTAAACGTGCGTCCCGTATATGCAGCAATGAAAGAATTCTTCGGAAGCTCTCAGCTGTCTCAGTTTATGGATCAGACCAACCCCTTAGCAGAGTTAACTCATAAGAGAAGACTTTCTGCATTAGGTCCCGGCGGTTTGTCCAGAGACCGTGCAGGCTTCGAAGTGCGTGACGTTCACCATTCTCATTACGGCAGAATGTGTCCCATTGAAACCCCTGAAGGACCCAACATCGGTCTGATCAACTGTCTGTCCACTTATGCAAAAGTGAACGAATACGGTTTCATGGAATCTCCCTACCGTAAAATTGATAAGAAAAAGAAAAAAGTTACCAACATCGTAGAATATTTAACTGCAGATGTGGAAGATAACTACATTATTGCACAGGCAACCGAGCCCCTGGATTCCAAAGGTTACTTTGTAAATGAAAAGGTAACCGCAAGATTCCGTGAAAACATCATCGAAGTGGACCGTGACCGTGTTGACTACATGGACGTTTCTCCCAAGCAGTTGGTATCCGTTGCAACCGCAATGATTCCCTTCCTGGAAAACGATGACGCGAACCGTGCACTGATGGGCTCCAACATGCAGAGACAGGCTGTTCCGCTCTTAAAACCCGACAGTCCCATTGTTGGTACCGGTATGGAATACAATGCGGCAGTTGACTCCGGTGTTGTAGTTGTGGCACAGGAAGACGGTATTGTTACCTCCGTTGACGGTGATCACGTTGTGGTAAAAACCGACGAAGGCGAAGAAAAGAACTACGAACTTATCAAGTTCAAACGTTCCAACCAGAGCACCTGCTTAAACCAGCGTCCCGTTGTTGCCAAAGGTGACAGAGTGACCAAAGGCACCGTTATTGCAGACGGTCCCTCCACCGACCACGGTGAAACCGCGCTGGGTAAAAATGCGTTAATCGGCTTTATGACCTGGGAAGGTTATAACTACGAAGACGCTATCTTAATTAACGAACGACTCATCAGAGATGACGTATATACCTCTATTCATATTGAAAAATATGAAATCGAATGCAGAGATACCAAACTCGGTCCCGAAGAAATCACCAGAGATATTCCCAATGTTGGGGAAGATGCTTTAAAAGATCTGGACGAAAGAGGTATCATCCGCATTGGTGCCGAAGTAAAACCCGGCGACGTGCTTGTTGGTAAAGTTTCTCCCAAAGGGGAAACCGAACTCACCAGTGAAGAACGTCTGCTCCGTGCAATCTTCGGTGAAAAAGCAAGAGAAGTGAGAGACACCTCCTTGAGAGTGCCTCACGGCGAATGCGGTACCATTATTGATGTTAACGTATTTACCCGTGAAAACGGTGACGAAATGTCTCCCGGGGTTAATATGATTGTCCGTGTAAACATCGCTCAGAAGAGAAAAATCTCCGTTGGGGATAAAATGGCGGGTCGTCACGGTAACAAAGGGGTTATTTCCAGAGTACTTCCCGAAGAAGATATGCCTTTCTTACCCGACGGAAGACCTTTGGATATCGTGTTAAATCCCTTGGGCGTACCTTCCCGTATGAACATCGGTCAGGTATTGGAAGTGCATTTGGGCTATGCTGCAAAAGCATTAGGCTGGAAAATTGCAACTCCCGTATTTGACGGTGCGGTGGAAGAAGATATCGTGTCCGCATTTGAACAGGCAGGCATCGGTTATAACGAAGAGCTCCTGCCCGAATACGAAAAGAGAGAAGCAGAATTCCGTCAGGAAAAAGCAAAATTCGAAAAAGCAAAAGCAAAAATGTCTCCCGAAGAGTATAAAGAAGCCGAAATGGAAATTATGCTCAAAGAGACCGAATTAAAAGAATTTAAAGGTAAGGTTTACGACGGTAAAACCGTATTGTACGACGGCAGAACCGGGGAACCTTTCGACAACCGTGTAACCGTTGGTTATATGTATTACCTGAAGTTGCATCACTTGGTTGATGATAAGATTCACGCTCGTTCCACCGGTCCTTATTCCTTAGTAACTCAGCAGCCTTTGGGTGGTAAAGCTCAGTTCGGCGGTCAGAGATTCGGGGAAATGGAAGTTTGGGCGCTGGAAGCATACGGCGCTGCTCACACCCTGCAGGAAATCCTCACCGTGAAGTCCGACGATATTGTTGGCCGTGTGAAGACTTACGAGTCTATCGTTCGCGGTGTGAACATTCCCAAGCCGGGCGTACCGGAATCCTTTAAAGTATTGATCAAGGAACTTCAGTCCTTAGGTCTGAATATGAAGGTGTACGACAAAGATAACGAAGAAATCAACTTGAAAGACACCTACAACGATGATGACACTCATCCGATCAGACAGATTGAAAACGAAGACGACTTGATTCAGTATGCGGAACGAACTGACTTCGCAAAAGAAGACGAGGATGATGACGATCTGCTCGAGGTAACCGATTTACCCGAAGATGACCATCTGATTCCCGAAGACGAATCCGACTTTATTGAGGACGATGACGATATCGACACCATTTTAGCAGAACACGAAGAAAGCATTGATGATATTTTAGACGATATTGAATCGTAATGACTTTACCTGCCCCCGAGGTTTCATCTTCGGGGCAGGCACTTACATGATTACAGGAAAATCGGGTAAAACTTTAGTAAAGGATGAGAGTCAATGTCAAATATGGAATTAAATACAAGCGAAGTAAAAAAAGACACCAAGGTAGAATTCAACAGCTTTGAGTCCATCAAGGTTGGTTTGTGTTCTCCCGAAGATGTGTTGGAATGGTCTTACGGGGAAGTAAAAAAACCCGAAACCATCAATTACAGAACCCAGAAACCGGAAAAAGACGGTTTGTTCTGTGAAAGAATCTTTGGTCCCACCAGAGACTGGGAATGTCATTGCGGTAAGTACAAAAGAATCCGTTATAAAGGTGTAGTTTGTGACCGTTGTGGCGTTGAGGTAACCAAATCCAAAGTAAGACGTGAAAGAATGGGTCACATCACCTTAGCAACTCCCGTTTCTCACATCTGGTACTTTAAAGGGATCCCCTCCAGAATGGGCCTTTTATTGGATATCTCCCCCAAATATTTAGAAAATGTATTATATTTTGCATCTTATATCGTAACCGATCCCGGTAAAAACACCGATCTGCAGTTAAACCAGATTCTGTCTAATGCAGAATATCAGGAAGCCAGAGAAAAATACGGTGATAAATTCCAGGCAGGTATGGGTGCGGAAGCAGTTCAGACTCTGCTTCGCAACTTAGATTTGGATAAATTATCTCAGGAATTAAAAGACGAAATCGCTTCCACTACCGGTCAGGGGCAGAAGCGTACCAAACAGATGAAGCGTCTGGAAGCAGTGGAATCCTTCCGTTTATCCGGCAATAAGCCCGAATGGATGGTTCTGGAAGTTCTGCCTGTTATTCCTCCTGATTTAAGACCGATGGTGCAGTTAGATGGCGGCAGATTTGCAGCTTCCGACTTAAACGATTTATACAGACGTGTTATTAACCGTAACAACCGTCTGAAAAAATTATTGGAATTAAATGCACCTGAAATTATCGTAAGAAACGAAAAGAGAATGCTTCAGGAAGCGGTTGACGCTTTGATTGATAATGGCCGTCGCGGTAAACCTGTAACCGGCCCCGGCAACCGTCCCTTAAAATCTCTTTCCGACTTATTAAAAGGGAAACAGGGTCGTTTCCGTCAGAACTTACTGGGTAAACGTGTTGACTATTCCGGCCGTTCCGTTATCGTTGTTGGCCCCGAACTGAAAATTTATCAGTGCGGTCTGCCCAAAGAAATGGCGCTGGAACTGTTCAAACCTTTCGTAATGAAACGTCTGCACGATTCCGGTAAAGCACACAATATCAAATCTGCAAAGAGAATGGTAGAACGTGTGAACGACGAAGTGTGGGATATTTTAGCAGAGGTTATCAAAGAACATCCCGTTCTGTTAAACCGTGCGCCCACTCTGCACAGACTGGGTATCCAGGCGTTTGAACCCGTTTTGGTTGACGGGAAAGCAATCCGTCTGCATCCGTTGGTATGTACCGCATACAACGCGGACTTCGACGGTGACCAGATGGCTGTTCACGTTCCCTTGTCTGCAGAAGCTCAGGCAGAAGCAAGATTCTTAATGCTTTCTGCGAACAATCTGTTGAAACCTCAGGACGGTAAACCTGTTACTGTTCCGACTCAGGATATGATTTTGGGTAGCTACTACCTGACCATCGTGAATGAAGACGAACCCGGCGTGGGCAAAGCATTCTCCAACTTTGATGAAGCAATGCTGGCTTACGAAAACGGCGTAGTTGGTCTGCATGCACCCATCAAGGTAAGAAGCACCAAAGAAATCGACGGCAAAACCTATTCCAAAGTGTTGGATGTAACCGTGGGAAGAATCATCTTCAACAGCTACATTCCTCAGGATTTAGGCTTTGTGGACAGAACCAACGAAGATACCATTCTGGATCTGGAAGTTCAGTTCAATGCCGACAAGAAAGCACTGGGCAAAATCATTGAAAAATGTATTGAAGTTCACGGTATCACCGAAACTGCAGTAGTGCTTGACGATATCAAAGCAAACGGTTACAAATACTCCACCCGCGGTGCTATCACCGTTGGTGTTGCCGATATGGAAGTTCCCATTACCAAATGGAAGCTGATTCACGAAACCGAAGATAAGATTAAAGACGTTGAAAAGAAATTCAAACGCGGTCTGTTAACCGAAGACGACAGATACAATAAGGTAATTGACCTGTGGACCAACACCATTGACGATGTTACCGATGCGCTGATGGATAACTTAAAAGCTACCAACCCCATCTTCATGATGGCGGACTCCGGTGCCCGTGGTAGTAAGAGCCAGATTCGTCAGTTGGCAGGTATGCGTGGTCTGATGGCGGATACCTCCGGTAAAACCGTTGAAATCCCCATCCGTGCAAACTTCCGTGAAGGTCTGAACGTGCTTGAATACTTCATTTCTTCTCACGGTGCTCGTAAAGGTCTTGCCGATACCGCACTTCGTACCGCCGACTCCGGTTACTTAACCAGAAGATTGGTTGACGTTTCTCAGGATGTTATCATCCGTGAAGACGATTGCGGTTCTCACGACGGTTTGGACGTGGAAGCAATCAAAGGTATCGAACCCTTACACGAAAGACTGGTTGGCAGATACTTAATCAGCGATTTCTGTGATCCTGCAACCGGCGAAGTAATCTGCGATACCGATACTATGATTTCCAAAGCAAAAGCATTGGAAATTGAAAAAATTTGCGAAGCAAACAATATCAAATCCGTTAAAATCCGTTCCGTACTGGGTTGTAAATCCAAAATCGGTGTTTGTGCAAAATGTTACGGTGCAAACCTTGCAAGCGGTTCTCCCATTTCTATCGGGGAAGCAGTTGGTATCATTGCTGCACAGTCCATCGGGGAACCCGGTACCCAGTTGACCATGAGAACCTTCCACACCGGTGGTGTTGCGGGTGGCGATATTACCCAGGGTCTTCCCAGAGTTGAAGAACTCTTTGAAGCAAGAAAACCCAAGGGCTGTACCGAAATTTCCGAACTGTCCGGTAAGGTTAGCGTTGTAACCGACCATAAGAGAGAGGTTACCGTGGTATCTGATGAAGGCGAAGCAAAAACCTACAAGATTCCGTACGGTTCTCAGATTAAGGTTCAGGACGGTAGCTTCATTGAAGCCGGCGATCCCTTAACCGAAGGTCCCATCAATCCTCACGATGTACTCCGCATCAAAGGCAAATTCTCCGTTTGGGAATACTTAATTTCCGAAGTGCAGAGAGTTTACCGTCTGCAGGGGGTTGATATCAACGATAAACATATCGAAGTTATTGTTCGTCAGATGATGAGAAAAATCCGCGTGGATGACAATGGGGACACCAACCTGTTCCCCGGCTCCTTAGTGGATATGGTAGAATTCAACGAACAGAACGAAAAAGTAAGAGCAGAAGGCGGCAAAGAAGCTGTGGGTGAAGTAACCTTATTGGGTATCACCAAAGCATCCTTGGCAACCGATTCCTTCTTATCTGCAGCATCCTTCCAGGAAACCACCAAGGTTTTAACCGATGCGGCAATCAAAGGAAAAATCGACCCGCTTAACGGCTTAAAAGAAAACGTTATCTTAGGTAAACTGATTCCCGCAGGTACCGGTATGCAGAAATATCAGGATACTGAATATGAAGCAGCAACCGCTATCGTGGAAGAAGAACCTGCTTTAGTAGCAGAAGAAGCGTAATCTAAAAGACTTATCCATCATCGGAAATCAACATAAAAGATTTCCGATGATGGAGCCAATTTTTTCTTTTGGAAGAAAAAAATAAAAAAATTCATAAAGATATTGACATTTTGACAGATTCGTGCTAATATATCATATTAGAAAGTGGTGTGTTCTTATGCTTTCGGAGTTGTCCGGTGAGCAAAAATTAGTTGGAATAAAACAGTGTACCAAAGCGGTTGAAGAGGGACTTGCTATCCATGCTTTTGTGGCAAAGGATGTGGCACCTTCCATTATAGACCCCTTCTTATCACTGTGTTCTCGTAAGAACATCCCTGTTACTGAAATCGCCACCAAGAAGGAATTGGGTGAGCTTTGCGGCATTGACGTAAAGGCATCGGTTGCGGTGGTGTTAAAGCAGTAAAATCCTTGAAAAATGTGCAAAAAAATGTAAGGGAGTAGTCTGCCCTTGCACCTATTTTATTTGTGGCAGTCCGTTTGTTTTTGCGATTTTTGGTTTGAAAAAACCGTGAAAACAGGCAGATTGCCTGGTAGAACATTTTAATTTTAATGAAAGGAGAAACAAAATGCCTACATTCAGCCAATTAGTTAGAAAAGGCAGACAGGTAGCTGTTACCAAGTCTACTGCTCCTGCTCTTCAGAAAGGTTTAAACACCTTGAAAAAGCAGGCTACCGACATTTCCTCCCCCCAGAAAAGAGGAGTATGCACAGCTGTTAAAACCATGACGCCTAAAAAACCGAACTCTGCTCTTCGTAAAATTGCCAGAGTTAGACTGACCAATGGTATTGAAGTGTCTGCATACATTCCCGGTATCGGTCATAACCTGCAGGAACACAGTGTTGTTATGATCAGAGGCGGCAGAGTAAAAGACTTACCCGGTGTTAGATATCATATCATCCGTGGTACCTTAGATACTCAGGGTGTTGCAAACAGAAATCAGTCCAGATCCAAATACGGCGCTAAAAGACCGAAAAAAGCTGCGAAATAATAAAGCTGCTTAGTTTATTTGGAATTTTTATTCGTACTTTGTACGAGAACCAACTAAATAGTGCAAGTGCGAATCTTCATTATTTTTCATTATAATTAAGATGTTCGTCACCAGCACTAACAAGATAAGCCTGAAAATGGTGATGCTTGAGTACCCGATAACATTATTATGATTTATCCTTAGAAAGGGGGAAGTACAGTGCCGAGAAGAGGTAATGTAGTAAAAAGAGACGTTTTACCGGATCCGTTGTACAATGATAAAATCGTAACCAGATTAATCAACAACATTATGATTGACGGTAAAAAAGGTGTAGCCCAGAAAATTGTTTATGGTGCGTTTGAAATTGTTCAGGAAAAAACCGGTAAAGAACCCTTATCCGTGTTCTTAGAAGCAATGAACAACGTTATGCCTGTATTAGAAGTTAAAGCAAGACGTGTGGGTGGTGCTACCTATCAGGTGCCCATCGAAGTTCGTCCTGACAGAAGACAGACTTTAGGCTTAAGATGGATTACTCTGTATTCCAGAAAACGTAGCGAAAGAACCATGAAAGAAAGACTGGCTAACGAAATCTTAGACGCTATCAACAGCACCGGCGGTGCAGTTAAGAAAAGAGACGAAATGCACAAAATGGCAGAAGCTAACAAAGCATTCTCTCATTACAGATTCTAATTTTTTATTAGCAAGTTGAAATGGGCACAGCGGGAAATTTTTCCCGTTTGCCTTTACTCCAAGAAAGGAAGTGAGTAAAGCATGGCAAGAGAATTTTCTTTAGAAAAAACCAGAAATATCGGTATTATGGCTCATATCGATGCAGGTAAGACCACTACTACCGAACGTATTTTATACTATACCGGTCGTGTTCATAAAATTGGTGAAACCCACGAAGGTTCCGCAACTATGGACTGGATGGCTCAGGAACAGGAAAGAGGTATTACCATTACCTCCGCTGCTACCACTGCTCAGTGGAAAGGCCACAGAATCAACATCATCGATACTCCCGGTCACGTTGACTTCACCGTTGAAGTACAGCGTTCTTTAAGAGTATTGGACGGTTCCGTTACCGTATTCTGTGCAAAAGGTGGCGTTGAACCTCAGTCTGAAACCGTATGGAGACAGGCTGATGATTACAAAGTTCCGAGAATGGCTTATGTAAACAAGATGGATATCATGGGTGCCAACTTCTACAACGTTGTTGACATGATGAAAGACAGACTTGGCTGTAATGCTGTTCCGATTCAGCTGCCTATCGGTGCAGAAGATACCTTTGTTGGTATTATCGACCTGGTAGAAATGAATGCTCATGTATATTATGATGACATGGGTCAGGACTTAAGAATTGAAGAAATTCCCGCAGATATGAAAGACAAAGCAGATGAGTTCCGCGCAAACTTATTAGAAGCTGTTGCAGAAACTTCTGAAGAGTTAATGGAAAAATATCTGATGGAAGAAGAAATTACCACTGCAGAAATCAAAGAAGCTTTGAGAAAAGGTACCCTGGATAACACCATCGTTCCCGTACTGTGTGGTACTTCTTACAGAAACAAAGGCGTTCAGCTGCTCTTAGACGCAGTTATCGACTATATGCCCGCTCCGACTGATATCGAAGCAATTAAAGGTATCAATCCCGATACCGATGAACCCACCACCAGACCTTCTTCTGACGAAGAACCCTTCTCTGCGTTGGCGTTCAAAATTATGACCGACCCCTTTGTTGGTAAACTCTGCTTCTTCAGAGTTTATTCCGGTACTATCGATGCAGGTTCCACTGTGTTGAACTCTACCAAAGGTCATAAAGAAAGAATCGGTAGAATTCTGCAGATGCACGCAAACCACAGACAGGATATTGAAAAAGTATATTCCGGTGATATTGCTGCTGCAGTTGGTCTGAAAAACACCACTACCGGTGACACTCTGTGTGTTGAATCCGCACCCGTTATCTTGGAATCCATGGAATTCCCGGATCCCGTTATCCGTGTAGCAATCGAACCCAAAACCAAAGCTGGTCAGGAAAAAATGGGTATCGCTTTAGCAAAACTGGCTGAAGAAGACCCCACCTTCAAAACCTACACCGATGAAGAAACCGGTCAGACCATTATCGCAGGTATGGGTGAATTACACTTGGAAATCATCGTTGACCGTCTGTTACGTGAATTCAAAGTAGAAGCTGATGTTGGTAAACCTCAGGTATCCTACAAAGAAACCATCCGTAAAGAAGTTAACGTTGAACAGAAATACGCTAGACAGTCCGGTGGTAAAGGTCAGTACGGTCACTGTAAAATTATCGTTGAACCCATGGATCCCGGTTTTGGTTACGAATTCGTTAACAAAATCGTTGGTGGTGCTATTCCCAAGGAATATATCCCCGCAGTTGATGCTGGTATCCAGGGCGCAATGCAGACCGGTGTACTGGCAGGTTACAACGTTGTTGACGTTAGAGTAACTCTGTATGATGGTTCTTACCACGAAGTTGACTCTTCTGAAATGGCGTTCAAGATTGCCGGTTCTATGGCATTCAAAGAAGCCTGCAGAAAAGGTAACCCCGTTCTGTTAGAACCCATCATGAAGGTTGTTGTAGTTGTTCCCGAAGATTACATGGGCGACGTTATGGGTGACTTAAACTCCCGTCGTGGTCAGATCCAGGGTATGGAAGCAAGAACCGGCGGTGTTCAGAACATTACCGCACACGTTCCGCTTTCCGAAATGTTTGGTTACGCAACCGACTTACGTTCTAAAACTCAGGGTAGAGGTCAGTACTCTATGGAACCTTCTCACTTCGACGAAGTGCCGAAATCCATTGCAGAAAAAATCGTTGCTACCAGAGCGAAAAAGGACGAAGAATAATCTTTATTCCGTTTAAAAAAATTATTTATACAAAAATCTTGAAGCAAAGCTTCACGAAGGAGGAAACTATCAATGGCAAAAGCTAAATTCGAAAGAAGCAAACCGCACGTTAACATTGGTACTATCGGCCACGTTGACCACGGTAAAACTTCCTTAACCGCTGCTATCACCAAAGTTCTGGCATTAAAAGGTCAGGCTCAGTACGAAGCTTACGATCAGATCGACAAAGCTCCCGAAGAAAGAGAAAGAGGTATCACCATTTCTACCGCTCACGTAGAATACGAAACCGACGCTAGACACTACGCTCACGTTGACTGCCCCGGCCATGCTGACTATGTTAAAAACATGATCACCGGTGCTGCTCAGATGGACGGTGCTATCCTGGTTGTATCTGCTGCTGACGGTCCGATGCCCCAGACCAGAGAACACATCCTGCTGTCTCGTCAGGTAGGCGTTCCCTATATCGTAGTATTCATGAACAAAGCTGACCAGGTTGACGATCCCGAATTACTGGAATTAGTTGAAATGGAAATCAGAGAACTGTTAAATGAATATGAATTCCCCGGTGATGATATTCCGATCGTTAGCGGTTCCGCTTTAGTTGCATTAGAATGTGCTTCTGACGACCCCAACGCTCCCGAATATGCTCCCGTATTAGCATTAATGAACGAAGTTGACGCTTACATTCCCACTCCGGAAAGAAAAGCTGATCTGCCCTTCTTAATGCCTGTTGAAGACGTATTCACCATTACCGGTCGTGGTACTGTTGCTACCGGTAGAGTTGAAAGAGGTCAGTTAAAATTAAACGACGAAGTTGAACTGGTTGGTTTAGCTGAAGAAGCTAGAAAAATCGTTGTTACCGGTATCGAAATGTTCAGAAAATTACTGGACTACGCTGAAGCTGGTGATAACGTTGGTTTACTGCTCCGTGGTGTTCAGAGAACTGAAATCGAAAGAGGTCAGGTATTAGCAAAACCCGGTACCATTAAACCCCACACCAAATTCAAAGCTCAGGTTTACGTTTTAACCAAAGAAGAAGGTGGTAGACATACTCCTTTCTTCAATGATTACAGACCCCAGTTCTATTTCAGAACTACCGACGTAACCGGTCAGATCAAATTACCCGCAGGCACCGAAATGTGCATGCCCGGTGATAACGTTGAAATGGAAGTTGAATTAATTAAACCTATCGCTATCGAAGAAGGTTTAAGATTCGCTATCCGTGAAGGTGGTAGAACCGTAGGTTCCGGCGCTGTTACTTCCGTTATCGAATAATTAGCGTTCATAAAAATAAGAGCTATCGGATTGATTCCGATGGCTCTTTTTTTTATGAATGGCGGCTGGATAAATCACCGAGACCGCAGAAGTTTTCTTCTGCTATGAACCAACTTCGTCACTCGGCGTACCCTCGTACGCCTTCGGATAACCCCTGCGGGCTCAGTTGATTCATTCTCGCCGATTTCTCTGCACCTTACGTTGTGGGAACCTGTGATAATAAAAAACCTCAAAAGCCTTCCCCTTGAGGGGAAGGGGGACCGCTTGCGGTGGATGAGGTGGCGTTGTTATTTCATTGACAGAATTGAAATCTATATCTATACAATAAATTTTAGAACAAACTACTTGTTTTTTTCCATACGTTGTGATATACTAATATTGTCACATAAACTTAAATGAATAACAGAACGGGATTTTTGTATGTTATAGGATACCTATATCCTATTTTGCATACCATAATTTTGAATTTGTTAAAAATGCAAATTCCATTAATTATGGTATGCGGATCAAATCCCATTCTGATTAAGTTTGTGTGACAACAACGGGAGTTTGCATTTTATTGCGTCAACGACCGTTGGCGCATTTTTTATTTGGAAAAGAGGGAAAAATTATGATTATTGACGGACCAACCGGGATTGAACTGATTCCTGGAAATGGCGGAAAAGACTGTCCCGGAAACGGTGAAAACGGGAACGAGATCTGTTGCGATGAATGTAATTACCTGTGTTGTTGCCTGAATTACAGAGCCCCTCATAACTGTGATGATTGTGGTCATATCAGGTGCCCGAGAAACGTTTTGAATACCGAAGATAGCAGGTTTCAAATGCAGTAAAAAAGACTATGTGTATTTGTTGTTACACATAGTCTTTTTTTACTATAATTTTATCGTTGTCCAACTGCCTCGTTTAAAGTGTGAAAAGTTAATGATAAGTCGCAAAAACATATCAATTAACACGCCAAACCAGGCACCGATTAATCCAAGTCCCACGGGATAACAAAGTAGCCAGGTAAGTCCCGGTCGCACAATGGCAATACTGATTAAAGATGTCATTGCCACATACATGGCATCACCTGCACCTCGTAACGCTCCTGTGATAATCACCTGGGAGGTTTGAGCGTGAGTGGTGAAGGCAATGATAATCATTAAAATTGCACCCTGCTCAATAATGGTGGTATCTGTGGTAAACATACCCACGATTTCTCTTCGGAACACAATAAATAAAATAAACAGTATCGTGGAAATAATTAAGGCAATTCGTTGGCACACACTTGCATAAAGCCGTGCTTTATCAGGTCGTTTGGCACCAAGAGATTGCCCAACCAGGGTAGCGGATGCGATGGACAAACCGTCGCCAAATCCAAAGGAAATGCTCAAAATACTCATACAAACCTGATGGGTTGCAAATGCAATGGTTCCAAGTCCTGCCACCAGCATGGAATAGAGCAGAAATCCGATTCGCATAGCACCTTGCTCGGCGCAGGCACTCAGGCTAACCTTGGTAACCGAACCAAGGGTGTTGCGGTCAAATTTCCAACTTGCTTTTGAAAATAAAGATAAATACCGTTTTTTGGGAAGAATGGAGCATAATGCCATCACAAATGCCACAAAGTTTCCGATTGAGGTGGCAACGGCGGCTCCTGCAACGCCCCATTTCGGGAAAATCCAGATGCCGTTGATTAAGAGATAGTTAAATATCACATTAACGATATTTGCCGTGAGGTTTGTGGTCATGGAAATTCTGGTATTTCCGACCCCTCGTTGTGCGGCGTTGATGGCAAGTCCTATGGAATTAAAGAATGCGCCCACCAAAATGATGCGAAAATATGTGGTTGCATCTGCTAAAATATCGTCCCCCGCACCCACAAATCTAAGCAATGGCTCCGTAATCAGATTCCCGATGGTAAATAAAAACAGGGCAATCACGGTGGCAATCATTAAGGATTGTTTCAGGCATCGGTTGGCACCGTCTTGGTCTTTTGCACCCTTTCTTCGGGCGATAACTGCCGTAATCCCCACATTTAAAGAGAAAATCAATGCCAATAATACGAATTTTGGTTGATGGGTGATACCGACCGCCGAAATTGCTTCGGGACTGAGTGTGCCCACCATCATGGTATCCACCGCACCGGTTAAGCAAACCAACACCGATTCGGTCATAGACGGCCAGGCGAGATGAAATGTTTTTTTGTATGCCTCCCGTGAGGTGGGAAGCTCTCCCAAACGGTCTTTTTCTTTGACCATATATTTGGTGGAAAAAAGCTTTTGCAGTGCTTGCAAGATTTGCACCTTCTTTCCTTTTTTTGATTTTAAAAATACAATGAACAGTATATACCAAAAAATCTGATTTGTCAATTTTTAGCGTGAAAATAGTGCTTTTTTGTGAATACAACAAGGCTACGGGGTACTAGATTGCAATCTTTGATTGTGCTATCGGGTCGGGTTCTTATTTTCCTTTTTCAAAAATCAGGTTCCGTAAGATGAAAAAAATGAAAAATTCCCATATTTTCTGCAAAAAAATGCTGGAAATTTCGGGAAGAGTGTGCTATAATTGTATTTGTATAAGTTTAGTATGGGGTATTCTGTGTATTGACTATCCCAAGACCGTTTGAATTTGAAAAAGAGGTGCTCTTATGATTCGAGAAGATTTAAGAAATATCGCCATTATTGCCCACGTTGACCATGGGAAAACCACCTTGGTTGACGAGATGCTGAAGCAGGGCGGCGTATATCGTGAAAACCAGGTTGTGGAAGAACGCGTGATGGATAATAATGCGTTGGAGAGAGAACGTGGTATCACCATTTTGGCAAAAAATACTGCAGTGCATTATAAGGACACCAAAATCAATATTATCGATACTCCCGGGCATGCAGACTTTTCCGGGGAGGTGGAACGAGTATTAAAAATGGTGAACGGTGTTGTTCTGCTGGTAGATGCGGCAGAAGGCCCCATGCCTCAGACTCGTTTTGTGCTTCAGAAAGCATTGGAGTTAGGACACAGAATTATCGTTGTTATCAATAAAATTGACAAGCCTGATGCCAGACTGGACGAGGTTGGCGAAGAAGTGTTGGAGCTTCTTTTAGAGCTGGATGCCAACGACGAACAGTTGGATAGTCCCATTATTTACTGCTCCGGCAGAGCGGGGACTGCATCTTATTCTCCCAATGTGGCGGGAAAAGACTTGTCTGTTCTCTTTGAAAAAATCATCAGCTACATTCCCGCTCCCGAAGGAGACGAAAACGCAGATTTGCAGGTTTTGGTTTCCTCCATCGACTACAATGACTATGTGGGCAGAGTTGCCATCGGTCGTGTGGAACGAGGTGTGGTAAAACAGAATCAGGAAGTTATGGTTTGCGATTATCATAACCGCCGTGCTCCAAGACGTGGAAAAGTGGTAAATTTGTATCAGTTTGACGGTCTTAGCAGAAAACAGGTTACCGATGCGAAAGTGGGCGACATTATTTACTTCTCCGGTATTGAAGATATCACCATCGGGGAAACCATCGCCGCTGTATCCAATCCCGAACCCGTGGAATTTGTTAAAATTGGGGAACCCACCGTGGAAATGACTTTTTCGGTAAATGATAGTCCTTTCGCCGGACAAGAAGGGAAGTTTGTTACCACCCGTCAGATTCGTGACAGATTGCAAAAAGAACTTTTAAAAGACGTTTCTCTTCGTGTGAGAGACGGGGAAACCACCGATTGCTTCTTGGTTTCGGGCAGAGGGGAAATGCATCTTTCCATCTTAATTGAAACCATGCGCCGTGAAGGCTTTGAATTTGCGGTTTCCACTCCCAGAGTGCTCTTAAAAGAAATCGACGGTAAAATTTATGAACCTACCGAAAAATTAGTGATTGATGTTCCCGAAGATTGTGTTGGTTCCGTTATGGAAAAAATGGGACTTCGCAAAGCGGAGCTCACTCAGATGGCACCCGTCGGCAACCGTATGAGAATTGAATTTATCATTCCTTCCCGTGGCTTATTTGGTTACAGAAGTGAATTTTTAACCGATACCAAAGGGGAAGGGATTTTAAACACCATCTTCCACGAGTATCAGGAACATAAGGGCGACATCACCAAGCGTTTCACCGGTTCTTTGGTTGCTTTTGAAACAGGCACCGCCGTAACTTACGGTTTATATAATGCTCAGGAACGAGGTACCCTCTTTATCGGAGCAGGCACCAAGGTGTATGAGGGAATGGTTGTTGGTTTTACTCCCAAGCAGGAAGATATCAACGTAAACGTTTGTAAGAAAAAACAGTTAACCAACACCCGTGCATCCGGCAGTGACGATGCTTTAAAGCTCACACCGCCCACCGTGTACAGCTTGGAAGCATCCTTGGAATTTTTAGCAGATGACGAGCTTTTGGAAGTAACTCCCGAAAGCTTACGTATCCGTAAACGAATTTTAAACAACCAACTTCGTGCCAAAGCACGCAACAAATAGTATAACGGAGGACAAAGATATGATTAGAGCCGGTATTTTAGGCGTAACGGGATATGCCGGAATTGAATTATTAAGAATTTTATTAAATCATCCCGAAGTGGAAGTGACCACTTTGGTATCAGGCAGCACCGCAGGAGAAAAAATTTCCACCATTTACCCTCATTTAAGAGGGATTTGCGATATTGTGCTGGAAGAATTGAATGTGGAGGAAATCGCAAAAAAATGCGATGTGGTATTCACCTCCTTGCCCCACGGTGCTTCCGATATGGTCATCGGCAACTTATATAACGCAGGACTTCGTGTGATTGATTTAAGCGGTGACTACCGTTATGACGATGTGGCGGTTTACGAAGAATGGTATAAAACCACTCACAAAAATCCCGATTTGTTAAAAGAATCCGTGTATGGTTTATGCGAACTTTACCGTGAAAAAATCAAAAAAGCAAAACTGATCGGAAACCCCGGTTGCTACACCACCACTTCGATTTTAGGGGCAGCTCCCTTAATCAAAGGCGGTTTTGTTTCCACCGAAAATATTATCGTGGATGCAAAATCAGGGGTTACCGGTGCAGGTCGCGGTATCCATCTGGATTACCATTTTTGCGAATGTACCGAAAATATGAAAGCATATAAAATTGCAACTCACCGCCATACCTCCGAAATTGAGCAGGAATATTCCAAACTGGCAGGTCAGGAGGTCATGATTAGCTTCACTCCTCACTTGGTGCCTATGAAACGTGGGATTTATTCCACCATCTATATGAATTTAACCGATGATTACACCGAGGAACAACTGTTGGACGCATATCGTAAGTTCTACGAAGGATGCCCCTTCATCCGCATTTATGATGCAGGCAAAATCCCCGAATCCAATCACGTGGCAGGCTCCAACTTTGTGGATATCGGCTTAACCGTTGATAAAAGACTTCGTCGCGTGGTTGTCATTTCCACTACCGATAACTTAAACAAAGGTGCGGCAGGGCAGGCAGTTCAGAATATGAATCTGATGTTTGACCTTCCCGAAACTACCGGATTATCTAACCCCGGATTCTACTTATAAGAAGAGGTGCCAAAGAAAATGAATATGGATGAATTGATTAAGAAAGCCAAAATTCTGGTGGAAGCAATGCCTTACATCCAGAAATTCTATGATAAAACCGTGGTAATCAAATACGGCGGAAATGCCATGATTAACGGGGAATTAAAAAACTCCGTCATGGAAGATATCACCTTATTAAAATACATCGGCATGCATCCTATCGTGGTACACGGCGGCGGACCCGATATTTCCAGCGCCTTAAAAACCTACGATGTGCAAAGCGAATTCATCAACGGTCTTCGTGTGACCGATGAAACCACCATGCAGGTAGCGCAGATGGTTCTGATTGGAAAAACCAACAAAGAAGTGGTTTCTCTTTTAAATGTAAACGGCGGGAACGCTGTTGGGATTTCCGGGATGGATTCCTGCCTCTTTACCTGTGAAAAACACACCACCACCGTGGATGGCGAAGAAGTGGATATCGGCTATGTGGGCGACATTGTGAAAGTAAATTCCAAACTGGTGCGAAACTTAGCGGATAACGGTTACATTCCCGTAATTGCACCTATCGGTGTGGACGTAAACGGCCATAGCTACAACATCAATGCAGACACCGCAGCAGGTGTATTGGCAGGTGCTCTGGAAGCCGAAAAGCTCATTCTCTTAACCGATATCGAAGGCTTAAAAATGGACGTAGATGCCCCGGAAGTGATTTCCGAAATCAACAAAGCCGACACCCTAAAGCTCATTGATGACGGCATCATCACCGGCGGCATGATTCCCAAAGTGCTGGGATGCCTGGACGCTATTGATCGTGGTGTAAAATCCGTCCACATCTTAGACGGACGTATTCCGCACTGTTTACTTTTGGAAATATTCACCACCGATGGTATCGGCACCATGTTTAAAGCAGAGTAAAATTGGAATCTTTTCCGTTTCTGTTTCCTTTGCGTACACCAAGTACGCGGCAGTCACAGAAACAAAAAATCTTCGCAATTTTCCTTCTGCTTAACAGAGAAGTGCGGCAGTCATAAAAATCGAAAAAATCATCGGATTTTTCTGTTGCTTTCCTGTGAGGAAAAGCAATATCAACAACTAAAACAACCAAAATAAATAAAACAAACAAAAAACTTGTTTCCCCGATATAAATATTGAAAAACAAGTATCATTAAACAAGCGAATGAGACATCTATACCTAAAAAGTCCGAAAGACAAGCATGGCGAAAAGGAGATTAGATTATGAAAAAACTGTATTTTGTAATCGGAAGCCAGGATTTATATGGTGACGAAACCTTAAAACAAGCTTTCTCAGACGGGAAAGAAATGGCAGAATTTTTAGACGGCGCATTAAAAGACAACGTGACTGTGGAAGTGTTACCCATCGTCAGAAATTCCAAGGAAGCAGAGGCTACTCTTCTGCAGGTGAATAATGATGAGGATGCGGTTGGTGTGATTGTTTGGATGCACACCTTCTCTCCTGCAAAAATGTGGATTAAGGCGCTGCAGCTTTTAAGAAAGCCTATGCTTCATCTGCACACTCAGTATAACGAAAAACTGCCCTATGATTCCATTGATATGGACTTTATGAATTTAAATCAGTCTGCTCACGGAGACCGTGAATTCGGTTTTATCTGCACCAGATTGGGAATCAAGCGTGAAGTGGTAGTCGGTTATTACAAAAATCCTGAAGTCATTGCTCAGATTGCAAGATTTGCCCGGGTGGCAAAAGCGGTTGCCTTCAGCAAAAACTTACGTCTTGCGATGTTTGGCAACAATATGCGTGATGTTGCCGTAACCGATGGGGACAGAGTGGAATCCGAGATCAAATACGGTTGGAATGTAAATTATTACGGAATCGGCGATTGGTGCGACTTGATTGACACCGTAACCGATGCGGAAGTGGACGAGAAATTAAAAGAATATAACGAAAAATATACGATGAAAACCGACAATCTGGAAGCGGTGAAAGAGCAGGCAAAATACGAAATTGCTCTGGAAAAATTCATTGCGAGAGAAAATGTGTCTGCTGTGACCGATACCTTCCAGGATTTACACGGGTTAAAACAGTTGCCCGGTCTGGCGGTTCAGAATTTAATGGCAAAAGGATTAGGTTTTGGTCCCGAAGGGGATTACAAAACCTCTGCTCTCTCCGCAGTGTTGTTTGAAATGGCAAAAGGTCGTGAAGGTGCCACCGGCTTTACCGAAGATTACACCTACGATTTAACCTCGGGGGAAGAGTTGGAACTTGCGGCACACATGCTGGAAGTGCCTCCCGTGTTTGCCAAAAATAAACCGGAAATTCAGGTGCATCCTTTGGGAATTGGCGGAAAAGCGGACCCTGCAAGACTGGTATTTGATTCCATCTGTGGGGAAGGGATTGCAGTATCTATGATTGATATGGGTAACCGTTTCCGTTTGATTTGCGCAGATATTACTTTAGTGGAACAGCCCGAAGTAATGCCAAAACTACCTGTGGCAAGAATTATGTGGAAATTAAAGCCCGACTTTAAAACTGGTGCTGCTGCCTGGATTTATGCAGGTGGTGCACATCACGCAGTGGTTTCCACTGCATTAACAGCAGAAGATATTCGTCTGTTTGCAAAAATGACGGATACCGAAGTGGTATTTATTAATGATAAAACCGATTTAGCTACCTTGGAAACTCAACTGAAAATGTTGGATGTTCTTGCAAAGTAAAGGAGGATGAATACCGTGACCCAAAAAATCAATTTAGAAAAAACTTATCTTGGCATTGAGCTTGGTTCCACCCGAATCAAAGCATCCTTAATTGATTCCACCTTTTCTCCTATTGCAAGCGGCAGCTACGAATGGGAGAATGCTTACGAAAACGGTTTCTGGACCTATTCTTTAGATGAGGTTCATCAAGGGGTTCAGGGGTGTTTTTCCGATTTAAAGAAAAACGTGAAAGAAACTTTCGGTGTCAATCTTACCACCGTTGGTTCTATCGGGATTTCTGCAATGATGCACGGTTATCTGGCATTTGACAAAGAGGATAACTTACTGGTTCCTTTCAGAACCTGGAGAAACACTACCACTGCAAAAGCCGCATCCGAGCTTTCTGATTTATTTCATTTCAATATTCCCCAAAGATGGAGCATTTCCCATCTGTATCAGGCAATTTTAAACGGGGAAGACCACGTGAAAGAAATTGCTCATATCAACAGCTTGGCAGGATATGTGCATTATTTACTCACCGGAAACCGTGAACTGGGTGTTGGAGATGCTTCCGGGATGTTCCCCATTGAAGCGGGTTCCTACGATATGGGTATGATTGAAAAATTTCGTACCTTGGTGGCTCCCAAAAACTTTGGCTGGGATATTTTGGATATTCTTCCTGCAATTAAAACGGCAGGGGAAAAAGGAGCAACCTTAACCGAAGCAGGTGCAAAATTCTTAGACCCCACCGGAGAACTGACGGTTGGAATTCCTGTTTGTCCTCCCGAAGGGGATGCAGGCACCGGGATGGTGGCAACCAATGCGGTACTGCCTAATACCGGCAATGTTTCCGCAGGCACCTCCGTATTCTCCATGCTTGTTCTTCGTGAAAATATGAAAAACCGTTACCCCGAAATTGACGTGGTAACCACTCCCGACGGCTTACCCGTTGCTATGGTGCATTGCAACAACTGTTGCGGTGAGCTGGATGCCTGGGTGAATCTGTTTGGGGAAGTGCTTACTTTATTTGGCAATTTGGTGGATAAGAGCACCTTATATGAAACCTTATACAAAAACGCAATGAGCGGCGATTGCTCCAATGTGGTAGCTTATAACTACCTTTCCGGCGAACACGTAACCGGCGTGGAAAACGGACGCCCCATGTACTTTAGAACTCCCGAAGGGAAGCTCACTCTTTCCGGCTTTATGAAAGCGGAATTATTCTCCGCACTTGCCACCTTAAAAATGGGGAACGATATTTTTATGGCAAAAGAAAATGTGTCCACCGAAAAACTGCTCGGTCACGGCGGACTGTTCAAAGTGCTCGGCGTTGGTCAACAGATTCTGGCAGATGCCTTTAATGCTCCCGTTTCCGTGATGGAAACTGCAGGAGAAGGCGGTGCCTGGGGGATGGCAATTTTAGCTGCTTATATGATGAGAGAAAAAGATTTGCCCTTGGGCGATTGGTTAAACGAAGTGGTATTCTCCGATATTTCGGTTTCCACTTTAGCACCCAATCCCAAAGGTGTGGAAGAATTTAGTGCTTATATCACCCGTTACAAACAGGGACTCAAAGCCCAGAAGAAAGCGGGGGAATAAGATGTTAGAACAGTTAAAACAAGAAGTGTTGGAAGCTAATCTGGAGCTTCCAAAATATGGTCTTGTCACCTTCACCTGGGGAAATGTGTCTGCTATCGACAGAGAAAGCAATCTGATGGTGATTAAACCCTCCGGCGTGGAATACGACAATATGACTGCCGATGATATGGTGGTTGTGGATGTGGCAACGGGTAAGGTTGTGGAAGGAAAATACAAACCCTCCAGTGACACGCCAACCCATCTGGAATTATATCGAGCATTCGCCGAGGTGGGAGCGGTGGTGCATACCCATAGCCGAAATGCGACTTCCTTTGCTCAGGCAGGAAAAGGAATTATTCCTTTGGGAACCACTCAGGCAGATTATTTTTACGGGGAAATTCCCTGCACCCGTGCAATGACTCCCGAGGAAATTGCAGGAGAATACGAAAAAGAAACCGGCACCGTGATTATTGAAGCATTTAAAGGGGTTGACCCTATGAGTATTCCTGCGGTGTTGGTAAAAAGCCACGGTCCCTTTGCCTGGGGCAAAACCGCAAAAGAAGCGGTGCATAATGCGGTGGTTTTAGAAGAAATTGCACTGATGAATCTGCAGGCAACTATGTTAAATCCCTCTGTTTCTTATATGCAACAAGAACTTTTAGACAAGCATTATTTAAGAAAACACGGCAAAAATGCCTATTACGGACAAAATTAAATTTTTATCATTTTACTATATACTTAATAAGGAGAACAGGTTATGTATCACAATGTTCACACAAAAGCACCCTGGGCAGATATGGATGTCACTCAGGTAAACCGTGAAGCACCCCATTCTCAGTGGGGCGCTTATGCAACCAAAGAAGAAGCATTTACTTGCGATATGTTGAAATCTTCTAATGTGAAATCCTTAAACGGAAACTGGAAATTCCGTTACTATGATGAAGTGCCCGAATACGGTGCTCATTTAGATAAAAATTTCACTGCCGAAATTGCAGTTCCCGGCAACTGGGAATATTTCGGATTCGGAGAACCTGTTTACACCAACTTCACTTATCCCTGGAGATATTATGAAACCGAAGGTTGTGTGGTATATCCCACCGATGACGGAGAATTTACCGTGGTAAATGCTCCCGAAATCCCCAAGAAAAACCCCACCGGTATTTATGAAACCACCTTTACCGTGGATGAAGACTGGTGCAAAAAAGACACCTTCATTCAGTTTGACGGGGTGGAAACCTCTTATATTCTGTGGGTAAACGACAAAGAAGTGGGCTATGCGGAAGACAGTAAGCTGCCCTCCACCTTCGATATTACCAAATTTGTTCACCCCGGAGAAAACACCCTGACCGTTCAGGTCATGAAGATTGCATCTTCCTCCTACTTAGAAGACCAGGACTACTGGTATTTGGCAGGAATTTACCGTCCCGTTTACTTAATTTCCAAACCCAGAAAACGAATTGTGGACGTGAAAGTGTTAACCGATTACGAACGAGGAATCGGCAGTATTCGTGCAAACATTTTGTTAAACCGTGTCAACGGTTTTGCCAATACCACCGTAACCTTGGAAATTTTCGACGGTGACAAACTGATTTATCAAAAAACGCCCGAGATCGGGATTGAATCCAGACACGATGACCGTATTCCCGACTGCAACGCTTGCGTTATCCGTGAATCGGTTGGTGCGGTAGAACCCTGGACTCCCGAAACTCCCAAATTATACACCGCAGTTTGCACCTTAACCGATGAAAACGGCAATGTGCTGGATATCGAAGCTTATCGCATCGGTTTCAAACGGGTGGAAATCATCAAAGGTGTGGTTCATTTAAACGGTCAGAGAATGATTGTAAAAGGGATGAACCGTCACGAACATCACGTTTACACAGGTCGTACCTTAAGCCGTGAAATCATCGTTCGTGAAGTAGAAAATATGAAACGGATGAATATTAACGCCGTAAGAACCTGTCACTATCCCGCTTGCCGTGAATTCTATGAATTATGTGATGAATACGGCTTGATGGTGATGCTGGAATGTAATGTGGAAACCCACGGCGTTGGCGGTCAGTTGACCCGTAATCCCGCTTGGGCGGCAGAATTTGTAAACCGTGCCGCAAGAATGACCACTTTCTATAAAAACCACGCCTGTGTTTACTGTTGGTCCTTAGGAAACGAAAGCGGTGTTGGACCTGCTCACGCTGCAATGTACGGTTGGATTAAAGAATACGACCCCACCCGTCTTTGCCAGTATGAAGGCGGCGAAATTTTAGATATCAGCAAACGTATGAGCGATACCCGTCCCTTTATGTATGCGCAGCAGTTTATGATTCGGGATATGATTTCCGATGTGAACGATGACAGACCTATCATCTTAATCGAAATGCTCTATCAGATGTTAAATGCAGGCTCCGGCGTGCAGCGTTTTGTGGATTGTGTCATCAAATATCCTCGCTTCCAGGGCGGTTTTGCCTGGGATTTAATCGACAAAGGTATTGCTACCAAAGATGAAAACGGCGTGGAATTTTACGGTTATGCAGGTGCTTTCAATGAATCCATTCGTGAAAGAGAATGTTCTCCCTTCTTCACCAACAACGGCGTTATGTTGGGGGATTACACCTGGAAGCCGGGTGCATACGAATTAAAAATGGGATATATGCCCATCATCTTCAGAAAACCCCATTATGACCACCGTGAAATCACCAAATTTGAAAACAGATACTTGGTATCCAACACCAATATGGCGTTAGATTCCACTCATTACGATGTGTTTGCCACCGTGTATGAAAACGGTGCTCCCGTAAAAACCGTTTCTGTGGATTTACCCCTGTTAAAACCCGGTGAAACCATTGACTGGACCTATGATGTGGATTACGAAGCAAAAACCAACTGCAAATATCACATCCTCTTCACCGTGAATGCAAAAGAAGCAACCAAAGCTTATGATAAAGGCTACGAAATCGGTTATGCACAGTTTGAATTACAACACGGCAAAACCGAAAGAACCTTTATCCCTGAAGTGGCTTCCGACTACACCGTAACCGACGAAAACAACACGATCACCGTAACCGACGGTGCATTTACCGCAATTTTCGCAAAAGACAGCGGTACCTTAAAAACCTTGGTAAAAGACGGCACCACTTATCTGATGGAAGGCTGGAAAAATCAGTTCTATCGTCCTGCTTGCGGCACCAACTGCCCGGGTATGCCCTGGGGCAGAAATGTGCTTTGGGATGAAATGAGATACCCCAAATCCCAATGTCTCGGTATGAGCTGGTATCAGGGTTCCGACGGCAGAGTTGTGCTGACAAGTGAAATCGAAAATACCGGTGCTACCGGCTATCATATCTACACCAAATTGACCTACACCGTGCTGAAAAACAAAATCCATGTGGATGTGGTTTATGATATGGATAAAGACCTTGGTGATTTGGCAAGAATCGGGGAAGAATTAGTAATTCCCGCAGGCTTTGAAACCTTAAAATATTTTGCATACGGCAGAAACGAAGCATATTGCGACAGAATGCTCTCTCCCGTGAAAGCAATTTATGAAAGCCAAGTGGAACAGGAACATTTCCCCTTCAATCCTCCCGTGGAAAACGGCGGACACGAATCCTGCGAATGGTTGGAAATTTCTGATAAAGACGGTCACACTTTACGTTTTGAAGGTGATTTACCCTTCCACTTTGATATTCATCACAGCACCGTGGAAGACTACCTCACCGCAGGCTACGACCATCGTATCCCCAAACGCCCCGAAAGCTATCTGCATATTGATGCCCGTCATGCAGGTATCGGCGGCGAAATGGCTTGGATTTCTGCACTGCGTCCGGAAAATCGTGTGAATGCGGACAAGTACTTGTTTGGCTTTACCATCACCGTAGAGTAGGCTCGATAAATGGCGCATAATGGATTAACTTCACCGCTCGGCGTACACTCGGTACGCCTTCGGGTAACCCCTATGGGTTCAGTTTCTCCATTTTGCATCCATTTCTCATCGCCTTAGAGGAGAAGAATATAAAGAAAAAAGCACAGAAGAAATTCTGTGCTTTTTTTAACAAAAATAACAAAAGAACGAAAAACAAAAAAGAGCCAAGTCCCAGGGACTTGGCTCTTTTTGTGACAAATTGGGAAGAAAGCGGGAATTAGTCGCCCAGTCTTTCTCTAACTTTTGCAGCTTTACCAACGCGTTTTCTTAAGTAGAACAGTTTTGCTCTTCTTACTTTACCGTGTCTTACAACTACAACTTTGTCGATGATGGGGGAGTTAACCGGGAAGGTTCTTTCAACACCGATACCGGAAGATAATCTTCTAACGGTGAAGGTTTCCTGGATTCCGCCGCCTTTTTTCTTGATTACGGTGCCTTCATACATCTGAATTCTTTCTTTTGCACCTTCTCTTACCTTAACATACACTTTCACGGTATCACCGATCTGGATGTTAGGCATGTCAGTTCTTAACTGATCCATAGTAATGGCTTTTAATACGTCCATGTCGAATCTCCTTTCTTGATAAGCGTTCTTTACACATTCGGAAAACCCTTCTTACTTTTTCCACTTGGGAGCTGCTTTCCTGGTGTAAGCGGACCGCTCCTTTTACACTACAGGAACATATTTTATCATATAGATTTAAAAATGTCAAGTTTTTTTGCGAAAAATTTAACAATTTTTTCCCGGTGTCAAATCAGAAGGGGATGCATAAGTTGATAGTGGGGCAACCGTCTCTTTAAAAGTTGGCTTTTAGCGTGGGAAAGGATAGGTGTTATGCGTTTGAAAATTGCTGTGATAGGCGGCGATTTACGGCAGTTGTATGCGGCAAATCGTCTGATGGAGCAGGGATACGAAGTATCCTTATATGGGTTTAGCGATGCCGATATATTGGGGTTGCTTCCCTGCAGGGAGCTGTCGCGGGCGTTGGAAGGAGCAGAGTGTGTGCTTTTGCCGATGCCGGTTTCCGGGGACAGAGAAACCCTTTTGACGCCTCTTTGGGATAGCAGACTTTCTTTGTCGGAACTGTTTAATACGATAGAAAATCATCAGACTGTGTTATGCGGGATGGTGGAAAAACTTCCCCTTTGTTATCAGGACGGAATCGTTGACTATGCCGAAGATGAAAGCTTTTTATTAAAAAATGCTTATCTTACGGCGGAAGCGGCAGTGGAAATTGCCATTTCAAAAACACCCTATTCCCTTCGGGGCGCTGCGGTTCTGGTAACAGGTTACGGCAGAATCGGAAAATTTCTGGCAAGGATGCTTCGTTCATTGGGTGCCGTGACTTATGTAACGGCAAGAAGGTCCTATCAACTGACAGAGCTGGAGCTGGAGGGGCATATTCCCGTTTCCTATGAAAACCTTTTTGCAGTCTTACCTGAAACAGATTTGATTTTCAACACGGTGCCTCATCAGATTTTTGATGAGAAACGTGTTGCCGGTATCAAAAAAGATTGTCTGTTTGTCGATTTGGCATCTCTGCCCGGCGGTATCTGTAAGGAGGCTGCCGACGAACAGGGATTGCAGGTGATTCACGCCTTATCTCTTCCCGGTAAGGTTGCCCCTGTTTCCTCTGGAAAGATTGTGGCGGACACAGTTATTCGTCTTCTTTCCGTAAAATTTCGTAATAAGGATTGAAAAAATGATGGAACCATATAAGGTAGGCTATTGTCTGACCGGTTCCTACTGCACCTTCCAAAAATCTTTGGGAACACTTTCTGCATTATTGGAAGAAGGCTTTGAAATATTTCCCATGATGAGTGAAAATGCTTATAAAACCGATACCCGGTTCGGGAAGGCATCTGATTTTGTGGAAAAAATTGAGCAGATGACAGGAAAGAAAGTGCTTTCCACCATCAGCGAGGTGGAGCCTATCGGCCCCAAAAAATACATTGACGTGATGGTGGTTGCACCTTGCACGGGAAACACGTTATCCAAACTGGCAAACGGAATCACCGACACTGCCGCTACTATGGCAGTGAAAGCATCTCTTCGGAATGGGATTCCCGTGGTGCTTGCGCTTGCCACCAACGATGGATTGGGACAGTCTGCCAAAAGTCTGGGGGCGATGCTTCCTGTGAAAAACGTGTACTTTGTGCCTCTTTCTCAGGATGACCCCGTGAAGAAACCCACCTCGCTGGTTTGTGATTTCACCAAGCTGAAAGACACTCTGCTCCTTGCGCTGGAAGGAAAGCAAGTTCAACCGGTTTTAGAATAGTCCTTTAAAAAAGAGGCCGTATCCCGTTTGGGGTGCGGTCTCTTTTGGCTAGTCTTCTAAAATTGCGATAAAATGTTGAAGTGTGTATTGGTGCGTTCTTTGAGTTTTTTTATGGTGAGATTCAGTTCATCCCTCATTTTTTCCAGTCGATTGATCATAGGTTGCAAATCGGCAGATTTATTAAAGTATGTACGAATTTCATCAAGGGAAAGTCCCAAGTTCTGAAACATACGAATGGTACGGATTTGTGTAATAGCGGTTGGCGGTGGCACCCTCTTTTTTTATCGGGCTTAATGAGTCCTTTGTCCTCATAATTTAAGATAATTTTCCGGTAATTCCAACGGCCTTTGCCACTTCCCCGATGGAAAATAAATTCTGATGATTCATGGGGTGGAAACCTCTCTTCTATAAAAACTAGACAATTCTTTTAAAAAAATGTCAAAAAAGTGAGAAATTTTAAAAAAACTATTGCATCGAACATCAAGGTGCGATGTATAATCAGTATAACATATTATTTGTAAAATTTCAAAAACTTTGTCAGAAAGAAGGGGTTTTATGAAAAAATTATTCAGTTTGCTCTTATGCTTGTGTATGCTGATGGGGATGGCAACACCCGTTTTGGCACAAAGCGCGGCACAGAGCTCAAGCTCCAACGAAATTACCTACAACTATGCCTATGATGTTCAGAGAAGTCCGGCGTATCAGACAAAACAAGGGGGCGAAATTAGTGTGTCCAGACCTCAGGCGCCCTTAAGAAACGGTGCTTCTGCCACCGGCGGCGTATTTCGTTACGACACATGTGCAGGAGAATGGACGCTGACCGATGTTGGCACCTACGGTGAAATCGGAAGTGTTTCACCGGCTCCGTCTTCCAATCTTGATCCCGTGGTAAAATCAATTGCGAGTCAATATAACATATCGGATGTGAATACCGTTGTGATTCACAAGCTGACCGACCCCTACGGCAAACACGTTGCTTACGGCGTGCTTGTTTGCGTGGATAACAGCAAAGGTTGTGCACTTTTGGTGGCTGACCAGTATAACGCATCCGGTGCAGGCTACTTTTTCTCAAAATCAGAGTTTACAAGCAGCTCTCTTACCTTCACTGCGGAAAAAACAGTGCAGACCCGAGGAGGTTCTTCTACCACCACTACTACCACCACTACTACGCCTTATCTTTCCGGCGGATTCTTTCAAAAAACCTTATATCTTGAAAAATTCCCCACTGCAGGTGAAAAACCCTGTTCCTTAACCGAGAGTGACAGCGAAGGCGATATTACCATGCAGAAGTGGAGCGGTAATTTTGACGCCAATGGTTGCTTTATCGCAGGGGAAGACTACACCCTGACCGCAGAATATACCTTTAAGGAAAAATACAGAGACAAAAATTATTTTGATACCACTCCCGGTAAATTGAAGTTTGAATTCAGCGTTTTGCAGGATTATAATCACTATTACTGCGATATTACAGAGCTTTCTTTGTATGCGGTAAAAGGAAGCTACACCTTCCATTGTGATGACGATTTGGATTTCGGGATTGACCAGTGCGGAACCGGTATCGCAAAAGAACGGCTGAATGTGTTTGCACAGGCAAACACCGGAAGCACCGTCCTCGGACAGATTCAGTATAACGATACCGTTAAAGTTGTTCGTTCTTATGTGAACGGATATAATCATCCCGTGATGCATATGATTGAATACAACGGCGGCATCGGTTATATCAGAGCCAGAGAAAATTTGAACGATCCGAGCAGTAAGTATTTAATGAAAATCAAGGTGGCAGGTGCCTACGGTGCCAATTCCTCCGCTGATTTAACTCCCGATTTCGGTTCGAAAGACAGAAGAGACATTGATGTTTTAATCAGAAGCTTTACCGCAGAATACGGCACCAAGCCGGAAGTGGTTCCTGCGGACCTTAGCTACTTAAAAGCGGAATCCATTGTGTACAGCACCGATTATGTCAACGAAAAATTCAGCTTTGTAACTGCGGATATCACCTTTGTTCCCGTGGATACGGTTGCCGTTGATTACTATTTTGCAAACGATATGGAAGCAAAAAACGGCGAAATTTTAAGTGTCACCGAAGACCGTGCGGTCGTTCGTTATACCGCGTTTACCGGCAACGGTGACAAACGAGACGCAAGACCCTCTTCCGAACTGATGAGAGCAACCGAAAAAATAGCGGCAGGTCCCATTAACCGCGGTTATGCAAAGGCAAAAGTGAATTCTATGGGCGGCAATGCCAAGATGTATGAGTATCCGCACATGGGTTCCAGTGCAATCGACCCCGGGGAAGAAGTGTATATCCACGATGAAGCCGTAAGCTATAAAGTTCCCGGCTTAGACGGACAGTGGTATGCGGTTTCCAATTCCGAAATCAGCCCTACCGTTCGCTATATGCCGGCGGCATTTATCGGTGAAATTGAATACTTAGATACTTATATGCCGGGTGCACCCGGACATTGGGAAAATGTGCCCTATGCTTTTGCGGGCGGTAGCGGTACTTTGGAGGACCCCTTCTTAATTGAAACCGCAGAACAGTTAAACGCCGTTCGTTTCGGTATGACCATGCACTATAAGCTGATTGCCGATATCGACCTTTCCAACTGGGGCAACTGGGTTCCCATCGGCGGAACTCCTGCCTACGGCTTTATGGGAGGCGGTTACAACAAGGCGGAAGTGGGAGCTTGCTCCTTCTTGGGTTCCTTTGACGGGAACGGACACGTGATTTCCGGCATGCAAATTGTGATTAACGAAGAAACTCCCTTCTTAACCGAAACGGGTAACTGGAGAGCATACGGATTATTTGCAAACTTAGCAACCAATCCCGATGCCTATAAAATCAAAAATCTGGGCGTTGTGGATTTTAACATTGATGTAACCTACAGCAATATCAAAAAACAGCTTGACCTTTATGCCGCTGCAATCTGCGGCGGTATGAATAACGGTACCGATATTTACAACTGTTATTCCAAAGGCGGAAAAATCACCTTTAATATCAGCGGACCTGGTAGCGTCAATATCACTACAGGCGGTATTGGTTCGGAAGGCGGCGGTGTGTTTGGCGGACAGGGTAACCAAAAACATAACTACATGCATATTGAAAAATGTTTTAACGATTCGGATATCACCGTAAATGTCAACGAAGCAAATTACTCCATTGATGCGGGTGGAATCATGGGTGCCATTGACACCACCCACATTCACGAATGCTATAACAGCGGAGATATTACTCTGCCTGTGAACGAAGGAGATTACGAAGGCTCCTGGCATGAATGTACGGCAGCGGGCATTTGTGCCTACGCTGCTATCCCTGAAATTCCCGGTATTTATCACAAACCGCCCGAAAGTGCATCCTTCATTCAGAATTGTTATAACTCCGGTAATATTACGGGAAGAGCCGCAGCAGGTATTTTCATGTTCTCTGCATCGGATATCCATATTGAAAACTGTTATAATGTGGGAAAAATTCATGGAAATCAGTTTGATGCAAGCATCGGCTATCCCACCACGGCAGAAACCGTGTCTTCTCTTGCGGCAGTAAGTCAATACGGAACCGAATTCATCAGAAATTGTACCTCCAACGGTAACGCAGTTTCCGGCTCCATGTGGAAAAATTCTTCTGCTTTGGGAAGAAAAGTGCTTGTTGCAATTCCCGAAGACAATATGCCAAACGGGCCTTACCATTTTGTGGCAGGAAATGTCGGTTCTTTTACTGACGTAAAAACAAATACCTGGTATGCCAATGCAGTGGAATGGGCTGTGAAGAAAAAAGTAACCACAGGTACCTCTGCAACCACATTTAGCCCCGATGCAACCTGTACCCGTGCACAGATTTTAACCTTCCTCTGGCGTGCGGCAGGTTCTCCCAAGGAAAATATCCAAAATCCTTTCACAGATGTTTCACCTTCTGACTATTATTACGATGCAGCACTTTGGGCATATGGTATGGATATGGTAGGCGGTACCGTTTTTGCGGGAAATACCCCCTGCACCCGTGCGGAAACTGTGATTTATATGTGGAAAAATGCATTTTGCCCCGCATTCTCTTATGACGGAAAATTTGCAGATGTTTCCAAGGATTCCGAATGTGCGGCGGCAGTAGAATGGGCGTTATATATGGGCGTTACCTCCGGTACCTCCGATACCACCTTCAGTCCCGATGCAACCTGCACCAGAGGTCAGATTGCAACCTTCTTATACCGAGCATTCACCAAATAATAAAAAACGGAGTGCGTAAAATATGAAAAAAATAGCGAGTCTTTTATTAGTTTTTTGTATGTTAATGGCGGCATTTCCCACAGCGACCTTTGCTGCCTTGGGAGAAGCTGCAGAAACCATTGAAACCTTTGGCATCACCATGAACGGTTTTCGCAGCGGCGTAACCGAGGAAGATGTTACCTTCAGTCTTTCTGATGACCGCCTGGAAATTTCAGAAGTAAGTTGGGTTGGTGCCAAAACCGAAAAGGATACCTTTTACGCGAAAAAAGAATACAATCTTTTTGTCACGGTGAAGGTGAAAAGCGGAGTGGATGCCAATTTTTCCGAGGATTTTGGTGTTGAAGATGTGCAAACCACCAATTTGGACAAGGTAAGCAGATTGAATTTGCAGTCTGTAATTCGTAAAAACGTAAAACTGCATTTCATCGTAAAAACCGATGCCACAGGAGAAATGATCACTGCGGCAGAGGAAGAAGCATTAAAGCATAAGCATTGTTACTGCGGCGGTTATATCAATATCGGTGACCATACCTCACACACTGAGGTTACCTATTCGCCCATCAGTGCAGAGGATACGAAAATCACCTATACTAAAAATGTTGCGTATGTGTATTTAACCGAAGATATCGTTCTCGCAGATACCTTAAATATCGGCGGCAACAAAACATTGTATCTTTGCTTAAACGGTCACGCTCTGAAAAAAGGATCGGAGGCAGGTAGCGTTATCAATGTTAAAACCGGTGGCAAGCTGTATCTTTGTAACTGTACCCGTGATGCCGGCGGTCAAATCACCGGCGGTTGGGAAGAATATGGCGCAGGGATTCACAGCTACGGAACCGTTTATATGTACGGCGGCGTTATCACCAAAAACAAAGGCGGATACGGTGGCGGTGTGTATAGCCATGCCAACTTCTTTATGTACGGTGGCGACATTTATGACAACGAAGCACTCTATGGCGGCGGTGTTTGGAATGCCAACGATTCCAATTGGAATTTCGTGATGTATGAAGGCACCATTACTTTAAATACTTCTGTTTGCGGCGGCGGTATCTGGAATAATGACAATGCCGTTCTCACCTTAAAAGGTGGGGTAATCCAGCAAAATATTGCTTCCACCGCCGGCGGTGGTATCTGGAACAACGGCGGCACTTTAGAGATTGACGGTGCGATGTTGTTAGAGAATATTTCCCGTAACGGTGGTGGTGTTTGGAATAACGGCGGCACATTTTTCTTAAAAAGCGGTAACATTTCCAAAAATATCGGAAGCTCCGACCCCTATGAACTGGATGGCTACGCCGGCGGTGTGTGGAATAACGGCGGTCTGTTTCATATGTCGGGCGGCGAAATCACCTTTAACCGTTCCTACGTTGGCGGTGGCGTTTGGGTCAACGACGGCAGTGAATTTGTGATGACAAGCGGTGTTATCGCCGAAAATGAAGCAGTAGGCGGCGCCGGTATCTATATTCAGTATAGCGACAAAGCTGTAGGCCCCGGAACTGCCAGACTTTCCGGTAATGCAGGTATCGTATCCAACTACGGTTCCGTAGGCGGCGGTGCTTATGTAAAAGGTATTCTCAATATGGAAGGCGAAGCCGAAATCATTTTAAATGAGGCAGAAGAATATGCCGATATTGCGGTGGAAGATGGCGGTGTGGTAAACCAAAATGCCGCAATGCCCACCAAATTTATTGATGTTCCTCAGGATGCATATTACTTAGAGCCCGTGAAATGGGCGGTAGAAAAGGGAATCACCACCGGTACCACCGACGTTACCTTCTCTCCCGATGAAAAATGTTTAAGAGGGCAGGTGGTAACCTTCCTTTACCGTATGCACGGAAGCCCCGAAACCGACGGTTTCTATTATGCAGATACCAGTCCCTCCGATTATTTCTATGATGCAACCCGTTGGGCGTGGGAATTAAAGATGGAACGAACCGCTGCCTTTTCTCCCAATCACTATTGCAGCCGTGCTGCAGCCATTCGTTATATGTGGATTGCGGCAGGAAGTCCCCAAGTGAACAGAAAAGGTCTTCCCTTTACGGATATCCCTGAGGATGCAAACTACCGAGATGCAGTTGCATGGGCATTGGAAACCGGTATCACCACCGGCACCACTCCCGTGACCTTCTCTCCCGATGACAGTTGCACCAGAGCACAAATCGTGACTTTCTTATACAGAGCTTTTAAATAACAGAAAAATCCCATCTGATTTCAGATGGGATTTTTTTTCATATTTCTTCTGATGCGATTTAAATGCCGTTCAAAATTACCGCTTTTTAAAAATTCTGCCAAAATATACTGGTCTAAAACGGGAACGGTGCAGGAGAAGTTCCCCAAAAGTTTGTGATAGCGTGGCAGGAGAGATTCCGGCAGAATCAGATAACCGATTCGAATGGCAGGGGAGATACTTTTGGAAAAGGTGTTCATATAAATGACCCGTTGATTTTGGTCCATGGAAAACAAGGATTCAATGGGATTGCCCGGCAGAAAAAACTCGCTGTTGAAATCATCTTCGATGATATAGTTATCTTCTTTTGCCCACTTGATATATTCATAGCGTTTGGATGCAGAAGCGGTCACTCCCGAGGGATAGCTTTGAAAGGGGGTAACGTGCAAAACCTTGAAATCATCTTCCAGCAGAGATTTTCTGAGAATTCCGTCTTGTCCCATGGGCAGCTTTTTAAGGCACACGCCCTCTGCCCGATAGACCGATTCAATTTTTTCGTAGGAGGGGTCTTCAATACCGTAGGTAATATTTCTTCCCAACAATTTTACTACCGTTTCGTATAACTGTTCCGACCCCGACCCGATTACAATGCGACGGGGGTCTGCCACCATACCCCGATAGCGGAGCAGATAATCGGAAAGGGCGTTTCTTAGGGCAACCGTTCCCTGATTGGGAGATTTGATAAACAAGCGTTCACCTTGTTCCCCCAACACTTTTCGCACCGTTTTAAACCACAGGTCATATTCAAATCGGGGAGCTTTTTCACGGGGTTCTTCCAAAGGAAGAAAGGAAACCGTTTTTTGAGTATTTCCCGCAGGTAACAGTTCTAGGGATGACACGAAATAACCGCTTTTTTCTCTGGAGGTGATGTAGCCTTCTTCCATCAGAAGATACAATGCCTTTTCCGCCGTGATAACGCTCACGCCGTAGCGGTCTGCCAACACTCGCTTGGAGGGGATTTTCTGATTTGGGAGATACTGTCCCGATAAGATTTTATCTTTCAGTTCCCGATAAAGAAACAGATATTTTTTCTCTTTCATCTGGTCTTATAAAAAACTCCTTTTTTGATTATTTACTTATGTTCAGATTTTTATTATAATAGATGTATCCTAAATTGTAAAGGGGTTTTTGAAAATGAATACAAAAAACTATAAAAGAATTTTAACCATTCAGGATATTTCCTGCGTGGGACAGTGTTCTCTCACGGTAGCACTTCCCATTTTATCTGCTTGCGGACTGGAAACCGCGATTCTGCCTTCTGCGGTTTTATCGACTCATACCGCAGGATTTTCAGGATTTACTTTTCGGGATTTGGCAAGTGATATGCCTTCTATTCTGGCACATTGGAAAAAAGAGAATATCCGATTTGAAGCGGTTTATACCGGCTACTTGGGTTCTTTGGAGCAGATTGATTATGTGCTGGATATTTTTGCAAACACCAGAACCGAGTCTGCCCGTCTGATTGTGGACCCTGCTATGGCGGACAACGGCGCGTTGTATTCCATTTTTGATATGGACTATGTGAACGCTATGAAACGTCTTTGCGCAAAAGCAGACTACATCCTTCCCAATATTACCGAAGCTTGTTTCTTGACAGGTATGGAATATAAAACCGAATATGACAGAGCTTATATTGATGAAATGCTCACCAAATTGGTTGCATTAGGCACCAAAAATGTGATATTGACAGGTGTTTCCTACAAAGAAGGAACCACCGGCATTGTGGTATATGAAAACGGAGAATATCAGTATTATGAGCATCCCTTCCTGCCCAACAGCTGTCATGGTACCGGCGACATTTATGCTTCTGCCTTTGTGGGAGCGTTAATGAGAGGAAACTCCTCCTTTGAAGCGGCAAAAATTGCGGCGGAATACACTTTGGAATGTATCCGCAACACGGCAGAGCTCTCCAATCATTGGTACGGTGCTGCGTTTGAGACGGCTATTCCCAAACTGATTTCTCTTTTGGATACGGAGAACTAAAGGCGTGGCGATTGTAAATTTTATTCGGAAAAATGCGGTGATGGTGATTGCCTTTCTGGCCGCACTTGTTACCATCGTGTTTGTTCCCGTTGACAGGGAGTATTTAAACTATTTCGACTATAAAACCCTGGTTTGCCTGTTTTGTGTGTTGGCAGTGGTTTGTGCTCTGCGAAATATCCGCTTTTTTTATAGTCTGGCACGAAAAATCGTGCAATTGTTTCAGAATGCCAGAATGGCGATTTTGGCGTTGGTCTATATCACCTTTATCGGTTCTATGCTGATTGCAAACGATATGGCACTTTTAACCTTTCTTCCCCTTGGTTATTTTGTGTTAACCACCACGGGCAAGGAAAAATATATGGCATTTACCTTTATTATGCAGAATATTGCGGCAAATTTAGGCGGAATGCTCACCCCCTTCGGAAATCCGCAGAATCTGTACTTATATTCCAAGTTTATGATTCCCGATTTGGAATTTATGGGAATTATGGCACCGCCGTTTATTTTGTCCGTGATTCTTATCACCCTTTGTTGCCTCATTTTCGTAAAAAAGGAACCCCTTCATCTGGAGGATGAAAAAGTGATGCTGCCTCCTTGGAGAGTGGCGCTTTATCTGGCGTTATTTGCACTTTCCATCCTGATTGTATTTCGTGGGATTCCTTATTGGATTGGGCTTGTTGTGATTCCCGTTGTGTTACTGTTTGCAGACAGAAAGGCACTTTGCAAGGTGGATTATCCGTTGCTTTTTACCTTTGTGTTCTTCTTCATCTTTTCGGGGAATATGGCACGAATCGGAATTGTGAGAGAGTTTTTTGCAAATTTGTTGCAACAGAACACCCTATTGGTAAGCACACTATCCTGCCAGGTTATCAGTAACGTTCCCTCTGCCATTTTGCTTTCTCAGTTTACCGGGAATTATCGTGATTTGCTGGTCGGCGTCAATATCGGCGGCGCAGGCACGCTCATCGCATCGTTAGCAAGCTTGATTACATTTCGGGAATATGTGAAGCATAATCCGAAAAAAACGGGGTACTATATCGGAATGTTTTCCGCCTTTAACTTCGGCTTTTTAATCATCCTGACCGTGTTTATGCATTTGATATAAGAAAAAAGAGTAAGCCTCTGCGCTTACTCTTTTTTGTTGCCTTCTTAAGGTTCAAGTCCTCTGTTTTATTATACGAAAAAAAGAAGCTATCCGAAATGGATAACTTCTTTTCTGGTGCGGATAAGAGGACACAGTTGTGCTTCGCACACCTTTTCAGCTTGGCGACCCAAAGGCGATGCCTTTCGGTACCCGCCTGCGCCCCGGCTTCGCTAAAAACCGTTCTCCGAATGGTTTTCTGAACGCTCGCCGCCTTCTTAAGGTTCAAGTCCTCTGTATGATTGAAAATGAAAAAAAGACTATTCCGAAGAATAGTCTTTTTCATTTGGTGCGGATAAGAGGACTTGACCCTCCACCGAGTTGCCCCGACTAGCACCTGAAGCTAGCGCGTCTGCCGATTCCGCCATATCCGCACACCATATTTACGCCGTTCTCTCAAACAGCTTTTATATTCTATCACACTTTTATTTTGTTGTCAATACTTTTTTCAAAGAAAAATCGGTTATTTTTTCGATGAGTTTAATGTTTTGATGCCGTGTTTGCAGATACTATTCAGACTGCAACCTTGGCAGTCCGGCTTCTGTGCCTTACAAACGGCTCTGCCGTGTGCCACCAGACGATGGCAGAAATCAAACTGAAATTCCGGGGGGATAAACTTACGAAGTGCCATTTCAATTTTCACCGGGTCGGTTTCCTTGGTGAGCCCCATACGATTGGAAAGTCGTTTGGCGTGGGTATCAATGACGATAGCAGGTTTTTTATAAATTTCTCCTAAAATAACGCCTGCTGTCTTTCTGCCAACGCCTGCCAATTTGGTCAGTTCTTCCATGGTGTCTGGCACCTTGGAACTATGTTGTTCCACTAAGGCAATCGCACAATTTCGGATGTTTTTCGCCTTGTTTTTATAAAAACCGGTGGACTGAATCATTTTGGCGATTTCATTTTCCGAAAGGGAAGCAAATGCCTCGGGGGTGTTGTATTTTGGAAAGATGGTTTTTGTGACGATATTCACTCTGGCGTCGGTGCATTGTGCCGATAAAATGGTTGCTACCAACAGTTCAAAGGGAGTGGTGTAGTCCAAGGTGCAATGAGGATTTTCATACAAAATATCCAGTTGTTCTTTTAATTTAAAAAACAGTTCTTTTTTGGTCATATTGATTGCACCCCTTTCTTGTTATTGTTCGGTGACTACCGAGTTTTCCACGAAAAATGTTTTTGCTCCCTCCACCTCGAATGCTTGTGCATCGGTGATGGTGATAATGGTCTGGCAGGGTTTGATGTAGGAAAACAAGCTTTCCTGACGAGTTTTATCAAGTTCCGATAAGATGTCGTCCAAAAGCAGGACAGGGTAGGAACCTGTCAAATCCTTGATGAAGAGCATTTCCGATAATTTTAGCGCCAGAATAATGGTTCTTTGCTGCCCTTGAGAGGCATAAATTTTGGCGTTTTTATCGTTTAAATAAAATTCCAGATCATCTCTGTGGGGACCCACTCTTGTGGTGCGAAACAGTTGTTCTTCTTTTGCCACCTCCGAGAGTTTTTGATGGAACAACTCACGAATGGCGGCCTTGTCTTCCACAAAGGTATCAAACAATTCACTTTCGTAGCGGAGGTTTAATTCTTCGTTTCCGCCTGCAATTTCCGCATAGATTTTCTTGGCGGTTTCTTTTAAACGTTCCACAAAGAGGGCACGGTAAATGATAACCTCCGTCCCAAATTCCACCAGCTTTTCGGTATATACCTGCAAAAGGGTTTCATCGGGATGTTCTTCCTTTAAAAGCTTATTGCGATTGCGAAGAATAGAATTGTAGTATTTTAAAATTTTGTAATAACGGGGACGAATCTGGCAAACATCCGCATCCAAAAAACGGCGACGCTGTTCCTTATCTCCCTTAATTAAGTTTAAATCCTCGGGGGAAAAGAGCACCGAATGGAATTCTCCCAAAAAGGAAGCGTTATCGGTTTTCACATCGTTTAAAGAAAGCTCCCGTTTTGCGGATTTTGATAAGCCGATTTTCATTTTTTCCATACGGGAATCAGGCGTTTTCTGATAGGTAATCTGCATTTTTGCCACGTCGAAATCGGATAAAATCAGTTCCTTGTCAGACACAAACCGATGAGATTTTAAGGTGGAGAAATAGTGAATGGCTTCCACGATGTTGGTTTTCCCCTGAGCATTTTTGCCGCAGAGAATGTTGGTGGCCGGAGAAAAGGAGAGATCCAGATAGTTGTAGCTTCTGAATTGACTTAATTTGATATTCTGAAGATACATTTTTTTGATCGCTCCTTTCTTAGTAAGATATTCGGTTAAATATTTAAAATAGCTTCTTTTAAGTTGACGTTGCCTGTGTAAATAGCTTTGCCTACGATAGCACCGTCTACGCCGATTTCTTTTAAATTCAGTAAGTCCTGCATACAGCTTACGCCACCGGATGCAATCACGTTAATGGAAACGTGATTTTTCATCTGTTCCATTGCTTTTAAGTTGGGACCTGATAACATGCCGTCGGTGGCAATGTCGGTGTAAATAATGGTATCAGCACCCATAGCTTCCGCTTTTTTTGCCAGTTCCAAAGCGCTGATTTTGCTGGTATCAATCCAACCGTCGATGGCAGCGTAGCCATCTTTGGCGTCGATGCCGACAGCAACGTGACCCGGGAATTCCAGAGCAGTTTTTTCGATTTCTTTGGGAGCGGTAACGGCAGAGGTGCCGAAAATCACACGGCTGATACCGTTTTGTAAGTATTCTTTTGCGGTTTCAAAACTTCTGATGCCGCCGCCAATTTCGATGAATAATCCTGTTTCTTTGGCGATTTCCATAATAATCTCTTTGCAGTAGGGTTCTTTGTAACGGGCACCGTCCAAATCTACCAGATGCAGATATTTGGTGCCTTCTTCCTGCCATTTTTTAGCGGCGTCCAGCGGTTTTTCAAAATATACGGTAGTGTCCTCATACACACCTTTACAGAGGCGGACACACTTATTGTCTTTAATATCGATTGCGGGATAAATAATCATAGTAAAAAGTCCTCGTTTTCTATGGATGATAAAATGGTTTCAAAATCGGTAGGGGAGAGAACGTGCATATTCTCCTTTGTGATGGGATGGGGGAATTCTGCCCGATAAGAATGCAGATACAGCCGTTTGGCTGGGATTCCGCCATACATAATGTCTCCCACGATGGGATGCCCCATTTGGGATAAATGCACCCGAATCTGATGCGTCCTTCCTGTGAAGAGTTCCAACTCCAACAGAGAAAAATGCTGGTTACTCATCAACACGTTGTAGCGGGTGTGAGCAGGTTTTCCGTCCTCACGGCAGACTCTTTTTAAAGAGGTTTCCGACTCTCTTGCAATGGGGAAGGTGATGTTTCCCGATTGTTTTTCGGGAATGCCTGAAACCAAGGCAAGATAGATTTTTCGGAAGGTGCCGTTTTGTTTTTGTTGGGAAAGAATGTGATGAGAAAGGGCGTGTTTTGCAATCACCAGCACACCGCTTGTGGTTTTATCCAGTCGGCTGACGGGACGAAAGGGCATGGGACAACCGTTATCCACATAATACTGTGTCACAAAATTACCCAAAGTACCGTTTGCAGTCCCCAAAGCAGGGTGGGTGGCGATTCCGTATGGCTTTTCTGCCGCCATAAGGTCACCATCTTCGTAGAGAATGGTGAAATCTCCCTGCTGAGGTTCGCAGGATAGCTCGGTTTCTTTGGGAAACAGAAGGGTGACTTCATCGCCTGCCGAAACGGGATGTCGTGTTGTGACAACTTTCCCGTTCACAAGAAGAGCTCCCATATATTTCAGTTTGGTAATAATTCTGTGGGAAATTCCTTGTCCTTTTAGGAAATAATCCAGTCGCTCGTGATGGGATTTTGCCAAAAAGGAAAGTTTTTCTCTTAGTTCCATTGCACGTTTTCAACCAATGCGGTGCAATGTGCCAGCTGGGTTGCCACACGAAGCTCGGTGCCTTCCACCAACTTCACTTTGCCCATCATCAGGTTGCCGTCGTCCTGACGGACAGCGGTTGCACTGACGGTTACCACCAGGTCAAAACGGTCTTCCACGGGGGCAGACAAGGTTTCGCCTGCTAAGGTGTCAAAAGAATCCATAGCGGGACTTGCGGTGATTTTGGCAACGGTTCCGATGGGTTCTTCCAATTTGTAGTGATACACGGTGTCACCTTCACGGAATGCATTTACGGTGACATCGCGAACGGTTTCGATTTTTAAATCGTAGGTAACTTCCACGGTGTTTTGCACTTCTTCTTTATCTAATACCAAAAATTTGTAGCAAACGCCAAATACCAGTACCAGAATCAGCACAATTACCAATAAATCAAACAGATTGATTTTTCCAAAGAGTTTTCCGTTTTTAATCATTGTTATTTCCTCCCTCGGATTATTCTGCGATATCAATATCCGTTACGATACAGTTCACCATATATTTTTCGTTGATTAAGGGAACTGTGTAACCGATTTTCAATTCGGTTTCTCCTGCCATTACGGTGAAATCGGACACGTCTGCCTGAATTTCCACCACGATATCCTTGGTGTAACGACCTTCCACAGGAGCCTGAACAAAGGTGTTGGTGTTGTAATCTTTGGTAGCTTTTGTGTAGGGACGGTTTTCGGAAACGCTTACGATTTCACCAAGATAAGTGGTTTTTGCATTATCGGTCACATCGTCTCCCACTGCCACTTTGGAGAGAATTCCTTCTTCTAAGTTCTGTGCTTCAAAGGTAACGGTAACGGTTTTTAAATTGTTGCGGGTCACGGAAGTGTTGATTTTGGAGACGCCGTAGTATGCGGCGAGAAGAACTGCCAACACCACAATTGCTTCAATGACATATTTCATTACTTTACTCATTTCATCAATTCCTCATAAACTTTCTCTGTATTTTTTGCCATCAGTTCCACGGTGAAGCCTTTTTGATAGGTTTCTTTGGCACCTTGACCGTATCGGGAAATGAGGGCGGGATTTTCTTTTAGGGTTTGGATGGCATCCGCCAGTGTGCGGGAATCGTTGGTGGGATACACAATTCCGTTGATTCCTGTTTGCACGAGCTCCGGATTTCCGCCGTAATCGGTTGCGATGCAGGGGATTCCCAGAGAATATGCTTCCAAAATTGCCAGACTGCAGGCTTCGGTGCCGTAGGAACAGTTTAAAAGCACATCGGTTGCATAAAGCAGGGGAGCCACGTCGGATAAAAATCCGGTGAATATCACGCAGTCATCCAATCCTTTGTCTTTCACAAGTTGCTTTAAGGATTCTTCTTCGGGACCTGTTCCCACAATTAAGAATTTCAGGTTCGTTCGGTCTTGCAATTTGGCAACTGCTTCTATCAGATATTTATGTCCCTTTACGGGATTTAATCTTGCACTGATGGAGAATACCATATCGTTTTCTGATAAGCCAAACTGTTTTCTTGCCGCTGCTTTTTGTTCGGGAGTGGGAGCGGGAAGTGCCTCCACGCCATTATATACCACGGTAACCTTTTTTTCGGGAACGCCGGTATCGGTCTGGTTTTTCCTTGCCGCTTTGCATACCGCAATGCTTTTATCGCAGGTGAGTGCCGTAATCAGGCGGTTGGCGATTTTTCCGATTGGTTTGGTGAAGAACCCCGAGGGCTCAAACACACTATGACGGGTATATACGATTTTTTTCACATGGCTGCCCCATTTTGCCGCCGCCACTCTGGCAGACATGGTGCCGTGAGCGTGAACGATATCGGGACGCTCTTGTTTAAAAATATGATATAAGTTTTTTACGCCTTCTTTTGAATAACTCACATCGGCAATCCCGTCACATTCTATCACACCAAGACCTGCCTCCTCGTAGAGGGGTTTTAGTTTGGAACCTGTGGGAACCACTGCTTTTAGGGTGAAACGGTTTTTGTTGTGATAACGAAAGTATTCCAAAATCCATTTTCCTGCACCGCCGATGTTGGTATCGGAGATGACCATTAAAATTTTCATTCTTTTTCGCCTCCTACCGCAAACAGCGATGCCGCCAGGCTCAGTAATGCGAAAAACAACATATACATTCTGTAATTATAGAAGGTGTTATCGAAAAAGCCCTGAATCAAAAATGCGGTGAATCCACTGATTAAGGCAACCGCCAATACGCCGAGTTCCTTGGATTTGGGATGCTTATACACCATAAAGAGTTGCTTTAGGGTGTAAAACGCCAATAAAATGAACACGAGGAATCCGAAAATTCCCGTTTCGGATAACTGATGGAAGTACAAACTGTGTGAATGGGGTGCCATAATGTCCATATAAGCAAAGGGTGCATAAGATACTTCAAAGGAGTAACTGCCAAGGCCCACACCTGTGGGGAACACTTTTTTCAGCATTTCCACGGTGCCTCTCCACACATACACACGAAATGCGGTGGAGCCGTCCTTTAAGTTCCCGATACTCATAAAGCGGTTTAAAATACTTTGGGGAATCACCAAAATGGAAAAAGGTGCCGCCAGAACAATGGGGATTAACGCTTTTTTATAAAGCAGAAGAATAAATAAACCAAGTCCTGCAATCAGTCCCAACCAACAACCGCGTGAGTAGGTCAGAATCAAGCATCCGAATGCGGCAACCAGGCAGATGCCGTACACAATTTTGTGAAGCTTTTCCTTGGCGATGATGCACATAGCCAGGGATAAGGGAATTAAGAACAACAGATATTCTCCGAACACGTTGGGGTTTTGGAAAGTGGAATAAATACGACCCGAAATATCGGAGAAGAGCTGAGTATCCGTCCAGGTGGTGGTTTCGTAGCTTCCTGTTAAATACTGCAGATAACCAAATCCGCAAACGAAGATGCCCGACAAGGTGAAATAAGAAATGCTCATAACAAGTCGTCTTGGTGTGGACACAAAATAGCGCACCACATAATACAACCCCACAAAAGCAAAATATACCAGGAAAATCTGAAATTTATCGGGTGCTTTGGAGAGCCATAATCCGTAAATTAACGAAATCAGATAACACCCAATCAGAAGGTCGGTGATAATCGGTTTGGATGTGTTTAAATTGGTTTTAAAATCCGATTCCAAAAAGGCAAACACCAAGGAAAGCATACAAAGGGCAACCACTGCCATGGTGGGCAGGATTCCTGCCAAAAACAACACCATTAAGAAAATCAGAAACGAAAAACTGTATCCTTTGGAATTCACACGGAAGAAATTTAAAAGCTTGCTTGAACCCACAATTTCGGATACCGTGGTGTGAAAAAACCATTTTTTTAGGGTGCGGCAGGTAACGCTTTGGGTAATGAGGGTGCTGAACCAACCAAAGAATCCTGCGATTTTTTTCATCACTTTTGCAATGACGGATTCGTCAAAATTGCTTGTGGGAAGCTCACTCATAAACATCTTGTAAACGAATGTCTTTTTGAAAGGAATGAAAAAGAACAGATAAATACTTCGTAAAATCGCATAGACCTTACTGTTTTTAAAAATTGTCATCATCGTTTTAAAACTCCTTTCAATTTGTTGCGCCATTGAGGTTGAGTGATAAGCAATCCGATTGCATAAATCAAAAGTCCCGCCAAAGCAGAAATGCCAACGGTAACGATATGGCCGAGCACATTGGCTTTTAAGGGAATCAGGCGGTAGGTCAATGTGCAAACGGGGAACATCACAATTCCCAAAAGCACACAACCTGCCATAGAGAATGCTTCCTGTTTTCCGAGGAAATTTGTTTGTTTATTAAGCAGGAATAAAAGAACTGCCGACATAAATACCGCCGTTAAGCTGGTCGCCAGAGCAAGTCCGAAAGATGCCATCACACTTTTTAACACAAACGATAACGCGATATTTAAAAGAATGGCAACCCCTGCGGTAACAGAGGGAACAAGCATTTGTTTTCTGGCGTAGTAGGCTTTGTTTAATAAATCAAGCAAACCGTAGAAGGGAATTCCCAAAGAATAATAGAAGAATGCACCTGCGGTCAGATATAAATCGTGGTCGGTAAATTCGCCTCGTTTATACACGATTTCAATAATGGGGGTTTTGAATGCCAGCATCAATACCGTGATGGGAATCAATACCGCTACAATTAGAAGAAACGAAATTTTAAGAGTATCGTTATAGGCTTCGTTATCCTCCCGAACCGACTGTTTGGACAGGCGGGGGAAAATGTAATTGGTCAGGCTCACCGTGAACACGCTGGACACAATCAGATACAGCTTGTTTGCCCAGTTTAAGGTGGAAAGTCCGTGGGGAATTTCGGAAGCGAAAGCATTGTTGATGATGGTGGAAATGGGTTGAATCCAGGTGCCAACCATTACGGGAATGGCAAGTTTTACCACCGTTTTTAATCCCTCGTGACGAAGAACCGGTTGATAATGAAATCCTTTTTTTATCGCCACGGGAATCTGAATAGCAAATTGGAGTATCCAGCCAACCACCAACGATACCGCCAACCCGTTGATGCCGAATTTGTCATTTAAGAAAGCAAGATATAAAATCACAATGCCGTTGGACACCAGGCTCATAGCGGCGGGGATGGAAAATTCACCCTTGGACTGAAGCAGTCCCACCAGAGAAAATGCCATAGAGGCAAACACAATCACAGGAAGCATAATGATTAAAAGCTCAATTGCAAGCTCTCTCGTGTCGCCAAGCAAGCCACCTGCCATTACGGTCACCAGATCTGAGGCAAAGAAGATTAAAATCCCCGTCAGCACCACCGAGCCGATTAAAATCACATTTAAAAAGGCGGAGGCAAAGCGGTCCCCCTCTTTCACACCGTCTTTTTCCAGATAGGTGTTATACACGGGGATGAATGCAGAGCTTATTGCCGAGGCAAACACAATATCAAATAAATTTAAGGGAAGTGCCGACACGCCGTAAAACGCATCTGCCGCACCCGAGGAACCGTACAGACTTGCGATGAGCATTTCTCTGCCTTGCCCCATCAGTTTGGAGAGTAGAATCATCAGAAACATAAAGCCCACGGTTTTGATTGATTTTTTCATAAAAAATACCTGCGTGTTTTGAAAGATTTGTTTACACATTTATCTATTATATAATGTATCATACTCTATAAGAAATGTCAATTGTTCCGCAAGGATTTTATGGGATTTTTCGGGAGAAAAAACACAAATATTTAAAAACGGACAACCAAAACCAAAATCAAAGCGTTACGCCCTGCAATTTTATTTGTCACATATCACGAAAAAGCGGGAAAAATATTTCAAAATTCGTCATAAACGGAGAAAATAAAAAAAAGGGCATTTTTTTTCAAAAAAGGTTTGCTTTTTTTTTCACAATGTTGTATAATGATTATCGTGGAAAAATTTGTATTAAAATTTTATCATATATATGAAAATCGAGGAGGATTTTTACGATGTTAGTATCCGCAAGCGAAATGCTCAAAAAAGCAAAAGAAGGAAAATATGCTGTTGGTCAGTTCAATATCAACAACTTAGAATGGACCAAAGCAATTCTTCTGACCGCACAGGAATGTAACTCTCCCGTTATTTTAGGGGTTTCCGAAGGTGCAGCAAAATACATGACCGGTTTTAAAACCGTTACCGCTATGGTAAAAGCAATGGTGGAAGATTTAGGTATCACCGTTCCCGTTGCTCTGCACTTAGACCACGGTTCCTACGACGGTGCAATCAAATGTATCGAAGCAGGTTTCTCTTCCGTAATGTTTGACGGTTCTCACTACGATATCGACGAAAACATCCAAAAAACCAAAGAAATCATCGCTATGGCAAATGCAAAAGGTATTTCCGTGGAAGCAGAAGTTGGTTCCATCGGCGGCGAAGAAGACGGCGTTGTTGGCGCAGGTGAAGTGGCTGATCCCGATGAATGCAAAATGATTGCAGACTTAGGCGTAGATATGCTGGCTGCAGGTATCGGTAACATTCACGGTAAATATCCTGCAAACTGGGCAGGCTTAAACTTTGAAGCTTTAGATGCAATTCAGCAGAAAACCGGCACTATGCCCTTAGTTCTGCACGGCGGTACCGGTATCCCCGCTGATATGATTCAGAAAGCAATCTCCTTAGGCGTTTCCAAAATCAACGTAAATACCGAATGTCAGTTAAGCTTTGCAGAAGCTACCAGAAAATATGTGGAAGCAGGCAAAGACTTAGAAGGCAAAGGCTTTGACCCCAGAAAATTACTGGCTCCCGGTTTTGAAGCAATCAAAGCAACCGTAAAAGAAAAAATGGAACTGTTCGGTTCTGTAAACAAAGCTTAATTTTAGTTTCTTAATAAACGAGAAGGCATCGGATTCCCGATGCCTTTCTTTCAAAAACGGAAAGGAAAAATTTTTTATGGAAAAAGCAGTTTTAACCGTTATCGGAAAAGACAGAACAGGAATTATTCACGGCGTTTCCGGCGTGTTACTGGAAGCAGATATCAACATTATGGATATTTCCCAGACTATTATGCAGGATATGTTCACCATGGTGATGCTGGTGGATATCGCAAACTCCAAAGTTGAATTTACCGCATTAAAAGAAACCCTTCGTAAAGAGGGTGAACGCTTAGGCGTTGAAATTACCATTTGTCACGAGCAGATTTTTAATTCCATGCACAGAATTTAGGAAAGGACTGCCCGAGTATGATTAATAATTACGAAATTATTGAAACCCTGAAAATGATCAATCAGGAAAACCTGGACGTGAGAACGGTTACCATGGGGATTTCCCTGCGTGATTGTGCGCATTCCGACCCGAAAATCGCTTGCCAAAATATTTATGATAAAATCACCAAATATGCCCAAAATCTGGTTCCCGTGGCAGAAGGAATCGAAACGGAGCTCGGGATTCCCATTGTGAACAAGCGAATTTCGGTTACCCCCATTTCCATTGTGGCAGAAAGCAGCCATACCGATAACTACACCTGCTTTGCCGAAGCTTTGCAGAAAGCGGCAGACCAGGTTGGAGTAAACTTTTTGGGCGGTTTTTCCGCTCTGGTTCATAAAGGCTTAACCAAAGGGGACGACATTTTAATCAATTCCATTCCCGAAGCGTTAACCGTTACCCGAAATATCTGTTCTTCCGTGAATGTGGCATCTTTAAAAACAGGCCTTAATATGGATGCGGTGAAACGAATGGGTGAAGTGATTGTGGATTTGGCACATCGCACCAAGGATCAGGACAGTATCGGTTGTGCCAAGCTGGTAGTGTTTGCCAATGCGGTGGAAGATAACCCCTTTATGGCAGGCGCATTTCACGGTATCGGTGAACCCGAATGCGTGATTAACGTGGGCGTTTCCGGTCCCGGTGTGGTTCATTCTGCGCTTAAGAAAGTGAAAGGTGCAGATTTTGAAACCGTGGCAGAAACCATCAAGAAAACTGCCTTTAAAATTACCCGTACCGGTCACATGGTGGCTCAGGAAGCGGCAAGAAGACTGGGCGTACCTTTCGGTATCGTAGATTTAAGCTTGGCTCCCACTCCTGCTATCGGAGACAGTGTTGCCAGAATTTTAGAAGAAATGGGTCTGGAACGTTGCGGTACTCACGGTACCACGGCGGCACTTGCACTCTTAAATGATGCCGTGAAAAAAGGCGGTATGTTTGCAAGCTCCTTTGTGGGCGGCTTGTCCGGTGCATTTATCCCCGTTTCTGAAGACGAAGGTATGATTGAAGCGGCAGCAATGGGCGCACTATCCTTAGATAAATTGGAAGCAATGACTTGCGTTTGCTCCGTGGGTCTGGATATGATTGCCGTTCCCGGTGATACTCCCGCTTCCACCATTTCCGCCATCATTGCCGATGAAGCGGCAATCGGCGTGGTGAATCAGAAAACCACCGCAGTTCGTGTTATCCCTGCCTACGGTAAAAAAGAAGGCGACTTCGTGGAATTTGGCGGATTACTCGGAAAAGCACCCGTTATGGGCGTGCATCCGTACAGCAGCGAAGCATTTATTAATCGAGGCGGAAGAATTCCTGCCCCCATCCAGTCACTCAAGAACTAAGGCTTGATAAATGGCGCAGAATCCGTAAACCTCACCGCTCGGCGTATAGCATATACGCCTTCGGGAAGAGAAAACCGTTGGTTTTCTTTCGGTTTCCAAATGCTGCATCCATTTCTCTGCACCCATGGGGTGTGGAATATTTCAAACAAACGAAATGATAAACGAATAAACACAAAGAAAAAGACTGTATCAAGCGATACAGTCTTTTTCGTTTAGGAGGATTGGGGAATTTGAGATTTATTGATTCTCACAACATATTCGATATAGTCGTCGGTTTCATTTTTTTTGGAATTGGCGGGAACGCCTGCTTTATTCATCATTTCCACCGCCTGTTTTAAGGTGTTGGAAAAAATGCGGATATCCCGAAACAGAGGAACTAAGCGTTTTTCTTTTTTCTCTTTTGAAGCTTTTTCGCACAGTAAACTGTCCACATAGGTTTCCGTTTCCATCACATTCAGATTTTTGGAAATAATCTGATGAAGTGCCTTTTTTTGCAATTCTTCCTGCTCGATGCGGAGCAGAGACCTGCAATGCCGTTCGCTTAACTGATGCTCCACCGCCAGGGCTTTGATTTCATCACTCAGCCGGAGCAGACGGAGCTTGTTGGCGATGGTGGACTGTTTTTTGCCAAGCTTAAAGGCAAGCTCGTCCTGCGTGTAGGCAAATTCCCGAATCAGTTTATCGTAAGAAATTGCCTCTTCAAAAAAGCTAAGGTCTGCTCTTTGGAGGTTTTCAATTAAAGCAACCAGAGCGGAGGCATCTTCGTTCACATTCATCACAATCACGGGAACTTCTTTTAAGCCGATAAGTTTTGCGGCTTTTAGGCGCCGTTCCCCTGCAATCAGTTCATAGGTGGTATCATTTAATTTTCTCACGGTCAACGGTTGGATGATTCCGCAGGAACGAATGGATTCTGCCAGTTCAAACAGGGCGGCTTCTTCAAAAATTTTACGGGGTTGATGAGGATTTTTTAAAATGGAATCCGCGGATACACGAATCATTCGGTTTTTTTGCGGTATTTTTGGCAACAGATTCATACAATTCGCTCCTTTTGTTGTTAAATGGAAATAATTTCCAATTTTTATTGTATTATAGCAGAAAAAAAGCAAAAAGTAAAGAAAAATCGTTCGACAAAATTTTCGTCAAAACCCTTGCAATCAAAGGATTATTCCGAGGTGAGTGATGCGGCGAAGTATGCTTTGGGATTGATGAGTTCCCCGTCTTGTTCCAGTTCAAAATGCAGATGGCAGGGAAGATGGGATTCCCAGATGCCCGAGTCTCCCATTGTGCCGATTTGTTCCCCTTGTGCGATTTCTTGTCCCAAGGTGACCATATCATCTCCCGAAAGGTTGCAATAACGGGTCAGATAACCGCCCTCGTGAGAAAGCTCCACCGTGTATCCTTTTTCGTAATCAAATTCATTTTTCACAACGATTCCGTCGGATGCGGCATACACGGGATTGTTTTGTCTTCCGCCGAAATCCATTCCCGTATGGGTGCGGTAATCGCCGTAGGTTGCCTGAAATACGGGCATATCATCCGTAAAATCGGAAAGCACCTCAGCTCCCGTTGCAGGCAGAGACAACCGAAGCACGGTTGGGGTTGGAATCGGAGTATTTTCGGGGGTTGGAACAGGTGTTGGAGAGGGTGGCAGGGTAGGGCGTGCGACGGGGGTAAATGTGGCTTTGGGAGTCGCATCCGTCAACCGTTCAAGGTTGGTGTTTGCCTTTTTGGCAAGTTCTTCTTCCAGATGGGAAGTCATCAGATTGGAAACCGATAATGTTACGGCGGTGATAAAGCCCGCAAGTCCCAGAAGAGTGAGAAAAGTTTTTCCTTTTTTCATAAAAATCCGTCCTTTATTTTGAAATTAGTTTCTATGTCCATTGTAACCGTACGGTGTTTTTTTATACCTTTTTAGTTGGCAATTTCCACGCCGGTGTAATATTTTTTTAAAATTTGGTCGTAGGTGTAACCCATTTTTGCCAGGTGGTTGGCACCGTATTGGCTCATTCCCACTCCGTGGCCGTATCCTTTGGTTGTAATCGTCACAGAGTCGGTGATTTCCACCGTGAAATTGGCAGACCGAAGCCCTAAAAGAGACCGAAGATCCACTCCCGAAAAGGAAACTCCGCAAATTGACACGGATTTTACGCTTCCCGATTCGTTATATACCCAATCGGAGAACCAGTTTTTGGGGTTATCGGTAAAGTGAATCGCTTTGGTTCCCAACTTGATTTTTTTCTGAAATTCGGCAAAAGAAAACTCCTTGGTTTCCTGATACCTTGGGGATGCATCTTCTCCCGAGGATTCCACGGAAATCAGGTAGGGAACCGCATTTTCCCACACATCCTCCGCATTTTCCGTCATTCCCGATGAAGTGGAATGAAAGACCGCGGAAATGGGCTCTCCCCGATACAGAAGAATCTGATGTTTTGTGTCATTCACGGCTTGTCTGATTTTTTCAAGATAAGCGGGATTTTCTGAGAATTTTCGGGATAATTCTTCGGGGGTGAGGTATGCCTTGCAATGAGCGGAATCGGAGCAGACATCGGCGTTTGGATGGTCTTTGTTGGGGGATTTTTTGCGGTTCACGGTGTAGGTTCTTGCGGCAACCGCTTGTGCCTTTAGCGCTTCCGTTTCAAAGGATGCAGGCATTTCTGCCGCCACCACACCGTAAAGATATTCTTCCAGGGGAAGCTTAAGGGGAACCCCCTGATGCCAAAGAGTGATTTCGGACGGGATTTCTGCCGTTAGCGGATTTTGATGTTCGGGAACGGAGTCCTTGAAAAAGGACGCTCCGAAAATTCCGAACAATAAGGGAATCAGCCAGATTGCAAGATAAATTCCACATCCTGCGAGGAGTGGGAAAAAGCGTAACTTTTTTGCCAAAAATATGCCTTCTTTCGTATGTTTTTTCATAAGATTTCAATGTGAGGACGGTTTCTCTCCCGAAATCCGAAAATTTTACTTGCTTTTTTAGAGAAGTTATTGTATAATATTATTTAATGTATATGTATGACCATTTATCAGTATGCTTTCGGAACCCACGGGTTCCAAACAAATCTTCTAAGAATCCGATTGGTCATCACAAGGAGTTTAATATATGGCAAGAGAAAACCAAACTATGATAGAAGAAATTATCACCGAAGAAATGGCGGTTCTGCCTCTTCGTGGTGTTTCCATTTTTCCGCACACGGTGATGCATCTGGATGCTCAGAGAAAAATTTCCGTGGCGGCAATTGAATATGCAATGCAGCATAATAAGCCGGTGTTTTTGTTGGCGCAGGTGGACCCTTCCGTGGAGCATCCCAAGGAGGGTGATTTTTACCGTGTGGGCACCATTGCCAAGGTGAAGCAACTGTTAAAGCTTCCCAATAACTGCGTGAGAGTGCTTGTGGATGCCAGAATCCGAGGAGAAAGCTTTTTGGTGTATGAAAAAGACGGAATGCTTTTCTCTCAGGTGAAGCGTTGCCCTCGTCGGCAGGTGACCCGTCGTTCCAAACAGCTGGAAGCACAGATTCGTTCCTTAAAGGATGTGTATGCGGAATATTTCAAGCTTGTCGGCAGAATTTCTCCCGATGTGATGGGAGGTATTGTTTCCACAAGCGATATCGAAAAATTAACTGATATTATCTGCGGAAGTCTGTTTATTGATTACGATGAAAAACAGTATCTTCTGGAACTGTTGGATCCCAGAAAACGTGTTGCCGAACTGATTAAAATTTTAACGGCGGAAATTGACCTTCTGCAGCTAGAAATTGATATTCAGGCAAAGGTAAAAAGCCAGATTGATAAAAATCAGAAAGAGTATTATTTAAGAGAGCAGCTTCGTGCCATTCACGAGGAACTTGGCGAGGAAGAAGATGTTCATTCCGAATCGGAGCAGTATTACCAAAAATTGGAAGCAATCAGAACTGCTTTATCCGAAGACTCTTACGAAAAACTGAAAAAACAAATCAGTCGATTTGCAAAAATGCATCCTCAGGCGCAGGAAACCATGGTGGAAAGAAACTATCTGGACACTTTGTTCGATTTGCCCTGGTTAAAAACCACCAAAGAGAATATTGATTTGAAAAAATGTCTGGATAAGCTGGATCGTGACCATTACGGTCTGGATAAAGTGAAAGAAAAGCTTTTGGAATATCTGTCTGCCAAGAAGTTTAATCCCGAAATCAAATCCCAGATTTTATGCTTGGTGGGTCCTCCCGGTGTCGGGAAAACCTCCATTGTAAAATCAATTGCAGATTCCATCGGCAGAAAATATCAGAGAATGTCTTTGGGCGGTGTGCATGACGAGGCGGAAATCCGTGGGCACAGACGGACTTACGTGGGTGCAATGCCCGGTAAGATTATGTCTGCGATTCGCACCGCAGGTGTGAAAAATCCGCTTATCTTATTGGATGAAATTGATAAGCTCGGCAAGGATATGAGAGGTGACCCTGCCAGTGCGCTTTTGGAAGCATTGGATAAGGAGCAAAACAACACCTTTACCGACCACTATGTAGATTTGCCCTTTGACTTATCCGAAGTGCTTTTTATCACCACGGCAAACAGTTTGGACACCATTCCCGGTCCGTTGCTTGACCGTATGGAAGTGATTGAGTTATCGGGCTATACCCGTTATGAAAAATATCGGATTGCTACTGATTATCTGGTGAAAAAGCAGTATAAAGAGCATAAAATCACCAGGAAGACCTTAAAAATTGAAGATAGCGCCATTTATTCCATCATTGATTATTATGTGAGAGAAGCAGGGGTTCGCAGGTTAGAGCGAAACTTGGTTACCCTGATTCGCAAAGCGGAAAAAGAAATGCTGTTATCCGATAAAAAATCTCTGACGGTGAATGAAGCTAATTTGGAAACTTTCTTAGGCAAAAAGAAATATACGATTGACCCCAAAAATCCTGCTCCCGAAGTGGGTGCGGCGCTAGGTCTTGCCTGGACTGCTGCAGGTGGTGACACCTTGTTCTGCGAAGCGGTTGCCGTGGACGGTACAGGTAAAATCGAAGCAACAGGCAGCTTGGGCGATGTGATGAAAGAATCTGCAAAAATTGCAGTTGCCTACATTCGTTCTGTGGCAGAACGTTTGCATTTGGATAAAGAGTTTTATAAAACCAAAGATATCTATATTCACTTCCCCGACGGGGCGACTCCCAAAGACGGCCCCTCCGCAGGGATTACCATTGCCTTAGCGGTTACTTCTGCACTAACGGGCAGAAAAATCCGAAATGATGTGGCAATGACGGGTGAAATTTCCATCCGCGGGAAGGTGCTTCCCATCGGCGGATTAAAAGAAAAATCCATTTCTGCTCACCGAGCAGGGGTGTTTAACATTATCATTCCCAAAGAAAACGAAAAGGATTTGGAAGACATTCCGAAAGAAATTTTCGCAGACTTCAATTTTATGAGCGTTTCGGAATTTTGGGAAGTGTTGGAAATTGCGTTACTCCCCAAAGATGAGGATGATTTTATGGCAATTTCCGAAGATGGATTTTCAAACTACAATCTCTATGAGAGCAAAATATAAGAAAGGGTGATTGATATGGCAAAATTAACCGCACCCAAAGGAACCAAAGACGTATTGCCTCAGGACAGTTACCGTTGGCAGTATGTGGAAAGCGTGTTAAAACAAATCTGTAACGATTTTAATTTTAAAGAAATCAGAACCCCCACCTTTGAGGCAACCGAAGTGTTTGCCCGTGGAGTAGGGGACACCACCGATGTGGTAACCAAAGAAATGTACACCTTCCTGGATAAAGGGGGCAGAAGTATTACCCTTCGTCCCGAAGGAACTGCAGGCGTGGCAAGAAGCTTTGTGGAAAACGGTTTGTATGCAGGGGTGTTGCCCTTAAAACTGTTTTATATGATTTCCTGCTTCCGTTATGAAAAGCCTCAGGCAGGCAGACTTCGTGAATTTCATCAGTTTGGGGTGGAAATGCTTGGCACCACCACTCCCAATTCCGATGCGGAAGCTATCATTTTCGGTGCCGAAATTTTTAAACGCTTAAATATCGGCAACATTACCTTAAACTTAAATAATATCGGTTGTAAGGAATGCCGCAAAGCCTATAACGAAAAGTTGAAAGCATTTTTGGAAGCAAAAAAAGATTCCTTGTGCGAAACCTGCCAAGAAAGACTCGGCAAGAATCCTATGCGAATTTTTGACTGCAAATCCGAGGTTTGCCAGTCCTTAATCCAGGATGCTCCCACTATTTTTGATTGTGTCTGCGACGATTGCCGTGACCATTTCAACACCGTGACCGATATTTTAGACACCGTGGGCATCACCTACAAAATCGATAAAGGGATTGTCCGTGGCTTAGACTACTATTCCAAAACCGTGTTTGAATTTGTGTCCGATAATATCGGTGCACAGGGTACTGTGTTGGGCGGCGGCAGATACGATGGTCTGATTGCCGACTTAGGCGGCAATGATGCACCGGGTATCGGCTTTGCAATGGGCATTGAGCGTTTGCTGTTATTGGCGGAAGGTTCTATGAATGTGCCTGAAAACACACCCGATGTGTTCTTGATTCCCATCGGAGATGCAGCGAAAAAACAGGTGTATCAGCTTGTTTACAATCTTCGCGGACAAGGAATTAGTGCAGAATATGATTTAAACGGACGTTCCGTAAAAGCACAGATGAAATATGCCGACAAAATCGGCGCAAACTATACCGTAGTTATCGGAGATGACGAACTGGCTCAAAACAGCTATCCCGTTAAAAATATGCAAAACGGGGAAACTGTAAATGCAGCTCCCGATGAAATCGCAACGATTGTGAAAGCGTAATAACCATACAGAAAGGATTGATTACAAATGGCAGAAACCTTGCAGGGATTTAAACGTACCAACTATGCAAACGACTTTGATTCTTCCTCTATCGGACAGACTGTGTCGGTTGCAGGTTGGGTAAATAAACAAAGAGATATCGGCTCTTTGGTGTTCATCGACCTTCGTGACAGAACCGGTCTTGTTCAGATTGTGTTTGATGAAACCATCAATGTGGAGCTTTTAAACAAGGCAAAAGGCGTTCATAACGAATATGTTATCGCCGTAAAAGGTACCGTTCGGCAGAGAAGCGGTGCATTCAACAAAAATATCAAAACCGGGGAAATTGAAATTGTGGCGGAGGAACTGAGAGTACTTTCCGTTTCCGAACCCACTCCCTTTGTTATTGCATCCGATGTGGAAGCAAACGACCAGATTAAATTAAAATACCGTTATCTGGATTTGCGCCGTCCCGAAATGCAGAAAAACATCATCATGCGTCACAAAATCTCCAAAATCGCAAGAGACTATTATGATGAAAACGGCTTTTTGGAAATCGAAACTCCCTATCTCACCAAGTCCACTCCCGAAGGCGCAAGAGACTATTTGGTGCCCAGCCGTGTGCATCCTGAAAAATTCTATGCGTTGCCTCAGTCTCCTCAGCTTTACAAACAGCTTCTGATGTTATCCGGTTTTGACCGCTACATTCAGATTGCAAGATGCTTCCGTGATGAAGACCTGCGTGCAGACCGTCAGCCCGAGTTCACTCAGATTGACTTGGAAATGTCCTTCGTGGAAATGGATGACGTTATCGCAATGAACGAAGGCTTCTTGAAACGAGTTTTCAAAGAAGTGTTAGATATGGATATCCAGACTCCCTTTATGAGAATGGATTACAAGGAAGCAATGGAACGCTACGGCTCCGATAAGCCCGATAACCGTTTCGGCTTGGAACTGGTTGATTTGTCCGAAGAAGTGAAAGACGTGGAATTCACCGTCTTCCAGAATGCTCTGGCAAACGGCGGCAGCGTAAAATGTATCAACGGGGAAGGTATGGGCGCAAAGCTCTCCCGTAAAGAAATTGATGCATTGGGCGAGTTGGTAAAAACCTACGGCGGTAAAGGCTTGGCATATATCGTGGTAAACGAAGACGGCGTGAAATCTCCCATTGCCAAATTTATGAGCGAAGAACAACTTGCAAGAGTTATCCAAAAAGCCAATGCAAAAGCAGGCGATATTATCTTAATTGTTGCGGATAAAACCGACGTGGTTTACACCGTTTTGGGAAGCTTGCGTTGCGATTTGGCGAAGAAATTTAATTTATACGATGAAAATTCCTTCTCCTTCTTATGGGTTGTAAACTTCCCCCTCTTAGAGTTTGATGAAGAAGAAAATCGCTATGTGGCAAAACATCATCCCTTCACCGCACCCATGGATGAAGATTTGGATAAACTGGAATCCGCTCCCGGTGAAGTTCGTGCAAAAGCATACGATATCGTGTTGAACGGTAACGAAATCGGCGGCGGCAGTATCCGTATCTTTGACACCAAGCTTCAGGAAAAAATGTTCCAGGTGCTTGGCTTCACCAAAGAAGCTGCTCAGGAACGGTTCGGCTTCTTAATTGATGCATTCCGTTTTGGTCCTCCACCTCATGGTGGTATGGCATACGGTCTGGACAGACTTTGTATGCTGATGGCAGGTTGTGATTCTATCCGTGATGTTATCGCATTCCCCAAAGTGCAGAACGCATCCGAATTGATGACCAACGCTCCCGACTTTGTGGATGACAAACAGTTAACCGACTTAAACATTGCTTGTGTAAAACCCGAAAAAGAAGACTAATTACCATCTGATTTGGAGAACGAAGAATGAAAGAAGCAATTCAGAATTTTTTTGTGAATCTTCCCATACCGTTATGGTTGAAAATTATGCTTTCTGCCATGATTCCCATGGTGGAAGCAAGGTATTCCATTTTATTCTTTATGGGAAGCGGAATGCCTTATTGGCAGTTGTTTGGATTAAGCGTATTGGGGAATATGATTCCCGTGCCCTTCATCATCTTTTTCTTCCGTCCGATTTTAGGATTCTTACGAAGAACCAAGTTGTTTTGTAAACTTGCAGAAAAGCTGGAGGAACGTACTCACAAAAAAGCGGCACAGCTTCAGAAATATTCTGCTTGGGGATTGTTTTTCTTTGTGGCACTTCCCGTTCCCGGCACCGGTGCCATTACTGGCTCCATGATTGCGGCACTTTTAGATATGCGTGAAAAATACGCTTTGCCTGCCATCTTTTTGGGAACCCTGGTGGCAACCTTTTTAACCACGGGAGCAATGAGCTTTCTGCAATGGATTTTTTAGTAACTACCAAAAAACTGCAACTCTCTGTTGCAGTTTTTTTTGTATAATGAAAACCACGCGATAGTCGCGTGGTTCAAAAGAGGTTAACCGATGAGAAAAAATCCTCCAAATATGTTACAATGGTAATGACCTGCCAGTCAAAAGAACATATTTGGAGGATTTATCTATGAAAAAAGT
>JAZQUU010000037.1:0-16477 GCA_045631485.1 Clostridia bacterium | reverse complement strand
CTGGATGATTTAACTCCTCCCTATATTGAACGTATGGCGGCAATGACCGTGATGTATAAACGTTTGTTTGAAGAGTTTAACTTGGATGCTATTTCCGCAGAATGCTGGTCAGCAACTCCCGTAATGTTTGACGGATTGGCTCCCTGTACTGTTTACGGCTTGTTAAACGATATGGGCTACCTGATTTCTTGCGAAAGTGATATGCATTGTCTGATGACAATGGCGTTGTTAAAATGCGCAACCTTAGGCGAAGGCAAACCCTTATTCGGTGAATTTACCGTTCGTCATCCGGAAAATAAAAACGCAGAACTCTTATGGCATTGTGGTCCGTTCCCGCTTTCTCAGAAAGCTGAAGATGGTATTGATTCCACCGCAAGACTGGTAAATCAGCGTTCCTGGTTCAGAGGCAAAGACGGTACATACACCATTGCCAGAATCGACCAGGTAAGCGGAAACTATATGATTCTGCCCTTAGTTGCCGATACCACCAAAGGACCTCAGACTCACGGTACCTATATCTGGGTTGAGTTTGATAATTTACAAAAAGTGGAAGACCGTCTGATTGACGGACCTTATATTCATCACTTCGTGGAAATCGAAGGCGATTACAAAAAAGAAATCAAAGAATTTTGCAAATATTTCCCCAATTTGAAAGTGGATTCGTTTGCTGAGTAATTATAAGTAAAGGAGAAAAAACATGACAGACTTTTTATTTGACGTGATTGCAACCGAGCTTGAGGATGCAGTCGGAAGAGAAAATTGTTCCACCAGAACTATTGACAAATTAACCCACAGTGTAGATTATTTCTGGCTTTCCAGAATGTGGGCAGACAGAGGCTTAAGAATGCCGGAAGGTGACTTCATTGTTGCACCCAAGGATGCAAAAGAAGTTTCCGCAGTATTAAAAATTGCAAACTACTATAAAATTCCCGTAACCACCTGGGGTGCCGGCGGCGGAACTCAGGGCGGTGCTATTCCCGTATGCGGCGGTATCGTTTTAGATACCAAGAGAATGAACAAAATCTATGATGTAAACGAACAGGGCATGTATATCGAATGCGGTACCGGTGCTATCTATAAACACATTGAATGGGCAGCAAACGAAAAAGGTTATGCAACTATGCACTATCCTTCTTCTTTAACCTGTTCCACCGTTGGTGGTTTCTTAGCACATCGTGGTATCGGTGTATCTTCCACCAAATACGGTAAGATTGACGATATGGTGCTGCAGATGGAAGTGGTTCTGCCCAATGGTGATATCATTGAAACCTCTCCTGCACCCAAACACGCTGCAGGTCCCGACTTGAACCAGATTTTTATCGGTTCCGAAGGTACCTTAGGTGTTATGACCAAAGCACAGATGAGAATTTACGAACAGCCTGAATCCAGACAGTTCAGAGGCTTCTTGTTCCACAATATGACCGACGCATTTAACGCTGGTCGTGAACTGCTGCAGAAATTCAAACCCTCTGTAATGCGTTTGTATGACGAAGCAGAAACCGCATCTTTAATTAAGAAAATTGTTGGCGTTGAGAAAAAAGGCGCATTTATGAACATCGCAATCGAAGGTGTGAAAGAAATCGCAGATTTAGAAATGAAGATTCTTCTGGAAACCTTCGCAAAATACGGTGCAGAAGACTTAGGCAGCGAATACGGCGAAAAATGGTGGAAAGAAAAAATCACCTTCTTCTATCCCGGTCACATGATGGATATTCCTCAGTGCTTCGGTACTATGGATACCATCGCTCCTTATGATAAAATTGAAAAAATCTACTGGGAAATGAAAAAAGCAATTGAAACCAACTTCCCCCAGGCGAAATTTATTGCACACTTCTCTCATTGGTATGAATGGGGTTGTATGATTTACGACAGATTTATCGTGGACGGAAAAGATGTTCCCAAAGATCCCCACGAAGCATTCAGACTGCATCAGGCAATCTGGAACTGCGGCGTAAGAACTGCACTGGCAAACGGCGGTGTGGTAAATGACCACCACGGTGTTGGTATCAAATTGGGCAGACTGATGAAAGAACAGTATGGTCCCGCAATGCAGGTATTTGAAGGAATTAAGAAACAGCTTGACCCCAACGGCATCATGAATCCGTTCAAGCTCGGTTTATAAAGAGGAGGGAACGAATTATGCAATTTACCAAGAAATCACAAGAACATATTGATAGCTGCCGTTTTTGCTGGATGTGTCATCACGTATGTCCCATCGGCAATGCAACCGGTTTAGAAAGAAACACTGCAAGAGCAAGAGCATTAGGTCTTTCTTTAGTAATGAGAGACGCTATTGAATATTCCGACGATATTATCAACAATGTTTACGAATGTTCCTTATGCGGCGGATGTATGACCGACTGTGTAACAGGTTGGGATCCCGTAATGTTCACCAAAGAAGCAAGATTAGGTGCTGCATTAGACGGCAAACTGCCCGAGTATGTTATGACTATGCTTTCTAACTTAAACGAAAAAGGCAACATCTACGGAGCAGATAAAAACGAAAACATCCCCGAAATCAAAGGCGGAGATATTTTATTCTTCTTAGGGGAAGACACTCGTGCAAAAGGTTGTGCAAAAACTGCAGTAGAACTGCTTCAGAAAGCAGGCGTGGAATTCACCTTATTAAAAGATGAACCCAACAGCGGTTATTCCATGGACTTTTTAATCAGCGCTGCGGCAGAAACCAAAGCAATGATGGAAAACTGTGCAAAAGTATTAAATAACTACAAAAAAGTAGTTTGTTACGATCCCGCAGATGCAAAAGTAATGCTTCGTGAATACAAAGAATGGGGCATCGAAGTAAAAGCAGAAGTTGTAACCTTCACTCAGTTCTTGGCAGAATTAGTGAAAGACGGCAAATTGGCTGTGAAAAACAGCGGCAAAGAATTTACTCCTCAGGATTCTCCCATTTTAGCAAGAGATCTGGAAGAAACCGAACCGGTAAGAGCAATCTTATCCGCTTGCGGTAACGTAAATGAAATGCTGTTAAACAGAGCATACACTATGCTTGCAGGTAACCTCATTATGAATGAGTATATGCCCAATGTTATTGAAACCGTTGCGAAAAACAGATGGTTCAATGCAAAAAATGCAAACACCAAAGTTTTAGTTACCGCAAGCACCGCAGAATATGTAATGCTTTCCAAAACCAAACCCGAAGGTATGGAACTTAAGAAAATTGAGGAGGTTGTAGCAGAATGCTTGTAAACCTGCAATATGTTTTAGATTTAGCAGAAAAAGGCAATTTTGCGATTCCTGCATTCAATGTTTACAACATGGAATCCGTAATGGGTGTGTTGGCAGCGGCAGAAGAAATGAAGGCGCCGATTATTATGCAGGTGTACCCTCGTTTAATGAAAGAGGAGACAGGATATTTCCTGTCTCCCGTCATCAAAGCGGCAGCTGAAAAAGCATCCGTTCCTGTTTGCTTCCATTTAGACCACGGTCCCTCTGAATTGGAAACCACACGTTCTATTCGTTACGGTGCAACCGGCATTATGTTAGACGGCTCTACCTTGCCTTTTGAAGACAACATCGCTTTAACCAAAAGAGTAGTAGAAACTTGTTCTTACCTCGGTGTTCAGGTAGAAGGGGAACTCGGTCACGTTGGCACCACTGCAGACAGTGATATGGATGAATTCACCACTCCCGAGGATGCCAAAAAATTCGTAGAGGAAACCGGAGTTTCCTGCCTTGCAGTTGCAGTGGGAACTGCACACGGCAGATACAAAAAACCTCCCAAATTGGATATCGAAAGAATTTTAGCAATTCGTGAAGCTACCAACAATGCAGCGTTAGTGCTTCACGGTGGAAGCGGTGTACCTGATGAAGAAATCAAGAAAGCCGTAAAAGCAGGTATCCGTAAAATGAATTTTGCAACAGATATTTGCTATGCATTTTTAGATACTTGTCTGGAAGAATTACAGAAACCCGACAGAGCAATTGCGATTGATAACTTTATGAAAAAACCCATCGAAGCAGTAAAGGAATTCTGTATTTCCAGAATCAAATTGGTCGGTGCAGACGGAAAGGCGTAAGTTATGGCAAAAATAGTTGGAATCGGCGCAAATGTGTTTGATACCTTATATAGCGTGGATACTTTTCCCACAGAAGATACCAAAATGCGTGCCAACAGCGTGAAAGAATGTGGTGGCGGTCCCTGTGGAACAGGGTTGGTTGCCGCATCCAAATTGGGTGGCAAGTGTGCTTTCATCGGCAATTATACCGATGACTCTGCCAGCGGCTTTTTAAAGGGCGATTTTGAAAAATACGGGGTGGATACTTCTTATATGAATTTAAAACCCGGATTTTCCACCTTCTGTTCGGTGCTCTGGTTAGCCAAAGATACTGCTTCCAGAACCTGTGTGTTTTACAGAGGCAATGTTCCTGCAACCGAGCTGGATGGTAACGCCAAAGAAGCCATTAAAAATGCTGAAGTTCTTATGGTAGACGGCAATGATATGGCGGCAGCCATTGAAGGTGCAAAAATTGCAAATGAAAACGGCACCAAAGTGTTATACGATGCAGGCGGTTTGTACGAAGGGGTAGAAAATCTGTTACCTTATGCAGATATTTTAATTCCTTCCGAAGAATTTGCATTGGGACATACCAAAGCAGAAACCGCAGAAGAAGCTGCAAAAATATTATTCCAAAAATATTCTCCCGAAATTGTGGTGATTACCCAAGGGAAAAAAGGCGGCATTATCTTTGATGGAACAACCGTGGAAGCGTATCCTGCATTTTTAGTGGATGCTGTGGATTCCAACGGTTCCGGCGATGTGTTCCACGGTGCCTTTGCATTCAGTGTAACCAACGGAATGACCTATCAGCAAGCTTGTGTATTTTCCAGCGCAGTATCGGCGTTAAAATGCACCAAAGTGGGCGCCAGAGAAGGTGTTCCGACTTATGATGAAACCATAAACTTTTTAAAGGAGAACAATTATGAACTTTAAAAAATCATATAAAAGTGCAAACGGATATACAAAGATTTGTAAAATCGGCGAATCCTCATTAAAAAAATTAGAGTTTGGTATCATTGAATTAAAAGCAGGAGATTCCCTGGATTTCTATACCGAAGACAAAGAAACTGCTTTTATCATGCTGGAAGGACATTGTAATGTGTCTTTCGATACCACAGTATGGGAAAACATCGGAAACAGAAATACTGTTTTTGAAAATCGAAAAGCAGAAAGTTTCTATATGCCCATAGAACAGAACCTGACAATTACAGCAATTGACAATATCAAAATTGCAGTTTGTGCAACTCCTTTGAATGAAAAGACAGAGCCCCAGGTGCTTCGTGAAGACCACGTTGTTTTAAAACTTTTGGGAGAACAGCCCTTTGAGAGAGAAACCAGCTTTATCATTGATGGAAATTCCAATGCAAAAGTTCTCACCATCGGGGAAGCATATTGCACAGAAGGTAACTGGGCAGGATTCCCTCCTCATAAGCATGATGTGAATAATATGCCGGCAGAGTGTATTGCAGAAGAAATTTATTATTTTCTTTTTGATCCCAAGCAGGGATTTGCAGTGCAGTGCCTTTACACCGCAGACGGAACAATTGACGAGGCATATCGTGTGAAAAATGATGAACTGGTAGAATTCCCTTACGGATATCATACAACAGTTTCAACCCCCGGATATCAGACATACTTCCTCTGGCTGATGGCAGGGGATTATCAGGGCTTTAACAGAAGCAGTGACCCTGAACACGCTTGGATTGAAAACAGATGAGGAGCATAAAATGGCTGAACAATTTATTTTAAAAAATGAGAAAATTACAGCCACTTTTTCCACAAAGGGTGCTGAATTACTCAGCCTGAAAAAAGATGGGAAAGAGAAAATCTGGATTGGAGATCCCAATGTGTGGGGCGCTCACGCTCCGCTTCTTTTTCCGATTTGCGGTGGTCTTAAGGATGACAAATTCATCTACGACAACAAAGAATATACCTTGCAAAAGCACGGATATATCCGTCATTTAGAGTTTCGGTTGGAGCGCCAAAGCGATACTCAGGTAGTGTTTTTGCATTGTTCCGATGAGGAAACATTAAAACAGTTTCCGTTTCGTTATGAACTTCGTGTGATTTACACCCTGGAAGATTCTGCATTGAGAGTGGATTACAACATCAAAAATACGGATGATAAATGTATGTATTATTCCATTGGTGCACACGAAGGATATTATTGCCCGGAGGGAATCGAAGAGTATAGTGTTGTATTTGAACAACCCGAAATGCTCGACAGCAATATTCTAAACGGCAACTTATTGGAATATCAAACCGTTAATGTTGGCGTGAATACTTGTGAATTGCCGCTAAAATATGAATATTTTGCGGTAGATGCTTTGGTATTTTTAAATTTGAAATCAAGAAAAGTTTCCCTTGTGCACAGAGAAAGCAACGAGAAAATCGAATTGGAATTTGAAGGACACGATTACTTCTTGCTTTGGACAAAACCGGGCGCAAATTACATTTGCATGGAGCCTTGGTGCGGAATTCAGGACTTTGTTGATTCTAATTGCATTTTTGAAAATAAACCGGGCATCTTGAAACTTGGCATCAACGAGGAACAAACCAAAACACACAGAATTGTTCTTTAAAATAGCAATGGGGTGAATCTATTCACCCTATTGTTATCTATAAAACAGGGAGAAATGATATATGATTACAAAATTACAGAATTTAAATCCCAACTTAAAAATTTACAGCATCCACGATGATGCTTTTAAAAAATACGGTCAGGTATTGAAGCTTGACACCGCAGAAATTGTGTCTGCTTGCGAAAAACTGGACGCTCCTGCAGAAGGAAGCAGCTATACTGCATCCGTAAAAGAATTGGAAACTCTCAACTGTTCCGAAAAACTGATGGATATGTTATTCGGCGGTTGCGAAGCGCAGATTGGCATCTGCAACGGCTTTAATACCGATATGAATGCATTGGAATACCATAAAAGCTCCGAAATCAACGTTGCGGTAACTCCGTTGGTACTGTTGTTGGGCTTGGAATATGATTTGGACGGCATGGAATACGATTCCGGCAAAGTGGAAGCTTTTTATTTAGAAAAGGGAGATGCAGTGGAAGTGTACGGCACATCCTTGCATTATTGCCCTTGTCAGGTAGCAGATACCGGTTTTTCCAGCGTGGTTGTGTTACCGAAAAACACCAATACTCCCTTAGAAAAAGAAATGGATGACCGTTTAATTTTTGCGAAAAACAAATGGATTATCTGTCATGAAAACAATGAGCGTTTAATTGATAAGGGTGTTTATCCCGGCATTCACGGTGAAAATTATAAAATCAATTATTAAGTGAGTGAACAATTATGAAATATTTACTTGGAATAGATTTTGGCGGTGGTGCATCCAAAGCAACTCTTCTTTCCGAAGAAGGGGTGATTTGTGCGACCAACACAACGGAATATGAAACCAATTATCCTAAGCCGGGCTATGCAGAACAGAATCCCGATGACTGGGTAAAGGCAACCGTGGAAAATATCAAAGGAGTTCTTCAAAAAAGCAAGATTTCTCCTGATGAAATTTGTGCAGTATCTTTAGATGCAGCTACCCACACTGCGGTGATTATGGATGAAGATTTTCGTGTCATTCGTCCTGCCATTTACTGGACAGACACCAGAAGCACCGAAGAGGTTTCCTATCTTCGGGCGAATTATTCCGAAATCATTGATAAGCAGGTGCTTCATAAAGCAGATACCATCTGGTCCTTGCCGGAGCTTATGTGGATTAAAAACAATGAGCCTGAAAACTGGGCAAAGGTTGGAAAAATCCTTTTTGCAAAAGACTATGTGAGACATCAGCTGACGGGCGACTATGTGACAGACTACATTGAAGCCGAAGGCTCTATGATGTTTGATATCAACACGATGCAGTGGAGCGAGGAACTTTGCGGCGTGCTTGGCATTTCCACCGAAATGATGCCAAAAATTGTGAAACCAACCGACATCGTTGGAAAAATCACCAAAGAAGCTGCCGAAATAACCGGATTGTCGGAAGGAACTCCCGTGTTATGCGGTACCACCGATACGGTGATGGAGGTATTTGCTTCCGGTGCGGTGCAACAAGGTCAGATGACCTTAAAACTTGCAACTGCAGGCAGAATCTGTGTGGTAACAGACAAGCCTTATCCCGATGTAAATCTGATTAACTATTCTCACATTATTGACGGAATGTTTTATCCCGGAACTGCAACCAAATCCTGTGCGGCATCCTACCGATGGTTCCGTGACACCTTTGGAGAGGATTATGCCGAATTGGATAAATTGGCAGAAAGTGTATCCATCGGTGCAGACGGTTTGGTGTTCCATCCCTATTTGAACGGGGAATTAACCCCCTATGCAAATCCCAAATTATGTGCAGATTTTGTGGGCGTTCGTGCATCTCATACCAAGGCGCATTTCACCAGAGCTGTTCTGGAAGGTGTGGCAATGAGTATGTTGGATTGCAAAAATGCTCTGGAAAGCTTGCAGATTTCCCATCAGGACAGCGCTGCTATCATTGGCGGCGGCGGAAAGAGTCCGCTTTGGAGACAGATGGTTTCCGATGCACTTGGCTTGGAACTTGTTGAGATGAAATATGCAGATTCTTCTTTTGGTAGTGCAATGCTGGCAGGGATTGCGGCAGGGATTTTTGAAAGTTCCCAAAAAGCAATTGAAATCTGCAACGAAGTGGTATCAAAAACCGTTCCCAATCCGGAAAATACCAAAAAATATCACGAAGTTTTCCGAAAATATAAAGCGGTGCAAAAAGCATTGGAACCTATTTATAACGGTGATTTTTCATGAAAATATTAGTTTGTGTCAAAGTAGTCAAAGGGGAATTGAATCCTTTTGATGAATCTGCGTTGGAATGTGCGTTGCAGTTATCTCACGATGTAACCGTGCTCTCTATGGGACCAAAAAGTTGCGAAGCGGTATTAAAGCCTCTGACCCGATTGGGCGCAAAGGTGGTTTTAATCAGCGATACGGTTTATGCCGGTTCCGATACTCTTGCAACCTCCTATGTTTTGTCAACTGCTATCAAGCAGATGGAATATGACTTAATTTTATGTGGCAGACAAAGTGTGGACGGAGATACGGCTCAGGTAGGGCCAATGTTGTCGCAGAAGCTTGGCATTGGAATTATTACCAATGCGATGAGGGTAGAATGTGAGGAAACCCTTGTTACTGCAGAAACCAGAGCGGGAAAAGAACAAGCAAACTTACCTGCTTTGGTGACGGTGGAGCGTGGTTATGTGCTTCGCTTTCCCAGTATTTTTTCAAAGGTAAGTGAGATTGAATGCATCGATAACGAAGTATTGCAATGTGATGCTTCAAAATGCGGACTTGCAGGCTCTCCCACAAGAGTGCTTAAAACCTTTGAAAATGAAAGCGGCAAACGGCATTGTAAGTTCATCAAAAAAGAAGAACTGATTCCGCTTGTTTCTAAGCTTTTGCAAGAGGAACGCTGTGAAAAACAAGAAAATAACAATGGTGAAAAGCTAAAACGAGTTTGGGCAGTGGGCGAAGAAGTGCTTGAAAAAGCCTCTAAAATTGCGGATGAAGTGATTTTGATTGAAAAGGTAACCCCCGAAGAAATTGCAAAAAAAGCAATGGCAGAGAAGCCTGACGTGATTTTATGGAATGCAGACCTTTGGGGCAGAAAAAACGCTCCCATTGTTGCAGCAATGTTGGAAACAGGACTTTGTGCCGATTGCACCAAGCTGGAAGCGGAGGACGGTCATCTTTTGATGTATCGACCTGCCCAAGGCGGCAATATCACCGCAAAAATCAAATGCTTAACCAATCCGCAGATGGCAACAGTTCGCACCAAAGTTCAAAGCTCTGATATTATTGTGTCAGGTGGCAGAGGAGTTGCCAACGAGATGGATAAACTATCTGAACTTGTCAAAACTTTGGGTGCAGAAACGGGTGCTTCACGAGGTCTTGTGGACCAAAATGGTGCTCCTTATGAAAAGCAGGTTGGTTTAACCGGGAAAACGGTGAGTCCGAAGATTTATATTGCAGCAGGGATTTCCGGAGCCATTCATCATACCTGTGCCATTGAAGGCAGCGGAACGATTATTGCAATCAATCCCGATAAAGATGCAAGAATTTTTGAATATGCAGATTACGGGATTATTGATTGTTTATAATCATTTAGCAAAGTGAAAAACAGAAACCATAAAAGGACAGAACACAAATTCATTTAGTTTTTTAAAAACAGGAGAAGAATTATGATTAAGAGAATTGGTATTTTAACAGGCGGCGGCGATTGCCCCGGTTTAAACCCGGTAATTCGTGCGGTTGTCAAAACTGCAATCGAAAAATACGGTATGAGCGTTGTTGGTTTTAAAAACGGCTACAAAGGCTTATACAACAATGAAACTGTTGAACTGACTTTAGAAAACACCTCCGGTATCTTACATAGAGGGGGCACCATTTTATTTAGCTCCAATAAAGATAATCTGTTTGATTATTTAGTACCCGATGAAAACGGCAATATGGTAAAGAAAAATGTTTCTCACGTCGGTGTGGAAAACATCAAAAAGAACAATATTGACGCTATGATTATCATTGGTGGAGACGGTACTCTGACAAGCGGTCGTGACTTTGCTCGTTTGGGCGTTCCCGTTATCGGTGTTCCCAAAACCATTGATAATGACTTATCTTCCACCGATACCACCTTCGGTTTCGACACCGCAGTAGGTGTTGCGGCAGAAGCGCTGGACAGAATCCATACTACCGCAGAATCTCACCACAGAATTATCACCGTGGAAATTATGGGAAGATATGCAGGCTTTTTGGGATTATCCGCAGGGATTGCGGGTGGTGCCGATGTTATCTTAATCCCCGAAATTCCTTACGATATCAATAAAGTGGCAGAACACATCAAGAACCGTATTGCACAGGGAAAAGAATTTTCCGTTGTTGCCGTTGCAGAAGGTGCAAAATCTGTAACCGGTGAAGTGGTGATTCAGAAAGTAATCGAAGGAAGTCCCGACCCCATTCGTCTGGGCGGCATTGCACAGAAGGTGGCAGAAGACTTAGAACAGATGGTTGGCCTGGAAGCTCGTGCTACTATCTTGGGACATATTCAGAGAGGTGGTTCTCCGTCTTCTGCAGACAGAATTTTATCCACCCGTTACGGCGTTGCTGCAGTAGAACTGGCAATGGCAGGTAAATTCGGCAATATGGTTGCCTTAAAAGACAATCAGATGACTTACGCTTCTTTGGAAGATGTCATCGGTGCCAACAAAGCAGTTGACCCGAACGGGGAACTGGTTCAGGCTGCAAAAGCCATCGGAACTTGTTTCGGTGACTAATTTTTAGCAGTAACTGTTACACATACGTTATTTCCTATCTATTTTAAATAAAAAGGTGTTTTAGTATGAGTGAATTAAATTATTATATCGGGATTGACTTAGGCGGTACCAACATTGTTGCCGCTGTGGTGGACGAACACGGCACTATTTACGGCAGAGCAGGGAAGAAAACCAATGCTCCGAGACCTTATCAGGAAATTTTAACCGATATGGCAGAATGTGCCAAAGAAGCAGCCAAAGAAAGCGGAATTTCTTTTGATGACATCAAATCCGTCGGAATCGGTTGTCCCGGTGCTATTGAAAAATCCACGGGTATGATTGAGTATTCCAATAACCTGGATTTCTTTAATGTTCCCGTTGTAAGCTTTATGGAAGACTTGCTCGGTAAAAAAGTCTATGTGGAGAACGATGCCAATGCAGCTGCCTGGGGAGAATATCTTGCGGGATGCGGCAAAGGCACCAACAGTATGGTTATGATTACTCTTGGTACCGGTGTTGGCGGCGGCGTGGTTGAAAACGGTCGCTTAGTAACCGGTGCTTACGGCAAGGGTGCAGAGCTTGGGCATACTGTCATCAGTATGAACGGCGAAAAATGCACCTGCGGAAGACGTGGTTGCTTTGAAGCATACGCTTCTGCTACTGCATTGATTCGGATGACCAAAGAAGCAATGAAGCAAAATCGCAAATCGGATATGTGGGAAATCGCCAAAAAGAAGTTAGCCAATGTGAACGGACAAACTGCTTTTCTTTCCAAGGACGGAACAGGGAAGGCGGTCCTTCGCCAATATCTGGAACAGCTTTCCGAGGGTGTGGTAAACTTGGTAAATATTTTCCAGCCTGAAGTTATCTGTATCGGTGGCGGTATTAGTAATGCGGGAGAAAAAATCCTGAAACCTGTGCAAAACGCCATCAAGAAAAAATCCTATGCCCGCTATGGAAAACAACAAACCGTGGCTCAAATTGCAAAACTTGCCAACGATGCAGGACTTATCGGTGCTGCATTACTTTGGAAAAACGAACGGTAATTGTTAAGAATGTAATTTTAAAAAAAGGAATGTCTCACTTTTTTTGTGGGACATTCCTTTTTTGGTAGCGCTTTATCCGTATGATAAAAGGATTGACTTTCACTGCAGTCGATGATATAATAAATTTAACATATCAAGTCTCTTGTGATGACTTTAAGAGGTGCTAAATTATGCCGAAAATATTGATAAAAAACGGTCGGGTCTGGGATGGCGAAAAATTTTATGTTGCCGATGTCTTAACCGACGGTGCCAAGATAATAAAAATTGAAAATAAAATAGACGAAATAGCTGATTTTAGCTATGATGCAACAGATAAAATCGTGTCGGCAGGACTTGTGGACATTCATGCACATTTTCTGGGGTATTTCGGAATCAATGCGGAGCTTTCTTGCATTCCTTTTGGTGTCACTGCGGCGGCAGAGGTGTTTGCCGCACCCCAAAGCAAAGAGAAATACGATAATTATCTTGTGAAAAACAAATTATTTGTCAGTGCAGAATTTAAAAATAATCAAGTGAACTATGAAAATATCGAAAAAATGCTTGAGTATTACAAGGACCGAGCAATCGGAATTAAGGTGTATTTTGACACAACCATCTCTGATATCAAAGATATCGAGCCCTTAAAAGAGATTTGCACCTATGCAAAAAGCCATCATCTGATTGTGATGGTTCATTGTCCAAACTCACCTGCAACAATGTCTGAAATCATTTCTGTGCTGAATAAAGGTGACATCTTGACACACACCTATCACGGCGGTGTGAATACGGCAGCAGACGATGATTACAAGTGTTTAAAGCTTGCAAAGGAAAAAGGAATCATTTTAGATGCAGGCTTTGCCGCAAATTTTCATACGGATTTTGGTATCTTTGAAGAAGCCATCCAAAACGGATGCTTACCCGATACCATCAGCACGGATATCACACGATTCAGTGCCTACAAACGAGGCGGCAGATACGGGATGACTATGTGTATGGGGCTCGCCAAAAAGCTTGGAATGACCGAAGAAGACATTTTTCGCTCTGTAACCTCCGCTCCTGCAAGAGCTTTGGGAAAGGAAGAGGAATGGGGATTTTTAAAGGTTGGAAGATGTGCCGATATTGCTGTTTTTGACTATGGCTATGAACCATTTTCTCTGACCGATTGCAGAGGAAACACCATAGAAAGTAAGGAAAGCTACCGATGTGTCTTGACCGTAGCAAACGGAGAGGTTGTATATAGAATTTAATGTTAAATTATGGAAGACAACAGAGGCGCCTCTCTGTCTTCTTAAAAAACGAAGGTTTAAATACTATGAAAAATGAAATGCTAAAGGAACAAATTACAATACCGGTTACGGAACAATATGATGTGGCAGTATGCGGCGGCGGAATTGCCGGCATTGCTGCGGCTTTGGCGGCGGCAAGAGAAGGCAGTAAGGTTGTTTTGTTTGAAAAACAATATATGCTTGGCGGACTTGCAACAGCAGGTCTTATAACAATTTATCTTCCTTTATGTGACGGATACGGTAAGCAAGTATCTTTTGGCATAGTAGAAGAACTGTTGCGATTATCCATTCGGCACGGTGCAGAGGACAGATATCCCGAAAACTGGCTTGATAATCAGGGAACCCGCACAGAAAAGGACAAGCGTTTCGAAGTGCAGTATAATCCGCAGATTTTTGCGATTTTGGCGGAAAAGCTTCTGCTTGATGCGGGAGTTACCGTGCTATACGGGACTTATGCGGTTCAGGTTCATTCCGAAAATAGCAGCATCACACATATCATCACGGAGAGTAAGTCCGGCAGAATCGGATATGGCGTGAAATCTGTGGTGGATGCAACAGGGGATTGCGATATTGCCAAATTTGCAAATGCTCCCACCGATACCTTTCAGCAAGGGAATATATTGGCGGCGTGGTATTATTCTTATGGTCAATCGGGATATCGTTTAAACACATTAGGATGCTCAGATATTCCCGAAGAAGAAAAAACAAACGAAAATGCAGTAAAACAGCTTGCCAAAAGAAGATTCGGCGGGTTGGACCATCGGGAATTGTCGGAACAAATGTGCCTTTCCCATCATGCAACATATATGGATTTTCTAAAAAAGAAGCAAAGCGATTCTGCAGTTTTTCCCGTGACAATTGCTACCGTTCCGCAAGTCAGAATGACACGAAAGTTGGTGGGGGAATATGTGCTTTCCGATAAGGAGCAGCATACTTATTTTGAAGATTCCGTTGGGATGGTGTCCGATTGGAAAAAAAGAGGCCCGGTCTATGAGGTTCCGTTTAGAACCTTGTATCATTCCTCGGTGAAAAATCTGATTTGTGCAGGGCGTTGCACTTCAGTAACCGAAACAATGTGGGATATTATGAGAGTTATTCCTTGTTGTGCCGTGACGGGGCAGGCGGCAGGAATCGCCGCAGCGATGACTAATGATTTTTCCACCCTTGATATCACCAAACTGCAAGAAAAGCTTGTGAAGAACGGCGTTGTTCTGCACGAGCAGGATATTAAGGAATAAAATGAATGAAAATTAAAAAACACCTTGGATTTTATTATCCGAGGTGTTTTTTTGTGCATACAACAAGACTCTTATTTTAGCTCCAATTTATCTGAGTTTTGGTTTCAAATTTTTTCAGGTGCATTTAATGCGGACTTGCAAATTTTTTAAGTTCGTTACATACTATGAAGCATCTATACGAAAAAGGAGTTTTTTGGTATGTGGCAGTTGGTGTTGTCGGCGCTTTCCAATATGGTGTTTTTCTTTGGATATTTTGCATCGGGAAGTTTCCCAAAAGCGTTATCCAAACAGAAGGAAGAAGAGCTTTTTAAAAGGTTTCAGGAAGGGGATATGGCTGCACGAGATGAACTGATTGAATCCAATTTGCGTCTTGTTGCCTATGTGGTGAAAAAATACCGCAAAGAAAACAAGGATTCCGAGGACTTTATTTCCATTGGAACCATTGGCTTGATTAAGGCGGTCAATTCCTTTAATCCCGATAAAAATATCCGTCTGGCAACCTATGCGGTACGGTGCATTGAAAATGAAATTTTAATGGTCATTCGTGCGGAGAAAAAATTGGTGAACGAGGTTTCTCTGGAAGAACCTATCGGAAAAGATTCCGAGGGGAACGAAATTTCTTTGATTGATATTTTGGCAAACGATGAAGAATCTGTTTTTTTGGAGGCACTAAAAGGGATTCATCAACAAAAGCTGTATGGCGCTATTTCCTCCTGCCTCACCAAGCGGGAGAGGGAAATCATCTTGCTTCGGTACGGACTTTTGGATAAAAATCCAATGCCCCAAAGAGAGGTCGCCAAAAAATTCGGCATTTCCCGTTCATATGTGTCCCGCATAGAAAAACGCGCCCTGGAAAAACTAAAAGAGCAACTGCAGAACGACTAACAAAAAAGCTATCCAAGAATGGATAGCTTCTTCATTTGGTACGGGAGTTCTTATAGAACTTACTCACAAATGCCGTAAAATCAAGGATTTTAGACCTTCATAATAAGCACTTATCTTCTGAAAATATAAAAAGCGGCGAGGGAATTCCACGCCATTCGGTGGACCGGGGTTTTTCAACCGGCCCAAACTTAAATCGAGTTTTAACAATGATTTTAGTGAAATATCAACTTCGTTGATGTGAAATAATTTACTTTGTAAATTGTGAAATAGAAAGCCGATGCTTTCTGTGAAATGAAATAAATCCACACGCCGCAAGGCGTATTTCACGTTGCGGAGCAATATTTCACGCCCGAAGGGTATTTCACAAATCCTGAAAGGATTTATTTCGTTAAAAAAGACCGTAACTTTTTATCAAAGTTACGGTCTTTTTCTGGTGCGCCTGAAGGGACACGGTCGCTAAGCGCCCTGATTGCTTGACGACCCAAGCCTTACGGCTTCGGTACCCGTCTTCGCACCGTTCGTCTAAAAACAGTTCGCCGAACTGTTTTCCAAACGACTCACGCCCTCTTAGGATTCAAGTCCCATCAGGAAATAAAAAAGCTATCCAAGAATGGACAGCTTCTTCATTTGGTGCGCCTGAAGGGACACGGTCGCTAAGCGCCCTGATTGCTTGACGACCCAAGCCTTACGGCTTCGGTACCCGTCTTCGCACCGTTCGTCTAAAAACAGTTCGCCGAACTGT
>JAZQUU010000036.1:0-6386 GCA_045631485.1 Clostridia bacterium | reverse complement strand
ACCAGTGCCTGAACGCCTTCAATGGGCATTGCATTATAAATGCTTGCACGCATACCGCCAACACTTCTGTGACCTGCTAAGTTTACAAAGCCTGCTTCTTTTGCTTCGGCGATGAATTTTTTGTTTAATTCATCGGAGGGAGCTAAGAAGGGAACATTCATAATGGAACGGTCTTCTTTTACCACGGTTCCGGTAAAGAAATCGGAAGAATCCAAATAATCGTATAAAATCTGAGCTTTTTTGTAGTTTAACTCCTGAATTTTTTTCACGCCGCCCAAGTCTTTTAACCATTCCAACACTAATTTACAAATGTAAATTGCGTATGTGGGAGGAGTGTTATACATAGAGCCGCCATCTAAGTGGGTTTTGTAGTTAAACATTACGGGGCAGATATCTTTTGCGTTGCCGATTAAGTCTTTTTTGATGATTACCACGGTAAGACCTGCGGGACCGATGTTTTTCTGAGCGCCTGCATAGAGCATCGCAAATTTGGTAACATCCAGTTCTTCGGATAAGATGCAGGAAGAAATATCTGCAATTAAGGGAATATCACCAACATCGGGCAGCTCGTTAAACTTGGTGCCGTAAATGGTGTTGTTTAATGTGATATGTACGAAATCCGCATCGGGACGGAACATGGATTTATCTAATTTGGGAATGTAGGAGAAGGTTTTGTCTGCAGAAGATGCCACCTGATAAGCGTCACCGTAATGTGCGCCTTCTTCATAAGCTTTTTTTGCCCACTGACCGGTGATTACATAGTCACCTTTGCCGCTTTTGTTCATTAAGTTTAAGGGAATCATTGCAAACTGAGAGGATGCACCACCCTGCAGGAACAATACCGCATAATCTTCGGGAATTCCCATCAGTTCACGGAACAATGCTTCTGCCCCGTCAATAATTGCCTGATAATCTTTGGAACGATGGCTCATTTCCATAACGGACATACCTGCGCCGCCCATATCCAGCATTTCATCTGCTGCTTTTTTTAACACTTCTTCGGGCAGGGCGGAAGGTCCTGCACTGAAATTATAAACTCTTTTCATAATGACTTTCTCCCATCTATCATTTCTGTCTTTTGACATCCCGGTAGGTCGGGTCACCGAGAAGATTGTTTAAAAATTAACAATCTGATTTAAATTAATTAGTATCATTATACTACCTTTTTTTTCGGTTGTCAATCAAAAACCACCGAAAATATGGAATTTTCTGTCCAAAAAACATCTGTTGGAAACCCGGATACTTTGGAATCGGTTATTTTTGATGGTTACGGAAGAAATAAATCTGCATAAATGCAGGAAAAAAAGATGAACTTGCAGATTCTGGGCGTTTTTGGCATACTGAGTAAGACGGAATCCGAAAAAGTCCCGGAGGCGGTAATCATAGCGGTATTCCGAACCCCTGTTTTTTAAAAGCAGGAAAACAAGCGAAAGGAAGGAATCGTGAACATGATTGATAATCCCAACAATTTTATGCAGGAAGAAATTTCCGATGTTGTGACCAATCCCACAGAGAACGGGGAAGATACCCCCTTAATTCTCGGCAAATTCAAAGACTATTCCGAGCTGGAAAAAGCATATTGCGAAAGCGAACGATTTATCTCCAGAACCAGAGAAGAATTGAAAGAGGCGCGTGAACTCTTAAAAGAAGCCACCGTCCCGAACGAAGAAACACAGTTTCAGAGCGACCTGGAGGGTTTCTTAAAAGAGCACGGCTTAGCCGAGCGGGCATACGACTTTATCTCTTATCTGGAAGAAAATCCCGAACTGTTATCATTAGACCATCAGTCTGCTTTTATGATGGCAAAAAGGGCGTTGACCACACTGCCCCCTGCCTACCGTGAATATGCAAACAGCTTGTCTCAGATGCCCCCGGCGTTGATATGCGGACAAGGCGGTGAGTTTTGTACCACTCCGGGCAAACAACCGAAAACCTTTGAAGAAGCAGGTGAAATGTTTCTTCAGATGGTGAAAAACTAAAAAACAGCCGTTTCTTGTTTGTCGGGCTAAGATTTTCATAGGATTTTAAACAAACAGAAACGGCAAAAGAAAGGACTTTTTATTATGATTACTACCAACACAGCGGACGTTGCTTTAAAAAGCTATTATCTGGACGTTTTAAGAAATCAATTAAACACTACTACCAACCCTTTTTACAACAAAATTGTTACAACCTCTAAAAACATCATCGGTCACAAGGTGGTAAGACTTGCTCCCTATGCGTTAAACGGCGGATTCGGATTTTCCTCCGATGCCGGTAACCTTCCGAAAGCAGGTTCCAATCAGTACACTCATTTTGAGACTACCACCAAGGATATGTATGGTGTGATTGAAATTTCCGATAAAGCGATGAAAGCATCCCGCTTAAACACCAATTCCTTTGTGGATTTACTGACTCAGGAAATGCAGGGCATTTTGGAAGCGGCAAAATTCAACTATTCCAGAGCGTTATTCACCGACGGTACCGGCGTGATTGCCACCGTGGTGGAAGCAGATGGAAATCAGATTCAGGTGGACAGCGTAAAATACCTAATCGAGGGGATGATTATTGATATCATCGGTTCCTCTTCCACCGCTTCTGCAAAACGTATCACCGCCATCAACCGTGCCGAAAAAATCATTGTGTTAGATGGTGCGGTAAGCGTGTCTTCGGGAGATAAAATCACCGTGCAGAATTCCTACGGCAAAGAACTGACCGGCTTGGGCGCAATTTTTAATTCCGACACTACTCAGCCCTTATACGGCGTGAACCGTAGCGAAAACTACTGGATGCTTCCCTATATGAATGAAAACACCGGCGAAATCTCCGACCTTAAGATTCAGACCGCCATTGACTATTTGGAAGAGCATACCGGAAGCAAAGTGGACTATATTTCCTGCTCCTACGATGTGAGAAGAAGCTATCTTTCTTATCTGGAATTAACCAGAAGAAATATCGACCCCATGACTCTGGAGGGCGGTTTCCAGGCAATTTCCTTTGGCGGTATTCCCATTGTGGCAGACCGTCATTGCCCCGATGGCACCATGGACTTGTTAAATTCCAAATCCTTTGCAATGCACACCTTATCCGATTGGGACTGGTTGGATGACGACGGCAAAATCTTAAAACAGATTGCCGGAAAACCTGCTTGGACCGCGGTGTTAGCCAAGTATGGTGAACTGATGTGCGACCATCCCGGCGGTCAGGCGAGACTCAAAGGAATCACAGCATAAGTAAGGGGAGGTTAAAATTGATAGGTATCGGGAAGCGGCGTGCCGAGGTCGTCACGCCCTACCGATCACAAACCTCATCATTCGGCGTACACCCGGTACGCCTTCGGATAACCCCTATCGGGTTCGGTTTGTGAATTCCGAAGGTTTTTTCTCTCCCCAAAGAAAGGGGGTTGTTTAAGAAGTGTAATTGCTTTTTAAACAACCTCTTTTTAAAAAGAGGAATTTATGAGCAAAAGAATGTATAAAACTCCTGTTGTGACCAACGTTTGTTTCATTCCCGAGCGTCTTCGGGAGATCGATGACGGATATTTTGTTCTTCGCAATCATCAAACCAAACAATTTGAAATTCATCATAGCGGACAGTTTCACGATACCTATTGCCTGACGGTGCCTTATGACGAATTGGATGAAAGAACACTTCACCTTGTGCAAAAGACCCGTATTTGCAATGCGGAGAAACTGATTTCTGAGATGGAAGAACATAATCAAAAAATTGCAAGAGCACAAAACGCCATTCCCGATGAGGCGACAGAAAAACTAAAAGAAACGATCACTTATCTGGAACAACATTCCCAAAAAGAAATGTTGGACGACGGGGCATTTACTACCCGTTTTTTGTAAGGAAGGAGGAATAAGATGACCTTACAGGAAGTAACCGATGTGGCATCCGTTTTAATCGGGAAGCCTGTGGACACCGCTTTGGCGAACCGATTTTTAAACGAGGGGCTCAGGCTCTTGATTGCCCGATACCCAACCGCCTGCCCGATTAAGTGCTTAAGAATTTTATGGCAGGCAGATAGTGAACCTTACCCGATGCCGCCTCACCGCGGAATTTATAAAATTTATCGCAACAAACAGTTGTACGGGGATTACCGTCTGGATGTGGAAGGCTTATACTTAAACCGTGAGGGAGAATATCAGGTTTATTATTACAGTGCACCCCAAGGAGAGCTTGCCGAGGGAGAACAAATTCCGTCTGCCCCCGAATATGATTCGGAATTATGCAAATATGTGGCATTTTCCGTGCTTCGTACGGATGACCCTGCCAATCGTTTGGCAGACCGTTTGATTGAAGAGTTTTACGATAACTGTGCTGCTATCCATAAAAGTTTGCAAGGCAGAGTGAGAAAACCTTCTTCGGCGCTACCCACCCCCACCTGGAGATAGGGAGGCAAAAAAATGAATTTTTATGATTTTTCAGGGGGGATTGTGAATCGAAAATCTCCCTATCTGATCAAAAAAGATGAGGCGCTGGAGCTTTGCAATTTTGATGTAGACAAAGGTGGTTTGACCGTTCGTCCGGGAACTGTTCAGAAATACGGTCCCTTTGCAGGAGATGTGAAGAGTATTCACAAAGCGTTAAGCACCAAAGGGCACGAAATATTATTTGTGCAAAGCGAAAAATATGTGAATATAGTTGTTGGCGGTGTGGAGTGTAATATTGGATTTCATTGTCAGAATCTGCGGATTCTTCCCGTTATGGACGGGTTTGCCTTTTTAATTGATTCCGGCCCCAGATTGTCCAGAAAGGTGTTTCGGCGTGTGGATGGGGCAATTGATATCGTTGGTGTGTGGGAAGCAATTTTATTGATAGAGCGACTCCCGGATGATTATTCCACGCTGGGAGAGTTCCCCTCCGACCTGTATGGGAAAAATATCTGGGATGAAGAGACTAACACCTTGTATTATGCAAAAAAGCATACCGATGCCACCCGTGAAAACATCGGAGAGTTAATTAAGACCGATTCGTTTGTTGCCATCGGAAAACAGGGGGACCTACTGTTTTTGCAATATACCCATACCGCAGAAGTGCAAATCAACCTGAAAACCGTTTATCATGATTATCAGACCTATACCTACTGGACTTGCAATACGGGATTTGATATGTTTCAACGCGGTATTTCGGTGGATAAAACAGGGGTAAAGGCGTGCAGTTGCCCTTATATTGTGTGGCATCCTGCTTCTATGCGTTATTTTGCCGCAGGGCATCCCGATAATCCCACCGCATTATTTATCAGTGAGCCCAACGATTGGTACACGTACCGCCCCGAAAATGTGCTCTATCCCCATTTGCATCTCGGAAAAATTACGGGACTTTCGGTGGTGGAAAAATCGGTGGTGGTTTCGTATGAACACGGTTGGAGCCATTATGTGGGTTCTGACCCCACTGAGGACGGACAATGGTCTCTCTTAAGTGTTCCCGACGGTGCACGATACGGCAAAACCGTTTGTACCACGCCCGGAAGCGTCAGCTTTTTATCGGATAGCGGACTGGTCAGCTTTTCTGCATCCATGTTGACGGTACAGATGCTTTATTCACCCTCAAGCTCTTTATATAAATTTTTATCGAAAGAAAAAATTGATTTGCCGATTCCAAAAGAGAGTGCCTTTTCGTTTTACCAAAACGGCATCTATTATTTTGTGATTGATGATACCATGTATCTGTATCATTTCACCACGGGGGCGTTTCTTTGTTACCGCGGCCTTACCTGCCAATGTATGGAAGAAAGTTACAACGGTGAAATTTTAATGGGCTCGGGAAAGTATGTTACCGTCTTTTCCAAGAGTGCATCCACCGATTATGACCCGGTTACAGATTCCAAAATTCCCATTTCGTATTCTGTGAAAATTCCCATTCTCGGAGCGGTGGATTCTGCGGAACTTGCTCGTTCAAAAGAGGTTGCGGTGGTTACCAAGTCACTAAAGTACCCCCTGGATTGTCGGATTCGCCTTTCTTCGGAACGGGAAGAAAAAGAGGGGGAACTCTCCCACACCTCTCATTTAAGATATGGGGATGTCTCCTGGGCTCACCGTTACCGAGACAGCAGCTTTTCCGAAACTATTCTGCCCTGGCAGGTAACGGGAAGTTTATTTTTCTTAGAAATTTTCGGGAATACCAACCCCGAGGAATTACAATCATTTCAGATTTATCATATTTGTCTGAAATTAAAAAAGGAACGTGAAAAATGATACTCCTAGCGTTGATATGTTGTGTAATCATTTCTTATTTGCAGTATCGGGAACTAAAACGTCTTGGTAAACTGATGCAAAAAAAATCGGAAGAACCCAAATTGAAAAATCCTCCGAAAGCACGAAGCAGCTTCGTGGTGAAGCGAATGGAAGAACGCCTGAAAGAAGCATTATATGAATAACGAAAAAATCTCCTATGAAAAT
>JAZQUU010000035.1:0-20522 GCA_045631485.1 Clostridia bacterium | reverse complement strand
CTGGTCGATTCTGGCAATGGTGTATGTACCGTCTTTGCCTCTGAACCAGGAACGCTGATTTACCAGTCTTGCGGTGGAATCAATACCGTCTTCTGCTTTCTGAGAAAGCGGGAACGGTCCGCAATGCCATAAAAGCTCTGCATTTTTGTTTTCGGGATGACGAACGGTAAATTCACCGAATAAGGGTTTACCTTCACCTAAGGTTGCGCATTTTAACAACGCCATGGTCATCAGGCAGTGCATATCGCTTTCGCAGGATACCAAATAGCCCATATCGTTTAACAAACCGTACACGGTGCAGGGAGCCAATCCGTCAAACATCACGGGAGTTGCGGTCCAGCATTCTGCGGAAATGGCATCTAAATTAAACTCTTCAAAGAGTCGTTTATACATTACCGTCATTGCCGCCATGCGTTCCACATAAGGAGGAGTTAAATCATCCATCTTATAATTATTTTTGATATACTCTGCAATTTCTGCGGTTTCAGGCGAATTTTCTTCCAAAACCGATTTCATTCTCTGTTCAATAATGGCAAAATTGATGGGAATAATTTTGATACCGAATTTTTCCATCAGTTCCCCTTCATTCCAGATAACAGAGAAGAAGGGTGCCGGTCTTAATCCAACCTGACCGATACGCATACCGGTGAAGTTTTTCACCATACAAGCCACTCTGACAAAGCTTTCAAAACCTGCTTTGAACTCGTCGCTTTCCACTCTGCAGCAAGGCAGGTGAGAAAAGGGAATATGGAATCTCTGCATCTGTCTGGAAACACCAAACAATCCGCACTGAGAATCGGTAGGTCTCATACCGTCCACATAATATTCATCGTCTAAAGGTGCCCATAACAGAACGGGTTTTCCGAGTGCTTTTGCAATATCTGCCGCTGCTTCTTCGTTTCCGAAGTTACAGTTGATAATAAATACCGCATCCACATCACTGTCTTTGAAACGATCGATAATATCCTGGGCAGATTTATCATCATAAATCAAATCTTTATGACCTAATCCTTTGGAATCTACAAAGGTAACTTTATCGGTTGTAAAATTTTCTTCAATGTATTTTACAAACCGTTCTCCTCTTTCTTCCGCAGAAAACCAAGTAAGAAAAGTACCTTTCGGTCTGTCTGTTGTATTACGGCGCATAGGAACCAGACCAATTTTCACCTTATAATCCAGCATAATCTTCCTCCTTTTATTTGAAAATTATTTTCATATATTGCAGTTTTTTACATCGTAATTATAACACATTATGAAATATATTTCAATACTTTTTTTAAAATTTTTGTAAAAAAACATAAAATAAATTGACTTTTTTTACACTTTATTCTATAATGATAAAAAATCAATGTTAGGAGAAGCCAATGGACAAAACTTCACTCAATATCAATATACTATATGATAAGATGGGCAAAGCCGAAAAACGGATTGCGGATTGGATTTTGGAAAACCCGGGAGAAATTCTGCCATTATCTATTGTTGATTTAGCAGAAAGATGTAATTGTAGTGAAGCAACCATCGTCCGTTTCGCGAAGCGACTTGGTATGAGTGGTTATCAGGAACTGAAAATTTCTTTTGCCCAGGAAACCAACTCCACCTCTGTGAGCACAAATATCACAAGCAACGATTCTATGGAAGAAATCTATGATAAAGTTTGCAACGACATTTACTGTTCGTTGGAAAGAACCAAAATGGTGCTGGACACGAACGTGTTGGAGGACGCCTGCAAGAAGATTTCATTTGCCGATAAAATCGTGATATTCGGTCTTGGAAATTCTGCTTCCATTGCTTTGGACGCAAGTCACAAGCTGCAGAGAGCCGGTTGCAACGCCTATGCTTATTCCGACAATCATATGCAAGTGATCGCTGCATCGCATCTGACAAACAAGGATGTGGCCATAGCAATATCCCACTCCGGTTCCTCAAAAGATATTGTGGATGCACTTAAAATTGCAAAAGAAGCCGGTGCAACCACAATTGCAATCACAAACAACGGAAAATCACCAATTCAAAAGTACAGCGATTTAACTCTGTTTACCGCCTCTGATGAAACAAAACACAATATCCTTGCATTAAACTCCAGATTTGCGCAACTTTCAATTGTGAATGCAATTTATTTTTATCTTGTTTATAATCAATCTGAAAAAGTTTTGGAATCCATTAAAGACACTGAGCACGCCCTCTTAAGCAAAAAATACTAAATAAAAAACTGCAAAAAAAAACGAAGGAAGAAAATCTTCCTTCGTTTTTTTATGTCACATCATATTTTTTGATTCAGAACCGGATGATACGTTTTTAATTTTCTCCGCAAACATCAACCAAGACTTTGTGAACCATAATTTCGTGTTCATAGGTAAACGGATTTATTTTTTCGCCTTTGATATACGCCGCAAAATCCTGCACCATTGTGTCATATCTTGAGTCTTTGGGAATATCTTCCACATCAATTGCTTCCTTCATATCTGCATAATGACTTTTTGCAATATTCATATCAGAAAGCGTCATTGCCACATCATTTTCGATGGGCAGAATGCTGATTGTTCCTGTTTCACCGCAAACAACAAACTGTCGTCTTCCCCAACCATTCACCTCAACAGAGGATGCATAGATTCGAGCAATGGCCTTTTCGTATTCCAACACAACCAGGTTGTTGTCCTCAAACTCAATTCCATCATAGCCAGTCTTCTTAAAGAAAGAAGACACATTTTCGGGTTCACCCAGCAGATAAACAACCAGGTCAATCAGGTGAGAGCCCATAATAAACATGGTGCCACCCTTGTACCTTGACATCGGTACTTTTGAGTTTTCATAATGATGAGTACTCATCTCAGCATTAATCGTATGGATTGTGCCGATTCCACCATTTTTGATGATTTCAAAACTTTTCATAATGGCGGGATTGTAGCGATACATATACCCAAGCTGCACAACAAGTTCCTGTTCTTTGGCAGAATGGATGATAGCAGTATACTCTTCCACAGAACCGGTTGTGGGTTTGTCTAAATGAATATGCTTCCCTGCTTCAATACATCTTTTGGCAGTTTGAGTCAGATTTTTCGGGGAACACTCAACCAATACAGCATCCACCTTGCTTAAAAGTTCCTCTTCCGACATTCTGGGAAGATCACGATATGCTTCCAGATTTCCTCGTCTTTCAAAAACTTCATCGTCGTCTTCGCAAATTCCCACAACTTCAAATAACTCAGGAAATTTCCGAACGGCTAACATTTTTCCTTCGCCGTGTGCATGAGCAAGACCTATCTGACCAATCTTTATCTTGTTACCCATATAACCACCTCATCAATATTTCCTAGCACTTTGTAAAATACAAAATCGTGTCCATATCAACCGGAATTTTTGCTTCGAAGTTTCCTTCGTAGATTTTTCCGTTGCTGTCCTTCCAGTTGCCGGCCGGGAATTTCACCACTTTGGTTGTTGCACCTTTTTCAAGAACCGGTGCAACCATAATATCGTTACCCACCATAAACTGACCATTGGTTTCTTCAAAGTTTTCATCCGGGAAAACATACGCCATATGTCTCACAACCGGTTCCCCTGTTTTGGAAGCTTCCACAGCAAGTTTCAAGAACAAATCGCCAAATTTTTCGTGTAACTTAATGGCATTGATAACTCTATTAGCGTTTTCGTCGCTTAACACCCTCCACGGCGCGATGGAAATCTGCATCATTCCCATCATAGCGTTTGCCTGTGCCCAACGCACGAACAATTCTTCATCCAAAGATGAATTTTCGCCGAAACAATCGATGATGCCGCCGCCTACCATATCGGGACAATTGTATGCATAGCCTAAAAGACCTTGCACAACGGTATGTCCGATTAAGGTGTTGATGCCGAATTCATTCCAGGAATGATATTTATCGTGCAATCTTGCCACAATGGGTCTGCCACCTGATTTCCAAGCGGCTCTGAACTCATTGAATTTGTATCTTTCACCAAATTGATTAAAATACAAAGTGTGATTTCTTGCCAGGGTGGGTTCAAAGATGATGTCATCATCTTTATAGAAATAGGTGTCCCCTGCATCAAACTTGAAGCCGTCAACCCCATATTTTTCCACCAGAGTATTCAACTGACCTTCCATCCACGCCACAGCATCAGGATTGGTGAAATCCAAAACGGCACTATATCCGCTCCACCATTTTCTAACGGCAATTTCACCGTTTACATCGCGCACCAGATAGTTCCTGTCTCTTAAGTATTTATATCTGGTACCTGCAGATGCGATAATGGGAGAAACCCACACCATTACGGTAAAACCAAGCTCGTGAAGCTGATCAACCAGGAATTTCGGGTCGGGCACTTTGCCTTTGTGAAATTCTTCATACACGCCGTATTCTTCCTGCCAACCGCCGTCAATCATTAAGACCCCGGCAGGCAATCCGTGTTCTAAAATGCCTTTGGCATAATTTAGGATACCTTCTGTTGTTTGGTTGGTTCCCAACTCAATCCAGGTGTTATACTGAGGAACACTCCAGAACAGTGAATCGGGCATTTCCCCGGTAAAGGGAAAATGTGCTTTCATTGCCGCAAGATATGCACCGCGTAAGTTCTCAAATCCATCGTGCAATACGATTTCATCTGTCCCTTTTAATTCCATCACACCATCGCAGGCATCTACGGTAAAAGCCTCTTCACTCCACACATATCGTCCCTTTGAGGAAACCATAAGGGGTGCAAACTGGTCTGTTTCCCCGTCACCCAAAAGGTCGAAGGAGCATTTGGAATTCCCGTGAATGGGCATTTCGTGGCCACGGTTTACGGAACCGCCCCACCAATATTCATTTTCTAAGATTTTAACTTGTAACAGCTTCATATTTTCCCTTCCCTTGTCTTGTTATTCACACCAATCAGAACACCTGTAATAATCAGGATAAAGGCAAAAAGGTATTGTAATGTAAATATATTTTCCTTAAGCATAATCGAACCAAAGATGCACGCAAAAAACGGTTCCACAAATTTTAAAATATACATCTTGGAAAGCATCACCTTGCCCATCGCATAATACCATATGCAATAGGAGATAATAGAAACCAGGCAGATACAACCAAGCATCAACACACCTTCCAAGGTGAATGTAATCTGCGGTGCGTTCAATAGCTTTGCCAAAGCAATCAGCACAATACCGCCAAACAACTGGGATACCCCCGTTACCATAATCGGATTGGTTTTCTTAATTGCTTTTTTGCAAAGTAAGCTTGCACCGATACCGGATAAGGAGGCCAGAATAATCATCCCATCCCCCCACGAAAAACTTAATTTTCCTTCCGGGGTGATATTAAGAGCGATCACACCTGCAAACCCAATCAAAGAGCCGATCACCTTGGAAATTCTGAACTTTTCTTCACGCACAATCAGAAAGGCAAAACAAATGTAAAATAACTCCCCTACTTTTTTTAGGATTGCCGTTTTGGAACTATCCACCGTAGTGAGTCCGATATATGTGAGGGAATAATGCACTGCAATTCCCAAAAGACCCATACATAAAATCGGAAAAATACTGCTTTTTACATCATTTGTGCCTTTTTTTGTAAACGAAGCTACCAAGGTAATCACGGCACCGCAAATAAAAAATCGCATTCCTGCAAACATCAGAATCTGCGCAGGACTGGAGGTATCAATGGCAAGAACCTTATATCCGAACTTTACAGCCGGATATAAGAATCCCCACATCAACATTACCAATAACACCAGGCAGATGTATTTCAATTCGCTTTTTTTGAATTGAGCCATCATTTTTGAAATTATTTGCATACGCTCAGAACGACCTTTCCGATGTGATTGCTTGCTTCTAAGATACGCACAGCTTCATCTGCTTTTTCCAAAGGCAGAACTTCGTAAATAGACGGAACCATTTCACCGGATTCAATTTTCGGCCAAACAACTTCCACCAATTTGGAAAGAATTTCTGTTTTTTCTTCCACAGATCTTTTTCTTAACATACTGCCAACAAGATGAACACCTTTTTGCAGAAGTGCTCTTGCGTTTACGGTTGTTTCAACACCTGCAAGAGTGGAAATGACAATCCAGTATCCGCCTTCTGCCATATAGGGCAAGGATTTACCCAGGGATTCTCCAGACAGACAATCCAATGCAACGCTAACGGGGTTGCCGTTTTCTGCTTCGTTCTTTAACACTTCGGAAACATCCTGGGTAACGGAATTGATGATAACATCCGCACCTAAATGTTTAATCTTTTCAGCAATTTCGTCAGATAAAACAGAGGTAATTACTCTGGAACCCAGAGCCTTTGCCATCGGAATGGCAACACTTGCAATACCGGAAGCACCTGCGGGAACAAATGCAGTCTGACCGGGTTTTAAATGACCTTCGATATAAAGGTTTAAGTATGCTGTTGCATAAGCTTCGGGAAGAGTTGCCGCCTGCTCAAAGGTAAGGTTTTTGGGCATAGGCATCACCATACCATACGGAACACAAATGTATTCCGCATAGCCACCGCCACCAAGCAGTGCACACACTTTATCGCCCACTTTAAACTGACATTCGGTGTCTTCTCCGATGCTTTCCACAACGCCGGCAATTTCAAGTCCGGGCCACTGCGGCCATCCTGCAGGTGACGGATATTTTCCGTCACGCTGTAATAAATCCGCACGATTTAATGCAGCTGCATAAATTTTAATGAGAAGTTCGCCTTTTTTAGGTTGCGGCTTTTCCACTTCTGATAACACAAGTTTATTGTTTTCAACCAATACTGCCTTCATTTTTTACTAACCTCCGTAAAAATCGTTCATTTTCAGTTGTCTGTTTTCTTTAACGGTAAATTACCATCAAGGTTGCTCCGCCCCAAGCGCTCACAACAACGATATCAACACCGTCAACAGAACATGTTTTATCATAGATTTCAGTTGTCTGCACAGTGCTTACTTTGTTTCCTGCTGTGCGGTCAACACATAACACCTTGGAATATTGTCCTGCATTAAATACCTCATAGTTTTCTTCACTATCTTCCGCATTATGAGGAAGCAGACGGATATATCCGTTCTGATTTAAAAGCACCTCTCCGGCTACTGCTCTGTATGCACTTCCGGCGGTACCACTCGGATTGGAGCTTGTATACAGGGTTCCTGTGCCGCTTGCATGGTAAAGCAATTTCATTGTGTTGACCATACCCTGAGCATTGTTCTGATACATCACAATATCACCAACCGAAGCACTTAATCCGGTGCCGGTTGCAATACCGTCCAGACTTGCTATATTAACCTGTTCGGGATAAACCTTTGCGGTGTAATTTGAGGAAGAGTTCTGAACAGTAACCTTTTTATACAGCTCCCCGTTTTCGTCAATTGTGTCAACAATCTGAGTCACAACGCCGATATTCCAGGAATCGGTGTTTTTCACCTCACGGTCTTTTAACACAATACATTCCACATTCAAATCATTGTCATCATAAGAGTATGCTTCAAAGGTGTACTTTTTCTCATTGATTAAATAAGAACTTGCCGTGCTGCACACAAACTGATATTCTTCTGCCCCGGTTAAACTGCTCGGCACCGAGAATACGGGAACGGAGTTATCCTTTAACACCACCTTATATCCCAGGGATTTGATTGTGGAGAAATAAGTGTAGTTGGAGCCGGTAACCTTCTTCATATTCTTTTCACCGGAGCCTGCGGTTAACACCTCGGAAATTTCCCCGTTTGCATTATAACGGATTCTTAACATCTGTGCTGCACCGTTTTCCAAAGCTTCTACGATTTTTTCCGCTTTTTTCGGAACACCGTTCACACGAACAACCCTTGCGGCAGGAGTGATGGAATGCTCCCCTTCTTCGGAAAAGATTTTCATTAACACTTCATAATCAAAGCTTTTATTGATCAATTTTGCATCAATCAGATACGCCCACTGCCAAGCAGAGCTGCTTGCGAAATTAAGGGAAACGGCACATCCGGTGTGGTCGAATAACACAACAACATATTCCCCTAAGTAGTTAGCAGCATTGGTGCGCGCATTGTTTGCACCTGCATATAACGGATGCAACGGGAATGTTTTGGAAATACCTGCCTGATGAATTTCATCATAGATTGCCATTTCAATTTCCGATGCATTGTTTTGGAATTCGCCGATATTGCCTTCCAGCGTTTTTTTGGAAAGATAGAGCTTCGCAACACTACCATCCTTGCTCACTGCGGCACTTACTACACTTCCTGCAGTAATATTTCCGAATTTTGAAACCTCTCCGTTTTCTTCCACAATAATTTTGTTACTGTTTCCTAAATCCAGAGGGTCGGTTCCGTATTCATCATAAATTTTATAATCCGTGTGATTTACTGCATGCACAACATAGGTGTCCGGTTTTTCCACACGAACAACATCATACACACCGTCTCTGTTGTTATCAATCAACAGGACGCTTCCGTATGTGGGTTCCATATCTTCAACGGGGTAATTGCCTAACGCTTTTCCGTTATAGATAAACTTTTTATTGGTAACAACACGCACGGATCTTAATCTGTCGTTGGAATCGTGATAGTAATACTTGTTGGATGCATAATCGGGATGGGCGGTATAGTCAATCGTTAAGGTATTGTTCATTGAATCAAGGCCTGCGATATGCACGATGATTTTTTCATCGTTTTCAACCTTGTAATAATACTCAACGAATCTGCCTTCCCAACCGTAGGTATCGCAGGTAACTTTGTACTGCTCATTCCCTACCATAATATGAGAATCTCTTGCAGTCATAATACCATCCAGGTCAGAGTATTCCGTAGCGGAAATAATTCCCTTCCCTTTATAAATTTTCAAAAATACGTCTCTTGCCTTTCGGTCGGAAATGGTATAATTTCCGCTACCGTCTGCATCCATAACACATACATCTGCCGCATTGGAAATAATTTTTGCAAAGTCACTGTATGTGATAGCTCCCGATGTTTTGGAAACACCGCTGTTTAATTTCAATCTGGATGCAATATAAGCATACCCGTGCTCCTTAGCCATCATATCATAGCCGAGGATAGTTGAAACAGCTTTTATCACATCACTGTATGAAATATTGTTATCGGGATAGAAGTATTTTCCGTATCCGGAAATAATGCCCCAATCTGCCAATGCAGATACCATCCCTGCATTTTTTACGCCTGCTAAATCCGAAAATGCATTTGTTTTGGAATTAGCGGAGATGGTATTCATAAATTTTCCGATTGCCACGGCTGCATCAAGACGGGAAATGTATTCATCTTTTTTCTCTAAAACAGATTCATCAAAAAGTTCCATACCAACCATTAACTCAAGTGCTTCATCAACACCGGAGGAAACATAGGTTTCGGTTTGCTTTTCTCCTGCAGAGACTACTTTAGGAATCGGTACATCGTATCCTGTTTCAAAGAACTGCCAATTATCAACATAAATCACTTCGTTTTTGTTGGCAGCGGTAATACGAAGCTGTCTGATATGGTCATAAGATAAGTCCGCAGGAATGGTAACAGTTCCCGAATACTCAACCCATTCACCGGGAGTGAGCGTCTTGGAAACAATCGGATGCCACCAGTTGCTTTCCCCTTCGGAAAGGGAAACATAGCTCATAATGATACGAACCATCTGCGAGGTGGTGGATTTAATTTTGGCACGCACTTCGTAGGTCTTGCCGGGTTCAATATAAACATTTTGTCCAACGGGAGCACCTGCCCACTGAGGGTCAAATTTCAAAACGGAATTTTCGCCTTCGTTCACATAAGCTACCGACTTGGAAGCACCACCTGCAAGTTCAAACATATTCAGATGGGTTTTATCCTCCATATCACCGTTTACAATCTGGTGATGCTTGGGATATTCCTTAGAAGTGCGGAAAGAAATATCAGTCTTTGCCAGTCTGTCTCCCGAAACAGATTTCACCTGCTTGGAAAACATAATTTTATATTCTGTATCAAGCTCTAAGGCTGAAAAATAAATGATACAGCGTGTGGGATCTTTTGCGTCAAGCACAACTGCACTGATTGCAGTGGGCTCTGAAGATATTGTTGATTTTGATAAGGAAGCTGCATCCATGGGCATATTAAATATAACTTCCATTTGGGCGCCCATAGCAGTTACACCCATACTACCGTCTTCAGGAGTGGTAGAAACAATACATAACCCGGATTCTGCCGCTTCTTCTGCAAAAACCACGGCAATATTTGAAAAGCATAATGCCAGACAAATAATCCAGGATATTAATCTTTTCATATTCAAAATGTGCTACCTCCTATCCTAATTTGTGCCATACTGATTCAACAAAGCAATCAGTCTTTGTAAAATCACTGCGGTTTCCGCACGGGTTGCATATTCACGGGGAGAAAATTCAAGATTTTCGTTTCCGATCATAAGACCTAAATATGCCACCTTGTCTACCGCTTTTTTTGCATAATCGCTAATCATACCATAATCGGCAAAATTCACAATTTCATCTTTTAAGGGTTCATCCGCTTTGGTAAGTAATCGACTGCATACAACGGCAATATCCTGACGGGTAATATTTTGTCCCACGCCATAAACATTGTTGCCGATACCATTGATTAATCCGCTGTTTGATGCAGCAGCCACATAGGGATAGAACCAAGCGCTTTTTAACACGTCGGTGTAGTTAACCGCCTGTTCGGTAAGCGGAATATTGGCTGCAATCACAATCATTTTTACAAATTCTTCTCGTTTTACAAAGTCACCGGGATAGAACATATCCTCGGTTTTACCGTTGATTACATTTAAGTCATACAAATACTCAATTGCCCCAACAGCCCAGGGAACGGAAGCCACATCGGAAAAGATTGCTTCGTTTTCACTCACGCTATCTTTGTTGGAGCCTTCCATCGGAATCGCAACGGCTCCGCCGCCGCCTCCACCGCCAACCTCATCGATGACTCCACCGGTAATACCTCCGATAACACCACCCGGGATGTCGTTGGAATAATCTGCATAACATGCCGCGTATAACAGGTTATATACCTGACTCTCGTTGTCAGCATTCATTCCCTGAAGACTACCATAGATGTCTGTTTTATACTGAGAAATGTTTGCCATATCAATCAATGCTTGGGTTGTGGGAGCAAAGAAGTCTCTGTTATCATTAAAGATTTTCTGCACTGCTGCCCAACCGTTTGCGTTTTTGAATGCATTTAAAATAATATCCTCTTCCACAAAGCTGATATATTCTTCCACATTCGCAAAATCGCCTGTTTCAGCTACAATATTATCAAGCAATGCAGTTTGCATGGTTGATGTGAGAAAATCGGTGTAGGTATTTTTGAGACCGGTTTTATCTGCCTGATTTAAAATACTGTCCACAGATTTCTTCACAACACTTGTATCACCGGACTCGTTAGCAATTGTCAAAATTGCGGTTTCCCAAACAGTTTCGGAAATTTCCTCTGCAGTGGCAGAACTGTCTGTGGAGCTCAACAAATCAGTAACAAACTGATTTAATAATGTGCTGTCCGAATAAATCACTTCGGAAAACAGAGTATCTTCATTATTTAAATCTTTATAATTCGTATTTAAAAAGTTGATGAGTCCCGCTCTGTCATTTCCCTGAACCACGGTTTGATATAAATCAACAGTTTCAGTGGCGGTCATAGTTTCAAATGCGATTGTGGTTTCATTGATACTTGTGCCTGCCTGAGATTGGATGGTAGGCAGAAGAGTCACACTGTAGCTTCCGCCGAGAACCAATGCCGCCTGATTGAATACAAGCTTCATAACTTCAGGATTGGTTTCAGACCATTCAATCTTTTCAATTAAATTCTCGGGAACAGAGGTCACAGACGCTCTGTCAACAGGTCCGTCAATGGGTAAATCAGAGGTAATCTCCATTGATAAGCCTGTTGTGTGAGTTTTCACGGTACCATCGGGAGTTGCGGTTAACACCGGAGTTGCGGTACTGATTTCTCTTGTTGCAAAGGTAAGCACCTGCTCTTCCATTTCCTCACCTGCCAAAGAAGACAGGTTCTTTAAGGTCATATTGATGGTACGGTTTACTCTGATGTTATCCAAAGATACCACGCAGGATTTTTTATCAGCAGAAAACTCGATGCCTTTCACATCTGCATTGGTTACTTCAATATTTTTTGCAGATTTCGGAAGCATAGGTTTGTTAAATTCCAAGGTTACATCCAAGGTTCCGGGCTGAATACCGGTTGCACCGTTTACGGGGGTTGAGCTAACCAACTCGGGCACACCTGCCGGTGCAACGGTGCGATCATATAAGCCCCAATCGTCTATGTATGCTTCCACGGGATAGCTGTCTGATTGAGCTACAAGTCTTACCGCATAACCAAGGGAGGTGGGAAGAACGTTTGCAGGAATCTGCTCAAACAGATAGGAAATGTCTGTCCATTCCCCTGCTCTCACATTTACCCAGGATACTGTTGCAGGATGTGCGGTAGTGGAGTTGTTTGTTTCTGTGATATACATCAAACGCCAACCAATCTTAATATCCTGCGTTGCCATAATTTTCGCTTCGGAATAATACTTGTGACCGGGGATGAACTGATATGCTACCTCTCTGTTTGCACCGTTCACATACTGGCTGATGGGAGCATTCTGCCATCCGATATTCCAGTACAAAACTCTCTCGCCGCCAACGATTTTATAAGAAGGAGTGGTATCGGAATTGATGTAATATAAATCTGTGTCTGCACTCATATCACCGTTTTCAAGAATATTGGTAACATCCTGTGCAGTGGTAAAGGTGAAGGTGTATTCTTCTTCAAGACCCATCGGTCTGTCGGTTTGCACACCGTTTGTAAAAGTAAGGGAATATTCGGTTCCCGCACTCAATTCATCAAAAATAAGATCATAGGTGTAATCCGCTGCTGCTACTTCTGCACGGAAGGTGGCAGACGGCTGCACCAAGATATTATCTTCTGTCAGAGTGGTGATATCCATCTCTCTGTCAAAGCTCACGGTTACAACCGCATCACAGGGGTCCATATTGATGCAGTTTTCAGGTTCCATCGCTAAGATATGAGGAATACCCAAGTCTTCTACCGTAGCGATATTGATTAAGCACGAAAGGTCATCGGGAATGGTAAAGGTATAAAGTCCGTCAACCCCTTCAATATTCTCGCCGTTTAAGGTAACAGAGTCAATTTCATATCCTAACGGTGCACTCAGGGTAAAAGAAGCTTCGCTTCCCGCTTTTGCATAGGTTGTGCCATTCATTTCCACAACACCGGATTTCCAACGAAGGGTTGCACCGTCATAAACAATAATCGGTGTGAATTCAACAGCGTCTGCGGGGTTACAAACTACCACATCATCAATTTCGTAAATAGCATTCTTGATGTTGTCGTTTCCTGATGATGTGGTGCTTACCATTTTAAAAGATAATTTTCGTCCGCTACCGGAAACATATCCGGAAACAGTAATCCATTCACCTTTTCTCAGTTTAGGTCTGTCAGTGGTATTTGCCCCCTGAGCATTTACCTGAGTGTAAAGGTAAATATTGCCTGTATTTGTATCATCTGCAGCCACTCTTATTTTAAATGAATAATAGTACCCACTACTTAATGAAACAGAATTAGAACAATAGGAAATATTACCGGTATTACCGGTTCCGTCGAATCTCAGAACTCTGTTGTTGGGATTTGCACTGTCTGTAACGATAGAAAGTGTGGATCCCGGTGCATTAGACGAAACAGCCCATCCTGCAGGAACGGCATCCGTTTCCATATCGCCATCTGTAATTAAATTGTTAAGAGGTGTAGCGGCCGCATACGCAACATTGCACACAAAAAGAGTCTGCATGCATAGCAACGCAGCTATCATCAATGCGATATATCTCTTCATTATCATTCCTCCTTAGTTTTCATAAGGTGGTGCAATTTTCGCCCATCCTCTTGTACTGTTCATAGCCCAAAGCTCACCGGTAATGGGATGTACGAGTAAATCTCTTACCAAAAATCCGTGAGCGGGTCCACTTTTTACGATTGTATTTTCTTGTCCGTTTGCGGATAATACCTGGAAGGTTTCTGCTCCGTCAACCGAACGCTGAATGCCGTTTTCTTCCATATAGCTGCCGCCGCAACCACCAATATATACAACATCGGGGTATCTGGGGTCAACCTCAACAAGCTGGAATCTCTTGCCATAGTAGGTGGTTACAATACGATCGGTCAAATCGGTGGTAACCCCGTTCTGATATTTGGCAAAATATTCACCGCCGCTGTTGATACCGGAAACATAATAGATAATATCATTCACGCCGTCATAAGCAACATCCCAGATTTCGGTCTTTTCGGGTGTTTCGGCAAATGATTTCGGAATCAATACAGTTGTTGCAACTTCCCAGGTAGCACCATCATCGTAGGAAACAACAACCTTATCATTTTTTGCTCCGTAAAGCTCTTTTTTGCCATACGGATTGTGTGTATATACCACGTCGCAATCTTCCATTTTTTCCCAGGTATAACCATAGTCGTCACTTCTGAAGTTTGCAGCAAAAAGGACGTCGGGATTGTTGGCAGACTGATAGCAACGTTCTGACCATTTTTTGGCATGATTATCAAATTTATAAACCCCTGTTTTCACAAAGGTGTCACCGCCGTCACGAGAAACACGAATTTCACGGACGCCGTCCCAACCGCCATCTGTTCCAACTCCGTCAATCTGTTTCTCGGTAGAAGCGAGACAAATCAGAGTGTTTTCATCAGCGGCATAAGATCCGTAAACAAAGCCGGCTCCCTGAGAGCCTGTCGCTTTCCAGATATGCTTCCAGGTTTCGCCGCCATCCTTGGTGTATGCACCGTGGAAGTCCTGAGAGCCATAATAGAATAAATCGGGATTGAATAAGTTAAAAGCACTTCTTCCTGTTACACAAATTGCCGCACCACCATTGTAATCCCAATGATAGGTCTTCCCTGCATCAGCAGAGGTGGCAATGTGGTCACCGCCAAATGCAAACACTTTATTTTCATCAATGGGAGACCATAAGAAGTTGGTATCACGGTTATTTGCTTTTAAGAAATCGCCGGTACGGTCATATTCGGACAGAGTCCAGTTTACACCGCCGTCGGTTGAGAAATATTTTGTACTGCAATATCTGGAAGAACCCTGAAAATCTGCAATCACCATGTGCTGCGGATTCACAGGACTTACCTTTAACCCTTTTACGATTCTGTCGGGATTGGTAATATCGTAAGATTTGGGGAAGTTTTTACTTTCAATTCTCTCGAAAGTTTTCCCGCTGTCTTCAGAAATAAGAACGCTCTTATAATCGTTCACATAAACGCGGTTGGGATATGCATCAATCACATCAAGACCATAAATCATACAACCGCCAAGAATTGTTTGAAATGTTTTTCCACCATCGGTTGAGATGTGGAATCCGTTAAAATTAGCAACATATACAGTGCCGTTTTCAGGATTTACCTTCACAACACCATCAGACATTTCGCCATTTACCAAGAACCAGGTTTCGCCACCGTCCTCGGTTTTCCAAAGACCTTTCTGGTCTCCTTCAAAAACAGAAATTAAACTTTCATCAAAGAATTTTTTCATTGTGGGATACCCTTGCAGGTGCCACGGTCTTGACCAATACGCAACCATACAACGGTCCTTTTCAGCATCATAAGAAGTTTTATCATAGGCAATCTGCTGTCTGAAATCACGGCTCATATTAGCGTTCTTCTGAACCAGTACCTGTTTCCAGGTTCTGCCTCTGTCTTCCGACAGGTAAATGCCATTTGTCGCATTGGATCTTTCGGAAGATACCGTCTGAGTGGGATATCCGCCAAAGGCTAACACTCTGTCCTCGTTAACGGGGTCAAAGCAAAAATCAAAAATGCCTCGGGAATACATACCACCGAATCCTGCTTCCCAGGTTTCGCCGCCATTATATGACGCCCAATAGCCTGCAACGTCAGTTCCTACCAAAAGGGTCTGTCCGTCGCTTGAAATGGCAAAGCCACAAAGTCTCTGACCGCCTTCGCCACCCATAACGCCTTGATCTTTCATCTCTTTGGTCACCATGGGAATGGTTTCCCACTGATGGCCTGCTTCATTATATGTGTCGAATGTTTTTGTAGCATAATCAGCAGGCACCTCTGCTGGAAGAGATGTGAGCTGATGTGCCGCAACAGAAGCAAGAAGAATATCACGAAAAGCCCAATGCTTGGGAGTTACATCTGAAAAAGCTGCCTGATACAACATTTTGGTATTCTGTTCGCCGAATTTCGCAATCTGCACACGATTGAGCATAGTTACCGCTTCCGCTCTGGTAAGGTTTGCATCGGGGCGATAACCGGAATCGTCACCTACAATGATTCCGTCGTCGATAGCCTTAATAAACATATCTAAGAAAGATATGTTGGAGGCACCGTTTTTCAACTGATATGCCAAAGAAGCCATCTGCATTCTGGAAATCGGTGCATCGGGATTCAAACGGTTATCAAAATTCACCAAAAATCCCTTGCTGCTCAAATCCGAAACTGCATTGTGATACCAGCTGTCGGCAGAAACATCGGTAAACTGATCAGATGCACCGATTGTTTCTGCTTCTGTGCTGAGGCTTGCAACCATATTGATAGCTTCCGCAACCGAAACGTAGTCATCAGGACGGAAAGTTCCGTCCTGATAACCGTTGATATACGGAGTATACTCCAATTCATCGTCCTCAGCAAAGACAGGCAGATTTGCAAACATGAATATTATTGTTAAAATAATTGCAATATGCTTTTTCATATATTCTCCTCGTCTCTGTATTGAATGTTTTAATCCAAACGCTTTATTTTTGGTAAGGAGGCGCTATTTTGGACCATCCGCGACATCCGTTGCTCACCCACAGTTCGCCTGTATTGGGATGAACAAGCATATCATACGGTTGTATTCCTCCCGAAGGACCTGAAGTTACAACAGAGTTTGCTCCACCTGTTGAAATTACTTCAAATGTTTTTCCGCCGTCGGTGCTTCTTTGAACAGAATTTTCCTGCACAAATGCACTGCGGAGTCCTCCCACATATACCACTTCGGGATGCACGGGGTCAACGGTAATCAGCTGCATTGCAACACCGAATTGCCCTGAAACCAGATTATTGGTCAGATTCTTCGTCACGCCATCTGTAAGAGTAAGCTTATAGACGGAACGTGAGGAGGAAGTTCCCGAAACATAGTATATCACTTTATTGATGCCATCGTATGCCAAATCATTGATGGTTCCGCCTGCGACGGGCATCTGAGCTTTTGCCACCTGCTGCCAGGTAGCACCATCATCGTAGGAAAGCTTAATGTTTCCTTTTACGTCATATCCGTATAATTCCATTTTGTCATAGGGGTTATGAGCACATACAACGTCAACGGCACCCATATCTGTCCAGGTTTTTCCCTTGTCGGCACTTCTGTAATTGCCTGCAAAAAGAACATCAGGATTTGTGGGTGACTGATAGCACATTTCTGACCATTTGTAGCTTGTGTTTTCCGAAACGACAACGCCTGTGTCGGTCCAGGTTTCACCTGCATCATAGGACATAAATATTCTTCTTTCAGCGCCCCAGCTTCCGATGGAAGCGATTGCAACCAAGGTGTTTTCATCTGCTGCATACGCTCCGTAAACCGAGCCGTAGCCCTGTCCGACTCCGTTGGTTCCGGTATAATTTACCCATTTCCAGATATGCTTCCAGGTGCTGCCGCCGTTGGTGGTTAATGCACCGTGAAAGTCCTGAGCACCATAATAGAAAATATCCGGATTATAAACGTTGAATGCGGCTCTGCCGTCCATATATACGGCACTTCCGCCATTATAATCCCAGGAATAGTTTTTTCCTGAATCCTTGGAGGAAACAATCCAGTCACCGCCAAATGCCCAAAGCTTTCCGTCTTCTACCGGGCTCCAGACAAAGCAGGTATCACGATTGTTTGCCTTAAAGAAATCTTTGGAACTATCATAATCGGAGGAAAGCCAGATTAATCCACCGGTGGTGGTGTAATATTTTTCGCTTTGATATCTGTTATATATTTTGTGTGATGCAATCACCATTTCATCAGGATTATGCGGATTTACCTTTAAACTTCTGACAATCCCGTCCGGAGTGGATTCATCATGGGACTTCGGAAAATAGAAGCTACGCACCTTACTGAAGGTTGCACCCGAGTCTTCCGACATCCAAACGCCGTCACAATCGTTCACATAAACTCTGTTGGGATAGGTGTCAATCACATCCAGCCCGTAAATCATTCTTCCGCTTAACACGGTGGTAAAGGTGTTACCGCCGTCTGTGCTTTTATGAAAACCATCCAAATTGGAAACATACACCGTTCCGTTGGTGGGATGCACCTTTACGATACCGTCTGTCATTCCCGTGCAAACAGGATTCCAGGTTTTACCGCCGTCGGTAGTCTTCCATAAAGCGTTGGTATCTGCTCTGTACGGCGTTAAAATGCCGTCTGTTTCTGCTTGGGAAAAGGTTTGAATTTCCGCACCGGTATAATAAGGTGCAGAAGTTTGCGGCATATCCTGCAGATCCCAGGGACGTGACCAATATGCCACCATACACATTCCCTCATCCGCATCATACGAAGATGGGTCATACGCTAAAGACTCTGTGAAATTCAACCTCAGAGCCGCACCTTTTTGCTGCAGCACAAACTTCCAGTTTTTACCACCGTCCTCGGAAAGGTAAAGCCCGTTTGCCATATTGGAATATCTTGTGGAAGAATCCTGGGTAGGTGCACCGCCGTATGCAATGACTCTGTTTTTATTCACAGGGTCAATGGCAACGGAGAACACGCCCTTGGCATAAAGACCGCCATACACCATTTCCCAATTTTTTCCGCCGTTTTCCGAACGCCACAAGCCTGCAACGTCGGTTCCTGCAATCAGAAGCTTGCCATCACTGCTCACGGCGAGGGCAGTCAAACGCTGACCGCCCTCCCCGCCGGAGATGCCGCTTTCTTTCATTGCAGCAGTTACCATAGGAACTGTTTCCCACACAGCAGTCTGTGCGGATTCAGGAGTGTTCCCCGATAAATCTTCCTTTCATAAACCGCTCACATAAAAAGTGCTTCTGATAGGAGTAATATCAGTCAGACCATCCCAGGTAAAGATGGTTTTTGTATTCCAATCTTTAATGGAGTCAAGGCCTTCAACTTCGCTCAGGTCAACAATTTGTCCTGCAGCAGCAGTAACGGTACCATTAAATAAGCTTTCAAGAACACCGCTTTCTGCTTTATGTGCAGCAAGCACCATAACAGATGCATCTTCTTCAAAAATTGCATAAGGTTTGCATGCGGAAACTGCATATTTTACGGTTGCTTCATTCTGCTGATTTGCAATCGCCAATACCAGTACATCTTCATCTTCGATGCTGCAGGTATATACATCGTCAACAGCAGTTGCAACTTCGCCATTGATATATAATGCTTCTAATCCTTCGCCGTCGTAGGTAAAGGTAACATCATTACCGGACATTGCATAATAGCTGGTGTCGTGGGATTTCACAACATTGTTGCTGGTGATGGTTGCTTCCGCAGGTACTGCGATGTTTTGTGCGTTTTCTAAGCTATAAACAACAACGTCATCAATTTCGTATACTGCTTTTGCAACATTCTGCTTGTTATCACCTTGGTTACTGATAATTTTGAAGCCGATGCTATTGGTAGCACCTGTTACAGTAAATACGCCGCGGCATTCAGCCCATCCATCCTTAGTGATAGAAGGTCTGATGGTATCCCAGAACTGAACTTCACCAATGCCGCCTAATGCAGCTGCATAAACGTAATGCTCTTCATCTGTGGTTACATCTTTATCTGCCAGACGGATTTTCAGGTTCATATAGTAAGTACCCGCTGGAACAGATTTGTAGTTTACATAAGAGATATCTTTGTTATTTTCGCTACAATCGATTCTTAAAACATTATTTGTTTCATCTTTGGTATCTTTTTCGATGGTGATTTCACCTTCTGCAGAGGAAGACATTACCCATACATTCGGATCTAATGCACCGTCAAAGGTGGAATCTGCAACCAGATTTTCAAATTCGGTTGAAGGATTCAGGTCGATTTCAGAGATGATTACATCAGAAGAATCTACGGTAAAGGTGTATGCAGTTCCATCGTTGATAAGTGCAGTACCTTCTGCGGATAAAGCGAATCCTTCTTTTTCATAAGTGAAGGAAACTTCGCTACCGGATACTGCATAATAGGTACCGTTGTGAGATTTCACAACATTATCACCGGTAAAGTTTACCTCTGCAGGTGCAGTAATATTTTTTGCATTTTCTAAGCTATACACAAGAAAGTCATCAATTTCGTATACTGCTTTTGCTACGTTTTTACTCTGATCGCCCTGGGTATTGATAATCTTGAAGCCAATTTTTTTGGTATCTTCTGTTACAGTGAATACGCCGTAACATTCAGCCCAGCCGTCCTTACTGATAGCAGGTTTTGTTGCATTCCAGTACTGAGGACTACCAATACCGCTTAAAGCAGCTGCATACAGATAATGATTTTCGTCAGTAGTTGCATCCTTATCTGCCAGACGAACCTTCAGGCTCATATAGTAGGTGCCTTTGGTAACACCG
>JAZQUU010000034.1:0-102878 GCA_045631485.1 Clostridia bacterium | reverse complement strand
GTTTCTTATTAAGTAACTATATTATAACATACTTTTATTCATTTGTCACTAATCAAAGATAAAATCAGCAAAACTGTTAGGCATAAATATTTATAAACTTGTATATTTTTTTGTTCACCAATACTCATCTAATACAGAGACTTATTGAAAACTTCACCGCTCGGCGTACCGTTATGCTATGCATTGTAGGGGACGGTTCCAACTGTCCAGCTGTATCATTTTGATGAACGCTTCGTTTTTCATATCAAACAAACGAGTAGATGTGGTCATCTGTTTCTACATTTTGTATTGGTTTCCCACTTTATTCGTTGACATTTTTTAACAAATATAGTATAATAACAAACAGAAACTGACAAAGAAGGTGGAAATATGGCTCGCAGAAAAAAGGGAAGTCCCAAAGGATTCCTTTGGGTTATCATTGCCTTTGTTCTGGCATTTTTTGCCACCAAAATCCCCGAAGAATCCAAGCCGTTGTCATTAGCCGATGTGGATTGGCAAGGAAAACTTGCGGTTGTTTATGTGGACACTGGCAATTCCGATTCCATTGTGATTCACTTTCCTGATGACAGGACCATGCTCATTGATGCCGGAAAGCCTGACGATTTTGGTGCAATTTCCGACGTTCTGGACGATTTTTCGGAGGACACCATTGATTACGCCATTATTACCCATCAGCACGACGATCATATCGGTTCTTTCCCAAAAATTTTAGAAAACTACACGGTGAAAACCGTTTATATGCCAACCTCTCCCATCACCAATGACCCCACGGAAGAATCAATGTCGTTGATTGCAGAACAAAATATTCCTCTGGTGGAAATAAAGAAAGGTGTTACCGTGTGTGACGGGGATGTGACAGCCGAATTTTTATCTCCCATGTACGAGCATTACGGGGATAAAAACGATTACAGCGGTGTGCTTTATATGACTTACGGGGAGCAGAGTTTTCTCTTTATGGGAGATGCTACCACCGATGTGGAAAACGACCTGTTATCCAAAAAAACGGTTCCTCAGGCAGATGTTTTAAAAATCGGTCACCACGGCTCCAAGGGCTCCACAAGCAAGAACTTTTTGAATGCGGTGAACCCCGCTTATGCCGTGATTACCACCGGTGAAAATGACTACGGACATCCCACCAAAAAGGTGCTGGATTTATTAAACGCCAAGGGAATTGAGGTTTACCGAAGCGACTATCACGGCAATATTATCGCAGTTACAGACGGAGAATCCTTGTCCATTACAAGTGAAAAAAATCTTAAAAACGAATCATAAAATGAAAAGAGCAGCTGTTTTCTTATAAAATGGCTGTTTTTTTGTGGGAGTGGTTCCAAAAGTTCTCCAAAAAATAGTAAGAAAAAAACTGTGGTTTTTGTTGATTTTTTTGAAAGAGTATGGTATAATGAGATATGATTTGATAAAAATGGGGAAATGTATCCCCTTTTCCGAAAAAATCATCAGGATTATGAAAAATTACTTACATAACAGGAGGAACCAACCATGATGAAAAAAATTCTTTCATTGTTCTTGGCAATGCTGATGTTCACAAGCGTTGCTTTTGCCGCAACCTTTACTGATTTTGACGAAAACCACTGGGCATTTTCTTATGTAAATGAGCTGGTGCAAAACGGCGTGGTAAACGGTTATGAAGACGGTACCTACCGTCCCGAAGCCAATGTAACCCGTGCAGAACTTGCAAAATTACTTTCCGTTCAGTTTGGCGGAAGCATCGAAAAAGAATATTCCGACGTGTCTTCTTCTGATTGGTTTTATGATTATGTAACCATCAGCGGCAGCTACTTTATGGCAGAAGGCACCTTCTCTCCCAACACTCAGGCAACCAGAGAAGAAGTGGCTTATGCGATCTATCAGGCGAAAAACTTAAATGCTCCTGCAAATCCGGCAACCTTTACGGATGCTGCTGATATTGCGGCAGAGTATCAGAATGCTGTGGCAGCTGTTGCAGAGCAGGGAATCATCACCGGTTATCCCGATGGCACCTTTGCTCCCAAAAACAACATTACCCGTGCCGAAGTTGCAACCGTGCTTTCCAGAGCAATCAAATTAGACAATCAGGAAACATTGTACCGTGAAGTATATAAAATGGCGAAACTGATGAAAAAAGGGTACGACGCCAACGCTTTAATTGACTACGGCGAACTGTCTTCTGCGGCGCTTCGTATGTACAATAACGAATATAATTTAGCATACTACAACTTAGGTGATATGGTTGGCAAACGTCCCTTTGAACACGATGACGCTCTTTCCTTCTGGGTAATCGGCAGAGACGTGTTGGGTGCTGATATTGTCACCGAAGCAATCATCGATACTCCCATCTCCACAAAAGAAGCGGTAGATGTTATGGTATATTATGCTCAGCTGCATGATATCGAAAAAAGAACCATCGACAAATCCAAATTGTTGGCAGGTGCTGACCTGAATGCACCCTTAAACTATTATCGTTTTGCTCAGCTGATTTGTGAAATTGACGAACAGATTCCCATGCTGATCAGAGTGGATGTGACCGGCGGAAAAACTGCCGATAAAGTGCCCACCGCAATCCGTAAGGATCTGGGAAGCTTTCCTTCCAACAGAAATGAGTATCAGGTTATTTTAGAAGAAGTTCCCAACAAGGTGTATGAAGCAGGTTATTCCATCGAGAAAACCGGCATGAGCGATACCTACAATTTCGCCAGAGAAATGATGGCCTTCTTGTTAACTCCCTTAAATGAAATGGCGCAGATTGCAGAATACAACGGTGCCAAAATTCAGATTAGCTACTATCCTTCTTTGGTAGTTCGCAATAATAACGTGTATATGATTCGTGCGAAAATTGAAATTCTCTCTGCAAAATCCGGCTTAAAATTAAATGATGTTTGCCTGACCAAAATTGACAGACCCATTAAAACCGGCGACACCTTCTTCTGCGATATCAACACCAATGTGCAGGTACCCTCCACTTCTTTAAACGGCGGCGTACTGACCATTGATGCCATTTACGAATAAACGAAACATTCGGGTAACGAAGAAAATCCGGCTAAGGAGCTGATGGAATGAAACTGAAAATTGCCAATCTTCATATTGAAATCACAGGGGACTTAAATCCTCTGTTTATCGAGCGGGCAACTCCTTATCAGGCATCCTTTTTCAAAACGGATATTGCCATCAATTTCCGTTTGAAAGAAGCAGTGGAATTGCCCAAGGATTATCAGGTGCTATCGGTTACCAATGACCGTACCTGGGCAACTCTTCCCGACGGAACCTTCTGTTATTGGGATATCAATGAGCAGATTGGAAAACATACTCTCTGCACCAAAATCAAAAAAGACAAAATTGATATTCAGTTTTATCGGTTGGACGATGCGGAAGAAATCCGCTTAATCAACGAAGCATTGCAGGAATATAAGAAAACAATGCCCAATCCAAAAGAATATAAAAATGCAGACAAAGCGGCATTTAATCCTGCGTTTCCTTTGATTAACTCCACCGACCAGGGAATGCGGTATGCGTTGCTTCATCATAGCGGGTTTATGTTGCACGCTTCTGCCATTTCTTATGAGGGGCAGGGGATTTTATTCTCGGCACCCAGCGGAACGGGAAAAACCACCCATACCAAACTGTGGGAAGAAACGTATGATTCCGCATTTTTATTAAATGATGATTCTCCCATTATCCGCTTTATGGAGGACGGCAAAGCCTATGCCTGCGGTTCTCCCTGGGCAGGTGCCAGCGGAGACGGAAAAAACGCCGTTGTTCCCTTAAAAGCAATTGTATTTTTGCAGCAGGGAGAACAGAACGAAATTTCCCGTTTGCAGACCATTCAGGCATTGCAATGGCTGATGGGAAATGTGAACAAACCTGTTGATAAGGTTCTGTTGGATAAACTCTTCACACTCATTCATCTGTTGCTCAGTGACACTCCTTGTTATCTGCTGAAGTGCCGTCCCGACCGTGATGCGGTGAAAACGGTGAAAAACGAACTGTTTGGCAACAATTAAGAAAATTTGGGAGGTAGGAAACATTGACCAATCTTTTTTCCGGCATTCAGGCCTTATGGAACCGACATATTTTTCGCGTAAAGCATCATCTGCTGTATGCGGCTTTTGCGCAGATTGTTATTATGGCGGTGAATGTACTGATTTTTATCACCAATGAGTTGCGGATTCCTTTTTCCTCGATGTATTGCGTGATTCCCACTTATTTTTATCTGCTGTTAATCTCTCTGTTTTATCTTCTGACCTATCGAATGAATCGGAAAATTGCCAAGCAATCCATTTTTTCCTGGATTCTGATGGGCACGATTTTGGCGGTAAATGTCATCTACACCGTGGTTACCACCATCGATGAAGAAGCCTGGTTCTATTATCTGGATACCGTTATCGTGCAGGCAATCAACGCTTTTTACATTATGATTTACATCACCGCAAACGGCAGACAGTTTGCACAAGGACGTCAGCTGAATTTGCTTCGTATCTTCGGATATAGCTCCGCAATTGCTGCTCTGCTTGCATTCTATTTCACCTTTGTGGATCCCATGGTAATGTGGGGGATGATTGTGGTTACAACTGTTCTTCTGTTTGGCACTTATATGATTTTCTATGAAAATTTCAAAAAAACCTTACCGAAGAAAAAACGATTGGTAACCCACTTGAAAAAGTCTTCCGAGCAGTAAGATTCCTATGATAGATTTGCATACACATACCACCCAATCCGACGGGTCTTTAACTCCCCGTGAATTGGTGAAAACCGCAAAAGAGCAAGGATTTTCGGCAATCGCCGTCACTGACCACGACACGGTGGACGGCATCCGTGAGGCAATGGCTGCAGCCGGGGAATTCGGCATTGAAACAATTCCCGGGCTTGAGCTTTCCTGCAACTATCACAGAGAGCTTCATATCGTAGGATTGTATATCAATCCCGACTATCCGCCATTGGTGGAAAAACTGAAAATACTTGCAAAAAACCGTGAGAAAAGAAACCAAAAAACCTTAGAAATTCTAAACGAGCTGGGAATGTGCATCACCGTGGAGGAAGTGAAACAAATCGCCACGGGGAACATCTGGGGCAGAGCCCATTTTGCCAAGCTTCTTTGCGATAAAGGCTATGTGGGAAGTGTGAAAGAGGGATTCCAAAAATATTTGGGACACGGAAGAATTGCTCACGTCAACGAAGACCGTATTGAGCCGGAGGAAGCCATTTCTTTGATTCGTGCGGCAGGCGGTGTGCCCATTCTGGCGCACATGCATTACCTAAAACTTTCCGATGGCGAATTAAAAGATTTGCTTGTCCGTTTCCAAAAGAGCGGACTTTTGGGTGCAGAGGTGATTTACACCGAATACACCCCCGAACAAACTAAGTTCTATACCGAATTGGTGGAAGAACTGGGATTTTTAAAATCAGGCGGCAGTGATTTTCACGGGGCGATGAAGCCGCAGATTCCGCTTGACCCCAACCATCTTCGGATACCATATTCATTTTTAAAGGAGATTAAAACCCATGTCCGGACATTCTAAATGGTCAAACATCAAACACAAAAAAGGAAAAACCGATGCCCAAAAAGCAAAGGTATATACGAAAATCGGCAGAGAAATTGCAGTAGTTGTAAAAGCAGGCGGTCCCGACCCCACGGTCAACGGGAAACTCCGTGACTTAATTGCCAAAGCAAGAGCCAACAATATGCCCTCCGAAAACGTGCAGAGATGCATTAAAAAGGCAGCAGGGGGCGAAGATACCTCCAACTACGAAGCAATCACCTACGAAGGCTACGGTCCCGCAGGCGTAGCGGTAATCGTGGAAACCTTAACCGATAACCGTAACCGTACCGCAGCAGACGTTCGTCACGCATTCGATAAATGCGGCGGCAATATGGGTGCAACCGGTTGTGTAAGCTGGTCCTTCCAGGAAAAAGGTATCATCGTTATCGAAAAAGAAGATTCCATGGACGACGACGAAATGACTATGGAAGCATTGGAACTTGACGCGGAAGATATCGAAGTGTTGGACGAAGGCTACGAAATCACCACCTCTCCCGATAACTTCTCCCAAATCCGTGAAGCCTACGAACAAAAAGGCTACACTATCTTAGAAGCCGAAGTTTCCAAAATTCCCGATAACTACACCACCCTAACCGATGAAGACCACATCAAAAATATGAATAAACTCATCGATATGTTGGAAGACAATGACGATGTGCAGAACATCTATCACTCCTGGGAAGAGTAGGAACTCGATAAAAGAACATAGATTGCAAAAGGCATGGAATTTTCCATGCTTTTTGTTTTTTAAGGTGAAAATTTGTTGGCACAAATTTTGATTTGAAATGCCTTTTGCTATCTGCAAACTTCACCGCTCGGCGTACCGTCGTACGCCTTCGGGTAACCCCTGCGGGTTCAGTTTGCACATTCTATGTCCTTTTCTCATCGTTCCGGGAAGGAGGCCCTATCAAATGAAAAAACAAACTTCACCGCTCACTGTACCTGTGTACAGCTTCGGGTAACTCAAAGCTTTGCTTTGATTCGCTTTCTCCCTTTCTAAGGCAATTTTCTTCGTTTTGGGAGACTCGATAAAAGAACGCGAGACTGCAAAAGGCATGGAATTTTCCATGCTTTTTGTTTTTTAAGGTGAAAATTTGTTGGCACAAATTTTGATTTGAAATGCCTTTTGCTATGAACCAATCAAGCCTCTCGTCGTACCATCGTACGCCTTCGGGTAACCCCTGCGGGCTTGATTGATTCATTCTATGTCCTTTTCTCATCGTCCCGGGGAGAAGGTCTATCCAACGGGAAAAACAAACCTCACCGCTCGCTGTACCGTTATGCTGTACGCAGTACTACGCCTTCGGGCTTGTCAAGGCTTTGCCTTGATTCGCTTTCTCCCTTTCTAAGGCAATTTTCTGCGTTTTGGGAAACTCGATAAAAGAACATAGATCGCAAAAGGCATAGGATTTATTTCCTATGCCTTTTTTGTTACGAAAAACCTCATCGCTCGGCAAATTGCCCCCCTTGCCTAAAGGGGGGACAGAAATCCCGGGGGATTTCAGGGGGGGATAGGGAACCGAACCATTACGGCAGCAGGCATAACCTGCATCAGAATGTGCTAGTTTTTTTCTTTCGTATCGGTGTACCGCATCCGTTGGATCTTCTTCCATCACGCTCCACGGTGATATTTTGGCTTATTGTAGGGCAGGGGCTTGCTCCTGCCGCATTTGAATTCAAAAAATAAAATAAATAAAAAATAAAAAAATGTAAATACTAAAAAATATTAAAAAAACTAAAAAATACTGAAAATAAAAACAAAGGATGAATGGTATGAACCATCGGGAAGACCGTTTTTCGGAACTGTTGTCCGCACAATTCCCCACCCAAAGAGATGCCGCCGCAGAAATTATCAACTTAACTGCCATTTTAGGACTTCCAAAGGGTACCGAACATTTTTTAAGCGACCTTCACGGAGAAGACGAGGCGTTTTGCCGTCTTTTAAAAAATGCATCGGGGGAAATCCGATTAAAAATCGCCGAGGTTTTCAAAGATAAAAACGGCACATCCGAACCGCTTTGTGAAGAGGAACAAGACCAATTGGCGTACCTGATATATGACCCGAAAGCCGTGTTGTCCCACGCCGAAAAAACACATACTTTCTACCAAAAAACACTTTCCCGCCTGATTATTTTATGTCGGGCGGTGGCAGACAAATACACCCGTTCCAAAGTGCGCCGTGCTCTTCCCAAGGATTTTTCTTATATCACGGAAGAGCTTTTGCACGCCCACGAAAACACCCCCAACCGAAAAGAATACCATCGGGGAATTATGGATGCCATCATAGAAGAGGGACAGGCGGAATCCTTCATTTGTGTTCTGTGCGAGCTGATCAGCCGTCTTGCCGTGGATCATCTTCACATTCTGGGCGATATTTTTGACCGTGGAAACGGTCCCAACCGCATTTTAGACATTTTGCAAACCTATCCCAATGTGGATATCTGTTGGGGAAATCACGATATTCTCTGGATGGGTGCCAATCTGGGGAATCCACTTTGCGTTGCCACGGCGGTACGCTTCACACTTCGATACAATCATCCCGAGCTTTTGGAACAAGGCTACGGCATTCCGTTGCGAAAACTGTTTGCATTGGCAGACAAATTGTATGGGAAAACGCCTTGCAGCTGCTTTCTTCCTTTGGGAGAAACCAATTCGGATTGTTTCGGGGCGGCACGGGCACATAAGGTGATTTGTGTGATATTATGGAAATTGGAGCTTACTTTTAGTCGGGAGCATCCCGACTACGAGATGAACTCCTCCTGCACTCTTGGGCATTTGGATTCGCAGAAAAAAACCATCCTTTGCGAAAAAGGGGAATATCCCTTGAAAGATGGGGATTTTCCAACCGTAAATTATGAAAAGCCTTGGAAACTGACCAAGGAAGAACAAGAAGTTTTAAATGATTTATGCAAAAGCTTTTTGGATTCCGAGAAACTGCAAAGCCATGTCCGTTTTTTGATTCAAAAAGGCGGAATGTATCGGGTGATGAATAAAAATCTGTTGTATCACGGATGCATCCCCATGACAGAGGATGGCTCATTTGCATCCTTTTTGGGGTATCGGGGACGGTCTCTGATGGATTTTTGCGATCGGACGGTAAGAAAAGCATATTTCCTGGAAAAGGGACATCCCGACAAACAGTCTGCCGTGGATTTTTTCTGGTATCTGTTTGCGGGAAAACATTCCCCCTTGTTCGGGAAAGAGGAAATGAAAACGCTGCCACGGTATCTCATTTCGGAAACGATTACCCATAAGGAGCAAAAAAATCCCTACTATCAACTGATAGAAGGGGAAAAGGGCAAGGAAATTGCCCGTTTGATTTTGTCGGAATTTTCCTTATATGAAGAAAATTGCAAAATTATCAACGGTCATGTCCCCGTGAAAGCGAACCGCGGGGAAAGTCCCAAAAAAGCGGGAGGACTTCTTTTTATGATAGACGGAGGGCTAAGCCCGTCCTATCAGAAAACCACGGGAATCGGCGGCTATACCTTGTTGTATAATTCCCACGGATTCTTCCTGACGGCTCACGAACCCTTTTGCAAAAATCATCCGGAAAAGCTTCGCTCCCACCGAGTGCTTGGCGAAAAACGGGAGCAGAGAATCCGTGTGGCAGACACCGACACCGGTCTTCTTCTGAAAAAACGGATTCGGGAACTGCATCGTCTGATTGCACAGTACCGTCGAGGCATTCTTTCGGAAAAATGAGAAACCCCGTATAAAATCCAATCAAATGTCATATACTAACAATAAAAAATACGAAACAGCCGATTTAGTCTCTACATCGGCAAAATCAGGAGGTTAAAAAATGCTTTTAGATACCATTTCTCTGGTACTTGTAATCGTGGGTGCCTTAAACTGGGGCTCCATCGGACTCTTCGGCGTGGACCTTGTTTCTTCCATCTTCGGTGCAGGCTCCGTTCTCGCCCGAATCATTTTTTCCCTGGTTGGGATTGCGGGTCTGTGGTCTATCACCATTCTGTTTAAGGACAAAGTCCCCATGGATAGCAGAGATTAGAAAACGGCAAAAACGGGTCAGAATTCGTGATTCTCACCCGTTTTTCCTCGTTATTGAAGAATAAAGAAGAAATAATAAATAATAAATAATAAAAAAGGTAGCGGGCAAAGCCCGCATTATAATGTGCCCAAAGGGCACCACCATTTTTATTCTTTATTCTCTATTATTTATTCTTTAAAAAAAGGCTAAACGATTGATTCGTCTAGCCTTTTTTGGTGTTTTTTAATTGTTCTTTTAAATTGCGGATTGCATTTCCTCTGTGGCTCAAACTGTTCTTTTCCGCATCCGTCATTTCGGCAAAGGTTTTTCCTAACGCTTCCACATAAAAAATCGGGTCATAGCCAAAACCGTTGTCGCCACGCTTTTCATCAATGATAACGCCCTCGCATTCTCCTTCGGATACCAAAATGTCATCCTCGGAAAATACTGCCGCAATCACGCTTTTAAATCGTGCGGTGCGATTGGGTTCGTCTTTCAAATTGGCAAGAAGCTTGTCCATATTGTTGTTATCATCGGAGGGTTCCCCGGCATATCGTGCAGAATACACGCCCGGCTCACCGCCCAATGCATCCACCATCAGACCCGAATCATCGGAAATGGTAGGGATTTTTGCGATTTTATAAATTTCTTTTGCTTTTAAGAGAGCGTTTTCCAGAAAAGTAGTTCCTGTTTCTTCCACATCAACGGAAATTCCCATATCCCGAAGGGATACACATTCGATGCCAAGCTCTCCCAAAATTTTATTGAATTCTTTTAATTTTCCCTGATTATTTGTTGCTACCAACAGTTTCACGCTTGTTTCCTCCCAAAAGATATTGGTTTTCCAAAAGACCTGCTTTACTAAGCGGTTTTGCAATTAAGAGCGCAATTGCAAAATCTACCAAGTGGTGAACGGAGGTTCCGATACCAATCCATGCCTGCACATATCCCATGGTGTTCCCTTTTAACAATGCACTCATATGGAAAAAGTCTGCAGCTAAGTAAACGGTTAGCATATCAGACAAGCTATGTAATACCAGAGTAACAAGAATGGTCCACACAGGCTTCATTTTTTTGCGAATCATATATGCCCCTGCCACGGTAAAGCATACGTGAGTTGCCGCTCTTACCGCCACAATGGGACTCATGGCGAAGAAAAAGCCGATTGCAGAACCGATTGCCGCAAATGCCGCCGCAAGGGGACTTACAAACATTGCGATGATTAAAGGGGTGTGGGACGCTAAGGTTGCCGTAAAGGGTGGCATTACCACTTTCACGGGCATAATGAGCGGAATTACGATTGCCAATGCCGTAAGTAATGCAGTTAAGGTGATTTCTTTGGTTTTGTTTCTCATTGTTTATTCTCCTTTTTTGAGAAGACAAACCGCATACGCAGAGATTCCTTCCTCACGACCGGGGAAGCCAAGTTTTTCTGTGGTGGTTGCCTTGACGCTAATATTTTCGATATTTGTGTGAAGTGTGCGGGCAATATTTTCCCGCATAGTTTCAATATAAGGGGCTAATTTCGGGCGCTGGGCACAGATGGTGCAATCCGCATTTCCCAAGGTGTAGCCCTTTTCTTTCATAATTTCTGCTACTTTTTTAAGAAGCAGCATACTGTCTATATTTTTGTAGGCATTATCGGTATCGGGGAAATGCTTTCCGATATCACCCAAAGCCAGGGCACCTAAGATGGCATCCATCAGAGCGTGCACCAAAACATCTGCATCTGAATGTCCCAAAAGGCCAAGCTCGTGGGGAATATCCACACCGCCTAAAATCAGTTTTCTTTCGGGAACTAATTTATGTACATCATAGCCAAAGCCGATTCTCATCCTCTTCGGCCTCCTTTTTTGGTTTATTCTTCGCTGTATTCTGCATCAATTAAGGCAGAAAGCATCAGTAAATCTTCACGGGTGGTGAGCTTTAAGTTGGCATAGCTTCCTTCGGTGATATGGATTTTCACACCGAGAGCCTCCACCAGGGCACAATCATCGGTGGCGGCGGAATCAAAATCCTCATACGCTTTTTTGATGATATCTGCCAAAAAGCATTGGGGCGTTTGAATTTCCACCAATTCTTCCCGATTGACGGTTTCTTCGATAAAGCCGTCTTTATTCACTTTTTTGATGGTGTTTTTGGGTTTTACACCAAGTGCCGATGCACCGTATTTTTTGGCATTTCGGATACATTCTTCGATAAGAACCTCCGACACGCAGGGACGCACCCCATCGTGAATCATCACGATTTCGGCATCGTCTGCCACTTCCGAAAGCCCTTTTGCCACAGATTCGGCACGGTTTTTTCCGCCTGCCACAATTTTGGTCACTTTTTCCAAATCGGAGGCGGCAACAATATCCTTAGCGGTCAGGATATCATCTTCCGACACCACTAAGATAATTTCTTTAATCATATCGCTTTTCTCCACGGCTTCCAGCGTGTGAGAAAGCACGGGCATCCCGAGCAGGGGCAAAAACTGTTTTTTGATTTCAGATTGCATCCGGGAGCCTTTTCCCGCAGCTACCACAATGGCAGAACATCGGGGGTCTGGGTCATCCGGTGCAAAGAAGCTTTTAATTCCTTCCAGCATACTAAATTCCCTCGTTTTATATGTTATTTTATGATAATTCTATGCAGTAACGGCGTCCGAAAGACGGTTTTTCATCAGTTCTTCCGCTTCGGGTAAGGAAATGTTTAAGGAAAGCATAATTTCGGAAATGAGAATCTGATGGGCAGATAAAAACATTTTCTTTTCCCCGGAGGAAAGTCCCCGTTGCTTGTCTTTTTCCAAAAGATATTTATAGATGGGGCCGATTTCAAACAAATCGCCCGATTTAATTTTCACCATATTTTCCCGATAACGCTTGTTCCAGTTCTCATTCACCTGCACCCGGGCATCTGCAATAAAGGTGAAGAGCTCGTCAATCACCGACGGTGCCACAACGTCTCGTACGCCGATTTCTTCTGCGTTTTTCACGGGCACCATCAGGGAAATATTCCCCGTGGGTACTTCCAGAATATAGTAGGAATTCACACTTCCTAAGATTTCTTTTTCTTCAATCGCACGGATAATTCCTGCGCCGTGCATCGGATAAACAATTTTATCGCCGATTTGGTACATTTTATGGTCCTCCTGCAAAATGCCCCGGGGTGAAACGCTTACAAATTACATTTATTTTAACATATTTTTCCCGTAAAGTAAAGAGAAAAAAACCATATTTTCATAATTTCTCAAAAAATGGGGAAATATGGGGTAAAAAAACCTGTTATTTTTGGTGATTTTTTCACGAAAATTGCCAAAATTCTCTTGACAGAGAAAGCAGATTGTGATAAACTGAAACCAATATAATGCAGTGATGAAGAACAAGTAGTATTTTCTGTGAAGCTTTCAGAGAGCTGTCGGTTGGTGCAAGGCAGAAGCGGACGAAAATATGAATACATCTTCGGAGCAGAGCACCGAACGGAAAAGCAACACATCTCAGTAGGCTGCTACGGGCGTGCCCGTTACAGCACAAGGGTATTTTCGTGTACCCGCTTGAGGCCGGTTTTTGCAATCGGTAAACTGAGGTGGTACCGCGGGAACGTAATTTTCTCGCCCTCTGAAACTAATTCGTTCAGAGGGCGTTTTTTATACCTTCTGGCAAACAATGAAACGGAGGTAATTACCTTATGGTTATTACAGATTTTTTGGAACAAAATGCGCAAAACTTTGCAGACGATGTGGCTCTGGTTGAGATTGTGCCCAACATTATTTCTCAGGCAAGAACCACCTGGAAAGAGTATAGCTTAATTCCCACCAATTCCGAGGAAAGCGGCCGTACGGAAATCACCTGGTGTGAATTTAACAAAAAGGCAAACCGTTTTGCGAACCTTTTATTATCCCGAGGCGTCAAAAAAGGGGACAAGGTTGCCATCCTTCTGATGAACTGCTTAGAATGGTTGCCCGTGTATTTCGGTGCATTAAAAACAGGTGCCCTGGCGGTGCCCTTAAACTATCGTTACACTTCCGATGAAATTAAGTATTGTCTGGAATTAGCCGAAGCGGATGTTTTGGTGTTCGGCCCTGAGTTTATCGGTCGTGTGGAAGAAATTTGCGATATGATTCCCAATGTGAAGCAGTTATTCTATGTGGGAAAAGACTGCCCCTCCTTTGCGGAAAGCTATGATAAGCTGGTGACCTATTGCACCTCAAAAACTCCCGAAATTCCCTTAACTCCCGAAGATAATGCAGCAATTTATTTCTCTTCCGGTACCACAGGATTTCCCAAAGCAATTTTACATAATCACGAAAGTTTGGTGCACGCTTGCTTAACCGAGCAGAACCATCACTCTCAAACTAAGGATGACGTGTTCCTCTGCATTCCGCCTCTTTATCATACCGGCGCCAAAATGCATTGGTTCGGTTGCTTGGTGGCGGGAGCCAAAGCGGTTCTCTTAAAAGGGGTAAAACCCGAATGGATTGTGGAAACTGCGGCAGACGAAAAATGCTCTATCGTGTGGCTGTTGGTGCCGTGGGCGCAGGATATTTTAGATGCTATTGACAATGGTACCATTAAAATTGACCAGATGGATTTATCCAGATGGAGACTGATGCACATCGGTGCACAGCCTGTTCCCCCCAGCTTAATCAAGCGTTGGAAAGCTATCTTCCCCAACCATCAGTACGACACCAACTACGGCTTATCCGAATCCATCGGCCCCGGTTGTGTGCACTTAGGCGTGGAAAATATTCACAAAGTGGGTGCCATCGGTAAAGCAGGCTACGGTTGGGAAGTAAAAATCGTGGATGAGCGTGGCAACACCGTGGAAAAAGGCGAAGTGGGTGAACTTGCCGTAAAAGGTCCCGGCGTGATGACCTGTTACTACAATGACGAAAAAGCAACCAACGATGTGTTAAAAGACGGATGGCTCTTTACCGGCGATATGGCGCAGGAAGACGAAGACGGCTTTATCTTCTTAGTTGACCGTAAAAAAGACGTTATCATTTCCGGCGGTGAAAACTTGTATCCCGTTCAGATTGAAGATTTCATCCGTACCAACAATAAAGTAAAAGACGTGGCGGTAATCGGGTTACCCGACCCCCGTTTGGGCGAAATGGCGGCAGCCATCATTGAATTAAAAGAAGATGTGACCTGCACCGAAGAGGAAATGGACAACTTCTGCAAAGCGCTTCCCAAATATAAGCGTCCCCGTAAGATTATTTTTGCCGATGTTCCCAGAAATCCCACCGGCAAAATTGAAAAACCGAAATTAAGAGAAATCTACTGTGGCGAAAGCTTGGTTGCAGCCCAGAATGAAATATAGGAGGTTTTTTAGAATTATGTCTAAAAGATTGATGATTGGTAACGAAGCCGTTGCCAGAGGTTTATATGAAGCAGGCGTAACCGTGGTATCCAGCTACCCCGGTACTCCCTCCACCGAAATCACCGAATTTGTTGCCAAATATAACGAAGTGGATGCCGAATGGGCAGCCAACGAAAAGGTGGCAATGGAAGTTGCCATCGGTGCGGCAATCGCAGGTGCCCGTTCCTTCTGTGCTATGAAGCACGTTGGGTTAAACGTGGCAGCAGACCCCTTGTTCACCGTGTCCTACACCGGCGTAAACGGCGGTTTGGTAATCGGCGTGGCAGACGACCCGGGGATGCATTCCTCTCAGAATGAGCAGGATTCCCGTAACTATGCCAATGCGGCAAAGGTGACCATGCTGGAACCTGCCGACAGTGCCGAATGTAAGGAATATGCCAAATTGGCTTACGAAATTTCCGAGCAGTTTGACACTCCCGTTCTGTTAAGATTAACCACCCGTATTGCACATTCTCAGTCCATCGTGGAAGAATGTGACCGTGTGGATGTTCCCTTAAAAGAATATCAAAAAGATGTGATGAAATATGTGATGATGCCCGGCATGGCAAAAAAACGCCGTCTGGTTATCGAAGACAGAAAAAATAAACTGGTAGAATATGCAGAAACCTCCGGTATCAACCGTATGGAAATTAACGATACCAAAATCGGTATCATCACCGCAGGCGCACCCTACCAGTACGCCAAAGAATCTTTCCCCGAAGCATCTTATCTGAAACTGGGGATGCTCTGGCCTTTGCCCGTAAAATTGATTCAGGAATTTGCAAGTAAAGTGGATAAGCTTTATGTGTTGGAAGAATTAGACCCCTATATCGAAAATCATATCAAAGCAATGGGCATCGAAGTGCACGGAAAAGACACCTTCTCCATGTTTGGGGAATTCTCCAATGTGTCCGTAAGAGAAGCAATCTCCGGCAAAAAAGATGAAGCAACTTATCCCGACTATAATCCCCCCATGCGTCCTCCCGTGATGTGTCCCGGTTGTCCTCACAGAGGGATGTTCTATGTGTTATCTAAGCTGAAACTGGTTGTTTCCGGGGATATCGGATGTTACACCTTAGGTGCGGCAGCTCCCTTATCTGCTATGGATACCACCATTTGTATGGGTGCATCCGTCAGTGCGGCACACGGTATTTCCAAAGCCAACAAAGAGCTTTCCAAAAAAACCGTAGCGGTAATCGGGGATTCCACCTTCATCCATTCCGGTATGACAGGTCTTGCCTCCACCGCATACAACAAAGGTACCTCCACCGTGATTATCTTAGATAACTCCATCACCGGTATGACAGGCCATCAGCAGAACCCCACCACCGGCAAAACCTTAAAAGGAGAACCCACCGTGGCGGTGAACTTAGAAAAATTTGCAGAAGCGGTTGGTTACAGCCGAATCAAAGTGGTTGACCCCTTCAATGTGGAAGAATGCGAACGGGTGATTAAAGAAGAAATCAGCGTGGAAGAGCCTTCCTTAATTATTGCACGCCGTCCCTGCGTATTGTTAAAAGGCGTGAAATACGATTTTGACGTTAATATCCAAAAAGATAAATGTAAAAACTGTAAGATGTGTATGAAAATCGGATGCCCTGCAATTTCCGTTGTAGACGGCAAACCCGAAATCAATAAAACCTTGTGTACCAACTGCGGATTGTGTAAAAACATCTGTAAGTTTGATGCCATTACTCTGTAAGAAAGGGGGAGACTAAGATGAGCACAAAATCCATTATGATTGTAGGAGTTGGCGGTCAGGGTACCTTACTTGCCAGCAGAATTTTAGGGAACTTAGCCATCGAAAAAGGTTATGATGTAAAAGTATCCGAAGTACACGGTATGAGCCAGCGTGGCGGCAGCGTGGTAACTTATGTGAAATACGGTGAAGCCGTTCATTCTCCCGTAATCTGTCAGGGAGAAGCAGATATTATTATTTCCTTTGAAGAATTGGAAGCTCTGCGTTGGTTGCCTTATCTTAAAAAAGGCGGTAAACTCATTACCAACGTGCAGCAGATTATGCCTATGCCCGTAATCATCGGTGCGGCAGAATATCCCCAAGATATTTTAGACACACTCAAAAAAGAAGAAGTGGATTTGGTTTCCGTGAATGCGTTAGAAATTGCAGAATCCATCTTAAACTCCAAAGTAACCAATGTGGTGTTACTGGGCGTGTTGGCAAAATATCTGGAATTTGATAAAAAGGATTGGGTGGATGCGGTGTTATCCACCGTTCCCGAAAAATTCAAAGAGGCAAACGAAAAAGCATTTTTAGCAGGTTACGAACAGTAAGAACCGAGGTTTTAGTATGAATCAGTCACAGTATCAGGGTGCAAGAAGAACATCCCGAAAAAAACAGAATACGAAGAAGAAAACATTCTGGAAAACCTTCAGGACTTGTTTTCTTGTGGAAATGATTTTGGTGCTGATTGTGGGTGGCTTTTTCCTGATGAATTCCAACCTTGGCGGCGGAGTCAATCTGAACGCCTTGTCGGTTGCCACCGACGGGGAAGTGCGAAATGTTGCTGTGTTCGGAACGGATAAGGGCGGTTTGCGTTCGGATGTAATTATGGTGTTTTCCATTTATCCCGATAAAAATGCAGTCTCTCTGATGTCGGTTCCCCGAGATACCAAGGTGAAGATTGGCAGAAACAACCAGAAAATCAATGCGGCTCTGCAAATTGGCGGTGATGAACTTGCGGTGCAAACCGTGAAAGATTTGCTTGCCATAGATATTCACGATTATATGGTGGTGAACTTTGCCGCCGTGGAAACCATTATTGATGAGCTGGGCGGCATCCGCTTTGATGTGCCCTGCAATATGTATTACAGTGACCCCGACCAGGACCTTTATATCAATATCAAGCAAGGGGAACAACTCTTAGACGGGGAAGAAGCGGTAAAAGTGCTGAGATTCCGTCGGTATCCCATGGGAGATTTGCAGAGAAATCAGGTTCAGCAGGACTTTTTCAAAGCCACCTTTGAGCAGAAATTCAAACCCAATTATATCGGGAAAATTCCTGCGATTTACGGTTTAATCAATCAGAATGTTCGTTCCAGTATGAACTTAAATGAAATTTTAAGTTATTTTAATGCGGTTACCAAGATGGAAGAATGCACGGTGCAGACCTTTGAGCTGCCCGTAAGCATTGCAGACCCCTATGTAATCATCAACCGCAGCGAAGCGGAAGTTATTTTAGACGAATTTTACCGTTAGTTTTTAATAGGAGCAAAGAAAAACGGAAGTAGGGTTTAAAAAACCCTGCTTTCGGTTTTCGTTTTTTTAAAAGATGATGATAAAACTGACTTTTCGCCCTCAAGTGAAGCGGAAAAACCGTTTTTCCGTCTTTTCGGGAGACACCTATTTGTTCTCCGTTTCGGGATACACATTTCGCAAACTGGCGGGCAAAGAAGAGCTTTTTGTTGAGAGTGTGGAAGCATTCCGAAAGGAATGTGTGTTTCCCGAGCAATATGATTATTGCCTGGGGCTATTATCCCGCAGAATGTATTCCGAAAAAGAGCTTCGGGAGAAGCTTAGACTGCACGAATGTCCGCCGGATATTGGGGAAGATATTTTGGCAAAATTAAAAGAAAACGGCTATTTGTCGGACGAGCAGTATCGGGAGCAGTTTATTTATTCCAAGCAAACCTATAAAAAGCAAGGCTTTTATAAAATTAAGCAAGACCTTTTCGGCAAAGGCATTTCTCTGGATGCATCCGATTATGATTTTAGTGCCGAGCAGGAAAACTTAAAAGAGCAGGTTGCCCTGCTTCTTAATAAGAAAACAGACACCCAAAAGATATACAGTCGCCTGATCCGAAGAGGCTATCGTTTTTCGGATATTACCGACTGTTTAAGAACCCTTTCCGCCGAAGTGTTGGAAGAAAATTACGAGGAAGATTATGATGGCTAACATTTTATGGATTCAACTTGGCTGTTCCAAAAATAAGGTGGACGGCGAAATTATGATTACCAATCTGCAGAACGCAGGGTATATTATGGTGGATAACGAAGAAGAAAGCGATGTGATCATCATAAACACCTGCGGATTTATTAAGTCTGCCAAAGAGGAAGCCATTTCGGAAATTTTAAATGCGGCATCCTACGGCAAAAAGGTGATTGTGGCAGGTTGCTTATCGGGTCGTTATCAGGACGAAATTTTAGAAAACTTCCCCGAAGTGGACGGTGTTTTGGGGATTCACGATACCGCCAATATTGCCGAAGCGGTTGGCAGAGTGTTAAGGGGGGAACGGGTTTCCTATTTTTCCAAAAGTGAGCCGGAGCCGAATTTTTGCGACCGTGTTCTGACCACTCCCTTTTATTATGCCTTTTTAAAAATTGCCGACGGTTGCAGCAACGGTTGTTCCTATTGCGCTATCCCGAAAATTCGTGGAAAATATGTGTCAAGACCCATAGAATCTGTTGTGGCGGAAGCAAAATGGATGGCAACCCAGGGGGTTACCGAAGTGATTGTGATTGCTCAGGATACCACCCGCTACGGCATGGATTTATACGGAGAAAACCGTTTGGTTGCTCTCCTTTCGGAATTAGAGAAGATTGAAGAACTTCGTTGGATTCGTCTTCACTATCTGTATCCCGAATCGGTAACCGATGAGTTGCTCGATAAAATGAAAGCATCCAAAAAAATTCTTCCTTATTTTGATATTCCCATTCAGCATTGTAACGACAGAATTTTAAAATTGATGAACCGCCGTACCAACAAGGAAGAAATTGTAACCCTGCTTCATAAAATCAAGGAAAAAATGCCCGATGCCACCATCCGCACCTCCTTAATCAGTGGCTTCCCCACAGAAACCGTGGAGGAACACGAGGAGCTTGTGGCATTTGTGAAGCAAGGCTTTTTTGACCGTTTGGGCGTGTTCGCTTATTCCACCGAAGAGGGCACCCGTGCCGCCCGTATCACAGGCAAATTAAAAACCCACGAAAAGGTGCGCCGTGCCAATGAAATTATGAAGCTTTCTTCTCAGATTTCCCTGCAGAAAAACAAGCAGAAAATCGGCAAAACCTATGAGGTTCTGGTGGAAGGGATTGACACCGTTAACAACATTTATTTCGGCAGAACCTATATGGATTCCCCCGAGATTGACGGCACCGTGTATTTTGAAGCGGATTTCCCTGTGGATATTGGGGAATATATCAAAGTGAAAGTGACTGGCTGTGACCATTATGATTTATCGGGCACCGCCTTGAAAGGATAATTTTTATGTATCATATTGATGTGGAAACCCATAGCCATACCATTGTGAGTGAGCACGCTTACTCCACCTTGCAGGAAAATATCAAAGCCACCAGGGATGCAGGGATGCACGGCCTTTGTATGACCAATCATGCTCCTGCCATTCCCGATGCGCCGGGAGAAGTGCATTTTAGCTGTTTAAAGTTTCTGCCCGGCGAAATTGATGGTATCCGATTCTTTAAAGGAGCCGAAGCGAATATTATTGATTACAAGGGCGGTCTTGATTTGCCAAACACCGTTTTGGCAATGCTTGATTGGGTAATCGCTTCCATTCACGCTCCCTGCTTACCCCAAGGCTCTTTGGAGGATATCACCGAAACCTATCTTCGTGTGCTGGAAAATCCCTATGTGCATTGTATTGGCCATATGGGGCAGCAAAACTACCGTTGCGATTTTGAAGCGGTGGTGAAAAAAGCAAAAGAACAAAACAAAATTATCGAACTAAATAATCATTCCTTAGAGGGAATCCGTCCCGGTTCCCGTGAACTTTGCACCCATGTGGCAAAGCTTTGCAAACAATACGGCACCCGTGTGGCAGTATCGTCCGATGCCCATTATTCGGGTTGTATCGGCAACTACAAACAGGTGTTTGAAATGTTAAGAGAAGTGGATTTCCCCAAGGAGCTTATCATCAATGCAAACTTAGAAACATTTGAAACATATTTAAAAGACATCAAATCACAGATTTAATTGCAACAACGGAGGAACAGACTATGAAATATTATTTAGGCGTTGATTTAGGCGGCACCAACATTAAAGCAGGTATCACAGACGAACACGGCAATATCCTTTTGAAATCTTCAGTTCGCACCGATGCAAAATCCGATGCAAAAGGGATTGCAGAGCAGATGATTGATTTGTGTGTTGCATTGGTGGAAAAATCAGAAATTTCCATGGACGATGTGGTTTCTGTTGGAGTGGGTATTCCCGGCACCGTGGATAAAGAAAAAGGAATCGTGGTGTATGCCAACAACCTGAATATGGACGGTGCACCCATCGGTGCAATGATGCAGGAAAAACTGCAAAAACCCGTATATCTTGCCAACGATGCCAGCTGTGCAGCATTAGGTGAATTTTTCTGCGGCAGCGGAAAACAGCATAATTCCATCATTTTAGTTACTTTAGGCACCGGTGTTGGCGGTGGTATCATCTTAAACGGAAAACTCTGGGAAGGGTTAGAAGGCGCAGGCGCAGAAATCGGCCATATGGTGTTGCACGTGGGCGGTGAACCTTGCACTTGCGGCAGACGTGGTTGTTTTGAAGCATATTCTTCTGCTTCCGCATTAGTTGCCCAGACCAAAGCGGCGATGAGAAAACATCCCCTCAGTCTGCTCAACGCCGTTGCAGATAAAAGCGGAAAAGTCAGCGCAAAAACCGCTTTTGATGCTATGAGAAGAGGCGACACCGTGGCAAAAGATGTGGTAGAAAATTATCTGTTCTATCTTTCTGAAGGAATTGCCAATTTAATCAATATTTTTGCACCCGAAGCCATTATTTTAGGCGGCGGTGTGTGTAACGAAGGGGACACCTTGCTGGTGCCCTTAAAAGAGCAGGTTGTGGCAAAATGTTACGGCGGCGACTTGATTCATCACGCAGATATTTCTATTGCATCCTTAGGAAATGATGCAGGGTTAATCGGTGCGGCAATGCTTTATAAGGCATAATTATCTTTGTCGGAAGAACCCCGAAAGGAGTTTTTTATGAAAACAATCGTAGAAAAATTAGAAGGGCTTTGTTCCCGTGTGCTTATCGGGGAGCCAATGTCCCGTCATACCAGCTTTAAAATCGGCGGTCCCTGCGATTATATGGTCTTCCCAAAAAGTGCGGAGGAAGTGAAACAGATTCTGGCATTCGCCAAAGAGGAGAATCTTCGTGTCACCGTGCTCGGAAACGGCTCCAATGTGTTGGTGGCAGATGATGGGATAGACGGGATTGTGATAAAAACCACCGAAATGAAGTCTGTAATATGCCACGGCAACGAAATTACCGCCGGAGCAGGTGCAAGATTGTCTGCCCTTTGCGAAGTTGCCAAGGAACACAGTCTGGCAGGCTTAGCGGAGCTATCGGGAATTCCCGGCACCGTGGGCGGCGGCGTGTATATGAATGCAGGTGCCTACGGCGGCGAAATCAAAGACACTCTGGTAAGCTCCTTGTATCTGGACGAAAATCTGGAATTAAAAACCCTCACCGCCGAAGAACACGAGTTATCTTATCGGCACAGCGTGTTTTTTGCCAATCCCCAATGGGTGATTTTGGAAACCACCTTCCGATTAGCTCCCGGCAACCGTGACGAGCTTCACGAAAAAACCGTGGAATTATTAAAAAAACGAAATGAAAAACAACCCCTGGAATATCCCAATGCGGGAAGTACCTTTAAGCGTCCCGAAGGATATTTTGCGGGAAAACTGATAGAAGATGCCGATTTAAGAGGCTTTTCGGTGGGAGATGCCCAAGTTTCCGAAAAGCATTGCGGCTTTGTGATTAACCGAAAAAATGCCACCGCAGAAGATGTGTGTAAATTGATTGATTATGTCAGAGAAACGGTGCTTGAAAAATTCGGCGTCACTCTGGAGGCAGAGGTTCGTTATGTAAAGCGAAACTGCCCTGATGCAACCTTATAAAAAATTCCCCCAAAAAGGAGGAACCTTATGTCCTTTACAGGAGAAATCAAACGAGAATTAAGCGGAGCGATGCCCAAACGCCCTTGTTGCGAGCTTGCTGCTCTTGCCACCTTATATGCAATGCTCAGCGAAGAAAAGCGGAGCGAAATTCATTTAAAAACCGAAAATATCACCATTGCCAGACGAATTATTATTTTATCCAGAAAGCTTTTGGGAATCGAATTGGAGCCGGACATCCGTTCGGCAGGCTCCAAAAGCAGAAAGCAGATTCATTTGGTGGTATCGGGAAAAGAAAATATAGAAATTTTAAAAAACGAGCTTCACATGGTCTCCGAAAAGGCGAATATCTTTTCTTCCAGAATTGACCCCTCCTTTTCGGTGTCGGATTGTTGCAAACGAACCGTTCTGCAAACCGCATTTTTGGCGGCAGGCTTTGTAAACAGTCCGAAAAAATCCTATCATCTGGAAATCGTCACCCATAAAAAACGGGTATTTAGTGATATTTTAAACATTCTGGAAGAGGTGGGCATTGATGCCAAAAGCATCACCCGTCAGAACAAATATGTGATTTACTTAAAAAACAATGAGCTTATCTGCGATTTTATGGGAATGATCGGCGTGAAACGAGGTTTGTTCCTCTATCACGAAATCAAAATGGAAAAGGAATTAAAAAACGAAATCAACCGTCAGATGAATTGCGAAAGTGCCAACGAAAACAAAACCATCAACACCGCACTTCTGCAGACCAAAGCCATTCAGAAAATTATGAAAAGCTCGGTGGCGGATACCTTGTCGGAGCCTTTGAAAGAAACGATGCAGCTAAGACTTGCCTACCCCACCATGTCTCTGTCGGAGCTTTGCGAAGTGTCCGAAACCAAAATCACCAAATCAGGTCTCAATCACCGTTTAAACAAACTGATAAAGATTGCCGAAAGCTTATAGTGTGAGGAACTTTTATGGATTTTTGTCATCTGCATGTCCATACCGAATATAGTCTTCTGGACGGCTTGTGTCGCATTCGGGAGCTTGTTTCTTATGCCAAAAGCTTAGGGCAAACCGCCCTTGCCATTACCGACCACGGTGCCCTTTACGGTGCCATGGAGTTTTACAAGGAATGTAAGGCGCAAGGAATAAAGCCTATTATCGGCTGTGAATTTTATGTGGCATACGGCGATATGGCAGATAAAAGTATGCCGGGGTATCATCATCTGGTGCTTTTGGCAAAAAACGAAATCGGTCTTCGCAATTTATATAAGCTTTCCACCGAAAGCTACAAAAAAGGCTTTTATTATAAACCGAGAATTGATAAAACGCTTCTCTCAGAGCACACCGAGGGACTGATTTGCCTGTCGGGATGTATTGCAGGGGAGCTTTCTCAGAAAATTCTGGCAGACGATTTGGAGGGTGCCAAAAAAACGGCACAATTCTACCAAAGCATTTTTGCAAAAGGCGATTATTATATCGAGGTGCATAACCATCATCTGCCCGAAGAAAAAACGGTAATGCCAAAGCTTCTGGCGTTATCCCGTGAGCTTGGGATTCCGGCGGTTTGTGCCAACGACGTGCATTATATTTTGCAGTCTGACCACGATATTCAAGACATTTTAATGTGCATTCAGATGCAACGTCAGGTGGACGAGGAAAACAGAATTCGTTTTGAAACCCGTGAGTTTTATTTAAAATCTTACGAACAAATGGCAGAGCTGTTTCCCGAAGAATTATTGAAAAACACCCTGGAAATTGCCGAAAAATGCAATCTGGAAATCCCGTTCGGAGAATTTCGGTTTCCCAAATATCCTGCTCCCAAAAAAGCGGAAACTTATCTTCGGGAGCTTTGTTATTACGGCTTGACCGCCAAATACGAAACCGTTACCGATGCATTGAAAGAACGGTTGGAATATGAGCTTCAAACCATTATTTCCATGGGCTTTTGCGACTATTTTCTCATTGTGTGGGATTTTGTTGCCTATGCCAAGGGCAAGGGGATTCCCGTGGGGCCCGGAAGAGGCTCTGCCGCAGGAAGCTTAGTTGCCTATTGCTTAAATATCACCACCGTGGACCCTATCCGTTACGGGTTGGTGTTTGAACGCTTTTTAAACAAAGAACGGGTGAGTATGCCCGATATTGATATTGATTTTTGTAACGAACGCCGTGGGGAAGTGATTGATTATGTCATTTCCAAATACGGCTCCGAGAAAGTGGCACAGATTGTGGCATTCGGTACCATGAAGGCAAGAGCCGCCGTGAAGGATGTGGCTCGTGCCACGGGGATTCCGTACTATCTGGCGGATGAAGTGACCAAGGAATTGTCCAAATGCAAGGTGTTAAACATCACTTTGGATGAGGCGATGAATCGTAAGGATAACCGCTTAAAAGAGCTGTACGACGAAAACCCCGACATCAAAAAACTGGTGGACACCTCCCGCAAACTGGAGGGGCATATCCGTCACACCACCGTCCATGCGGCAGGGGTGCTCATTACGGGAGAGCCTGCGGTGAACCTGGTGCCCTTGTGCAACGTGACCGATGCGGCTGCCACCCAGTATGAAATGGCGCACTTAGAGTCTTTGGGACTTTTAAAAATGGACTTTTTGGGACTTCGGAATTTAACCGTCATTGAAGACACGGTTTCTGCCATTTACCGTCAGACGGGCAAACAGATTTTGCTCACCCAACTTAGCTATGACGACCCCAAGGTGTATGATTTGCTTTCCTCGGGAGATACCGACGGGGTATTTCAGTTGGAATCCTCGGGAATGAAAAACTTTTTAAGAGACTTTCGCCCCCGCACCTTTGAAGATGTGATTGCGGCAATTTCTCTGTACCGACCGGGTCCTGCCAAAAAGATTCCCGAATTTATCAGAAACAAAGAAAATCCCACGCTCGTCAAATATTCATGCAAAGAGCTGGAACCCATTTTATCGGTGACCTACGGTTGCATTGTGTATCAGGAGCAGGTGATGGAAATTTTTCGTCAGTTGGCAGGCTATGCCCTCGGGCAGGCAGATATTATCCGCCGTGCCATTTCCAAAAAGAAAGCAGATGTTCTGCTTCGGGAAAAAGAAAAGTTTGTGGAGGGTTGCCAAAAAAACGGCATTGACCCTGCCATAGCGGAAAGCATTTTCCGTGAAATCGAAGATTTTGCATCCTATGCATTTAACAAGTCGCACGCCGCCTGCTATTCGGTGTTAGCTTATCAGACGGCGTATTTAAAAACCTATTATCCTGCCCATTTTTATGCGGCACTTCTCACATCCTATATGGCATTTACCGAAAAGGTTGCCTATTATATTCAGTCCGCAAGGGAACGGGGAATCCGTGTCCATTCTCCCGGTATCAACACGGGAAATGTGACCTTTACCGTGAAAAACGATGACATTGTGTTTGGCTTAACTGCCATCAAAGGCATCGGCAAACAATTGGCAGAAGCCATTGTAAGAGAGCGGGAAAATGTGGGCGAATTCCAATCCTTAGAAGATTTTATCAAGCGTATGCAGGGCAAACAACTCAACAAAAAAGCAATGGAAGCTCTCATTTTGTCGGGTTGTTTTGACGAGTTTGACACGCGGGGCGAGCTGCTTTTGGCGTTCGAACCCTTAATGGACGAGCAGGCTCACGTGTTGCAGACTCACGTCAGCGGTCAGCTTGATTTGTTTGGCGCAGCTATGCGGGAGCCATCACCGGAACCCACTCAAAAAAGCACGAAAAAGAAAGAGCGTTACAAACCCACGCCCGATGATTTAAAAATGGAAAAGCAGGTGCTTGGGTTGTATGTTTCGGGGCATCCTCTGGAGCAATTCCAGAAGAAAATCCGTTCTATGGGGGGAGACCCCATTGTTGCCACCAAAGAATCTATGCTGGAAGAGGGGATTTCGGAAAAGAATATCACCATCATCGGTGTGATTTGTAATCTGGATGTCCGCCGTACCAAGCAGGGAACCCGTATGGCATTCTTTAGCCTGGAGGATATGTCCGGTGTGGTGAGTGCCATTGCCTTCCCCGATTTATATGTGCGAAACACCGATGCCATTATCGAAGATAATATCGTGGTGGCAGACGGCAGATTGGTGCTGGAGGGGGAAGACACCTTTAAATTCATCTTAACGGGTCTTCGCAGATTTTCCACCGATTTAACCTATCTGAAGCTTTATTTAAAACTTCCCGAAGAAGCATCGCCTCTGATGAACGATGTGAAAAAACTACTCACCTTCTTTTCGGGAGAAACCCCCGTGTATGTGTATTTTGAGAAAGAAAAACGGCTTACCGTTGCACCCAAAACCCTTTGGGTCAGTGAAAATGCCATTTTGATTGAAAAGCTTTCCGATTTGCTGGGGGCAGACAATGTGAAACTGGTTTCCGACTAAAAAGGTTGACAAAACCGAAAAAGGAAACTATAATAAAGAAAAGCCCAACAGTATCAAAATTCCGAACAAAGAAAGGATTTTAGTTATGAAAACTTTAAAATTAACAGCACTTTTATTGGCAGTTCTTTTGTGCCTCACCGCTTGCGGCACCAAACAGCCTGCAACCGGAACTCCCGAAACACCCAAAACTCCCGATGCTGCGGAAGTGATTGCATCTCCCGATCCCGAATCCGGTATCCCTCCCGCAATCACCGAAAAAGAACCCACCAAAGACGGGGAAACCTATCAGGCAACCGGTATGTATATCGGTATGGCAGACAATAACCTTTTAGTAATCATCGAAGCAAATCCCGAAGACGGCAAACCCGAAAAATCCTATCAGATTTCTCCCGAAATTGATTTGGAAGCAATGGGCATTACTGACGGCTCTATGGTGGATTTAACCTACACCGTGGATGCAAACGGCGTAAAACGCGTGCAGTCTATTTCCGTGAAATACTAAAGAGAATACTTTCCCGAAAAAACGGGAATTCTATGGATAACTGCAACCATTTTCAAAAAGGGTAAGGAGGCATTTTCATTTGCTTACAAAAACTGTAAAAGATTCCGAAACCGAGCAGGTCCAGCTGGTTCTGCCTGAAGATTTGAACCCGTCGGGCAGATTGTTCGGGGGACGATTGCTTGCCTGGATAGACATTGTGGCAGCAATCACCGCACGCCGCCATGCAGGTTGTAATGTAACCACCGCTTCCATAGACCGTTTGCAGTTTAAGGAAGGGGCTTTCCCGGGAGACACCTTGGTTCTTCGGGGACGCATCACCTATGCGGGCAACACCTCTATGGAGATTCGTGTGGACACCTTCCGTGAACGGGAAAACGGCAGACTCCGTCTGATTAACACCGCTTACCTTGTGATGGTTGCCATTGATGCCAATCAGAATCCCCAAAAGGTGCCCAAGCTGATTGCGGAAACTCCCACCGAAAAAATGGAGTGGGAAGCTGCCCAAAAACGAAAAGAACTCCGCAAAGAACGAAGATTTTCGGGTTATTAAGCAAGAAAAACTTCTAAAAATACTAAAAAAATCCAAAAGCGCAAAAATATTGAAAAAATATCTTGCAATTTTGAAAGACCTTTGCTATAATATACTTGTTATATTGTAATATAATTAAGAACTATAAACGGAATTTTTTCCGATTGAGAGGAGAATTTACTATGGTAGGAGCTGGCGATTTCAGAAACGGCGTTACCTTTGAAGAAGACGGAAATATTTTTCAGGTTGTTGAATTTCAGCATGTAAAACCCGGGAAAGGTGCGGCGTTCGTTAGAACCAAAATCAAAAATATTATCACCGGTTCTGTAGTTGAAAAAACTTACAGACCCACCGATAAATTCCCGAAAGCTCATATCGAAAGAAAAGATATGCAGTATTCTTACAACGATGGTGACCTGTATTACTTTATGGACCAGGAAACCTTCGACATGATTCCCATCAATGCAAGCCAGGTGGGTGACGCATTAAAATTCGTAAAAGAAAATGATTGCGTGAAAATCTTATCTCACAACGGCAACGTATTCGGTATCGAACCCCCCAACTTTGTGGAACTGGAAGTTACCGAAACCGAACCCGGCTTGGCAGGTAACACCGCTCAGGGTGCAACCAAACCCGCAACCTTAGAAACCGGTGCAACCATCAACGTGCCCCTGTTTATCAACATTGGTGACGTTTTAAGAATCGACACCAGAGACGGAAGCTACATGGAAAGAGCGTAGTCTCTTTTGCTTCCTTATTTGAAAGGAGAATTCCTATGGAAAATATCGGCGAAAAAATCGCTTACTTAAAAGGCCTGGCAGAAGGCTTAAAAGTGGATGAATCCACAAACGAAGGCAGAATCATCGCAGGTATCTTAGATGTTCTGGCAGAAATGAATGAATACATTGTGGAAATCGATGACGATTTGGCAATGGTTCAGGAAGAAATGGACAATTTATCCGACGATTTGGCAGACGTGGAAGACATCGTTTTTGAAGATGATGAAGACGATTGTGACTGCGATTGCGATTGTGACGATGAAGATGTTTATGAAATCACTTGCCCCAACTGTGGCGAAGAAGTTTATGTTGACGGTGAAACCTTGGAAACCGAAGATATTTACTGCCCTTCCTGCCGTCAGCAGATTGAATTGGATCTGCCCGAAGGTTGCGGCTGCGGTTGCGATTGTGACTGCGATTGCGAAGACTAATTCATTTTTAGCAAGAAAAAGGCGATGCGTTATGCATCGTCTTTTTTTGTGTTTTTTGACAGGATTTTTTAGAAAAAATATTGTAAAATAAAAATCTTTGTGTTATAATTTTGGTAAGTAAAAAGCGGCTCCCTTGTGTAAAGGGAGCTGGATTGGCGAAGCCAAGACTGAGGGATTGTAAATGGATAGAAAACATAATAAAAATATGGTTCCTTTTGCAAAAGCTCTTCGTAACAATATGACCAAAGAAGAACGACATTTGTGGTATGATTTTCTAAAACACTATCCCGTACGTTTTATTCGCCAAAAAATATTGGGGAAATATATTGCGGATTTTTACTGTGCCAAAGCAAATCTTGTGGTTGAACTTGATGGTTCTTCTCATTATGAAGACATAGGATTAAAAAATGATGCTGAAAGAACGATTTACTTGGAACAATATGGCATCAAAGTATTGAGGTTTTCAAATCTTGATATACAAAGCAATTTCTTGGGGGTTTGCACTCATATTGATGAGGTGGTGCAACAATCCCTCAGTCAGCGTTGCTGACAGCTCCCTTTACACAAGGGAGCCTTTTTTGATTGAAATTTTTCTAAAAAAATATTGTAAAATTTTTTTTGGTATGATATAATAAAAATGCAAAAGTATTTTAGCATGTTCTGTTTTAAAAACTCCCGTGTTTGGAGACACTAAACTTGTATATAAGAGGTGAACCCTATGCAAATTACCAAAGATATCAAATACATTGGCGTCAATGACCATAAAATTGATTTATTTGAAGGGCAATACGATGTGCCCAACGGAATGTCTTACAATTCCTATGTGATTTTGGATGATAAAATTGCGGTTTTGGATACCGTGGATATCAACTTCACTCACGAATGGTTGGACAATCTGCAAAATACTTTGTCAGGAAGAAAGCCCGATTATCTCATTATTCAGCACATGGAGCCTGACCATTCCGCCAACATCGTGAACTTTTTGAAAGCTTATCCCGATGCGAAAATCGTGGCATCAGCTAAAGCATTCACCATGATGAATCAGTTTTTCGGCATGGACTTTTCCGACAAACAGATGGTGGTTGGCGAAGGGGATACCTTATCTTTGGGAACGCACAACCTTACCTTTGTCACCGCACCTATGGTGCATTGGCCCGAGGTTATCGTGACCTATGATTCCGCCGATAAAGTGCTCTTTTCTGCCGACGGATTCGGCAAATTCGGTGCATTGGATATCGAGGAAGACTGGGCGTGCGAAGCTCGTCGTTACTACATCGGCATTGTGGGTAAATACGGAGCTCAGGTGCAGAATTTATTAAAAAAAGCGGCAGGCTTGGAAATTGAAACCATCTGCCCGCTCCACGGCCCCGTGTTAAGCGAAAATTTAGGATATTATCTTGGTTTATACAACACCTGGTCAAGCTATCAGCCTGAGGAAGAAGGCATTATGATTGCCTACACTTCCGTTTACGGCAACACCAAAAAAGCGGTGTTAAAACTGGCAGACCAACTAAAAGCCAAAGGTTGCCCCAAAGTGGTGGTAAACGATTTGGCACGCTGCGATATGGCAGAAGCGGTGGAGGATGCCTTCCGTTACAGTAAGCTGGTGTTGGCAACCACCACCTACAATGCGGAAATTTTTCCCTTTATGCGAGAATTTTTAAATCATTTAACCGAGCGTAATTATCAGAATCGTACCGTTGCATTTATTCAGAACGGAAGCTGGGCACCCTTAGCTACCAAAGTGATGAAAGAATGTTTTGCCAAATCCAAAAACTTAACCTTCTGCGAAAATGAGGTTACCATTTTGTCTGCATTAAATGATGCTTCTTTGGAGCAACTGACCAAATTATCCGAAGAACTTTGCACAGAATATCAGGCACAACAGGGGGAAGATGTGGATAAAAACAATCTGTCTGCCCTCTTTAACATCGGCTACGGCTTATATGTGATTACCTCAAACGACGGTAAAAAAGACAACGGCTTGATTGTAAATACCGTTTCTCAGGTGACCAATAATCCCAATCGTATTGCCGTGACTATCAACAAAGAAAACTATTCTCACCATATCATTAAGCAGACGGGCAAAATGAATATGAACTGCTTAAGTGTGGACACACCGTTCTCCGTATTTGAGCAATTTGGTTTCCAAAGCGGCAGAAATGTGGATAAATTTGAGGGTGCGGAAGTGCTTCGCTCCGATAACGGACTGGTGTTCTTATCCCGGAATATCAACTCTTTCCTCTCCTTAAAAGTGGAAAATTATGTGGATTTGGATACCCACGGAATGTTTATCTGCTCCGTCACCGAGGCAAGAGTTATCAATCAGGCAGAGTCTATGACCTATGCTTACTATCATCAGAATGTGAAACCAAAGCCCGAGGCAGATAAAAAAGGCTATGTCTGCAAAATCTGCGGCTATGTGTATGAGGGTGAGTCCTTGCCCGATGATTTTATCTGTCCCTTATGTAAACACGGGGCTTCTGACTTTGAAAAAATAAACTAATATAAATTTTGGAGGTATAAACTTATGAAAAAATATGTATGTGACGTATGCGGTTGGGTATATGACGAAGCAGAAGGTGCTCCCGATGCAGGAATCGATGCAGGCACCGCTTGGGAAAATGTGCCCGAAGATTTCGTTTGCCCCTTATGCGGCGTTGGCAAAGATAGCTTTTCCGAAGAATAATTCTTTTGGTATCTTTTAGTATCTTAAAAATTCTATATTAAATATTAAAATTGGAGGAACAAAAAATGTCCAAATATCAGGGAACTCAAACTGAAAAAAACTTAATGGCGGCTTTTTCCGGCGAAAGCGAAGCAAGAAATAAATACACCTACTTTTCTTCCAAAGCAAAAAAAGAAGGCTACGAACAGATTGCAGCCCTCTTCTTAAAAACCGCTGACAACGAAAAAGAACATGCAAAACTGTGGTTCAAAGAATTAGAAGGTATCGGCGATACCGCTGATAACTTAGTTGCAGCGGCAAACGGCGAAAACTACGAATGGACCGAAATGTATGCATCCTTTGCAGAAACCGCAGACAAAGAAGGCTTCCCCGAACTGGCTGCAAAATTCCGTATGGTAGCGGCTATCGAAAAGAGCCACGAAGAAAGATATCGTGCATTATTAAAGAATGTGGAAACCAAAGAAGTATTCCAAAAAGCAGAAACCAAAGTTTGGGAATGCCGTAACTGCGGTCACTTGGTAACCGGCGAAAAGGCTCCCGAAATTTGTCCGACTTGTGCGCATCCGCAGGCATACTTCGAAATCCACGCAACCAATTATTAAAAACTTGATAAAATTACCGACACCGCAAAAGGCATAGTGATACACTGCCTTCCCCTTGAGGGGAAGGGGGACCGCGTAAGCGGTGGATGAGGTGTAAAATTGGTTCAAAAGAAACAAGTTTAAATCAAAATGCCTTTTGCTATCCGCCAACCTTGCCACTCGGCGTACACTCGGTACGCCGTCGGGTAACCCCGTTGGGCTCGGTTGACGAATTCTCGGCAATTTTCTCTGCGTTTTACGGATTGCAAGATGGCGTACAAAAAACTCGATGTGATTCGTACGGCTTCGGGTAACCCCTGCGGGTTCAGTTTCTCTGTTTTGCATCCATTTCTCATCGCTTTAGACGAAGAAAAAGAAGGAAAATTTGTTTTCACTAATTTCTTCACTATTCATTATCGGGGAGGGGCTTGCTCCTCCCTTATTTGATTCTTACAGGCAGGTGATATGTTATGACTATGGTATTATTAACGGCATTAGGCGTTGGCGGTGCCACCATGATTGGGGCTTTGCTCGGCTTTTTATTCAAAAAACAAACTCATAAATTTTCGGATATCGTGCTGTCCTTTGCGGCAGGGGTGATGTTTTGTGCGGCGGTAATCGGTCTCATTATGCCCTCATTGGAATATGGCGGTCAGTACGGGATTTTCATCACCGTGGCAGGCGTATTTGCCGGTGCCGTGTTTTTAAATATTTTGGATAAGCTGGTGCCTCATCTACATAAACTTGCAGGTGCGGAGATGGAATCCCATCACGGAACCGATTTAAACAAAGTTTTGTTGTTTGTGATGGCAATTGCCATTCATAATCTGCCCGAAGGCCTTGCGGCAGGAGTTGGCTTTGGTACCGACAACACCGAGCAAGCATTGGTGATTGCAGGCGGGATAGCGCTGCAAAACATCCCCGAGGGGATGATAATTATCGCTCCCATGCTGGCGGCGGGCGTTTCCAAGGGAAGAACCTTACTCATTGCACTTGCCACAGGGTTAGTGGAAGTTGTGGGGACATTGCTCGGATATTTTTCCGTGGCAATTTCCACGGCGGTGTTACCTTTTATGCTTGCCTTTGCAGGTGGGGTCATGCTCTATGTCATCAGTGACGAAATGATTCCCGAAACCCACGCCCACGGACACGAACGGGGCGCAACCTATTCGTTTTTAATCGGTTTTTGCGTAATGTTAATTACCGACACTCTCCTCGGATAAAGCACGGAATGCAAAAAAGCTCTCTGAAGCCATTCAGAGAGCTTTTTCTTGTTTTTTAGCAAAGTTATTCATCATCGGAAAAAAGTCGGAAATAACCCGCATAAAATGAAAAATTGACCTGCGTAGCTACCTATATATCCGAGATACCGGATGTAGGGGAGGGGTTCCATCCCCTCCCGTTCTTTTGAAATGGTGTCAAGCAGAGAAACAAAAACGGGACGTCGAGGACGCCGTCCCCTACAAGCCCTCTCAGTCAGCTTTGCTGACCGCTCTCCCAAAGGGAGAGGTAGATAATGAAAAATGAATAATGAAGAATTGCAGTGGCAGGCAGAGCCTGCATTAGATGTGAAGTTATTTGCCTATGTGCATTTTTACCTCATTGTAAAATGAAAAGAAAAGGACATAGACCGCAAAAGGCAAAACAAAAGGTATGAAAATAAATTCCATACCTTTTTTTATCTTTTGATATTCAGTTATATAGAACCAAAATGAGAGGAAAAATGATGCAGAAGCGAAGAAGTTCTATACTCCGTATGTTGATATTTTTGGAAAAATGGAAAGAAAAGGACATAGAATGAATCAATCAAGCCCGCAGGGGTTACCCGAAGGCGTACATCGGTACGCCGAGAGGCTTGATTGGTTCATAGCAAAAGGCATTTTAATCAAATTGTTTGCCAAAACAATTTCACCTTAAAAACAAAAGACATGAGAAAAAATCCCATGCCTTTTGCGTTCTATGTTCTTTTATTCCATTTTTAGAATGCAAGGACTTCGATGCCCATAATGTTCCCAAATTCCACAATCTGGTCATACAAATCTTCGCCGTAGCCCAAGCAGCCGTATTCGTTGTTCCAGCTTTCCACCAGTGCACCGATATCACCGTCCACTTTCACAAAAGCGTGAGGCCAGAAAGGAATACCGCATTCGTGACGACGAGCTTCCAGTTCTTCTTTTTTAGGCTGGAACACTTCGCAACGAGCCACGCAGATTCTGAATTTTCCGTCCACTCTGCTGATACGAGCTAAAACGCCTTTACCGCTCTTACATACCAAGTCGATGGATAAGCCGCCTGCTTCCCCTTCGGTGGGAATACCGTGACCTGCCAGGCTTACGCCGTCTTCATTTGCCAGACAAGGGGGAACCGCACCGTCACCGATGATTTTGATTTCGTTGGTTGCTTTATTTACGTGCTGTAAGTCACCATAATAGATGGGGTCTTTGGATAATCCCATAATCATAATGGAGGTTAAGCAGGTGTTAAAGTCGGATAAGGTTGCGGTGGGAACACCGTCATTTAACATCATACTCTGTGCAAAACAGGTTGCAGCATAGTAGTCACCCATACCGGGGAAGGACTGAATGGTGTAATAATCAAAACCTTCTTTTTCTTTTAAGGTTTTTAATGCCAGATATAAACGGATGGAACGGATGTTACCGTCGTTACGTTCTACCTTGCAGGTGAAGTTATTATCAATCCAGTCACAAACTTTGTCCACTTCTGCCTGGGGAATTGCTTTTGCAGTTTCCACCAGTTCCATGGTGTCACGGGTGTCGATATCGATACCGAAGGTTTTCATCCACTGAGAAGGATCTGCCACGCCGCAGGTCTGACCCATACCACGTCCGCCAAATGCTCTTAAGGTGGTTAATTCCATGCTCTTTCTTAAAGCGGATGCTTTGCAGAAGTTTGCCACTCTTTTCACATTGGAGGGGTCGGAAACACCGCCGTAAACAAATTTGTGTTTGATACCAACTTCGTTTAATGCTGCACTTAATACCAAGCCGCCAACGGGACGCCAGCCCTGAGAGCCGTCGTGAGTCCAAATGACAATACCTTTGCCGGTTTTTGCAAATTCACGAATTGCACCAATCATATGCGCTGCCCAAACCCAGGTACCGGAGAATAATACTAAGGTGTCAATAGAATCGTCTTTTGCTAAGGGTAACAGCACATTTTTTGCTTCTTCCTTGGTAGCGATAATCAATTTTTCTTCTACCAACTCAACGCCTTCTGCTTTCAGCGCTTTTTTGGAATTTTCGATTATGCTTTCGTCAATGAACAGGTTGCCGTCGGGGTCTAATAACCCGTCTTTATGAACGCCGTACACCACGAAAGCGGTTTTGGATTTTAACATAATGATTTTCTCCTTTTGTATTTTAATAAATTAATAATATTTAACCTAATTTTTTTGCAATTTCATCGTTGCCTGAAACCACTTGAATTTTCACACGGAATTTTTTGGTTTCTCCCGGCTTTAAGAAGGGGAGCAGATTGTTTTTGCGAAGATAATCACGGGATTCGCAGGGCACATTGGCAGGTTCCAACGCCAACACATAGTCTTTCACATCTTCCAATACCCATTGGGTTAAGTAAGGCAAATCTTCGGAAGGGAAGGTGATGGCAACTGCCAAACCGTTTTCTAATTTGGGATTATGAATCCACACGGTTTCGGTTTCGCCCGAAAAGGTGTGCATATAATTTTTTTCCAGATTTTCACCGTTTGGTGCTTTGACGGTATTTTTTTCGTCCATCCGCTCGTTGGTATAGTCATCATAACCAATGCAGGCCTTACTCGGCACGTGGACGATTGCATCTTCGGATAACAAGGGATATCCAAAGTTAATATGATACAACAGATTAAAGGGACATTCTTTTCCACCCACATTGGTGATTTCATCTTCAATCACCACAAAGTTTTTGCCAAACTCGGACGAAATGCTTCGTTTGATGGCAATTTTATGGCCAAAGGGAGTGCAGTCACTAAGCTCACCCGTGATGTTGATGATACCTCTTTCGTTATCGGTTAAGTCGCACACTTTTTTGGCAGGAAGAGAGGTCCATCTGCCGTGTTGCCCCAAAATTTCACCGTTATCCTCGCAGGGAGGTCCCAGGTGAGTGGGTCCGCAGGTGGTGAGTAAACCTCCCGAAAAAGTGCGAAGCCACTGGATACCAAAAGAATCAAAATGAGCAGGATGTGCCTCCATATTTTCGGTTAAAAACGCAAGATTGGTGCCTTTGTAGGATGCTAAGGAAATGTCTAAACCACGGTCACACACCACGGTGTAGGAAAAACCGCTTCCCGTGTTCACGTCAACACAACGGCAACCGTCGGTAATGCCGTCTGTTAAACGGTAATGACGGGTTCCGCCAAGCTGGTAAGGGTTTCCCAAATATGCTTTTTTCTGAGAAAAATTCGCACTCATCACATTCTTACCTCATTTTTATGAAAAAGTGTCACACAATCAAAAATAATGTCCTTTTTATTATAGCACAGACAAATTGTTTTTGCAATAGTTTGCCAAGAAAAAAAGATGCCGTCTTTCCCTGTGGTGACGGCATCTTAAGTAGGTCGGTTTTATAAGCTTTTTACTGCGTTGTATAAGTTTTCGTATTTTTTGTAGTAGGTTTCGTAGGCTTTTGCGGTTTCGGGGTCGGGATGGAAAATCTTACGAACTTTTACCAGTTTGTCAACCGCTTCTTCCAATGTATTCCAAACGCCCATCGCAACACCCGTTAACGCCACGGTGCCTGCAGAACCAACTTCTTTGCAGTCTAATGCGGTGATATCGGTATTTAAGATATCTGCTTTAATCTGCAGCCAAAGGTCAGAGGTTGCACCGCCGCCTGTTGCACGGATTTCCTGAATCTGCCCGGTCATAGACTTCATTACGTTGAAGTTTAAGAGCATTTCGTAGGAAGTGCCTTCCATTAAGGCTTTGTATAAATCGTATTTGGAGGTTTCTAAGGTGATCCCCACAAATGCCGCTTTGGAATCGTTGTCCATATAAGGAGTTGCCGCTCCGGAAAAATGAGGAAGCACCAGAATACCGGTGGGTCCTTCGGGAGAGGCTTTATCCAATTCGGCATACACGTTTTTGCCGTTTTCATCGGCTGTTTTTGCTTCCAATTCCGCAAAATTATCACGGAACCATTTTAAGGTTGCACCGCCGGTGTAAGACAGGGCATAGCAAGCATAGTAGTCACCGATATAGGGAACCACGGAATAGCCGTATCCGTAGATTTTGGCGTCTTCCGGCTTTTTATCCAGCACCACGGGAATACATTCCACGGTACCGGTGCCGTCCATAGCGGAATCGGTGGAGAAAATTCTTGCTCCAATCATACCGCCAATCTGGTCGTGACCGCCGTTTACAATGGTGATATCATAAGAAATCCCCAAGAATTTCTTGATTTCTTCGGTGATGGTGCCTGCGATTGCGCCGGTGGGAACTGCTTTGGAGAGCAGGTTAATATCTACGCCTAATTTTTTAAATCCTTCTTCGTAGTAGCATTTGTTTTCAATGTCAAACATACCGGTACGAGCCGCCAGGGAATAGTCAATCTGAGGGTTGCCGGTTAAAGTGTAAACGATAAAGTCTTCTCCTAAAAGAATTCGTTTGCATTTTGCGTAAATCTCGGGTTTGTTGTTTTTCCACCAGAGAATTTTGGAAATACTGTACATGGAATGGGGTTTGGTGCCTGTTAAAAGAGACAGTTTTTCTTCCCCGAACAGCTCCATAATGTATTTACATTCTTCTTCCCCTCTGGGGTCGGTGTATAACATAGAGGGCACCAAAATATTGTCGTCTTCATCCAGCATGGTGAAAGTTTCCCCAAAGCTGGTGATGCCCAAAGCATCAATCTGATATTCGCTTGTTGCTTGTTTTAACAGGGATAATACCCCGTTTTTCACGTCGTTAAAATCAATTTCGTGTTGACCGTTTTTGCGGATGATGTCATATTCTTTATAGTAAGTGGTCAAATATTTTGCCCCATCATTGTACAACGCGATTTTACAACCGGTGGTACCAACGTCTAAGCCGCCTAAAATCATGGGAAACATCCTCCTTTTTTCGTTTGGTTTCATTATAGCAGAGAATATGGGAAGAATCAAGCTTTTTTGGAAAAAATTACACGGTAAGATAAAAATATTGGGTAATGGTTTTGGGGGATGATAAAAATTTGGTTTCCGCCCACCAGGTCAGCGTTTGCAAAAAAGTTGCCGTGATATGGGAGATAAAGAAATCCACGGGGAGTTCCTCGGGCTTTTTTTCCAGAAAAACAGGAAGCTTTTTGACAACCAGTTTTTTCAGATTATCCTGAAAATAAGAGAGAAACAGTTGATTGTTTTTTCCTGTGAGAAGCCGTTTCAAATGGTGGTCATCCTGAGCGATATGCCAAAACAGATGATAAAAAACATCCTCTGTTTGCTCGCAATCAAAGAGGTGACGGTGATTGTGAGGATTGTTTTCTTCCATATCAAACAAATGGCAGAATAAATCCTCCGAAAATTCTTTGAGCAGATAATCCTTGGTTTCAAAATGTGCATAAAAGGTGGCTCTGCCCACATCCGCTTTTTGGATAATTTCCTCCACGGTGATTTTTTGGAAATCCTTTTTCTGAAGCAGAGAAAGAAATGCACAAAAAATTGCCTCACGGGTTTTTCGTTGCCGTCTGTCCATAGTTTCCTCCATACAATTTGGTCGTTTTGTTCGGTATCGGATATTTTTCTCGGATTGTTTCTTGTCTTTCCGATTGTAATCACATATGATATTATCGAACAAGTTGTTCAGTATTGAATTTATTGTATCACAGTAACGATGGAAAATCAAGAGGAGGATTTATGAAATCAGACAAACGCATTTTTTTGGCATTTCTTTTAAATTTATCTTTTTCGGCACTGGAATTGGCGGGAGGACTTCTAACGGGAAGTATCAGTATTCTTTCGGATGCCCTCCACGACTTTGCCGATGCATTAAGTCTTGGCGTTTCCCGGAATTTAGAGAAAAAATCTCAGCGTAATCCCGATGAAAAGAATACTTACGGATATCTTCGCTATTCGGTATTGGGAGCGTTTTTTATTTCCGGAATGTTAACGGTGGGGTCATTATGGATGATTTATCAGGCGATATGTCGTCTTTGGAATCCGCTTCCCGTTTCATATCACGGGATGTTTATTTTGGCGGTTGTCGGTATTGTGGTGAATTTAGTGGGAGCAATTCTCACAAAACCTGAAAATTCGTTGCATCAAAAAGCGGTACATCTTCATCTGATGGAGGATGTTTTAGGATGGGTTGCCGTGTTGGCGGGTTCGCTTCTGATCAAGTGGACAGGTTGGCTTTGGATTGACCCCGTGTTGTCGATATTGGTGGCAATTTTTGTGTTGCACCACGCCATCGTGCAACTTTGCCTGGCACTTGATATTTTCCTGGAAAAAACACCTCCCGCAATTTCTTTGCAGGAGGTAAAAACAGAGCTTTTCAAGCTTACCGGCATCTTGGAAATTCATCATCTGCATCTCTGGAGCATAGACGAAAACCATGCTGCTGCAACCCTGCACGCCGTGACCGAGAATACAGATTTTCAGGCCGTAAAAAGGCAGATACGAGAAATATTTAATGAGTATGGAATTCATCACATCACCGTGGAATTGGAATTACCGGGAGAAGAATGCGGCAATAAAAAGTGCATAATGTTGCCTGCTCACAAGCATTGTTGCCACCATCATTAAGGTTCAAATTTTGTTTTTTTTTCGAAAACAAAAAACGGGTAACACCTTGCGGTGTTACCCATTTTCTTTTGGTCGGGATAACAGGATTTGAACCTGCGGCCTCTTCGTCCCGAACGAAGCGCGCTACCAAACTGCGCTATATCCCGAAAGCTGTCCGTTTACGGACAGAAAACATTATAGCATACAATTTTTAAAAAAGCAAGAAAAATTTCATTTTTTTGTAATTTTTTTGATTTGGTTGGTCATTTGATTTGTTTTTTTGGAAAAAAGTGATTGAAAAACCAAAAAGAATTATCGTTTGGCATTTCCCAAAAGGGTCAGCACATACAAGTCCTTGGCACCCATTTTCAATAGAAGCTTACTGCATTCTTTTGCGGTGGAACCGGTGGTGTAAACATCGTCAACCAAAAGCACGCCTTTGCCTTCTACTTTTCGTCTGTTCCACCTGATGGATGCAAAACTGCGCTTGGCGTTTTCCACCCGTTCCTTTCCGTCGAGGGAAGATTGGCGCGGGGAAAATGGCTTTTTATAAAGCACTCGTGCGGAAAGGGGGATGTTCAGCAGCTTTCTCAGAGGAAAAGCAATTTCCAATGCAGGACTATACCCCATTTTATGAATATTTCGAATTCCCGAGGGAACGGGGATGATGATATCTGCCGCAATGCGATAGCTTGCCAGAGTTTCTGCCATCAGCTTGGCAAATCCTTTGGCTTTATAGAATTGGTGCCCCAACTTATACGAAAGAAGCCCGTCTTTCATAATGCCGTCGTAGTAATAGCAGGAGACGGCAAGCCGAAAGGGCGGAAGATGTTTGTCGCATTCTTCGCAGAGGGGCAGTTTTCCTTTCTCCTGACCGCAGATTACGCACTTCGGCGTCTTTCGGTATTCGGTTATCAGACTTCTGCATTTGGCACATAAAAAGTCATTTTCCAAAGCAGGACTGTCGCAAAAGGGACAGATGTGAAACAGATTTTTCATAAGGCAAATCAATGATATTTTGATGAAACATTCATCGGTTAAGACCAGAATTTTAAAAACAAGGTGTAAATTCCCAAATAGGGGTCGGTCACCTGACCGCTTTTTAATTTGTAGTCGGTTTCGGCACAGAAACGGATTAACTGCTCTAATTTGGAGAGGGGGATATTTTTTCCCTGCCTCAGATATTTGGTAATCACAAAATCAGGCACATTCTTGCCCAAAAGAGGCTTGATTTCCCCGTTGGGAATCCGTTCGTCCTGAGCCACCTTCGCCAGATACATTCCCGAAATATGGCGGGAGAGCAAGGTAAAAATCATCTGAGCGGGGGTTTTGGAGGGAGTTAATTTCAATTGATTGAGCAATTGGTACGCCTTTTCTTTCTGACCTGTTACCAAAAATTCCGACAAATCAAAAATCACCGCCTGCACAGACTTTTGCATAAATTGGTTCAACACCGCCTCGGTAACGGTGTCTATGTCCTGAAGATAGGCGCAAACGGTGTCGATTAAATTCACCGTGGCATACATATTGGGTTCTGCTTCGGAGATGATTTTATCCACCAGGGAAGCAGGAATTTTCTTTTGGCGTTTGGTAAATTCGCGGGTGATAAAGGCACGCATATCCGCCTGATTGGGGTAATTGCATTCCACGCAAACACCGCTTGTGCCAGCGGTTTTAAAGATGGCGGAACGCTTGTCTGCGGAAGTTTCACGGATGATTAAAATGGTGAAAGGAGCAAGATTTTTCATCTGTTCGGTAAGTGCCTCACGAAAATCGGCAGGTGCTTTCATTAAATCCACCTGATTTAGGTAAACCACTTTGTATTCTGCCATCACGGGCGGTTGCTCCAAAGCGTTTCGAAGCTCTGTTTTGTCGGGCAACTCCTGATAGTGAAACAAATTAAAGCAGGCGAAACTGTCATCCACCACACTTTGGATGATTCGGTTTGCGTAAAATTCTTTTAAATAGTCTTCTTCCCCATAAAAGAAATAGAGATTGGAGAAGTTTTTTTCGGTGATAGCACGGTTTAAATCTTTTAGTTCCATAACAGATTCTGCTCCTTGGTGCCGTAAAACATAATTTGGTTTTCACGGAATTTTATCAGGGAATAGTTATCGTATTCTTTGGTATCGGGATGCCATTCTTTTTTGGACAATATGCGAAAATCATCGGGTATTTTACCGATTTGTTCGGCGGAACGGCTGCTCCTTTGAAAGTTTACAATCCAGATTTTATCGGGATTTTTATGCGAATTGCGGAGAATATAGTCTGCGTTCTGAGAGAAGGAAATCACATGGGTTTTGTACGAAAATTCTGCCTCGTATAATCCTTTGGAATCGGCAATCAAGCGGATGCGGATTCCGTCCACATCAGCAGAACAATTTTCGTGCAGCCAAACGGTATTCGGGCAAATGTTTGCCAATTTAGGAGACTCTTTCGGGCAAATGACGGGAGCCTGAGGTAATTTTTGCAACAGAGTGTCTGTGTTCGCTTCGTTTGGCAGGTCTGTTAAAATAATCAGTGCCACGGGGTCGTATTTCTCGTAAGCGGAGCCGCATCCGTAGGCAATATCCTGCATGGTTCCATATAAAATCAGACGGTCGGCAGGAGTTTTGATGACTGCGGAATTGGTATTTTTGGCACCCATAAAGGTAATGGTTAACTCGTTTTTCGGAAACGGGAAAACGGTATGTGTGAGCGCCGGGATCAGAAACATTGCCGCAAACAGTGCCGACAGTATTCTTTTTGGTTTGCTTTTTGTTTTGCAAAAAAAGAGGAAACTGCCGAATCCCATCCACAAAAGAAAGGGGAGTTCTTCCATGGATATCCTGAGCGGGTGACAGATTTTTGCAGAAAAATGAATCAGAAACAAAAAGCATTTGGTGAGAAAATTGGTGATTTGGCAAAGAAGAGTTCCCAAAAGAGGAATTCCTGCCATCGCCATTTCCAAAACGGCAAAAATCAGAATGGGAGACACCAAAGGTGCCACTAAAAAATTGGCAATCACGGCACCCATGGGAAGCCGTGAGAAATACAGCAAAACAACGGGCAGCGTAAAGGGTTGCACCGCAAGATACATGGCTAGATGGTTTCTAAGATACGAAAAGGGCAATTTATGAAAAGCTTCCCGTAAGGGTTCGTAAAATGCGGTGATTCCGAAGGTTGCCCCAAAGGTTAACAGAAAAGAGGGATTGAAAATCAGGGTGGGAGATACCGCCGTAAACAAGCAGGCAATTGCCAACACCACTAAGTATGATTTTACGGGTTTTAGATAAAAAATATCATAACAAAACAGAATGCCCACCATCAGAAGAGAACGCATCACGGGGATAGTTCCGCCCGTAAACCAGGCAAACACAAAAAGGATAGGCAGAATGATACCAAGTCGTTTTCTTCTGCTTTGGCAAATCATCTCCAACACAAACAGGAAAGCACTTGCCAGAAACCCGAAATGCAATCCCGAAACCACCACAATGTGAACGGTTCCCGTGTCTAAAAATTCCTGATACATACTTTCTTCCATCATAGATTTATCAGAGCTTAACAATGCGGTCAGAAAGGATGCGGTTTCGGTGGGATATTGTTTGGCAAAATGCTCTTTTGCAGAATTCCTTAATAGTTTGGAGCCATATAACCAGTAATTTTGCACACCGTGACGGGTAACGGTTGGTTCATAGGGAAGCTTGGCGGATAAAAAGGTGTTATTCCCCATCAGGTGGCGAATTTTTGAGATGCTTTTGTTTTCGGGATGAATCACCGAAAGAGCGGGCTCCTGCAAAGTGACCTTTTCACCGGGAAATATAGGAACCTCCGTTTTGATTTTTACCGACACTTTTTCTCCATTCTCCAATGTGAGCGTGCAATAGTCGGTGTTTTCATAACGGGTCACATCGCCGGACACCACACCCGTTAAAACGGCAGGATGTTCCCGACAAAGAGAAACCGCTTTCTCAAATCGGGATTGCTCAAATCCCTGATATCTGATTGCGGAGCATATAGGAATCAGCAGTAAAATCAAGGCTTTTAATCCGATTTTTCGGAAATTGATTTTTGTTTGGGATATGCGGGTTGTGAGGAACTCTCCAATCAACCAGCATACTGCTAAAAAAGGGGATAATATAAAAACCAGGATATTTGAGCACAAATATCCTGATAAAAATATTCCGAATAGCCAACCAATCAGGCACGCGGCGGGAAACATTGTTATCTCTTGGGATTTACAATGTCACGCCAGCCGAAGTCTCCGCGTTCCAGACCCTGAATCAATACTTCCGCAGTTGCCACGTTGGTAGCAAGGGGGATGTTGTGCACGTCACACAGACGGAACAGAGCATTTACATCGGGTTCGTGAGGTTGTGCGGTCAGAGGGTCACGGAAAAAGAGCACAAGGTCAATTTCGTTGTAAGCAATTCTTGCACCGATCTGTTGGTCACCGCCCTGAGGACCTGATAAAAACCGATGAACCTGAAGTCCCGTTGCATCTGCAACCAAACCGCCGGTGGTGCCGGTAGCAAACAAATTGTGCTTTTGCAGAATAAATTTGTATGCAATTGAAAACTGAACCATCAGTTCCTTTTTTTGGTCGTGTGCAATTAATGCGATATTCATAGTCGAACCCTCCGTTTCTATTGTTGATTGGATTGAATGATTTAACGTAATTTGATGGGGATTTGTTCTCCGCTTAAGCGTTTTGCGGAATTGATGATTTCTTTTACGCATTTTTTGCGCTTATCATCCAGAATGAGTTTTCCTTGATTCTGAAAGGAAATCATGGTTTCTTCATACCGCCAGATACCAAGCAAAGGAGTGCCGAGGCGGTTTAAAATTTCATCCACATTGGGCATCAGTTTTTTGCGCACCAATTTGGGATTGAATTTATTGATAATCACATAGTTTTCGCTGATGTTTTCTTTGTTTGCCACCGAAAGAACACGGTCTGCATCACGCATGGAGGCAAAATCCGGTGTCACCACGGTGATGGTGATATCTGCCGCCGAAACAGCGTTTTTGAAGCCTGTTTCGATTCCTGCCGGTGCATCTAAAATGATATAATCAAATTCCTTTGCGGCATCCTTTATCATCCCGTAGAACTTTTCTTCGTTCAGATCTTCCTTTTCAATGGTCTGGGAAGCAGGCAGAAAATAGAGCTCTCCGTATGAATCAAAGCGATAACAAGCGTCTTTTAAGGGGATTTTCCCCTCATACACATCGGTGACATCATACACAATCACACTCTGCACACCGAACACAATATCTAAATTTCTAAGGCCGATATCCGTGTCAATAATGAGCACTTTTTTGCCAAGCTTTGCAAGAGCTGCAGACAGATTTGCCGACACGGTGGTTTTTCCCACGCCGCCTTTTCCTGATGCAACCGCAACAATTTTGCCCATGGATTCGGTCCCTCCTTTTTGTTTATAACTTATCAGATGGTATCATATCATAAATTGAGCGAAAAGTCAAATATGTTTTTAAAATAATTCATAATAATGCAGATTTTTTAAGATTCTGTATGTTTATACTTTCTTCGGATGCTGAGGCGATGAAACCATACAAGAAGCAGAACGGCTGCGGCAACTCCAAAAGTGTCTAAGAGCATATCGGTTACGCGCATGGCTCTTCCGCCCCCGGTAAAATACTGAATTCCCTCGTCGCACACGGCAATCACAATGCCGTATATCAGGGCAGGAAACCGTTTTTGCCACAGATACTTACTTGCCTGAAACGAGAAGATGCCAAGGAGGAAAAATTCCCCGAAATGCGCAATTTTTCGAATCAGAAAATGAGCAAATGAGACGGGAATTTGCAGTCCCGTGAGCCAATCCAACCAATCCAGAAGGCACTTTAAAAGACCGCCCGACAGACTTGCCGATTCCTTGGCAGGTTGGAGAGAAAACGAAAAAATCACTCCGGTCCAAAGGAGGGTAAGCACCCCAAACAGAAGGGCTTTTTTCTGAGATTTCATAGCAAAACTTCCTTATTTATTCGTAAACTGCACGGGCTCCGCCGATGAGCTTGGGGCGGGTATATGCACAAAGAACGGGAGCCTCCCCAATCATGTTGTTTTCTAAACGAAGGGGAACGGCAACCTCCTTAAGATGCATCCCGATTAAGGTTCCGCCGATATCAATACCGAAATCCGCACGGATTTTTTCCACCACCACGGGTTCGGAAAAATGCTCGTAACAAGCGGTGGCAAAGGAACCGCCTGCCTTTGGCTTCGGCACCACGCAAACGGGTTCGTATCCCAATTTATTTGCTGCTTTTTTCTCCATCACTAAGGCACGGTTTAAATGCTCGCAGCATTGCGCCGCAAGGAAAATTCCTTTTTTCTTTAGCACGCCGTGCATCCCCGCAAACAAGGCTTCTGCCGCTTCGTAAGCGGAATTTGTGCCGATTTGTTCTCCTAAAATTTCCGATGTGGAACAACCGATAACCAGAAGAGAGCCTTCCCTGGCATCGGTTTTTTTCAGAAATTCTTTGATCAGGGCTTTTCCTTGTTCTTTGATGGTTTGATACATAATAATTCTCCGTATGATTGTAATTATGAAAGCACCGTTTCTCTGAAAAAGCGGTTTTTCTCCAACGCTTTAAACAGAGGCACGCCAATCACGGTAACCACACCGATTTCCCCCAGTGCTGCCGTGGCAAAGCTGTACCAAAACGGCATTCCCAGATACAAAAGCTCCCAGGCGATAAACACCATGGAAAGAGCAGGGAATAAGGAGGCAATCCAGAGGTTTTTGCAATAGCGGATGCCTATCACGGTAAACACGGTGGATGCCACGCCGAATACCAGATCCAATGCACCTAAGGGACTGAACAGATTGCTGATAAAGCAACCCAAAATCAGAGCAAAGCAATAGTCTTTCCGATAAAAGCAGAGCAAAGTCAACACTTCGGAGATGCGAAATTGCAGGGCTCCGTAGGAAAGGGGTGCGATGGCTAAGGTTAATGCCACATAGAGTGCGGCGGTGATTGCAACGCGCGAAAGCGCGTTGAGGTTCGTTTTTTTCATCATAAATTCTCCCTTGTTTTTTATTGGAGGAAATTCCTCCCAAGATGGTTAGCAAGAGCAACATCTTTCTAAGGGAAAGTATATCACACAGGTGATTTTTTGTCAATTCATTTTCCCCGAATTTCCAAAAAGAAAGGGGAGAATGTTATTCTTCTCCCCGTCTGGCATATTTTTCTTTGGTGGCAAGACCGCCGCGGATGTGCCGTTCTGCCTTGTTGCGGTTTAAAATCTGCCGTACTTTATCGTAGCGGTCGGGGTCCAGCTTTTCCAGCCGGACTGCCACGTCCTTATGTACCGTGGACTTGGATATTCCGAAAAAACGGGCGGTTTTTCGCACCGTGGTGCCGTGCCGGATAATGTAATCCGCAAAGAGAAGCACCCGCTTATCAATATCATAAAAAACGTCCAAAAAAAATCACCTCTCCAAATTGTATCGGTTGCTTGATTGATACAATATATGAGAGGTGATTGCGTTTTATGCCGACGGCTTTTTAAAGCGGATGATTACCCTGGTGTATTTTCCCTTTTCGCTTTCAAAACGGATGGAGCTTTCTTCTCCGAAAAAGAGCTTCATTCGTTTTTGGGAATTGGAAATACCAATATGTTTTTTTGCCTGGGTTCCGCTGTTTAATTCTGCTAATTTTTCGGGAGTGATTCCGTAGCCGTTATCGTAAATTTCGGTGATGATTTCACCGTCTTTTTCCGCCATAGTGATTTTGATTTCACAATCGTTTTTGGCACCGGAAAGCCCGTGCACCACCGAATTTTCCACGAAGGTGTGGAAGAACTGAGGCGGAATGGAGAGCGTAAGAAGCGAAGGCTCAATTTCCACGGTCAGAGGATATTTTTTCTCGTGAGACAATTCGTTGATAAACAGATATTTTTTGATGGTTTCAATTTCATCCCGAACGGGGATAAACTTACGGTCTTTCTTTAAAATTTCCCGATAATAAAGCGCCATATTATCCACCAGATTCATAATTTTTTCGTTTTTGATGCGGTAGGCATCCAAACGAATGGAGGATAGGGAATTATAGAGCATGTGGGGGTCCAACTGCATGGAAAGACGTTCCATTTCCAGTTGCTTGTTTTCCAACTCCGCATTTTTGATTGTGTCGTGATATTCTTTTAAATCCATTGCAAGCTTATGCAAGGTTTCTTTGATGGTGTTCAGTTCGTAGATGTCGTATTCCTTTCGGAAAAATTCACTGTCATAAAGCAGGTCTTCTCTGTCTATCGTTTCCATAAAATGGTAGATTTCCTGCAGGGTAGAACGGGCGGTTTTACGGGAAATATGAATAATTGCTCCAAAGAGAATCATTAGGATAATCAATCCCGCAACCAACACCCAGATGCATCGTTGCTTCAGGGCTGCTTTGGGAATTTTTATCACGCAGGTGAGACTGTCATTGATGGGGTCGGACAGATAATTGGAGGTATCCGATGCCTTTTTATCGGAGAAAAACACAATCTCCGCAGGAATGCTCGATACATTGTTGTTTTGAAGCATAATCTGATAACGCAGAATATTTCCGGGGTTTCTCGGCATTCTGCGATACATGGTGACACGGGTCATATCCATGTTCATTTTTTCGATGGTTTCGCTGAAAACAATGTCCGATTTTTCGGTTTCAAAACGCTCCAGAACGGTTTGATATTCCGCCAGGTTGGAGCAATGGGAATACCAACGGGATTCAAAAAGAGTTTCATTGGGGGTGAAAATTTTCGGACTGTTCTGCGTGCCGGAGGATGCCACCATAATTTCGTTGGAAAAGTCCAGCATTTCCAACATTTCATCGATGGAATATTCCGATTGCTTCAGGGCGTCGTTGATATAGGATGATTGCACAATGTGCTCCGAGTGAATAATGGCCTGATGGAGGGATTCCTCCACCGTGTCTGTGCAGGTGGTTAAATCCTCGCTAAGCTGCATAAGCTCTGTCTGATAGGTGTTATACGACACCGAAATCATCCCGTAAATCCACACAAGCAACACAAAAAAACCGATAACGCGGATGTTACCGTATAAAATCTGTTCCAGTAAACTTTTGCGTATCGGTTTTTTCATCGTGTGACACCTCAGTTTTCGGTGGTTTTATTGTTGTTTTGTTGAAATTCTCGGGGAGTGATGCCGTTGTACTTGGTGAAAACGGTTTTAAAATAATCGTAATCGCTGTAACCCACCTTGTAGGCAATCTGAGTCAGGTTCATTTTACTGGTGGAGAGAAGCTTTTTCGCCTCTTCCATACGAACCGAAAGCAGATAGTCGTAAATGGTGATTCCAAGCTCTTTTTTAAACACATTTCGCAAATGGGAATAGCTCACAAACAGCTGAGATGCAATTTCCTCAATAGAAGAAATGGTGGGGAAATTTTTGTGAATATAATTGATGGTTTTCTGCACCAAGGCAAACTGGGATTTCCCTTTGTAATTCTTTAAATATTCTCCGGTTAATGTGAGAATGTTTCTGAGCCAGATGAGAAAATGCTCCGGGTCGGAAAAACGGTTGATTTTATGGTAAGAAAGGTCGGTTCTGCCCACAATCTGCGCAATATCAATGCCGTTTTTTAAGAGCACGGACTGAATGGACGAAACGGTGGATAAATAAAGCTCTTTTAAAAGGGTTTCGTCGCATTCGGGCTCGGAGAAATTAAAGGTTCTGATAAACTGACTGATTTCTGCCGGAGTGGTGTCTGCTCTCACAAGACCGGAAACGGCTTCGTTATATGCAATAAAGTTAAACGAAAGGTTTTTCATGGAAATATCAGAGTAGGCAATATAGTCGGAACGAATCAGTTCCAGATTGGTTTTTAAAGCAGAATCTGCCTGTTTTTCCAGAGATTTTAATTCGAACAGATTACCGCCCGTGTCTGAGGCGCCTGCCTTCACGGTTACGGCGTAGCGGTCGAACAAATCCTTGATATGATTGCACATCACACTGCGGATGATATCCTGAAAATCTCCCTCCTGCTCACTCATAAAGAGAATGAGGATGGAGTCTGCTCCGTCGGGAAGCACCACGGAAGAAATTCCGCGGTTGGACAATTCGGGAAAGTCCTTAAAATCGTGGTAGGCAGAAAGAACATCTTCCTGCGCTTCCGGGAATTTTGCTTTCACCACAATAAAATGCTTGTAATCCTGCATCAGAAGAGCGGGGGCAGCCTCATATAAATGAGATGCCTCCGTGTTGTCCGAAGAAAGCAGACGATACACATAATTTTCCCGTCCAAGCTGCAAACTGTTGGCGGTTTCGATGTTTTTTGCCGCTTTGCTGATTGCCTTTTGAATGGCATTTTTCAGTTCTTCGGGAATGATGGGCTTCATCAGATACGCCAACACCTGATTGTCGATGGCGCGCCTGAAATATTCCACATCGTCATAGCAACTGATGTAGATAAACTGAGCATCAATTCCCATTTTGCGGATTTCACTTGTCAGTTCAATCCCGTCAAGCTCCGGCATGGAAATGTCTGTGATAACAACATCGGGTCTGAATTCTTTGCAGATTTCAAGAGCCTCCGTTCCGCTTTGGGAAATTTTGATGCCGCTGATATTAAATTCTTCCGGCTCAATATAGCTGAGCAGACTCTGCAGATGGACATAATTGTCATCCACAAGTAATATTTTATACATAAAGATACCTCGCGCCGCTCTTGGAGATGGTCTTTTGAAGGGTCGGCAGCGGTTTTCCTGATAGATTTAGATAAGGTTTTTCAGTTCCTGATTGATTCTTTCACGATAACGGAGAATGTAATCGCCAAAGTAGGGGAAGCTGTCGAAACGGATTTCCTGACCTGCGATTTCTTCAATCAGATTCACCACAAATTCTTTGCCTTTGTAGCTTGCTAAAAGGTGCATAGCGGTGTAGTCCTGAATGCCTTCTTTGAATACTTTCAAACGGATACTTTCCACCACGTCATCACCGTAGGGATACACGCTGAAGGCATCCCCTGCGGGGAATGCTCCGCCGGAATCCACGGTTTCAAAGGGGTTAATCACACCTTTTGACAGAATGGAGTAGAAATAATTGTAGCCCCAATGGAGGAAGCCCACACAATCGTATTTAAACATCTGGGTTCCCATAATTCTGTTACGGGGAGAGGGCTGAGACAAGAAACGATTGGACACATCCTTCGCCTGAGCGGAGCAATAGTAAACCCAACGGTTTTTAATGTCTTCTTCCAGGAATTTTTCAATATGGTCGATAGCGGGAACGGGAGTGTTCACCAGACCTTCTTTATAGAAATCAATGTCGGAAAGAGCATCCAGCATTTTGAATCCTTCGGTGTATGGAGCCAACAATTCTTTCGCATATTTATACGTTTCCAAATGACCTAAGCTTAAGAAGGGTTCGTCGGAAACATGGAAATAAACTTTGTCCTGAATGCCCTTTGCTTTTAAGAAAGCAACCAACTCGGGCATCATTGCATCAATGAATTCTTTATAGATAGGTTCTTTTGCTTCCACGTGCCATCCGAAGCGTTTTTCTTCCTTGCCGTCTGCAATTACAACGATTTTGGGAGTCTGAACCGCACCCCACTGAGTGAACAGATGGCTCATTTCAAAATATTGAACGCCATTTTTTAAGCAAATGTCAATCCATTTGTCAAGCTTATCAAATTGAAAAGAATATTTGCCGTTATCACAATAGCAATCCACCAACTGAACGGTTTTTCTTTCGGATAAATATGCAGTGTCAAGAGGGGGAGTGAAGATGGGGGTTAAGAGCATATTCACGCCGTTATCCACAGCCACACGGATGTATTTTTCAATCATTTCCCAATGCTTGTCGGAAAAAATTTCGCAGTCGTGCAAATCGGCAATACAGTCACAATGGAACCACTGGGTGAAAATCATTTCCTGCTTGGGAAGCTTCACATCAATAACTTCCAGATTGAACACAACGGAGCCCTTGTAATCGTCGTGAGGCTCGGTGGTTTCAAACACAACTTCGATGGGATAAACACCCGGCTTGCAATCTTCGGGAACACGGATGCTTACCCAGAGTGCGTGCCATTTGTAGCAAACTGCATAAACGGGATCCTCCTCGCTGATGGGCATCAAAGGATCGGGATACATTCCGGAGTTTAAGGAATAATATCCGTCATCGTGTTTGGTGGGGAATGCAGCCAGTTCCACAGGCACATTTCGTACTTTTCTCACGGTGATATAGGGTGCCAGCTCGGAATTAACGCTGATTTTCATATCGCTTCTTCCTGCCCACCAGTCCTTGCGGAACACTTTGGTGAAAGCAATCTGATAGGAATATTCTTCGCCTTTTAAAGCGGAACCGCCACTGATGGAGTCCAGAGTGGGTTCTTTATCGAAAAACACTTTTTCCAGAGAAGAAACCTGTTTGAACTTCAGTTCATAATTTGCCATATTTTTCAATCCTTTCGATCCTGAATATGAGGGGACGCGAGTCTGTTTTTTGCAGACTGCACCATCTTGATATCAGTATAAATTATCTTGAGTTGTTTGTAAACCTAAAATTCGCTTTTTTGATACCCCGAAAATCTGCTTTTATTTGTCAAAAATGTGCTTTTGCATCTTTTTCGCAATCCGACCAAAAGCTAAATGCAAAATTTTACCTCAAAAATTCCCATTTTTTTACAAAAAAGTGTTATTTGACGGTGTCAAGACCCAAAATCTGCCAAAAACATAGGATATGATTGAAAAAAAGCAAATTTTCGGATATAAAAAAAGCAGATTATGGGTTGCAAAAATCGCTTTTTTTTTGTATAATATAGACAAAATAACATACTTGGGTTCGACCAAAAACTACAATTTCTGAACGAACCGATTCCCGGGCGTCGTTTTTTGTGACGATGATACCTGCGGGCAGGGCAATGTCCACTCCTATAAAAAAAGGGTGAACTTTGTCCATTTTGTCGTCTGTGAAAACCGATTCGGGGGTAGGCGGTTCGAAAATTGAAGTGCGGAAGAATCCGCGTGTTCCAAACGCAAAAAATCATTAAAGTAAGGTGGAATGAGACAAAGATGAAAAAAGTAATGGAACAGCAAATGGAACAAGCTGTGGCTCCTGTTGGCACCGAGCTTGTTGCAGCACCTAAGAAGAAACGTGGTCTTTTCTTCAACCTCTGGAAATTCAGCGGAGCATACTTAATGATTCTGCCGGCGATTGTGGTAACAATCATCTTCTCGTACTTCCCGATGTACGGTATTGTTATGGCATTCAAGAATTTCCATCCCGTAGACGGTATCCTGGGTTCTCCCTGGGCAGCTAACTACGGTTTTGAACATTTCATCAACATCTTCAAAGATCCCGAAATGTTCAAAGCAGTTAAGAACACCGTTGTGTTCGGTCTGGTTATTTTATTCGGAGGTTATCCCTTCCCGATTATCTTAGCCTTAATGTTTAACGAAATCAGAAGTAAATGGTTTAAGAAAGTGACTCAGACCATTGCATACTTCCCTCATTTCTTATCCTGGATTTCCGTTATCGGTTTGTTATACACCTTCCTGGCAAAAGAAGGTCCCTTCAACCAGTTGATGGGCATTCTTATTAAGGATTGGGTTCCCTCAAACCCCTTAATGAAATCCGAGTATTTCTTAACCATCATGTTCTTCTCTCACTTATGGAAGAGCGTTGGTTACTCCTCCGTTGTATTCCTTGCAGCTATCACCGGTATCGACCCCGGTCTGTATGAAGCAGCAAGCATTGACGGTTGCGGCAAATGGAAACAGATCTGGCATATCACCCTGCCTTCCATCAAACCCACCATGGTAATCATTCTGATTATGTCCTTGGGCGGCTTGGTAAACGTAAACTTCGAGCAGGTATTCGGTATGCAGAACGCATTTACTCAGTTGGACAACGAAGTAATCGGTACTATCGTATATCGTCGTGGTATTATGGGCGGTGACTATTCCGCTACTACCGCATTCGGTCTGTTCCAGGGTCTGGTTAGCTTGTTCTTGGTAACTTTGGCAAACTGGATTTCCAAGAAAGTAACCGAACAGAGTATTTGGTAAGGAGGAGTATCAAAATGAAAAGAAGTTTAGGAGAAAAAATCTTCAGTGTGGTTAACGCCATCATTATGGTACTTATCTGCGTCATCTCTGTTTATCCGTACTTAAATCAGTTAGCGATTTCTTTAAACGACGGTAGAGATGCGATGGCAGGCGGTATCACCATCATCCCCAGAGATTTCACCTGGGAAAACTATGTTACCTTATTTTCTAACCCCTCCTTTATGCAGGCGGCGAAAATTTCTGTATTAAGAGTTATCTGCGCCACCACCTTGGCTCTGCTGGTAACCTATGCAGCTGCATACGGCCTGACCAGAAGAGGATTACCTTACAGAAAATTCTTAACTTTATTCTTAATGTTACCCGGTTATATCCCCGTTGGTACCATCCCCAGCTACATCAACATTTCTAACATGGGCTTATTGGATAACTTCTGGGTATATATCCTTCCCGGTTTGTTCGGCTTCTATAATATGATTATTATCCGTTCTTATCTTCAGGAACTGCCTCCCGAAATGGAAGAAAGTGCGAAGATTGACGGTGCGAACGATTTAATCATCATGTTCAGAATTATCTTCCCCATGACCTTACCTGTTGTTGCCTGCGTAGCGTTGTGGGTATCCGTTGGTGCATGGAACGACTGGACCTCTACCTTGATTTACGTTACCGACCCCGAATTACATACTCTGCAGTATTTAATGATGCGTCTGGTAAAAGAAGCAGAAACTGCAAACCAGATGTCTATGCAGTCTGCTATGAGTAAAGGGCAGAATGTTCCCCGTGTTACCGGTGACACCGTAAAAGCAGCAACCTTGATTGTTACCACCTTACCGATTCTGATGGTGTATCCCTTCTTGCAGAAATACTTCATCAAAGGTATCAATGTTGGTGCGGTAAAAGGTTAATCCGAAAATTTCCTATACTATTATATATAATATAGGAAAAAATCTTCTCAATTATTTTGTAAAAATAAAATACATATAAAAAGGAGAAAACATTATGAAAACCATGAAAAGAATCCTTGCGTTACTGATGGCAGTAACTATGGCTCTTTCTCTGGCTGCTTGCGGCGGCAGCAAACAGAGACAGGGAGCATCCGTTGAATTCGATGAAAACGGTAACTACATCGTTCCCGAAAGAGTACTCGAAATCATCGGTTGGAACACTCAGGGTACTGACTTTGCTATGGGCGCAGACCTGGGCTTCACCGATTTAACAGCTGACTGGCTGGAAGCAAAAACCAACGTTGTTTATAAAAACATCTACGGTAATGATAACGGTTCCTGGGATGCTAAGCTGACCAGACTTGTAACCGGTAAAAACATGCCCGACGTTGTGTTCTGTGGCGCTTTCCAGGGTCCTGCACACTTCAACAAATTAGACGAAATGAACGTTCTGTATCACTTAGATCCCGAAGTGATTCAGAAAGTTGCTCCCAACCTGTGGGCAAGAACTCCCGCTGAATGTTGGGAAGCTTTCACCGTTACCAAAGACGGCGAAACCTACATCACCGGTATTCCTTACAACATCCATGTAAGCTATGACGAACCCTACACCGGTAAAATGACTTACAATGGCGTGGAATACACCGCTCCCGACTTCACCGCATATCCCGAAGAAGACGTTCAGTACATCAGAGAAACTCAGTTAAAATATGAAACTGACGTTACCTTCTTATCTACTCAGTGCTTATATGTTCGTGACGACATTTTAAGAGACTTCTTCCCCAATGCAAAATCTTACGACGAATTAGTAGCAATCTTAGAAGAAACCAACGCTCCCTTAGGCGATATCATGCTGGATGTCCCGATTTACTCTACCGAACAGTTAGTTGACTTTATGTACGCTATTCAGGCGAAAAACTACAAAGTTGACGGCAAAACCGTATATCCCTTCGGTTACAACGGTGGTGACAACTGGTTAGCATTAACTCAGTTTGGTTCCGAATTAATGGGCTACAAAAACCATTGCTATTCCGGTACTATCAACTGGCAGACCAAACGTTACGAATTATTCTTACTGTCTGACATCGTGAAAGAATCTGCAAGACTGCAGAACCAGATGTTAAACGACGAAGTTATCGAATCCGAATCCTTAGCACAGCCCACCAACTTATATCAGGAAAAAGTTATGAACGGTCAGTACGCAATTGCTGCTGTTAACAGCTTTAACCAGGTTGGTAACTTAAACGACCAGTTAGAAGAAATGGGCAAACCCTTCAGATATCGTCCCTTCATTATGCAGATCCCCAACGATCCCAGATATCCTGCATTCACCGAAAGATCTATGTGGATGAACTCTTTAGCTTTAACCACCACCATGAGCGAAGCTGACGTTTACCAGTACTTAAACTGGATCGACGAACAGTACTCCAACGAATGGGAAGAAATCGCTTCTTGGGGTCCCCAGGATATGTCCGCTGACATCTGGCACGAAGAAACCGATCCTGAAACCGGCAGAACCATCAGAAAATTCAATGACGAAAGATTCAACCAGTACTTCTTAGAAGGCGATTCCAACGCATTAAAAGATGGTGAAACTTTAGGCTTCGGTGATACCTCCGGTTCCGGATTCCCCGTATATCCCATCAACACCACCAACTACAACCCCTTAATCTTAAACAGAGCATACTACTATGGTGAAACCGGCGACGGCGGCTTCAGATTCCCGCCTGAAAGTGAACACGTTAAAAACGTTGTAGCTTATCCGCCCACTCAGATTTGGGCTTCTATCTATGCTGATATTCCCGAAGTTGTTGAATTCTGGTCCACCAGAGAACAGTGGGAATCCAAAACCCGTATCGCTTTAGGTGCTAAACCCGGCGAATTCGAAGCTAGATGGGCTGATCTGGAAAACACCATGAAAGGTATCGTTGATATCGATGCATTCGAAGATGCTTGTACCGCAGCAGCAGTTCCCTACATGGAAGCTCTGGGTGCCATCTAATCACAATTCACACAAATTTATTACACAATAGAAATTAAGAGGAAGAATATATGAAGTTATTGAAAAAATCTCTCTGTCTGCTCTTAGCGATGCTGATGTTACTTAGCTTAGCTATCGTAGCACAGGCAGAAGAAGCAAAACCCTTCAAACAGCATAGTCTTCCGGGCAAAATCAATTTTGCAGACTTCGACTTGGGTGGTCCCGGTGTGGGCCACTCAAGAATGGCAGGTCAGCCGGAAGCGTGGGCGGTTAAGTACCGTGACGACGCTACTTTGAACTTCTACACAAGCCCCTTACTCCATATGGGTTCTATGCCTCCGATGTGGTATCAGTACACCGTTAATGTTACCAAAACCGGTACTTACGATGTATATGCAAGTGCGGCAGCAATGTATGGCGTAAACTTCGAGATTTTTGTTGATGGTGTATCTTGCGGTTCCGGTCAGGTTCCCGCCAGCGGAAACTGGACCAACTTCTGGAGCGGCAAAGTTGCTACCGTTGATTTAACCGAAGGTACTCACGTAATTAAAGCACAGCACACCGGTGCAGGTGCCAACATTTACGAATTAACCTTCGAATACATGGGCGTGAAAAACAACATCGACCTGGCTCCCACCAGCGGTGCATACCGTTTCCACTATCTGCCCACCAGAATTCAGGCAGAAGACTTTGACGTTGATAACTACTATTCTTTAGATGGTGAAAACAATGGTAACAACGGCGATATCAGAAAAAAAGCTACCATGGACATCACCACCGAAGATTGTGATGAACAGAACGTTGAAGGTTACTGGGAAACTTTCGAAAGAACTACCGTAAACTTAAAACCCAATGAATTTGTTACCTACACTGTGAACGTTGAAAATGCAGGCGCATATTCTCTGCAGTATAACGCAACCAAAAACAGTACCGTAACTGCATACTTAAATGACGTTGAGCTGGGAATGGCTGATTTTGCCGCAACCGCTTATCGTGATACTTACGAAGCTGCAACCGTTTGGTTGGCAAAAGGTGAATACAAACTGAAACTGGTTTGCCCCGAAAAGAGCGCAACCTTAGACTACATCAAGCTTGTTGAAACCGATGCAGAAAGCTACAAATTAGAAGATTTGAAAGAACCTATCGAAGAATCCACCGAAGAAGAAGTGAAGCTGCTGGCAAATGTTTACAAAGACATTTATGTGGCTCCCAACGGAAGTGACGATAATGACGGTTCTAAAGCTGCTCCCTTTGCAACCTGGCAGAGAGCAAACGAAGAAGTTGCAAAATACACTCTGGAAATGGACGGCGATATCGTAGTTCATTTTGCAGGTGGTAACTATCCTGTTATGACCGAAATCCAGATGGACGAAAAAATCAGCGGCCGTAACGGTTACAAAGTTATCTACAAAGGTGACGATTTATTAAATCCCCCTGTTATGAACGGTGGTAAACAGATTACCGGTTGGGAAAAACAGGAAGGATCCCCCATCTGGGTTGCTGATGCAAGCCATCTGGGTACCGAATATGTAAGACATCTGTACATTAACGAATTCCCTGCAGTGCAGGCGAGAAGCCGTTATCAGTACGCGATGAACAGTCTTTACAAAATTGAAGGAAGCAAATATAACTCCGACGGTTTCCAGATTTCTGTAACCAACTTCCCCAAAGAATTCACCAATCCGGAAGATGTTATGATTGTTTGGCCTATATTATGGACCACTCAGAGAACTCCCGTTGATTCTATCGTGAACGATGGTAAAGTGGTTACCTTCAAAATGCATCAGCCTGTATGGGCAACCGCTACCACTTTAGTGGCATCTCACTTACAGATTGACCCCTCCGACGTGTTCACCATCGAAAATGCTTTCGAATTATTGGACGAACCCGGCGAATTCTACTACAACAAAGTAACCAAAAAAATCTACTACTATCCCTACGACCAGGAAGATATGACCACTGCTGATGTATGGGCACCTGTGAATGACAGCTTGCTGACCATGAAAGGTAGCACCATGCAGTCTAAAGTGGCAAATGTTGAATTCAACAACATTACCTTCAAATACGGTGCATACAACAAAATGTCCGATGAAGGTGTTGTTGAAAACCAGACTGACGAATTAATCATTGCATCTACCGATGATGCAGTTTGGTATCGCGAAGTGATGAAAGAAGCAAACGTTACCATTAACTTTGCTGAATACATCGACATTAAAAACTGTGAATTCTCTTGTTTAGGTGCCAACGGCTTAAACTTAGACAACGGTGTTCACTACACCAACGTTATCGGTAACTTATTTATCGATATCGCTTCCACCGCTTTAGTAGCAGGGGACCACAGCCATAAAGAAACTTTGCCCGACGGCGAAGAACGTTGTGACAACATCTTAATCAAAAATAACGTATTCCGCCGTGCAGCATACGAACAGTGTGGTTCCGCAGGTGTTGCGATTTACTACATCGCTGACACCGTATTCACTCACAACGACTTAAGAGACGTTCCCTATACCGGTGTTTCCGTTGGTTGGGGTTGGGGTGTATGGAGACCTGAAGAAGTTAGAAACATCCATGTAACTCATAACTACATTGAAAACGTAACTCACAGAAACCATGACGGTGCGCACGTTTACACCTTAGGTTGGATGCCTGATTCCACCATCAGCTTCAACCACTTAGTAGACGCAGGCGACTGGCGTGGAGGTATCTATCTTGACCAGTGTTCTGCTTTCCTTACCGCAGAAGGTAACGTTATCCAGAGAGCAGAAAGCCCCTTGTATTTCCGTGCAGGCGCGCTGTTAAGATGGAACAAAGCAATCAACAACTACATTGATAACCCCAACAGCGGTTTCTCTGCTGAATACGGTGTTATCGATGATAACAACTTCTACAACGAAGAAATCAACACTGTAAAAGTATTAGACGGCAAATGGCCTGAACCTGCTCAGAAAGTTATGGCTGAAGCAGGTGTTGAAGCTCAGTACAAATATCTGTTAAAAGAAGCTGAATATCCCGAATGGAGAGTTATCGCTTGGGATCGTTATGCAAACAATGGATATGATACCGGCGAAGTGTTAGACACCAACCGTTGGGTATTAGCTGAAGAATATGACGACTTTAACGAAATCACCCATGCGAAACCCACCGTATATCCCGGCGGTCACTTAGGTGACACTCATCCCGGTGAATGGGTATCCTTCAATGTTGACGTAAAAGAAGAAGGTAACTACAAACTGTACATCCGTGCATCTGACGGTTGGACCGGCGGTCCCGAATGTACTCAGGGTATCTACTTAGACGGCGAAGTTGTTGTTCAGGACTTCTTGATTACCCGTGGTAGCTGGGCATTATCCGAATTCGAAATTGGCACCGTTTACTTAACCAAAGGTGAACACGTGCTGAAAGTGGAAGTTCGTGGTAACGACTCCATGGTTGGTGGTTTCAAATTAGACAGCGGTAAAGTTGTAAAAGACGACCCCAACTATGATGAAGGTAAAATCATTGACCAGGCAACTCTGTTAGCACGTTACGAAAATGGCTTCCAGGATATCGACGGTCACTGGGCATACTACACCATTTTAGACATGGCTGATGCTGGTTATGTAAAAGGTTATGATGAAAGAACCTTCGGTCCCAATGATACCGTAAGCTTACATCAGGCTTGTATGATTACCTTAAGAACCTTAAACAAATCTGCTGATGATACCGATTGGAAAGTTCAGGCAGCAGAACTGGGTATGTTAACTTCTGTTGACGAACCCGATGCTCTCGTTTCCAGAGAACGTTTTGCTGATATCGTGATGAGAGCATATAAAGCAAGACGCGGTAACTACTCTATCGTGGTTGACAAAGGCTACTGCAACGATGAAGATGCAATCAGCAGCCAGTACAAAAACGCAGTATTCGGCGCAATTGAACTGGAATTGATCGAAGGTTACGAAGACGGCGCATTCCGTCCCGCAAACACTTTGACCAGAGCAGAAGCGACCACCGTTTTACATCGTTTCACTGCGAAATAATTATAGTTCAAAATTTTAAGGACTATCGTAAGAATGCAAAGCTTCCTTACCTTCGGATTCCCGAGGGTAAGGAGGCATCACAACAAAAGTTTTACATCCTTTACGATGTCTCCTACTATTTTTGTGGATAACACTAAAAACAAGCAAAAAAAGAAAGGACATCAGACTTATGAAAAAACTTATTAGCATTTGCTTAACCATCTGTATGTTACTCAGCATGGTAAGCTTCACAAATGTATTCGCGGCAACTCCTGCATTCGCAGGTTCCTACAACAGTGCAGACGCTGCTTACAAAAATGGTTATACCTCCACTGTAGGTAACATTAAAGCGGCAATCCGCAATGGCGACGCTGCAGTTGCAGGTGTTGACTATCAGGCATCCTCTTCCGCTCCTTGGGGTGGAAACGGTTACTTTGTAATGGTACATGGTGACTGGGCTTATTTCGATGTTGATATGCCTTACACCGGCGTTTATGTAATGCAGATGAAAACCGACTGGGCAAACAGCTTTCCCATCACTTATCAGGTAACCACCGAAGAAGGTTATGCTGCAGAATTCCATATTACCCAGGGTAGCTGGAGCTCCGGTTGTAACCAGGACCAGCTGATTTACTTAAAAGAAGGTAAAAATACCATTAAAGTACAGTTAGTTGGCGACAATAATGCTATTCTTTCCTGCATTGACTTTGGTGCATTAAATGCATCCGGCGCAGAAAAATCTTTAGATTATTTACCCTTAGTTAAATTAGCTTCTGATTTAGAGGATCCCTCTTTGAGACCCACTCCCACTCCCGAACCCACTCCCACTCCCAAGGTATATTTCCCCGAAGGATGGGACGGCGTTGTGGAAAATCATCCCGACGTTAACTTTGATGAAGATGCATTAACCATCGAAGGTTATATGCTCAATATGTCTTCCGATGAAGGTACTGAATTATTCGGTACTGACTGGGGGATGGTTGGCGAAACCGGTTCTTTCCCCTCCAAGGGTCAGAACAATGGTGTGTACCTGCCCGCAGGTTCTTCCGCAACCTACACCTTAAATAACATTGCAACCTCCGGCGTTTATGCTGCACAGGTAAAAGTTGGTACCGCAGGCGGTGCAACTACCCTGCAGATGATTAACAACGTTGACGGCGTTAACTACTATGCAGAATACAATGTGAAAAACTTAAACTCCTGGGCTGCAACCTGGTCCAACAATGCAAGCTTAAATATTGACGATTTCCTGTACTTACAGGCAGGTTCCAACGAAATCACCATTTATAATGCAGGTCCCAACGGCATCGTTTACTTTGAAAACGACTTTGGTGGCTTAAACAACAACGATTCTTACATGCAGTACGTTGGCACCGACGATGACACCACCAGCATTTGGCCCGATGGTTGGACCGGTAACGTTCGTGACTGTGGTGACTGGACCGGCGCTTATACCTCCGGTACCGACGGATACAATGTTGGTTCCGAATTTGATGAGCTGTTCTTAAACATTCCTTATACTGAAAACGGTTTTGACCTGTCCAACGATATTTGGGCAGCATACACCATCACCGCTCCCGCTTCCGGTATGTACTTAGTGGAAGCTGTTGCAGAAGGTGACGGCACCTTAACCTTAACTACCCAGGATTTGGATTATGTTACCTTTGATTTAGACGAATTAGATCCTCAGTACATCTATCTGTCCGAAGGTGATAACATCATCACCGCAACCGGTTCTAACGGTACTGATTTTATCAGCGCAACCTTCTATCAGCTGAATAATTCCAACGATTATTTAAGCCAGAGAGAAAATGTAAACGATTTACCCGAAGAAGCTTACGACATTTCCATCATTCCTTCCAAAGATATCGTTGGCACCACCGGTTCCGGATACTTTGTTTGGGGTTATGACAATGGTCAGGCAATCGTTCAGTACGCAGGTTCTTCCGTTCAGTACGAAGTGGAAGTATTCTTCCCCGGTATTTACAGAGTGGAAGCAAATATCGGTGGTACTATAAGCTCTCCGTATCCGCTTTGTACCGTTGATGTAAACGAAACCTATCGTGCACAGCTGGCTACTGCTTATGCAGATGACTGGGGTTCCTGGCGTAACAAAGACGCTGACGGCGCTTATCAGTATGTTTACTTAGCAGAAGGCACCAACTTTGTGGAAGTGTTCACCGCTCATACCCATCAGGTATTACACGAAGTTCGTTTCGTTCAGTTAACTGAAGAAGAAGCAGCTTCCATTACCATGGAAGACTTAAAACTTGCACCTCCCAAACCGTTGTCTATCAGACCTGCAAGAGATGCAATCACCGACGTGAGAAACGTGGACTACTTCTTAACCAGAACCGACTTAACCGGTCCTTCCCTGAACAACAACGAAAATTATCTGACCGCTGAATTAGTACCTGGCGAATGGATGAGATTTGAACTGAATGCAAAAGTGGAAGGTTACTATCAGGTAGCTACCACCGCAGCAGTTTACAACGGCGAAGTTGATATCAACGTAAAAACCGACCGTTCTATTGCAACCGTACATCACGTTACCAGCCCCGATAACTACAGAACCTTCTCCGGTGACTGTGTATATCTGAATGAAGGCGTGAACAATGTATGGGTTCAGAATGAAGGCTCCGGCTTCTTCTACTTAAAAGAAGTAAGCTTCACTTATGTGGAAGATACCGAAGAAACCTCTGCAAGAACTTTCGTTCCTGCTCATGACTTTATCGGTGCCCCCGAAAACATCGGTGATATCGAACGTTACACCGTTCGTAACAACCATTTCGGTATCCATGTTGGTGATACCGACGATGCTGCAGCAAACACCGAAACCAAACAGTACAATGTTTCTATCTTAAAAGATGATTACTATGGTCTGTTAATGAGCTGCACCATGCCCTTAACCGGTAAAGTTACCATTACCTTAAACAACGGAACTGATGATATCGTTTTATACGATGATGTTGCTCCTTACTTCGGTAACGAAAACACCTATAACACCATCACCTTAACTGCTGATAAAGTATATCTGCCCGCAGGCGATTACACCATGACCTTCACCTTCACTGAAAACAATGAAGTAGGTAGCGGCAACTCCCTGTTGTTGACTCACGTTCATGGTTTCGAATTCACCACCTTAACCCGTCAGGATTTACTGTTAGCTGCTATGCAGTCTGCAGAAGATACCGATGATATCAAAGCTGCTTTAGAAGAATATGCAGATGTTCTGGCAGACGATATCGGTGCAGATTTAGAAAACGATTTCATTTACCCCGAATATGCATACAATGCATTATTAAACTGCGCAATGCTGGAAACCGGTGCTTACGAAACTTATGAAGACGTAAAAACCGCTTACGACTTTGCGAAAAATATGATTTCCGTTGCAGACGACGGTACCGGTTCCTTGGTTTACACCGTTCAGGTTGGTGACTGGAACGAAATCGGCACCACCGTACTGGTTGCAGTTTATGCAGGCGATCAGCTCTACATGATGGGCGAAGGCTATCTGGAATACGAAGAATCCATGGGCACCTATGTACCCGTAGAAGCAACCTTATACGACTATGTTCCCGAAGACGGCGATGTAATCAAAGTATTTGTATGGGATAGCATCGACGGCTTAAAACCCGTATTCTAAAAAAATCTTCCTATAATCCGAAAACCTCATCGCTCGGCGTACACAAGGTACGCCTTCGGATGACCCCTGCGGGTTCGGTTTTCGAATTCTAGTTCGATTTTCTTCACCTGTGAACAAAAGAATTGTTCGATTTTAGCGAACAAAAGAAAACAGGAGCATAGCTTAAAAGCAAAGCTCCAAAACCCCGTATTTTCATTGGATGGGGCAGGGGATTTCCCTTGCCCCACCCGAAAAACTTGTATTTTCTCAATACAACTCGCGAAAAGGAAAAAGCAAGACAATTTCTATTGACAAAAAATTGATCATACTTTAAAAAACGAAAGGACGAAATTGTTATGAAAAAAGTATTAAGCGTACTTTTAACTGTTTGCATGCTGCTTAGCATGATGACTTTTATCGGCACTGCAGCAACCACCGCGGATTCCGGTGTTTATATTGAATCCGAACTTTCTGTGGAAGCTCCTTATGCAGGTGTTTTCCAGGTTGTTTCCGACCAGGATGTTATTTTGCAAAATGAAACCGGTCATTATGCTGAATTGACCGCAGGTGAAGCAGGAAACATCTTTTTATTAAAAGGTGCCAACACCTTATCTGTTGACACTCCTGCAACCTTAACCTTTACCGAACTTGAAAACCAGGGCTTAGACCAATTTGATACAGTGGCACACAATGGTTTTGATAACCTCTTAACCACTCAGACCATGCATCATTATGATGCAGAAATCGGTCCCGGTGCTACCTACACCTACAATGTAAACATTCCCGAATCCGGTATGTATTACATTAACGTGCAGCTTTCTTCTTCTCCCACCAATGCAAAAATCGTATTCGAATATGAAACCGGTATGTCCAGCGTAACCCAGCATTATCAGTGGGGTTGGTGTGTAAACGGTGACGACGGCGATATGGAATGGGTATACTTAAGAGCAGGTGAACAGACCGTTAAAGCAATCAATACTGCTGATCATTGGATTACCGTAAACGATTTCAGAATTTCTGATACCGCAGGTTACTCCACCGGCATTTGCTTCGATGCTGACAGATTTGCTCCTCAGTATGAAGCTCCCGAACCGACCGCAACTCCCGATGTAAGCGGTTATCCCGAATATATCACCTTTAATTCCTTAAACTTAAGCGGTGCTGCTTTAACCGCAACTCTGTTAAACAACGATGACGGTACCGGCGCTGCAGCTCAGGCTGACGGCTCCGTTTGGGTATCCGCAGGCTACACCGGTAACTTCAACATTAACGTAGCAGAAGAAGGTATGTATTATGTGCAGTTAAAAACCAACACTACCACTTCTGCAAAAGTTATCGTAAACGATGAATATCAGCAGGAATTAAGCTTAACTGCTTGGGCATTCGGTAGTGACAGCGTTTGGGGCGGCAAAGCGTATATCTACTTATACGAAGGTGACAACACCGTGAAATTTGCTCCCGCCAACGGATGCTGCTTATACAACTTAGAAATCAAAGCTTCTGTTTTAGCTTTAGAAAATTTAGCTCAGGAATTTGACTTAGACAGCTTAGTTGCTTATAACCCCAACTATACCGACATTATTTTAGGCGGTTACAATGAGTTAGATGCCACCAAAACTCAGGGTAGCGTTTCTCAGTATGTAACCTACAACGCTTCTACTGTTGGCGGCGGCTCCACCGCAGGTTACACCGTAACCGTTGCACAAGACGGCTTCTACAGAGTGGAAACTGTTGTGGGCGGTACCATGTCTGAACCCTATCCCAACATTTATGTTGACGTGGAAGATACCTACCGTGCTTCCTTTGCAACCGGCTTCGCAGGTGACTGGGGTGAAGATGCTTCCGGCGTTCCTCAGACCCGTACCACCGATGCTGAAGGCAATGTTCAGTACATGTTCTTACATGCAGGTGAAAACGAAGTTTTAGTAACTTCCAGCCATTCTCACTTTATTCTGTGGAAGGTAACCTTCAAAGCATTATCTCCCGCAGAATTGGAAGACATCACCATCGATGATGTAACCTTAGCACCCACCAAACCCTTAAGAATTTACCCCGCAACCGATTCTATCTTAGATACTCCCAGAGTGGACTACAATATGGTTCACACTGCAGACGGCCTGCCCGTTCTGAACACCGTTTCCGGTACTGAATTAGTGAAATGGGAATGGCAGAGATTTGAAGTAACTGCAAAAACTGCAGGTTCTTATCAGGTTACTGTAAACACCGCTGTTTACAATGCTGATGTTCAGTTATCTTTCGAAACCGAAGATTCTATCGCAACCATTAACGCTTCTCAGAATTCCACATCAGAAAATCCTGTATATCAGAATTTCTCCAGTGATAGCTGCTTAACCTTAAAAGAAGGCGTTAACTCCATTTGGGTTCGTAATGACGGTGCCGGCTTCTTATACCTGCCCACCATTACCTTAACTCACGTGGAAGATACCACCGATACTCCTACCAGAGTATTCGTTCAGGCACATAACTTTGACGGTGCTGCTGAAAATCCGCTGGATATCCCCGCATACACCGTTCGTAACGGTTACTACGGTATCCACGTTGGTAATACCAACAACACCGTAGTTGATACCGAAGTTTTAACCTACACCGTAAACATCCCCAGAGATGATTACTATGGTCTGGTTATGGCAGGTACGGTTCCGTTGACTCCCACCGTAAACGTTACTTTAGATGACGGTGCAAACGAACCTATCGTAATCTTTGATGGCCTGACTCCCTACTTCGGTAACCAGAACCAGGATAACACCGTTACCTTAACCGAAGATAAAATCTTCATCCCCGCAGGTGAATACACCATGACCTTCACCTTCACCGAAAACAAAGACGTTGGTTCTACCAGCGAAATGCTCTCTCATATCCACGGTTTTGAGTTCACCACTTTAACCCGTCAGGATTTACTGTTAGCAGCTATGCAGACCGCAGTAACCACCTCTGACATCGCAACAATCTTAGATGATTACTCCGATGTTTTAAGAGCAGATATCGGTGCAAATGTGGATACCGATTTCGTATATCCCGAATATTCCTACGCAGCACTGTTGAACTGTGCAATGCTGGAAGCAGGCGCATACGAAACCTATCAGGACGTATTAGACGCTTACGACTTTGCGAAAAATATGATTTCCGTTGCAGCAAGTGATGACGGTATGGGCTTAACCTACACCGTTCAGGTTGGTGACTGGAACGAAATCGGCACCGCTGTATACGTTGCAGTATACGAAGGTGACGAAGCAGGCAACATCACCAAATTATATCAGACTGCTGAAGGCTACTTAGAATACGAAGAACAGACCTTCACCTATCAGCCCGTTTACGTAACCTTAGAAGGCTACGAACCCTATCAGACCGATATTATTAAAGTATTTGTTTGGAGTGCTGACGGCGAACTGAAACCCGTATTCTAATGGCTTGAAAATCTTTCTCTATTCCGCAAACCTCATCGCTCGGCGTACACGCAAGTACGCCTTCGGATGACCCCGTCGGGTTCGGTTTGCAAAATATAGTTTGATTTTCTTCGCCCGATGAAAAAAAGAATTAAGGTTCGGTTTTCGGATTCTAGTTTGATTTTTCGCGAATACCAAAAAGAACAAACAAGAGGGACTCGGCAGGAGTACTTTGCTCCTGCCGACCCGAATGTTAACCCTTAGCAAAAAATCCCCCGTATGGTAACTCTATTGAGGAAAAATTCTCCCGATTTTTTTGAATCCGATGAGAATTTTGGAGGACGTTTCCTCTGTAGAATTGCGACATCTATGATTTATAACGATCCAAAAAATCATCGAAAGGGCAAAAACTATGAAAAAATTATTGTCTGCAATTCTTGTAATTGCAATGCTATGTAGTATGCTTGCATCACTCACAGCGTTCGCCTATACCGAAATTCATATCTTAGCAACCGACTTCAGTTTGACCAAAGGGGAGTATGGTGACACCTCTCCCAACGGCTTCGACCAGACCTGGTACTTAAAAAAATACTACCCCGTGGAGGTTTACAGCGGAAACTACGGCACCTTTGTGGAAATGCTCAATTCCGAATGGCTGACCTACCGCGTAAATGTGGAAAACGCAGGCACCTATTCTTTAACCTTAGATGCGGCAACCTCCTCCAGAACTTCCATCACCGTGACGGTGAACGGCAAAGCGTATAGTGTGACCTTGCCTTCCACTTCCGGCACCTTGAATTTTACTGATTTGGAAAATTTGGTTTCCTTCCCCTTAAATCAAGGCGTGAACGAAATTATCATAAAAAATAACGGTAATTATTTTAACTACCGTGAACTGATTTTGTCTTCTTCCGTTGGTAGCGGCTCAGAATCCGACTATGTGGAAGAAGAAACCATCACCTGGTGGGGAAAAGCAGACTGGGAAGCCGGCTTTAATGGCTACATAGGAGCTTTCACCGCCACCGACTTTAGCGGAGATTATTCCGGAAGTGCTATCAACATCAGTAGCGGTTCCTTTACGATGGAACCCGGCGATTACGGCACCTACACCTTTAACGCTCCCTATACCGGCGTGTATGCAATGCAGTTGTTTCTTTCCGAGTTATCAGATGGAACCGGCGTTATCCGTGCAGTGTCCGGTGACTATTACGCAGAATTCTTTATGGAATATACAGGTTGGTCCAATATTCCCGATAACTTGCAGGATCAGCCTATGTACTTTAAAAAAGGCGTAAACACCATTGTCATCTCCAATGTGGGTGATACCACCTTCACGGTGACCGATTACGATTTTGGCCGTTTGGATGCCACCGGTTATGATTCTTTGGATTTTCTGCCTCTGGTAAGAAAAGTTTCCGATATGCCGGCAGAAGGCGCAACTCCCACATTCTGCCCCACACCCACTCCCACCAAGGCACCTGCAAACACTCCCACTCCTACTGTGAAGCCCACACCCACTCCCACAGTAAAACCAACCGCAACTCCTACTCCTACTCCTACCCCTACTCCTACGGTGAAGCCTACTGCAACACCTACACCGACGGTGAAACCTACCGCTACACCGGCTCCCACAGCAACACCGGCGGGCGTGTATATCTATGATGCTCCTTATGCAGGGGTATATTCCATCAGCACTACCAACACCTTGACCACCACTGCCGAAACCGGCTCTACCGCGACTACCAGTTTCTTAAACGGCAAGGTGATTTATCTGATCAAAGGGGAAAATAAACTTTCCGTAAGTAAAACCAATATCACCCCCACCATCAACAAGTTGAGCAATAACGGAATGAGTAAGCTCTCCAATGTGCAGACTTCCTTCATTCCTTATGCTACCGAGCATACCTATTTTGGGGAACGCACCGCAACCGGTATTCACAGCTATGTGATTGGCGGTTCCGGTTCTTACAGTACAAAAACCGATACTGCAGGTCAGTATGTGGAATTAGCTCCAGGTGCAAGTGTTACCTTGCAGGCGGAAGTTTCCAAAAACGGGGCAGGGATTGTTTATCCCTACTTAAATGTTTGCGATAACAAGGTTCACACCTTCCGATTGTCTTCCGATACCGGCTTTTATGCCGAATTGAATAAATCCTTAAGTAACAGCTGGCAGACAACCTGTTGGGCAGATTCCGCACAGCAGGATATGGAATTTCTGTTCTTAAGAGAAGGCACCAACATTGTAACCGTGAAGAACACCGGTTCCAATACTGCGGCTGTTTACGGCTTAAGAATGTCTATGACAGATGGTTCCGATGGGATTAAAAACCACGAAACATGGGGTTCTCAGATTAATCTGCAGAATTTAAAAGTGTTAAGTGAAGATGACGAACCCACCGCAACTCCTGTTCCCACCGAAACGCCGACTCCTACTGCAACCCCCACCGCAACTCCTGCTCCCACCAATACACCCATTCCCACCGTGGCTCCCACTGCGACTCCCAATCCGGTAAACCCCGATGTTTCCGACAGAGCGATGAGAACGGTGTATGAGGGAGAAAATTATAAATCCGGAAGCTTGTCCAAAACCACCTACAACGGTGCTTCTGTGGCAACCGCAACTTCCGAATCCAGTGTTACTTATTCAGTAACCGTGGAAGAGGACACCATCTATAACTTATATATGAAGGGCGCTGCCTGGAAGGATGTTTCCTTTGACATCGCTTTGGACGGAACCGTATATTACTACGAAACCGCTCATTTCCAGAGTGACAGAAACTCCACCTTCTCCTACAACGAAGAATGTGTGGCAACCTTCCCCTTATCCAAAGGAACACATACCATTGGATTCACCTTCTACTGTGATACCTACTATTTTGATTCCTTCACTTTAGAAGATACCTACTCCAAAGAATATCAGATTCTTTACGGAATCAAAGATATTTCCACCTCCCAGGGAATGTATGAAGCACTGCGTTCCGCAGGGGACTACATCTATGTGGATGTGGCAGCCGACACTGCTGATTTAGCTTGTCCCGAAATGGCATTCTGGAAAATGGTTGGAAAAGATTATTCCACTCCGGCAGAATTAAAGGCACTCTATGAAGAAGTGCTTGCCGAAGAACTGGAAAATCCCACCGTAAAGGTGAGAAACGCTTCCAACGTGTCGGTGGCAGACTTGCCCGCAGGCAAATCCACCGTTACTGTGGATTGTGCAGATATTCCCACCAACACCACTTTAGTTTGTGCCATCTATGACGGCAACAAGTTAGCAAAACTGCCTCAGACGGCAAAAAGCAATTCTTCTTCTGTTTCCTTCAGTTTAACTGATGTGCAAGCAGGAAGCACTTTGAAAATTTTAGCCTTAACCGATATGGAGGATATCACTCCTTATACCTCCTCCGGCACTTATATGGATTTCTATGTGGCACCCGGCGGCAGCTCCTCCAATGCAGGAACCTCTCCCGATGCACCTTTGGCAACTGTGGCACAAGCCTTAACCAAAGTGAAATCCGTAAACTCCGCTATGACCGGGGATATTATCATTCACGTGGCACCCGGTGTGTACCGCAGCAATGTAACCATCAACATCGAACCCACTATGGGCGGTCAGAATGGTTACAAGGTGATCATTCAGGGAGATGATCCGGATAACAGACCCATTCTTTCCGGTGGGGAACCCTTAACCGGAAAATGGTCCAGGGTTTCCGGCAAGAATTACTGGGTAGCAACCACCACCACCCGTGAAACCAGAGCCCTGTATGTGAACGGTTATCAGGCGGTGCTGGCAAGAAGCAGTAATGTTTACGATGGGGAATACATCACCCCCACCAGTCCGAAAAATGAATACCATGTTGCCGACGGGCTAAAAGTAAGTCTTTCCAGTTATCCTAATTTTCCCAAAGATCTGGCAGGGGAAACCAGATTGCAGATGGTTTACAACTTAGCCTGGGCAAATCAGCGATTCCCCATTGACAGCGTGACTTACGATTCCAGCTATGCCTACATCAATGCAACCTATCCGTATTACAATGCCTTGTTGTTAAGCGGTCACACCTCCACAGTGCAACCTTTGGAAGGCAGAGACTTCTACTTAGAAAACGCTATGGCGCTTTTAGATGAGCCCGGCGAGTTCTATTTTGACAAAGCCAACCGCAAAATGTATTATTATCCTTATGCCAATGAGGATATGACCACTGCAGAAACCTATTGTGCAGTAACCGACGGTTTATTGACCGTTCAGGGATCTTCTTCCACAAACCGTGTGGAAAATGTGGAATTTAAAAACATTTCCTTTAAACACGGTGCCTGGGATGATGCCACCACCTACGGTGCAGCATTTAACCAGACAGATGAACTTCGCCGCGGTACCGCAACCGGTTATTCTCAGCATTTGATGCATTCTCAGATTCAGGTAGCCTTTGCAGATTCCGTTGTGTTTGACGGTTGCGAATTTGCAAACTTAGGCTCCTCTGCAATGTATCTTACAGAAGGTGTTACCAATTCCAAAGTGGTAAACTGCGATTTCCACGATATTTCCGGCGGCGGCGTTTCCGTTTCCAATTTCACTCACAACAGTAACTACTCCGGTGGCGGCCGTTGTAAGAACATTGAAATCGGCAACAACGTGTTCCGCCGAATTGCACAGGAATTTATGAATCTGCCTGCAGTTGCAGCATATTATGTGGATTCCGTAAATGTGCATCATAATGACATCAAATACCTACCTTACAGCGGCATCTGTATCGGTTGGGGTTGGGGATACTACGAACCCGGCGACACCGGTAATCACATTGTTTCCTACAATAAAATTGAAGAGGTTTGCCAGGTGTTGGATGACGGTGCTCAGATTTACACCTTAGGCGACCAGAAAAATATGCATTTAAATGATAACTACCTAATTGACCCGGGTAACTACCGTCGCGGCGGTGTTTACTTTGACGAAGGTACCGGTTACATCGCAATGACTGATAACGTGGTACAAAAAGCAAACAATTCCGGTGACTTCTGGCTCTTTGCAAGAAAATATGTAAATTTAAATGACAACTATGCAGCTTATAACCACACCGATGGTGGTGACCCGAGAAGATTTGCCACCTTCCCCATGGATACTTCCGGTGTGAGCTATGGTACCAACTACATCAATCAGACATCTTGGAAAACCACAGCATTAAGAATTATGGCAGAAGCCGGTGTGGAAGATAAGGACCGTGCCGCACAAGTTGATTACTATCCTGCTTGGCGCACAATTCCCATGTTCCACATTCCCGATGATGCTATCATTGATTAAGACAAAATCCGGTCGGACCTGCTAATCTTTGTCCGATACTAAAACACAAACGTTTATCGTTTGAAGGAGGATTTTCCTTTGAAAATTGCATTGAAAAAATTATTATCATTCTGCTTGTTGATTTCTATGCTGGCAAGCGTAATGGTAGTGCCCGCTTCTGCGGCAACCCCCACCTGGACCGGTAAGTTCAGCTCATTAGACGCTTCCTACAGAAACGGCTATGTGGGTGAGTACTACGGTTTAACCACTTTCACAAAATCTAACGGTACCGAATCGGTTGCCGGGGTTGACTATCAGGCATCCTCCGGTGCTCCCTTTGGGGCAGACGGTTCCTTCACCATGGTAGTGGGTGACTGGGGTTACTATGAAATTACCGCTCCCTACACCGGTGTGTATGCGTTGCAGATGTCCACAGCATGGATTGGCGGCGACGGCACTACCACCGTTCACGTTACCACCGACGAAGATTACCTGGCACAGTTCAATCTGACCTCCCCCAGCTGGAGCTCCGGTTGTTTACAGGACCAGCCTATCTACTTAAAAGAAGGTAAAAACATCATTAAAATCGAATTGATGGGGAACAACAATGCAATCATCAATGCTTTAGATATGGGGCGTTTGGATGCACAGGGTGCAGAAAAATCCTTAGACTTTTTACCCTTAGTAAAAAGCGTGGATTCTCCCGTGCAGCTTCCCACTCCCACTCCCATTCCTTCTCCCACTCCGGAACCCACCGAAGCTCCTTTAACCTGGCCCGGTGCGTATAGTGATTTGAGTGATGCTTATAAAAATGGCTACACCTCCACTGTGGAAGATATCAAAGCTTCCTTCCGCAACGGTGCTGATGCTGTTGCAGGTGTGGACTATCAGGCATCCTCCGGTGCTCCCTTTGCTGCAAACGGTGCATTCACCATGATTGCAGGGGACTGGGCTTATATCACTGTTGATATGCCTTATACCGGTGTGTATGCAATGCAGATTCGTACCGACTGGTTCAGTGGTACTCCTGTAAACTGGTATGTTACCACCGAGGATGGTTACGAAGCAACCTACAACGTGACTGCTACAAGTTGGAGCTCCGGTTGCAAACAGGACCAGCCCATGTACTTCAAAGCAGGGAAAAACACCTTTAAATTAGCATTAAACGGTAGCAACAATGCAACTGTTTCTTCTATCGACTTCGGTCGTCTGGACGCTACCAGCGCAGAAAAATCTTTAGATTTTCTGCCCTTTGTAAAAGTAACCGGCGCTCCCGAACCGACTCCCACTCCCACTCCGGCACCCACTCCTACTCCCATTCCCGAAGCAATTACCAAATGGATTGGTAACGTAAAAGCAGAACCTGCTTTCAACGGTTACATCGGTGGCTTCGGCATGGATGCAATCACCGGAGATGTGCACATGGATGAAACCCATTTAAGCGGTGCTGATTTCACCATGGTAAACGGAGAATATGCAACCTACACCTTCAACGCTCCCTATACCGGCGTGTATGGTATGCAGCTTTTGGTAAAAGCGATTGGCGGCAACACCACCATTCGTGTGACCAGCGGCGACTATTATGCAGATTATTATCTGACTCAGACCGGTTGGACCAACGGTCCCATGTATCAGGACCAGCCCTTGTACTTTGTGGAAGGTGCTAATACCATTAAAATTGAAAATATCGGAACCTATTCCGTTATGCTTTCTGAAACCGACTTTGGTCGTTTGGACAAAGCAGGATACGATTCCACTGACTATATGCAGTTTGTGAAGAAGGTGGCAGATCTTCCGGTGGCAACTCCCGAACCTACTGTTGCTCCCACCACTGCTCCCACCGCAACTCCCGTTCCCACTGCAAAACCCACTCCTACTCCCACTCCTACTCCGAATATTACCGATTCTGAGTATATGATTACCACCGAAGCAGAAAGCTATACCTCTGCAAGCGGTGTTTCCAAAACCACTTATGACGGTGCAGCTGTGATCAGCGCTGCCAACGAATCCACCTCTACCTACACCGTTACCGTTCCCGATACCGGGGTATATAACCTGTACCTAAGAGGTGCCGCTTGGAAAGATGTTTCTGTTGACATCACCGTTGACGGAACCTATCTCTCCTACGAAACCATGCATTTTAACCTGCATAAGGATGAAGCATATCCCATTCAGAGCGAAAAAATTTATTCTCTGAATTTAGAAGCGGGTACTCATACCATCAGCTTCACCTATTTCTGCGATGTGTTCTACTTTGACGATTTCCGTCTGGAAAACACCAGCAGCAGAACCTATCACCTGCTTTACGGATTCAAAGATGCTACCACCTCTATGGAAGCATACAATATCTTATCCGAACACGGTTCCTTAATCGGAATTGATGTGGCAAGTGACACTTCCGGTATCTTCTATCCCGAAATGTCCTTCTGGCCCATGGTTGGAAAGAACTTTGATTCTTTGGATGATATGCTTTCTGCATACAATTCCGTAATTGCTTCCGAAGCAAGCAGTCCCACGGTGAAATTGTATAATGCTTCCAATGTTCCTGTGAGCAAATTACCCACAGGCACCGCAAGAATGATTATCAACACCGCCGATATGCCCGCAAACTCCACCGTTGTTGTGGCAGAATATCAGGGCAGCAAAATGGTGGGCAACTTAAACACCTTAAAAACCACCTCCACCACCGTTACCTGCACTTTAAGCGGCTTAACCGCACAGAGCCAGGTAAAAGTGATGGTATTCTCCGATATCGCAGAAGCAAAACCCTATTCTTCCACCGGCGTGTATATGAATCTGTATGTGGCAACCAACGGGAAATCTTCCAATGACGGTTTAACTCCCGAAACTCCCTTAGCAAGTGTTGCTCAGGCATTAAACAAAGTAAAATCCTACAATGCTTCCATGACCGGCGATATCGTGGTGCATGTGGCTCCCGGTGTATACCGCAGTAATGTGACCATTGAAATCGACCAGACAATGGGCGGTATGAACGGTTACAAAGTTATCATCAAAGCAGAGGACCCCGATAACCGTCCTATTTTATCCGGTGGGGAACCCTTAACCGGTAAATGGAAAAAAGTTTCCGGCGAAAATTATTGGGTAGCTTCTACCACCACTCGTGAAACCAGAGCATTATATGTAAACGGTTACCAGGCAACTTTAGCAAGAAGTGACGTTTGGTACACCGGAAAAGACCTTATTGTACCTGAAAATCCCCAGAATGACGTACATGTTGCAGACGGTTTTGTGGTAGATATCGAAAGATGGGATACCACCTTCCCCAGAACTCTGGGCGATGATACCAGATTGCAGGTAGTATTCCAGAAAAACTGGGCAAACCATCGTTTCCCCGTTGAAAAAATCACCTACGGCGATTATTACGGTTACGAACACGCGTATATCTACATTCCGTTCCCCAGATATCACATCTTCGTAAATGATGATGCCACCACCTCTACCATTCAGCCCACCGGTTCCTTCTATTTGGAAAACTCTATGGACCTGCTGGATGCTCCCGGTGAATTCTTCTTTGATAAAGATGCCCGTAAGATGTACTACTATCCCTACGCAAACGAAGATATGACCACTGCAGAAACCTATTGTGCAGTAACCGATGGTCTGATGACTGTTACCGGTGTGAGTGCAACCAACAAAGTTACCAACATCGAGTTTGACGGTATCTCCTTCCGCTACGGTGCTTATGATGATGCAACCACCAACGGTGTGGCATTCAATCAGGCAGACGATATGCGTGTGGGTGGCGAAATCTGGTACGGAAGCTATATGTTCCCGGCACAGGTTACCTTAAACTATGCTGATAGCGTAGTATTTAAAAACTGCGAATTTGCAAACTTAGGCTCCAGTGCAGTGCTCTTTGAAGAAGGCGACACCAACTGCCGTGTAACCGGAAGCTCCTTCCATGATATTTCCGGTACCGGTGTGGTAGTGGGTAACTTTAAGCACGATAAAACCATGGATGCTTCCAAACAGCGTTCTACCCACATTGAAGTGGATAACAACATCTTCCGTCGTTGTGCACAGGAATTCTTAGGTACCACCGCAATTGCGATGTACTATACCGGCGATTCCAAAATTCATCATAACGATATCGCTGATATGCCGTATACTGCAATCACTGTTGGTTGGGGCTGGGGTGCAGCACTTCCCGATGATTGCGGAAACAACGTAGTATCTTATAACAAAATTGAAGATGTTATGCAGACCATGTATGACGGTTCTCAGATTTACACCGTTGGTCTGCAGGGTTACAACCAGATTAACGATAACTACTTTATCGACCCGGGCGACCACTTAAGAGGCGGTCTGTACCTTGACCAGGCAACTCAGGATCTGTATTTCAGCGATAACGTGTTCACCGATGCGAAACCTTCTACTGACCGTTGGTTGTTTGCAAGAAGATACGTTCAGATTGACAACTGTTACGGTTCTTATAACCATACTGACGGTAAAATGCCTTCCACCGGCGGTTCCTACGGTTTTGACAGCTCCGGCGTAACCATGGAAAACAATAACGTAAGCGTTACCAGCTGGTCTTTATCTGCACAGAGAATTATGTCTGAAGCAGGTGTAGACAATCAGGAGGAACTCCAGAAGGTAGACTTCTATCCGTCCTGGAGAACTATGCGTATGTTAGATGTTCCTGCAGAGGATTAATCTGCGATAGCGTTATCAGCGTTATAAACCTTAAAAAAACTTCGGGATAAGTTTGAAAGGACGGCTTATCCCGAAGGAACAACATAAAACCCCCGTGAAAATTTGCATTATTTTTTCAACTTGAGGAGGGTCCTAAAACATGCAAACAAGTTTCAAAAAATTGCTTTCGTTCTTTTTGGTCAGTACCATGATGTGTAGCCTGTTGGTAGCGTTGGTACCTGCAACCGCAGTTTTTGCGGCAGGGGAATCTGTTTCCATTTCCGATGCTCCCTATGCAGGGGTGTATCAGGTTACTTCCGATAAGGCAGTTACCATCACCAACGAAACCGGTTCCACTGCTACGTTAAGTGCAGGGCAGACCAAATATATTTATCTGATCAAAGGTGCAAATAAGCTGACCAAAAGTGTCAGCACTGCCAATGTTACCTATACTGCTTTGGAAAACAACGGCTTAGCTTATTTAAGCCAAGTGACCTTCAAAGCACAGCCAATCATTACCGGTCAGGAAGATGCCGTTGCAATGGGGATCAACAAATCCTTAGCACCCGGTGCTTCCTACACCTTTAAGTATACTCCTTCTGCCGGAAAAAACGGTATTGTGTATCCCTACATTCTCTTTGGTGCAGGAAATGAAGTAACTGTTTCCATCGATACCGGCTTTGAGACCAAACTGGACGGCTTCAACGGACAGACCGGTACCACCTGGGCTTGGCAGGATGCAGCAAGAAGCATTGTATCCTTGTTATATGTGAGAGCAGGGGAAAACACTATCACCATCACCAACACCGGTGCTAGCAATCTGGTGATGACCAATATCCGTATTCATAGTGTGGGTGAGTACAGAAGCGATGTTACCATGAATCAGCTGACTCCTACTGCAACCAGTCAGCAAACACCCACAGCTACACCAAAACCAACCGCAACTCCCACAGCAAAACCCACGGCTACTCCCACTGCAAAGCCCACGGCTACGCCTACTGCAAAACCAACGGCTACGCCCGCTCCCACAGTGGCTCCTACCGTAACTCCCAAGCCGACCACGGCTCCCATTCTTCCCGATATTTCTAATTCCAACTTATATACTGTCATCGAAGCAGAAACTTCCGTTTCCACCGCATTAACCGAACAAGCTACCTACAACGGCAAAAACGGTCTGAAAATGACCGATATGTACACCGAAGCAGTTTACAACTTAGATGTGGCGCAGAAAACTGTTTACAATCTGAATATGGTGGGTGCTGCTTGGAAAGATGTAAACTTCGACTTGTATGTGGATAATACCTTAGTGGATTACGCTACCATGCATTTTGATAATGACAGAAGCGGAACCACCTGGGCATACCAGCAGGAAGAAGTGGCACAGCTTCACTTGGATGCAGGTACTCACACCTTAAAATTTGTGTTCTACTGCGATACCTTCTATTTTGATTCTATCGTACTGGAAGACACAAATTCCATGTACTATCATTTAATTCACGACTTTAAGAATGTTACCACCTCTCAGGGTGCATACGACCTGTTGGCACGATACGGTGCAGCAGCAAACATTGATGTGGCTGCCGATACTGCAAATCACGTGTTTGGTCCCATGTCTTTCTGGGGTATGGTAGCCAAAGATTATAAAAACGATGCAGAACTGCTGCAAGCATACAATGAATGTTTGGCAAATCCCATCGTTACTGTGAAGAATTCCAACGGTCAGGATGTAAAAACCTTACCGGCAGGTACCGCTGATATCAGCGTAAACTGCGAGGACATTCCCGCAGATGTTTCCTTAGTTGCTGCAGTTTATTCCGGCAGCAAACTGGTTGCAATCAATCCCATGACCAAGGCAAACGGCGTTGCAACCACAACATTTACTGCACTTCCTGCAGGATGTAACTTAAAAGTGCTTGCAATCTCTGATTTAGAAGAAGCAGTGCCCTATGCAAAAGATGTTTACGGTACTCCCTATCGTGAAATCTATGTTGCAACCACCGGTAAATCCACCAACGCAGGTACCAAGGATGCACCGGTAAACAACCTGGCAAATGCATTAAAAATTGTAAAAACCATCAACGCTGATATGACCGGCGACATTATCGTAAATGTGGCTCCCGGTACTTACAAATCTTCCGTTTCCATTGATATCGACCCCACCATGGGCGGTAAAAACGGACACAAGGTTATCATCCGTGCCCAAGATATGAACAATAAACCTGTTCTCTCCGGCGGTGAAGACTTAAGCGGTAAATGGAAAAAGGTGAGTGGTCAAAACTACTATGTGGCATCCACCTCTACCCGTGAAACCAGAGCCCTGTTTGTAAACGGTTATCAGGCAACCATGGCAAGAAGTGACGGCTGGTATGCAGGGGTTTTAATTGACCCGAAAGAACCGAAGAACGATTCTCACGTAACCGACGGTATTATGCTTTCCTTAACCGGAGACAATGCAAAATTCCCCAAAGGCTTAGACCAGCAAAGTGCAACTCAGGCTTCCAGAATGCACATTGTGTTCAGTCTGGAATGGGCAAACCATCGTTTCCCCATCGACAGCGTTTCTTACAGCGGAAGCTATGCGTATGTAAACACTACCTATCCTTATTACAATGCATTCTGTATTAAAGGCTTGCACACTTCTACCATTACTCCCGGTCAGGGACAGAAATTCTATTTGGAAAACTCTCTGCTCTTATTAGATAAACCCGGTGAGTTCTACTTCGATAAAGCAGCCCGCAAAATGTACTATTACCCCTATGCCAACGAAAATATGGCAACCGCAGATACCTGGTGTGCTGTAACCGACGGTATGATGAATATCACCGGTGTTGGCAGCAGCAACAAAGTTTCCAATCTGGAATTTGACGGAATCTCCTTCCGCCACGGCGGTTGGGATGACTTCACCGTAAAAGGTGTGGCATTCAATCAGACAGACGAATGGAGATTAGGTGGCGAATCCTACTATGGTCAGCACATTTTCCCGGGTCAGATTTGGGTGAAATTTGCAGATTCCTTAGTATTTAAAAACTGTGAATTTGCATCTATGGGCTCTTCTGCAATTATCATGGAAGAAGGGGTAACCAATTCTCAGGTTACCACAAGCTACTTCCACGATTTGGCAGGTACCGGCATTGTGTTGGGTGACTACCGTGACGGTAACTCCGCACCGGTTGGCACCGAACGTTGCAAAAACATTGAAGTGGATAACAATATTTTCCGCCGTGTGGCTCAGGAATTCCAGGGCTTAACTGCAATTTCTATCTATTATGTAGGAAATGCAAACGTTCATCATAATGACATCAAGGATGTGCCCTACAGTGGTATTTCTGTTGGTTGGGGATGGGGATACGATGATCCCACCGATTGCGGAAATCACAACATCTCCTATAATAAGATTGATGACGCAATGCAAACCATGAGTGACGGTGCCCATATTTACACCCTGGGCAATCTCCGTGGCACGCAGATAAATGACAACTATCTGATTGACCCCGGCAATATTAAAAAACCAGGTATTTACTTTGACCAGGGAACCGGTTACACCAACGTTTGTGATAACGTGGTAACCGGGGCTTATGACAATAGCAGCGAATATTGGTTCTTTGCAAGACAGCTTGTAAATATCAATAACTCTTTTGCAGGTTATAACCATACCGATGGCAGAGACCCCTCTAAAATTTTTGGCACCAACGGAACAGACACCGATGATGTTGCATTAAAAGGCAATAAATACAGAGTTACTTCCTGGTCCACCACTGCTCAGAAAATTATGGCAGAGGCAGGTCTCACTGATAAAGCAAGATTAAATGCGATTGAAGAATATCCCACTTGGAGAACCATGAGAATGCTGGACATTCCCGCAAACTAAAGACTTCTCAGTGCTGATTTCAAAATCAAATTTGTTTTCCGTGCAGAGCCAAAACTCTGCACGGAAGACCCCGAGTTTTGACAATAATCAATCAAGATAGATTGCTTTTTTACCATTTATGTTAATAAAAATATATTATATATCAAATTACAGCAAAAATTAAGGAGGATTGCTTATGAATCGTAATTTGAAACGAGTGCTTTCATTAGCACTTACGCTTGCTGTTGTGGCAGTGAATTTTGTAATTCCCGCTTATGCAGCAGACATTTCCGTAGCTTATTCGGATTTGCCCACAGACCTTTTAGGAACAGGAGTAGGGTACTTACAACAGGGTACTCTGTTCTATGACACTACCCCCGGTACTGCTACCGGACACGGTGTGGATACCATCACTCAGATGGATGATACCTACGCTCCTTTGGATGTGTGGTCTGCAACCGCTCGTGCAGCATTGAACATGAAGGGCGGTGAATGGGCAAGATATGAAGTAAATGCTACTACCGCAGGCTTCTATTCTGTAGACTTGACTTATGGTTGTGCTACCGCTGCGGATTTCATTATCCGTACCGACAGCTCTATCATCGAAACCCGAGTAACCAGAAGTGGTACCAATGCTCATTCTCCCGCAACCTTGGAAGATGTAGGCTATGTTTATCTGGCAGAAGGTGCTAACTACATTTATGTGGATAACAAATCCACCGCGCAGGTAAACTTCAGACGTTTAGACCTGACCTTAGATACTTCTGCAGATGCTACTATGGTAGATTGGATTGCTCCTATTGCAAGCGCAAATGAAATTGCAGATTTAACCGTTGTGTATAACGATGGTTACAATCAGGCAGCAGTTTCTACCGTTACCTTCCCTGTGGAAATTATGGCAGAAGGTAAGTACAAAGTATCCGTAATGGGTAAAGCAGGTGCAGAAAATACCGTGGCGGCTGATTTCGGCAGCGATGCGAAAACTGCTACCGTTTCCAATGATGCTTACGGCTATTCCGAAATCGGCGTATTCCCCTTAATGGAAGGTGAATACACTCTGACCTTAAACGGTTTCACCGATTACAGCTTAGCTTGGGCAAAAGTGGAATATGTTTCCCCTTACTTAACCACCGTAGAAAGTGAATCCTTCTCCGATGGTAACACCATCGCAAGAGGTACCGACAACTTAACCATCACCTTCAACGATACTATGATGGACACCGCTACTGCTACCTTAACTGCAGACGGTACCGAACTTCCCGTTGATGTTAGTGTGGATGGTGCAAACGTTATCGTTTCTTTCTTAGAAACCTTAGCTTATGAAACTGAATACACCTTAACCGTTACCGGCTTACAGGGTGCAAACGATGCAGAAGCATTGGAAGACAGAAGCTACACTGTTACTACCGGCACCGAAGATGATGACGCAGCTACCGATGCTGTAACCGTTACTGAGGTGACTTCTTACCGTGAAGCTATTACCATCGAAGGTGTTGTTGCAGGTTCCACAGGTTGTGGCATCAAAGGCAGAACCGTAACCGTTACCGATCCTGATGGTGTTGATGTTATAACCGTTACCTCCGGTGACAATGGTGCGTTCACTGCTGAATTCACCATCGCAGACGGTACCGATGCAGGTGCTTATAACTACACCGTAACCGCTGAATACGGTGCAACCGAAACCGCAGTGGTAAGCTATGTATCCGAAGCAGAAGAATTAAGAATCATCGGTGAATTTGAAGATGCAACCACTCCCGAAGCAGTATATGCAATCTTCGAAACCTACGGCGAAATCCTGCTGGTTCCCAACTATGCAGCAGATTGCGCAGGCTTAGCAGATGACGATTTATTCTTAGCTCATTTTGCAGGAAAAGACTTTAATGCGGTAAGCGAAGTTGCTCCTTTCTACAACAAAATGTTGAAAATGGAAGGCTTAAACCAGGCAACTACCGGTTCCTACATTAAATCCAATTATTTAAACAATGCAGAAGTTTGCGAATTAATCGGTATTGCTTCCGATAAATTAGCATTGGTAAACACCGACTCCAAGAAAACTTCTTTCTCTGATGATATTGCACAGTATAACAGAGATAACGGTAAACTCGGTACCTCTGAAGAAACCATCTTAGCAAGATTTGAAGCATTACTGGATGCTTGGATTTTAGAAGAAAACAACATTCAGGCAACTGCTCTGGATTTAACCGGTGCAACCGCTTCTTGCTACTATGCAGGTGAAATTGCAATTCCCTTAAACTTCACCGTTGCACAGACCAAAGTGAAAACTGTTGAAGTAACCGTAACTACCGCACAGGCAGCGTTACTGGAAAATGCAGCAGCAGTAGTGGAAGGCGCAACCACCGATGTTGTAATTTCCGGAAATACTGCAACCTTTACCATTGATTTTGAATATGATGCAATCGCGACCTATGATGACCTTGGTAAAATTTCTCTGCAGGCATCTGTAATCGCAACTCACAATATCGACGTGGCAGCAAATGTTATTTACGTTTTCGATACCGGTCTGGTTGACGAAGAGCACAACGCTATTTATGCAGAACTGCCCATCAGTGTTGCAGGCGGCACCGTTACTGCAATTGTTTATCCCACTCCTGTTGGTAATATCGAAAGACCTGTTACCGACGGCGGTACCACCGGTGGCGGTTATGTTGCTCCTCCGAAGGAAAAACCCGTAGAAGAAGATGACAGCCAGGCATCCGGTTACTTCTTTGACGATATGGGTGATGCTATCTGGGCTCAGGATATGGTTCACGCTTTAGTTGGTAAAGGAATCATTTCCAAAAATGACGAAAGAGCATTCCGTCCCATGGACAATGTAACTCGTGAAGAATATGTAAAAATGCTGGTAACCGTTGTTGGTTCCCACAAAGCTGATGCAAAATCCAACCTGGTGGATGTGGATGGTAACCATTGGGCATCCTCCTATATTGCAACCGCTCAGGAATTGGGTATTGTAAAAGGTAATGCAGACGGCACCTTCGGCTTAGGTCAGAAGATTACCCGTCAGGATATGGCTGTAATGCTGTACAGAACCTTCCAGTTATTAGGTATTGAACTGCCGGAAGGCACCAATGCATTCACAGATTCTAGTGATATCGCAGATTATGCAAAAGTTGCAGTTAGCGCTCTGGAAAAACAGGGTATCATCAACGGTATGGGTGATGGCACCTTCGCTCCTGCTAACAACGCTACCAGAGCTCAGTCTGCTAAAGTAATTTACAGTATGATGGAGGTGTTAGGCGTATGATGAAAAGAATTATTTCTCTGCTCGTTACCCTGACCCTGGTTGTTAGCTCCTTTGCTCTTGTTGCATCCGCTGCAACAACCGGTGCAAGCCAGGTTATTTCTGATTTCAACATTATGCCCCAGAGCTGCTCCGCAGACTCCGACAATTTAGTTACCCGTGCAGACTTTGCTTACACCATTGCCAATATTTTAGGCAGTGGTGAAGCAGCTCCCCGTGCAACCGACTATGTTGACGTTCCCGAGGATGATGCAAACTCCGGTTATGTTTACTATGCAACCGTAAACGGTTTCTTAGTTCCCGAAGGCAATTTATTCTGCCCCAACGACCCCATTACCTTATATGATTTCAACGATGCAGTTGTAAAATTGCTGGCTTATGAAACCATCGCTCAGGCAAATGGCGGCGGTGTTGACGGCGCAATGAAAACCGTGAGAGATTTAAAAATCTACAGCGGCGTTACCATTAAAAACTATGATTCCTTAACCGCAAAACAGTATCGTCAGCTGGTATATAACCTGATGACTACTGATATTGCAGAATTCAATTACAGCTACGATAAAGACGGTAACATCAATATGTACAGAACCGGTGCTACCAAAACTATCTTATCTCAGTATTTCAACATTTCCCGTTACTTTGGTTACATCACCGAAGTAAACAATCAGAAACCCAGCGCAAAATTCCGCGTAACCAAAAACGCTTCTGAAGCAAACCCCGAAATGTTGGTTGTTGGTTCCGATTATTACTTTATCTCCAACGGTAAAGTGGACTTAAACTTCTATCAGAACATTCCCGTTGAAGTTTGGACCAACAAAGACGGCGTAATCGTGTACATCGCTCCCCAGCAGAATGTGGAAGTGTTCTACGATGTGATTTACAGCGTAAATAATGACACTAACTCCAACAATGCTTACGCTCTGAATCTGATTGACGAAATCGAATTCAGCCGTGATGAAAAAGAATACAAAATTGATTCCTCCGCAAGCGTAAGCTACAACGGTGCAGTTACCAGAACTCCCGTTAAATTGGCAGGCAAATATGCGAAAATCGTATTAATCAACAACAAAGTTACCTTTATTGAAACCTGGAACCTCCAGGAAGGCGGTATGGTTCAGGAAGTAAACAACAGCTATATTTCCTATATTAAAGGAGAAGCTCAGGGTAAACTGAAAAGAATTGGCGAATACGAAAACATTATGGTTATTATCGGTGGCAGAAGCACCGACCGTGACCAGATTAAACCCGGCAGCTTATTCTACTATTACCAGACCGATGATTTGCTGGTAATCGTGGTTTCCGAAAAAACCATCGTTGGCGATTTTGAAAGTATGTCCGGTGACGAACTGGAAATCGGTAAATTCTTCTATCCCACCAACGGAAGCATTTATGTTTCCGAAGATGGTGTTTCCTATGCGGAAAATCAGTTTGATGCAGTGTTTGGCACTCAGGTTATCTGCTATGTGGATATTTTCGGTAACATCCGTTATATCCAGTCCGGCGGATACAACAATCAGAAAAATGAGTTCACTGGTTACCTTATCGGTTCCTCTCAGAAAGGCTTTGACGATATCAAAATCAAAGTTCAGGCCATCTATCCCGAAATTTCTGAACAAACCATCATTCTGCCTACTAAATTAATCAATTCTTCCAAAATTGACAGCAGCCTCCATGGCGTATTCGCTTCCGCTAACAGCATTGCAGTTAATGCTCTGACCTGGAGCAACAGAATGGATGCAGATAGCTATCTGTATAAATTCAGCGTAAACGAAGAAGGTGTGATTACTCAGATTTCCAAACCTGATTTCTACCTGTTCTTCGGGCAAGCACACGATATCAGCTATCTGGAAAATGGTGTTGAAACTGTTACCCGCATTCCCGAGGTTCCTGCAAGAGACATTCCCTTAGACCACTTTGCAGGTGACTTCCGTGGTGTTTATATCCCGCTGTCTCTGAGCGGTATCGGTGCTCTTGGCAGCACCTTTGCACAGTTCAACATTCATAACGAAAGCTATGTTGTTCTGTCTAATAAAGGCGGTAAGCTGGGTGTTGAAAAGGTTAGCTACGATACCCTGTTGGCACATGGTTCTTTCCGTGATGCAGAAGGCGTGAGAGTTAATATTGCAATGTTCGCAGAACCCGGTACTTCTCATCCTCAGTTCTGGTTCTTGTATGGCAATACCGACAAGATTTACAGCTATCAGGGTGATGAAGAATCCACTATCGACAGCATCACCGAAAAATATGATGCTGAAACCGAAGAACATTACTATGAAGTAGTTCTCGATAGCGGCGATACTGTTTGGAAACTGGATTCTATTGCAATTGATTCTTCCTGGTCTGTTACCGTTCCGGAAGGTCAGACTACACCCACCACGCTGGAAGAAGGCATGAAAGTGTACTACATGAGCGGTGCGTTATTCTGTGATAATGCTTCCTACATTACCGGCGTTGAAGTATATCCCAAGAGTGCAGACGGTTCTGATATGACCATGGAAGAATGGTATCAGAATGTTATGCCCGGTCTGAACAAAGGCGTTGCTAAAAAAGTTACCGATTACAGATTGTTCTTAGCAAATGGCGGTGCTTATCATTTAGGAACCAGATGTAATGTTGTTGGTGTAAAATTCAAAGACGGTAAAGTAGAATATGTTGATATCTCCAAAGCTGATATCGCAGAAGGTGATACCGTTTACTTTGCAGGCACATACAACATTAACTACATCGCAGTAGAATACGTTGATTAATTCCTGACCAAATAAAAAACAGAGAGAAGAAATTCTCTCTGTTTTTTTGTGCGTATTTTGTTATGAAAGAGACACTCGGGAAGCCTTCTTTTTGAGGAGAAGGTGGGTTGCCGGGCAACTCGGATGAGATGGTGCTATGTGAAAACAGGTGTCGGGCAGAATGGTGTATCAAACAACTGCTCCAATATGTTCTTTTGCTTTCTTTTGTTTCTTTTGTTTCTTTTCCATCTTTCTCCAATTATAGAAGCTATATAAGTCGTTTGCCAAAAATACCACAAAGCAAATCACCACGGATAAATAATTGATATCCCAAAAACAAGCAACACTCCAAAGCACAATCAGCACAATATCATTTAATGCATAAACCAAAGCAAAATAGGGACTTCTCCTTGCCATCAAATAACAGGCACCAAAGCTGGTAGAAACAGATAAGGTGCTCCACCACAAATTTGGGGTATGAAGCCATGCCAACACAAAGTAGAAAATGGCAGTCACCATGGCGGTGAGGAGAATTAAAAAACACCATTCTTTTTTCTTGATTTGGTTCACGGCGACTTCGCTTTTCTTCCCCTGAAAAGGATTTTTTAGCCAACAAATCAAAGCATACACCGCCATTGGTACCGACATTCCCAGATAGGTAATCATTTCGCCGTAGTACCTGGTGGAATAGGAAATATAGCCGTAGATTGAGCCAAACACAACCATCATCAGTTGTCCTATGGGATTTCCCTTGGCACAAAAAATCAGTGAGGTAACGCCTAAAAGGGATGCAATTAGCGTCAAAACACTTTCCTGACGAAATATCACATAGGACGCCAAGGTGATTGCAAGGGAACCAAGCCAGAGTGCCCACTCCCGTTTTGAAAAATAAGTTAAAATTTTCATCGTTCCTCCAACAAAAAAGCACCCGTTCACACAACTTCTAAGACCTAACGTTGTATGCCGAATGCTTCCGCACGATTCCTACCCGGTGGCAGAAATCTTATCATATATTGTTTGTCTCATTATAGCAAAATTTTTGATATTTGTCAAGGGTTAAAAAGAGTTGTGTGTTACCAAATCCTCCAAGGGACGAAACTCGCTATGCATGGGATAGGGAGCACTATCCTCCGAGGGATATCCCATCACCAAAAGTGCCACGGGTTCCAGTTCGTCGGGAACCTTGTAGGCTTCTTTCATTGCCACGGGGTCAAAGCTCATTACCCAACAGGAGCCGATGCCAAGCTCCCAGGCACCAAGCATCAGATGAGTGGTCACAATGGAGCAATCCACGGGAGCGGATTTGGCACCGTCGTACCGACGGGTCCAACCCTCATTTTTGTGGTAGCAGATGAGCATTGCCAGGGGTGCATCAAAATGACTTCTGGTGCAGTTTTTTAATTTTTCAAGTTGCTCTTTTTCGTCAATCACCAAAATGCGTTGGGGTTGCATATTGCAGCCGGTGGGAGCAAGATGCCCGTATGCCAGAATCTGCTCCACAATCTCTTGGGGTACCTTTTTTTGCATAAAATTTCGCACGGAATAACGGCTTTTTGCAAGTTCATAAAAATTCATAACAAATTCTCCTTATAATTTGATTTTTGGAAGTAACAAGGGATAAACGCCAAGCACCACGGTAATGAGAGCTGCGTGGCGTATAAAGTCCCAAACTAAGGACAGGGACAGATTTTCGGGAACGGGAACGGCATTCATTCCCGTTTTTAGGATCAACGCCAACATGATTGCAACAATCACGCGGAGCAGTTTTTTATAAAAGGGGACCTGATAGGTCATGCTTTGGCATCTGCCATCGATATGTGAGGACGCCCAAAGTCCGCCCATCAGTCCCAGGCATTTAAAATAGTCGGCAAAGTGGGGGTCGGGATTGCAAAGAAAGAAAATGCCGAAGATTGTCATCACCAAAAAAACGGGGAAGTACAGTTTTTTTGGGTCTTTTTGTTTTTCATAGAGAGCATTTCCGAAAATTCCCACCGAAATTCCCAAAACAAGTCCTGCCGCCACATCGGAGGGGTAGTGGGCACCCAAGTACATTCGGGAAAAGCCCAACAACAAAGACAAGATAATTGCCGTGACAAGAAATTTTCGCTTGTTGGTCATCCTCGCCGCCACCGTGGACCAGGTTGCAAAGGTTTGGGTATGTCCGCTGGGGAAGGAGTAGCCCGTTGCCGTTTCGGGACGGACACAACTTACACCTCCCGCCAAAAAAGGACGCGGAATTTTCAGAAGATTTTTAAAAATCCCGTTTAATCCTATGGAACAGACGGTGAGAAAGCAAAGACGGTAGGCAGTTTCTTTATGAAATATAAAATACAACACGCAAATCAGAACAATCAGAATGGTGTCCTCTCCAAACAATGTGATGGTTTCCATCAGTTGATTGAGAAAGGGTGTGCGGCATTGTTCCAACCATTTTAGCACACCAAGTTCGCCCAAAAACATTTGCTCACCTCTTTTTTATCGGAATAATATTACCAACATCTTAACATAAATTCCCGGAAAATGCAAGAGAAATCTCTTTACAACCGATAGGGAATATGTTATAATAAAATCATCAAATCAAATGTTTTTGGAGGTCATTTTTATGAAACTGGCAGTAACATACAACAATGGTCAGGTGTTTCAGCATTTTGGACACACCGAGTTTTTTAAAATTTATGAAATTGAAGACGGCAAAATCCTTTCTTCTTCCGTGGTTTCCACCGGCGGAAGCGGACACGGGGCACTCTCCGGCTTTTTAAAAGCGCAGGGCGTTTCTGTGGTGATTTGCGGCGGTATCGGCGGCGGTGCTCAGAATGCGCTCTTAAATGCAGGCATCCGTTTCTTCGGCGGCGTGAAAGGGGATTGCGATCAGGCGGTGGAGGCTTATTTGGCAGAAAGCTTATCCTATAATCCCAATGTGACCTGCAATCATCACGGGGAAGGCCACTCCTGCAGCGGTCATTCCTGCGGCAATCACGGTTGCCACTAAAGAACGAAAATCGGAGGATCGCTATGATGAAAAAATTAACGGCTTTTTTATTGGCAATGCTTTTGCTTGTAACCTTAGCGGGATGCGGCAAAACATCGGAAACCACTATGAAATCTGCGGAAGCAGATGTTGCGGGCCCCTCTGTTGTTGGAGAAGCTCCCGAAGCGCATGAAATTACCCAACCGTCTGACAGTCCCGTGGTTGCAACCTACGTTATGGTGAGTGCAAGTCAGGACGGTGCTAAATTGGAAGCAGACCAGCTTCCCGTGTTGACCATCGTATTAAAAGAAGACGGCACAGGTACTTACGGCATCGAAGAAAGCGGAATGGATATCAGTTGGGTGTTAGAAGGTAATCAATATACCTTCGTTTCTCCTCAGATTGGTCCTGAAAATCCCCTTGTACTGAATGTTGACGGTAACAGACTGGTTGCTATGGACGGCAATCTTGAAATGATTTTTGAAAAACAGTAAGCATAAGAAAAAAAGCCCGGACAACCATTGATGTTTCGGGCTTTTTTGCAAAAAAACAGGCAGAGTAAAGCAATCCTAAAAATATCAGGAGGAGTATGTATGGAAAAAAGAATGAAACAATGGGTATCAATCTTCGTATGTGTTTTGATGGTATGTTCTCTGGTTTCCTGCAGAAAAAATCCTGCCACCAAGTCGGAAGAATCATTTGGTATTACCGAAACCCTGCAGGTTGTCAGCGGATATGAGGAGCAATCGGAATATGGCTTGAGAGACTACGAGGAAATTTCGCAGGCGGCGTATCCGTTGATTCAGGTGGGATACCCTTCTGTGAAGTTGCGCGGGGAAGATGCCGAAAATTATCCCCGTCTGGCGGTTGTCTTAGAGGAGAAAAACGCAAAAATCCGTGCCGAAAAGCTGGATTTTCTGGATGCAACCAAAATGGATGCAGATATTCTTTTCACAGAGGATTCCGAGGAGTTTATCCCCTATCAAAGCACGGAAAAGGCATCGGTTCGCCGTGGGGATTCCAAGGCACTGAGTATTTTGTACGACGGCTATGTTTACAGCGGCGGTATGCACGGTTTTTCTTATTACAGAACCGAAACCTACGACCCCGCAACCGGAAAGGAACTGAAGCTATCCGATGTGGTGACCGATGTGAGCGTTTTACCCACGGCACTTTGGCCTGAAATTGATATTTTATATCCCGACCTTCCTTTGTTTGAAGGAGTTCAACTTGCAGATTTGCTTCAAGATGACAGAGCGGACTGGACTTTGGATTATCACGGCATCACCTTCTATTTTAATCCCTATGATTTGGCACCGTATGCCTATGGCCGTCAGCAAGTGACTCTTATTTATTCCGAATTTCCCGATTTGGTGAAGGAAGAATATCGGGCATCACCCGTGGCGTATGGAGTGGAATTGCCCCAAAACTGCAATTTTTATTATGATGTGAACGAAGATGGTGTGGCAGACACCATTTCCTGGGTGAATCGTGGAGAGCATCAGGGGATGAGTGACAGTATCGTTATCACCCTAAACGGCACCGAATACGAATTTTCGGAGTATTGCTTATCTAATCAGGCAACCTTTTTAAAAACCCGCACGGGTGAGTATTATCTCTATGTTCAGAACACCATGGAAAACGACGCCCGAGAAACCCATATCTTCCGGTTGGGCAACACCGTGGAACAAACAGGCAGTATGCAGGGCGGTATGCATTGGGATTCTCACGGTTGGCAAGATGTGTTGACCAATCCCGATGACTTTCAAATGAGTACCCGCACCCAAATGGCAAGCACGGTAACGGGTTATCGTGACTTCACCGTTGGGGAAAAGGGATTGCCTCAAAGCACGGAGCTGTTCTGGCATTTTGAAAAAGAAAATCAACTGACCTTCACGGTGCTTTTTGATTTTGTTGCAGAACTATACAATGAAGAAACCAATACCGCAAAAGGAAGTATCACGGTTGCCAAAGGGGAGCAAGTGACCTATTACGCAACCGACGGAGAATCCTATATCTGGCTTTTATTGGAAGACGGCACCCTTTGCCGCAAAAAGGTGCAGATGGAAAATCACCGTATGATGCTTGACGGCTATTTTGCGGAAGAAGTGTTTGAGGGGGTAGTTTATGCAGGATAAATGCTTAAAAACGTGCAAAATTACTGCAATGCGGCAAACAACCTATCCCGATTTGATGGCGCAATATGAAAATCCCATGGAGCACGCCTGCGATATTCGGGTGGGAGATGTGTTTATTTCCCAGAACGCCCAAAAGCCGGACGGACTTTGCCAAAGTGCCTGGGAGAGTATGCAATTTTTTGTGATGAAGCTTGCCGAAGGCGGCGGCAATTTTTATGAGGGATGGATGAAAAATCCCAATTCTGCTATGATTTCCTGCAACGACGGATTCCGTCCCGTCAGTTTTTATATTGAAGTGATTGATTAACATAGGAGGAATCGGTATGGATACCATCAACAGTTACAAATGTCCCTGCTGCGGAGCGCCCCTGGTGTTTTTGGGAGCGGAGCTGCATTGTGATTCCTGCGGTAATTCCTTTTCGGTGGATGCCATCAATGAAATGGATGAGGCAATGGCGCAGGCAGGGAAAGAATCCCGCTATGATTGGGATAGCTATGAACCCCGAACCTACGGCACTGACGAGGGAATCAATTTAGCCAACTATTCCTGCCAGTCCTGCGGTGCCGAAATTACGGGGGATAACACCTTAGGTGCCACCGTTTGCCCCTATTGCGGACAATCCACCATTGTGAAATCTCAGTTTGAGGGTGGCTTACGCCCGGATTATATCATTCCTTTCAAGGTGGATAAAAAGGCGGCAATGGAAGCGTTCTACGCAGCGTCTTTAAAAGCTCCCTTTTTGCCGGACAGTTTCCGAGACAAAAAGAAAATTGAGGAAATGGCAGGAATTTATGTGCCCTTTTGGATGTTTGACGGAGACTGTGATGCTTATCTTACCTATAATGCTCAACGGGTGACCACCTGGAGCGATTCCAATTATCGTTACACCAAAACCGATTTTTTCAAACTGCTTCGTCAGGGCGGTGTCAGCTTTGCCAACATTCCCGTGGACGGCTCCAAAAAAGCGGACGACACCTATATGGAAGCGGTGGAACCCTTTGATTACAACGATGCCGTGGAATTTAACGATGCTTACCTTTCAGGATATCTGGCAGACAAATACGATGTGTCTTGTGAGGACAGTATCGAGCGTGCCAACGAGAGAGTAAAAAACTCCACCATTCGTGCATTTGAGCACACTACCGCAGGATATCTGAATGTGGTGCCGGATTGTGCCAGCGTCAACTTTTCCAACGGGAAGACCCGTTATGCACTGTTGCCCGTTTGGATGCTCAATATCCGTTATCAGGATGAAACTTATCAGTATGCCATCAACGGTCAGACGGGGAAAGTGGTTGGCAAATGGCCCGTTGATAAGAAGAAAAAATGGAAATATTTCTGGAAAGTGGCAGGGATTGCAGGAGTTATCTGTGCAGCCATTGCATACTTTTTGTTGCAGTAGGGAGGTGCGGTTATGAAACGATTATTATGGGTTGTATTCCTTATGATTATGTGCCTCACCTTTGGCAGTCAATTTGCATTTGCTTTTGAAATTTCCAATGTGACAGACACGGCAGGGGTGCTCACCGCTACGCAGGAAACGGAGCTCTCGGAAGCATTGTTTGCTCTGGAAAATGAGTATGATATGGCAATTCTTGCCGTGATAGAAGAAGAGTTTTACAGTTATGATGCACAGTCCTCCGCAGATGATTGGTATGACGATTATGCCTACGGTAACGGACACGGCGGTGACGGGATTTTATTGTATGTTTCCCTGACAGAACGGGAATATCATTTCTCCACCTGCGGAGAGGGAATCAGCGTTTTCTCGGATGATGCGATTGGTTATCTCAAGCAGGAAGTGGAGCCTTATTTAAGGGCGGATGACTACTACGGTGCCATTTTGACCTATGCCAACACAGTGGAAGAAGTGCTTTTGATGGCAGATAGCGGTACCGATTACGTGGGAACCGATTGGACTTATGTTGCCGTGGTAATTGGCGGAGCTGTTTTGGTAACCTTTGTGATTGCCTTTATTATGATGGGCATTCAACTTTCCAAAATGAACACGGCAGTTGCCGATGATTATGCCAAAAATTATGTGAAAGAGGGCAGTTATCATCTGGATGTGGCAAGAGATATTTTCTTATATAGCCGCGTCACCAAAGTGAAAAAGGAAACCTCCAATTCCTCCACTCACACCTCTTCTTCGGGAAGAACCCACGGCGGCGGTGGCGGAAGTTTTTAAAAAGCGGATTGATTTTTCATTCTGTTTGTGCTACAATCAAAGAAGAAACGAATTACAAAACATAGATACTATGATAATAAAGGAGAATGAGCTATGGGTTTATTAAAAGCAGGTATCGGAGCGCTTGGCGGCGTTTTGGCAGACCAATGGCGTGATTATTTTTATTGTGACAGTATGGATGCCGACACTTTGGTGGTAAAAGGCGAAAAGAAAGCGGGAAACCGTTCCTCCAACACCAAATCAACGGATAATATCATCACCAACGGTTCCATCATCAACGTGAATGAGGGTCAATGTATGATGATTGTGGAATCGGGAAAAGTGGTGGAAGTTTGTGCGGAACCCGGTGAATTTGTGTACGATAATGAAACTGAGCCCAGCATTTTTTACGGAAAATTGGGGGAAAATCTGAAAAAAACCTTTTCCGAAATCGGCAAACGCTTTGCTTTTGGCGGCGAACCTGCCAAAGACCAAAGAGTGTATTTCTTTAATACCAAGGAAATTATGGGCAATAAGTACGGCACTCCCTCTCCCATTCCTTTCAGAATTATGGACCAGGCAATCGGATTCCCGTTGGATATCAAAATCCGTTGCCACGGAGAATATTCTTATCGGATTACCAATCCGCTTCTGTTTTATACCAACGTGTGTGCCAATGTGGATTACCGGTTTACGAGGGATGAAATTGATTCGCAGCTGAAATCCGAGTTGTTAACTGCTTTAAATCCCGCAATGTTCAAAATTTCGCAGAATAATATTTATTACGGGGCAATTCCTGCATATACCATGCAGTTGGCAGACAAATTAAACGAACTGTTGTCTTCCAAATGGAGAGACAGACGAGGGATTGAAATCGTGGAATTCGGCGTGTCAAGCGTGAATGCCACCGAAGAAGACGAAGCAAGAATCACCGAATATCAGCGTTCCACCGCTATGGGAAGAGATGCCAATATGTTAAGAGGTCATATGGCAGGTGCCACCGCTCAGGCAATGAACACCGCTGCGGCAAACGAATCGGGTGCAGCGATGGGCTTTATGGGTATGGGTATGGCAGGCAATATGATGGGCAATATGGCAGGCTTTATGCAGGGCGCAAACACGCAGGATACTATGGTCAATCAGCAGGTAGGCGGATGGATTTGCGAATGCGGTGCAAACAATACGGGCAAATTCTGCCCCAATTGCGGAAAAGCTCAGCCCGGTGGATGGACTTGCACCTGCGGTGCGGTAAATCAGGGAAATTTCTGTGCAAATTGCGGCACCAAGAAACCTCAATAGAAAGTAAAAAGAGGTATTGATAAGATGAAAAAAATTGCAGTTTTGGCAGTATGTTTTACGATGCTGATTGCAGCACTCACCGGGTGTGGTAACAAAACATTTGACCTTTGGGTGTATGATGACGTGTTAAACGAGGTGAAGAGAACCCTTGCTTTATCAGAGGAAGCAGTGGCTCCCGAAGGAATGGAAGGGATTTTTGAGTTTGGTCAGATTTACGGTGATGAGGCATTGGATTTGCTTGGTTACAAGTATCAGGATGTGAATGGAGACAATGTTCCCGAGCTGCTCATTGGAGTTACTCCGGAAGGTGTGGATTTTAGCGTGAGAAACCAGATTTATCTGGCATACACCGTGGTAAACGGGACTCCGGAACAATTTTTGTACACAACAGGAAGAAGCTCCTATTCTATGCTTTCTGACGGAACCTTTGCCTATTTTGGCTCTGCCGGTGCTGCCTACAGCATTTTTGGAGAATTTGCCCTCACCAAAGAAAACGCATTGGATTGCACCAATTATTATTTCACTCACGAAGTGGACGGCGATTTTGAAAACATCGGCGTGTATCATAACTCCACCGGAAATTTTGATGTGGTATCTTCCAACCTGACAGAGCTTAGTTTGGAAGAATTTGCAGAATTGGAAGAAGAACTGCTGTTACGAATTCTTCCGTTAGAAGGAATAACCCCTCTTCGTGATTTTCAGTAAACATGATATCAACGGATAGTGGATTGATTTTTTGGTTATTTTTTGATACAATTTTATCTCAGAGGTGATCAAGAAATATGGACTTACAAAAAACAGGAAACCTGATTGCAACATTGCGCAAAGAGAAAAAATTGACACAAAAAGAGTTGGCAGACAAATTGGGAATTTCCCCGAAAACCGTTTCCAAATGGGAGCGGGGCAACGGGTTTCCCGATGTGGGATTGTTATCGGAACTTTCCGCAGTGTTTGGCGTGGATGTCAAAAAACTGTTGGCAGGAGAATTGCCTGAGGAGAACGTGATGTCAGCAAATGTGAAAAAAACAAAATTTTATGTGTGTGAGGGATGCGGAAATATCATCACCGATATGGGAAATGCGGAGATATTTTGTTGCGGAAGAAAACTTTCTCCCCTGATTCCAAAAACGGCAGATTCTGCTCACGAGTTTCGGTTTTCCATGGTGGAGGATGAACATTTGATTACCTTTTCACACCCCATGAAAAAAGACCATTATATTTCCTTTGTCTCTTATGTCCGTTTTGACAGAGTGCTTACCCTAAAGCTTTATCCCGAGCAGGACGGTGAGCTTCGGTTTCCCGTGATGCGAGGCGGTAAATTTTATTATTACTGCAACGAACACGGCTTATTTGAATTAAAAAAGTGATTTTGGAGAAGTTTATGTTACAAAAGATGCTAAAAAGTATCATCGAGCAGGACACGGCTCCCGTTGTGGTTTGTGATTTGGAATCTGTGATTTCCTATATGAATCCTGCGGCAATCCGTCAGTATCATAAGGATTTAACGGGACAGAATTTAAAAGCTTGTCACAACGAGGATTCCAATCAAAAAATAGATGCGGTGCTTTGTTGGTTTCAAAAAAGCAAAGACAACAATATCGTATTCACCTATCACGACCCTAAGAAAAATAAGGATGTGTATATGGTGGCGCTTCGGGATGATGGCGGGGAGCTCATCGGTTATTACGAAAAGCACGAATACCGCACTCCCGAAACAAAGGCGCTGTATGATTTCAAATAGGTGATTATAATGAGAAAATTTTGTGCCTTATTGTTAGCCGTTTTATGTATCTGTTTGAGTGCCTGCACCCACCCTGCACCAAACGACCAAGGAGAAACTGCGATGTATGAACAAATTACACCCCAAAGGGCAAAGGAACTGATGCAAACCGAATCCGATTACATCATTTTGGATGTGCGGGAGCAAGACGAATTTGACGAGGGGCATATTGAAGATGCCATTTTGATTCCCTATACCCAAATCAATACCAAGGCGGAAGAAATACTCCCCGAAAAAGGCCAACTGATTCTGGTTTATTGCCGTTCGGGACGCCGCAGCAAAATTGCATCGGAAGCTTTGGTTGGCTTAGGATATACCAATGTAAAAGAATTCGGCGGGATTATTGATTGGCCTTATGAAATCGTGAAATAAAAAAAGAACCCGTCGGGTTCTTTTTTTGTGCCGAAATACTTGCAAATTTTCTAAGATTATGCTACGCTTTTCTTAGGCACTGTCCGTTTTATTACCCACTCAATATGATATCATAATGACAATGAATCAAAGATATTATTTTTTGGAGGGTAAAAAGCTATGGAAATTCAGGCAGAATATGTGGAAGAAATTGTAAAAAAAATGATTTGCGAATACCAGTGCCCCAAAAAATCCGTGGTGCAGGTGTATTTTCCTCACAGAGGCACGGGTTGGGCGTATTACAACGACCGCTTCGACCTGAAGGTTGGCGACTTTGTGTATGTGGAAGGTAAGCTGGAAGGTTATCGCGGACAGGTGACGGAGGTTAATTATTCCTTTAAAATTAAGCTTTCCGATTACAAAAAGGTGGTTGCCGTGGTGGATACCAATGTGGAAGGTGACTTCTGTCTTGCAGGCGGACATATTGTCAGCTTTGATGATATGGCAATTCCCTTTTCCAAGGTACTCACCTGGTTTAAGGCTCCCGAAAAAGAAGAGGAGTATGTCAGCGGTGACGATAACACATTCTCTTTCCCCTTAGATGATTTGTCCAAGATGAAGCTTCCTCATAGTTTTATGGAACGGGGACATGGCTACTATATGGGAAATAAGGTCAGCTACCTGGAATTGGACGGCTATCGCGGTCACGCCATTGTGGAAGGTAGCCACAACTACGAAATTGAATTTGACTATATAGACGGCGAAATCTCAAACCTCAAATGCACCTGCTTTCATAGCGGAGGTTGCCCCCATCAGGTTGCGGTAATGCTTCAGCTTCAGGAAACTCTGAAACTGATCGACGAACATTATAAAGACGAATATTACGATTACTTTGCAATCATCTCCAAAGGCGTGTTTATAAACACAGTGATGAATAAAAAAGTTTCCGGCAAAATCAGTCTGGGGGAATAAGAGATGTGGCTTGTGTGTGTTTTATTATTTCCTCTTGTTTTGTTATACGAGCTTGTAAAAAATACAAAATAATCTCGGGAGGGAAAGATTATGGCAATATTTGATTGGAATCACAACGGAAAAATAGATATGCAGGACGAGTTTTTGGAGTATAAAATCTTCAGGGCTTGCACTGAAGAAGATGATGACGAAAAAGAAGATATATTTGATTCAGATGACGACTTCTGGGATTATGAAGAGGCTGAAGATTATTACAACAGATATCACGAGGACCCGTAATTGTTACATAAATATACAGGAGAATTGCTATGGGAAAAATATACGATAAAGCACAAAAAAAGAAAATTAAAGAGTTTTACGATGAATACTTAACCTCATTACCAGAGCTATTATCTCAGATTGAAAAGTTAGACAAAGATGATAAAGAAGCTAAGGAGAAGGTTATGACTTTACTGCAAGATAGACTCGATTTAATCAAAAAGGAAATCGACAAAAATAAAGGACAATCTATTGGCGAAGCATGGGATTTTAGCAAAGAGAAAAAAGAACCCCTCCTCATCTCCGATGACATTATTTTATTAGAACCAATGTCCGAAAAATATTACGATTTATATCTAAAAACACGAGAAGTTTACACAAACAGTAATTATACTGACCCAGTATATAAAGAAGTTTTTATTAAGGAAGTCACAGACGAAAAATCATTATTTGTCGCTATAATAAGAAAGTCAGACAATGCTTATCTTGGATATGTCGGGTTAAAAGATACATCGGTAAATCTATGGGAGTTTTGCGTTGAATTATTACCCGAATACTGCAACCAAGGTTATGGCTATAAAGCGGTTAAACTATTTATAAAGAAGATTTCTGAAATCACCAAGAATGATAAACAGCAATTTATGGCATTGGTTGAAGTAGATAATATAGCAAGCCAGAAACTGATGCTCAAATTAGGTGGAAGGCTTATAGATATTTATGATTATACTTTCCACGATGAAGAACAGGCAACAGAATTTGAGGAAGAACATTTAGATGAAATAACAGACCATATGATAGAACTTGCTGAAGAACTAATGGTAGAACCCAGAAAACTACTTAGCCATGTTCTTGATTATAGAATATTTGCAGGAAAAATATAGATAAGGAATGAAAGATAATGAAACTATCACATCAGAAACTTAAAATGATGTATCTTGCCAAGATACTTATGGAACAGACGGATGAGGAGCACACAATTACCGTGCCCGAAATGATTGCCGAGCTTTCCAAGCTTGGCATTTCTGCCGAGCGTAAAAGTATTTATGACGATTTGGAATATCTTCGTTTGTTTGGGCTTGATATTTGCTCCAATAAGACCCGCACCACCAATTATTATGTGGCAAGTCGTGAATTTGAGTTGCCCGAATTAAAACTGTTGGTGGACAGCGTGCAGTCTGCCAAGTTTATCACCCATAAGAAAAGTATGGAGCTAATTTCCAAAATCGAAAAGCTCACAAGTCACGAAAATGCAAAAAAGCTTCAGCGTCAGGTGTATATCAGAAACCGCGTGAAAACGCCCAACGAACAGATTTTTTACAATGTGGATAAAATACATGAGGCGATTGCCCAAAATAAACAGATTACTTTCCGTTATTTTAATCTGGATGTAAATAAGAAGAAGGTGTACCGCAAGGAAGGGGAATTATACACGGAATCTCCCGTGGCACTCACCTGGGACGACGAAAACTATTACCTGATTACCTATAAGCAAAAGTACGATAAATATACCCATTACCGTGTGGATAAAATGGAGCAGATTTCCCTGACCGGGGAACCCAGAATCCTTTGCGAAAAACCGTTTGATTTATCCGGCTATGCCAAGACCATGTTTCAGATGTTTGGCGGAGAAGAAACCGATGTGACCATACGGTTTTCAAACACCCTGGTGGGCGTGGTGTTTGATAGATTCGGTACCGATATCCCCATTCTAAAAAAAGAGGAAGACTGTTTCACCTGCAGAGTAAAGGTTGCGGTAAGCCCCCACTTTTTATCCTGGATTATGAGCTTTGGCAAGCAAGCAAAAATCATCTCTCCCGACCATGTGGCAGAGCAAATGCTATCTATGGCAAAAGAAATCACCGAACTGTATGAGTAGGTACGATTTATTTTCATTTGAGTGATATTATATTTACATTTCACTTGCCGAAGGCAAATATAATAGAAAAGTGGTAAATAACTGCAATTTTGATAAAAGGTACATACCTATGCTTTTTGCACCCCCTATATTTTGTAGGTATGAACCTTTTTATAAAGGGGGTGCAGTTAGTATTTAATCCCACATTACCTTTGCTACTTTAATGTTTTGTGATTTGCAATTAGGGCATGGTAAGGATTGGATTTCCTTCTCGGTTGCACGATGTGTTCGTTTGCTACAATCAGGACATCTATGTATGAATCGTTTTAAAAGTTTATAGTATTTTTGTAATGAATATGATATAACATATGGAACATATCCTAATTCGCGAACTGTTTTGTCACCGAATTTTTTATCTGAAATTTTTTCGATGTCTATCGGAGCATACAAGTCCATGGCGTATTCTAAATTCCAATTTCCACAGTGACTACAAACATAAACCATTCTATTTGCATTTTTTGCATTTGTAATTAAATCCACTTCCCATAATATTCTCCTTGTTTTGATTTGTTATATAAATTATATCGGAGATGCTGTCCAATAAAAGGACAATAAACAAAATAACCCCAACTTTTTATCAAAGTTAGGGTTATAATTTGGCGGAGTGGGTGGGATACTCTGCGCCGCTTGATTTTTCGACCGCGTATAGCGGTTAGCGAAAACTCTTCGCTGCTCGAGACTTCCCCGACCGATTGCTGTTGGCACTCGGTGGCTTCGACGAACCTAAGTGGATTCTCATCGCCACCCTTGCAACAAAAAAACATCCGCTTTTGCAGATGTTTCTTGTTGGCAAATGACCGCAATTTTCATAAAAGGTACATAGGCGGTATTTTTGCACCCCCATTGAAATTGGAATTTGACAGTATTACAACTGCTTTATCTCATTAGCAATCACAGCCACAGTTTTTGCGTTGGTATCAATTTTAATGGTATTGAGTGCTTGGTACATCGGTATTCTTGTTATGCTTCTCTC